>CP075370.1:1353750-2097500 GCA_019454225.1 Paracoccaceae bacterium | reverse complement strand
ATGCGAGACCACACGCCCGCCATGGACCCCGGCACCCGGACCGAGATCATAGACATAGTCGGCCTCGCGGATCGCATCCTCGTCATGCTCGACCACCAGCACGGTGTTTCCCTGGTCGCGCAGGTTCTTGAGCGTGGTCAGCAAGCGGTCATTGTCGCGCTGATGCAGGCCGATCGAAGGTTCGTCCAGCACGTAGAGCACGCCGGTCAGGCCGCTGCCGATCTGGCTGGCCAACCGGATGCGCTGTGATTCCCCGCCGGACAGGGTGCCGGCGTTGCGGCTGAGCGTCAGGTAATCGAGGCCGACATTCACCAGGAACCCCAGGCGCTCGCGGATTTCCTTGAGGATGGCGCGCGCGATCTCGTTGCGCTGCGGTGTCAGCGATGCAGGCACCGTCTCGACCCAGGCATGGGCCTCGCGGATCGACAATTCGGTGACCTGTCCGATGTGGCGGCCGGCGATCTTGACCGCCAGCGCCTCGGGCTTCAGGCGGTAGCCATGGCAGGTGCCGCAGGGACGGTTGGCCTGATAGCGCTCCATCTCCTCGCGGCTCCAGGCGCTGTCGGTCTCCTTGTAGCGACGCTGCATGTTCGGGATGATCCCCTCGAACACGCGGCGCACCTTGTAGACACGCCCGCCCTCGTCATAGGAGAAATCGATCTCATCGCCGCCGGACCCGTGCAGGAACAACTGCTTGACGCTGTCGGGCAGGTCCTTCCATTTCTTCTTCTTGTCAAAGCCATAGTGCCGCGCCAGCGCGTCGACGGTCTGGGTGAAGTAGGGCGACTTCGACTTGGCCCAGGGTGCGATGGCGCCGCCCGGGATCGTCAGGCCCTGGTCCGGCACGACCAGCCGTTCGTCAAAGAACAGTTCCACGCCCAGGCCGTCGCAGGCCGGGCAGGCCCCGAAGGGCGCGTTGAACGAGAACAGTCGCGGCTCGATCTCGGCAATGGTGAAGCCACTGACCGGGCAGGCGAATTTCTCGGAATAGGTGATCCGCTGCGGCGCCTCGCCCTCGGCCGCGTCGGCCAGTTCGATCACCGCGATTCCATCCGCCAGGTTCAGCGCGGTGCGGAAGCTGTCAGCCAGCCGCACCTCCAGCCCCTCGCGCACCACAATACGGTCCACAACCACGTCGATGTCATGCCGCAGCTTCTTGTCCAGCACCGGCGGATCGTCGAGTTCATGGAAAGCCCCGTCGACCTTGACCCGCTGGAAGCCCTGCTTGCGCAGGTCCAGCATCTCCTTGCGGTATTCGCCCTTGCGGTCGCGCACGATGGGGGCCAGCAGATAGGCGCGCGTCCCCTCGGGCATCGCCATCACCGCGTCGACCATGTCCTGCACCTGCATCGCCGCGATCGGCAGCCCGGTGGCGGGGGAATAGGGCACGCCGACACGGGCGAACAGCAGGCGCAGGTAGTCGTAGATCTCGGTCACCGTGCCGACGGTGGACCGCGGGTTCTTCGACGTCGTTTTCTGTTCGATCGAAATCGCGGGCGACAGGCCGCTGATGTGGTCGACGTCGGGCTTTCCCATCATGTCGAGGAACTGGCGGGCATAGGCCGACAGGCTTTCGACATAGCGGCGCTGTCCTTCGGCATAGATCGTGTCGAAGGCCAGGCTGGACTTGCCCGACCCCGACAGGCCGGTGATCACGACCAGCCGGTCGCGCGGGATGTCGACGTCCACGCCCTTGAGGTTGTGCTCGCGCGCCCCCCGCACCGAAATGAACTTCGCTTCCGCCATGACCCGCCCCTGACCGATCCTTCACACATAGGCCGGGGCAGCCGAGTCTCCAACCGCATTTTGTGAACGAAACGTGAATTTCCTGGGCATCTCAGGGTCTGCCGCCGAGGCGGAGGGCACCTCAGGCCGGAAGATGCCCGCCCGCCCAGGGCAGATAGCCCGCCGCCGCGTAGCACAGATAGCAGAGACCCGCCGCAACCGCATGGCGCGCCCGCGCCTCGCAGTCGAGCGCCCCCCTGCCGGTCTCGTGCGCCGCGCGCTGCCGTTCCAGCCAGGCATCGGCCAGGTGCAGCGCCGAGAGGGTCAGGACGATGGTTTCGATGGGCGTCATGGGATGTCTCCGGGGCGGAATGCCCCGTGACCTAGATGCCATGCCCGCAGCCGCGACCCTACCGAAGATGCTGAAAACATTGGAAAGGCCGACTGTCATCCAGCCGAAACACATTCGTTACAGGCGACCCTGCAGGTTACAGCACGGCCGGAGCGGCGCGCTCGAACCAGTCATAGATCTGCCCGCGCGCCGCCTGTCCGGCCACCGGCCGGTCGCCCGCCGCCGCGGCCGGTGTCAGCGCCACCGCGAAGCGGACCGTCACCGCCGCCGCCACATGGGCCGCAACGCTCGGCGGCACCGCGCAGAGCCGGGCGGTGTCGGCGACGGCGGATCTGCCCAGCCCGGTCTCCTCGCACAGGTCCGACAGCGGATCGCCCCCGGCCCTCGCGGCGCCCACGAGGACATCCGCAAGCCCCGGCAGGATGGCCGAGAACTGAGCGACCACGACCGCGGGCATCAGTGCGGGATCCGCCAGACGCCGGGCGAAGCCTTGCACGATCAGGCCCGCCTGATGCGGCTGCGTCAGGGTCAGGGGCGATTCCACGAAGCGCCTGATCGTGGGACGACTGACCCCGTGCACCACGTTGCAGATCGGTCCGGCCGCATAGACCAGCCCCGCCCTCGCGCACCAGCGGCGCAGATAGGGCAGGCCGCAGCGCGCCTGCTGCGTCTGGGCCGGACTGGGCGACAGCTGCGACCGCAGGACATCCGCATAACCCATGACACGCTCTCCCTGCCGCAGTTTTCCTTGACACAGGGTCAAGACTTCCTGTGACAGCGGCGTATGGATTCCGTGACCCTCCGATGAAGGCGTCCGGTCAGACCCGGTCGGCCCGTCGCCGCCGCGCCAGCCATGCGTGCATCGCCATCCCCGCCAGACACAGCGGCAGCGCAAAGGCCACCACGCCCCATCCCCCCGCCCCCGCCATCAGCGCGGCCAGGATCGGCGTGCCCGTCACCGTGCCCACATTCCCCATCTGCGCCAGGGCTCCCGCCGCCCGCGCCCGGTCGCCCGGATCGGGGTTCAGCTGCGGAATGGCCGCGAAACTCGCCCCCTGCACGAGGCCCAGCGCCCCCGCCACCCCCAACGCCCCCGCCAGCATCAGCCCCTCGCCCAGCACCAGCCCCAGCGCGAACAGAACCACGCCCGACGCCCCCGCCGCGAACCCCGCCTGCACCAGCCGCACCGCCGCCATCCGCCGCAACGCCCAGACCCCGAGGCTCAGCGACAAGGCAATCGAGACCAGCGGCATCCCCGTCGCCGCCACCCCCCGCAGACCGGGCGAAAACAGCGGCGGCACCAACGTCAGCAACGCCACATAGGCCATTGTATAGAAAACGAACCCCAGCGCAGGCGCCGCCACCCGCGGGCTGGCATAGATCGCCCGGTGCTGCGCCAGCAGGCCCCCGAAGGGCCCCACCTCCCGCGCCCCGTCCCGCGGCACGATCCACAGGCACAGCACCGCGCAGACCGCCATCCAGACAGCATGCCCCCAGAACAGCCCCGCCACGCTGCCCGCCAGCGGCGCCACCAGCGCCAGCACCGCATAGGTCACGCCAAAGAACGACGACCACAGCGTCATCGCCAGCCCCTGATGCCGCCCCGCCGACACGCCCGCAATGATCACCGGCCCCGCCACCACGATCGCCAGATGCGACACCCCTTCGGCCACCCGAAGCGCCATCATGGCACCATAGCCGGGCAACCCCGACTGCAACGCCGAGGCCAGCGCGCCCAGCGCCAGCGCGCCCGCCATCACCCGCCGCGCGCCCAGCCGCGCCACGATCAGCCCCGCCGTCGTGCCGAACACCAGACCCACCAGCCCGACAACCGACACCAGCAGCCCCAGCGCCACCGGCGAAACCCCGCCATAGTGCTGCGCCATCAGATCCCAGGCGACGGATACCTTGCCGAACTGCGCCGCAGCACCCAGCCCGGCGAGCCACACCGCCAGAACGATTCCCGCAGCGCGCATCCCGCCGCCCTCTCACTTCGACAGGCGCCACGCGCCAGGCCAGGCAATCACCCGATGTGCCGGGACCACCGACGCCGCCATGGAACCGTCAGCCATGCTGCATCAGAAATGCAGCGCCCGGCCGTAGGCGTCCAGCACCGCCTCGTGCATCATCTCGGACAGGGTGGGATGCGGGAAAACGGTTTCCATCAGCTCGGCTTCGGTCGTCTCCAGGCTGCGGCCCACGACATAGCCCTGGATCAGTTCCGTCACCTCGGCACCGACCATGTGCGCGCCCAGCAACTCGCCCGTCTTGGCGTCAAAGACGGTCTTGATCATGCCCTCGGGTTCGCCAAGCGCAATGGCCTTGCCGTTGCCGATGAACGGAAAGCGGCCGACCTTCACCTGATGGCCCGCCGCCTTGGCCTTGTCCTCTGTCAGGCCGACGCTGGCAACCTGTGGGTGGCAATAGGTGCAGCCGGCGATGGAATTCGGTTTGATCGGGTGGGGATGTTTGCCTGCGATCAGTTCGGCCACCATGACACCTTCATGGCTGGCCTTGTGGGCCAGCCATGGCGCCCCGGCGACATCGCCGATGGCGAACAGCCCGTCGACGCCGGTCCGGCAGAATTCGTCGGTCACCACATGTGTCCGGTCGATCCTGGCGCCCAGTGCCTCAAGTCCGAGGTTCTCGACATTTCCGACAATCCCGACCGCGGAAATCACCGTGTCGAACTCCTGCGTCTCGACCTTGCCGTCGCGCTCGATATGCGCCGTTACGCCGACGCCGGGCTTGCGATCGAGTTTCTTGACGCTGGCCTTCTCGATGATCTTCATGCCGTGCTTGACGAACTGCTTCTTCGCGAAGGCCGCGATCTCCGCATCCTCGACCGGCAGGATGCGGTCCATCACCTCGACAACCGTGGTCTCGGAACCCATGGTGTTGAAAAAGCTCGCGAACTCGATGCCGATGGCGCCCGACCCGATGACCAGCAGTTTCTTCGGCATGCGGCTGGCCACCAGCGCATGCTTGTAGGACCAGACCAGATCGCCATCCGCCTCGAGCCCCGGCAGTTCGCGCGCCCGCGCGCCCGTCGCCAGAACGATGGCGGGCGCCGCCAGGTCCTCGGTCCCCTTGTCGGTCTTGACGGATACCCGGCCCTTCGCGGGGATCGTCGCCTGCCCCATGAACACCGTGACCTTGTTCTTTTTCATCAGGTGCCCGATGCCGCCGGACAACTGCTTGGCCACCGCCCGGCTGCGCGCGACCACCGCCCCCAGATCGAAGCCGACCTTGTCGGCGGACAGGCCGAACTCCTTGGCGCGGTGCATCAGGTGAAAGACTTCCGCAGACCGCAGCAGTGCCTTGGTGGGGATGCAGCCCCAGTTGAGGCAGATGCCGCCCAGATGTTCGCGTTCGACAATGGCGACCTTCAGGCCCAGTTGCGCGCCCCGGATCGCGGCCACATAGCCGCCGGGACCTGCCCCGATGACGATCATGTCGAAGTCTCGCGCGGCCATCGGATCCTCCCTCGTGGCGAAAGTCGTTTACCCTTAAACTATCGCTGCATGGCGAGCAATGAACGCCGCGTCACCGGCCCATGCAACAGACGCATGGCTAGCCCTGCAGGCGCCGCACCTCTGCCATGTATCCGCCGGCCTCCAGCCACTCCGTCTCTTCCGCCGTGCTCGTGCGGCCCAGCGCGGCATTGCGGAACGGAAAGCGGCCGAACCGGTCGATCACGGCCTGATGGGCGCGGGCGTGCAGCAGGTTTTCCGGTTCGGACGGCAGGCGTTCGGCGAAAAGGCGCACCGACAGGGCCTGGTCGGCGGGGTCCTCGGAATGCTCGAACGGCAGATACATGAACTGCCGTTCCGGTTCCGGTACGGCCATGTCCCAGCCCGCGTCCAGCGCCCGACGTGCTGCGGCGCGCGCCATCGGATCGGTCGCGAAAGCCTCGGCGCGGCCACGATGGATGTTGCGCGGAAACTGGTCGGTCACGATCAGGAAGGCCAGTGTCGGCGCGGGGCCATCAACCCAATGTGCCAGGCCACCCCCATGCGCCGCCGCCCAAAGATCGAGCCAGCGCTCGCGGATCTGGGCGTCAATGGCCTCGCCCCCGACATACCAACCGTCGGGGCCGATCTCGTCCAGCCAGTAGTCCAGCACCGAAGCCGGATCATCCATCGCGCATCCTCCGCCCTTGCCGGGGCAGCCTGACAGGTCGATTGCGATGGCGCAACCGTCCGGCGACTAGGGCTGGCGCGGCACCGGGTCGGAACCCTTGTCCTCGACCAGCCGACCGACAGCCAGGGCCGAGGCCCCCGGTGCGATGGTGACGGCAGCGCCGGACCGCCCGGGCGCCGCCCGGCGTGTCATCCGCCATGCGGCATAGGCCGCGAGGGCCGCGAACAGCACGCCGATGAACAGGAAGAATCCGCCCGGCCCCGCTGTCTCCATGATCCAGCCGGTGGCCAGCGGGCCGAAGATCGCACCGAACCCGTTCAGGAACAGCAGCCCGGCCGAGGCCGCGGCCATGTCCTCCTTCGGCAGGAAGTCGTTGGTATAGGCGATCAGCAGGGCGTAAAGCGGGTTGGCGATGCCACCCAGCAGGAACGATACCATCAGCAGCACCGCGAATGGCGGCGCCGCCAGCACCGCGATGGCCATCACCAGTGCCCCGCCCCCCGACAGCCACAGGATCAGGCCGCGGCGATCCATGCGGTCCGATGCCCAGCCGATGGGGTACTGAAGCACCAGCCCACCCAGGTACATCACCCCGATGAATATCGAGATGCCCTGCACCGAAAGCCCTGCAAGACCGCCCCAGACCGAGGCCATGCCGAACATGGCCGAGAATACCCCGCCCGTCAGCAGCATCCCGACGCAGCCCAGGGGCGAGATACGGAACAGGCGACGAAAGCTGAGCGCGCGTGTCTCCTCGAACACCGGGGCCTGGGTGGCGGCCAGCAGGATGGGCGTGAAGGCCAGCGACACCAGAACCGACGGAATGATGAACAGAACGAATCCCGATGGATCGCCAAGGTTCAGCAGCGCCTGAGACGAAATGATCCCGATCATCTGCACGATCATGTAGGCCGACAGCGCCTGTCCGCGCGTCTCGTTCGTGGCGGCGTTGTTCAGCCAGCTTTCGGCAGTGACATAGACCCCGGAAAAACAGAACCCGATCAGCATCCGCATCCCGGCCCAGGCGATCCAGTCGGGAATCGCGGGATAGAGGATCAGGATCGCCGAGATCAGCGATCCGAGCGCAGCAAAGACGCGGACATGCCCGACCTGCCGGATCATGCGGGGAGCCAGCTGCGAGCCACCGAGGAAGCCCACGAAATAGGCGGACATGACGACGGACATCTGGAAGGTCGAAAACCCCTCGATCGCGCCGCGGATGCCCAACAGCGAGCCCTGGACACCGTTGCCGACCATCAGCAGCATGATGCCCAGAAGAAGCGGCCAGCTGACCTTGAGAACCTTCAGCATTCCGCCCCCTTGACCCGGCGCGATTCGCCGTCGCCCCTTTCCGATGTGCCATCGGTGAACTATCTTCGGCAAGTCGCGCTTCGGCTGCACCGCAAATCTGTGGTGCGCGGGGCTGCGCACCATCACAAGACGTTCCCGGGCCAGGCCCGGAGCGACCCCGCCAAGTCCCGCCCCCGGTGGCCCGCAAGCCCCCCCGGACCCGACCAGAGGAGAGGCCGCCATGAGCCTGCGCGTTACAACGGACGACCACGCCCCTGCGGGAAGCCCCGACGCCGCGCGGCTGCGGTGGCAGGGCATACTGACACCCGCCGACCGTGACTGGTGTCGGCGTGAGGGCATGGCGCTAGGCTTCGATCCCGTCCAGGGTGGCTGGGTCGTGATGCCGGACAGGGGCTATGCCGACGACCTGCCCGAGGCCGATGCCCCGCTGTCGCATGCCGCGGGTCTGTCGCTTCGGCCCTGGGCCATGGGCGACCTGCCCGTCTATCATGCGCTGCTGGACGATCCCGCAGTCTGGCAGTACCTGCCCGAACCGTTTCCCGATCCGCTGACAACCGACATGGCGGCCGACCTTATTGCCCTCTCGGCGATGTCGGACCGCCACGCGGTGCGCGCTGTCGTGTCTGAAGGTCGGCCCGTCGGTCAGGTGCGGCTGGAGTTCGGCAATGATCCGGCCGAGGCGGAACTCAGCTACTGGCTGGGTCGAAACCAATGGGGGCGCGGGATCGGGCGCCGGATGGTGGCGAAGTCGGTGGCCTGGGCGCGGACGGAATTCCCACAGGTAGCGCGACTGACGGCCCGGGTACGGCCGACCAATGCCGCATCTGCCCGCGTGCTGCTGGCGGCGGGCTTCGGCTGCGAGGGCCAGCGCGGCGGCTGGGACCTCTACGGCCTGACCCTGCACCGCGCCTGACGCCCGGCACGGCACACGCGCCGGCGCCGATTATCCCTTCTTGTCCAGATGCTTGCGCAGGCGCGACGGCGTGCCGAAATTCTTCTTCATGCGGAAGGGGTTCTTGTCGCCCTGGCTGCGGAAGGTGATGCGGATCGGGGTTCCGGGCATGTCGAAATGATCGCGCAGACCGTTCACCAGATAGCGGCGATAGCTTTCGGGAATGTCCTCGGGGTGGCTGCACATCACGATGAACCCCGGTGGCCGGGTCTTGATCTGCGTCATGTAGCGCAGACGGATGCGGCGCCCCCCCGGCGCCGGTGGCGGATGCGCCTCGGTCATCGCGCCCAGCCATGAATTCAACCGGGCAGTGGTCACACGACGGTTCCAGATGTCATGCGCGCGGCGAATTGCATCATGCAGCCGGTCGAGGCCCCGGCCGGTCAGGCCCGACACGGTCACCAGCGGCGCGCCACGCAACTGCGGCAGCAGACGGTCGAACATTTCCTTCAGTTCGGCCAGTTTCTCCTGCTTGTCGGTTTCCAGGTCCCATTTGTTGACGGCGACGACCACCGCGCGACCCTCGGTCTCGGCGAAATCCGCGATGCGCAGGTCCTGCACCTCGAACGGGATCTGCGCGTCCAGCAGAACGACCACCACCTCGGCAAAGCGCACGGCGCGCAACCCGTCCGCTACCGACAGTTTTTCCAGCTTTTCGGTCACGCGCGCCTTCTTGCGCATGCCCGCCGTGTCGAAGATGCGCACCGGTGTGCCGTGCCATTCGGCACGCACCGAGATCGCATCGCGGGTGATCCCGGCCTCGGGGCCGGTCAGCAGGCGGTCATAGCCGAGAATCCGGTTGATCAGCGTCGACTTGCCCGCGTTGGGCCGCCCGATCACGGCAATCTGAAGCGGCTTCTTCGCGGTGGGGCGGTGTGCCTCGGGGTCAGCCTCGGTATCGGCATCATCCTCGGCGATATCCTGGTCGATCACCGGGGCATTCTCGGCCTCGCGCTCGGCGAACTCGGCCTCGAACGGCTTCAGCAGGCGGTAGAGATCGTCCATCCCCTCGCCATGCTCGGCGGAAATCGCCACCGGTTCGCCCAGCCCAAGGCTCCAGCCTTCCAGCGCGCCAGCCTCGCCGGCGCGTCCCTCGGCCTTGTTCACCCCCAGGATCACCCGGGCGCCCTTCTTCCGCAGGATGTCGGCAAATGTCTCGTCCGACGGGGTGACCCCGGTCCGCCCGTCGATCAGGAACAGGCTGACGTCCGCAAGGTCCACCGCGCGTTCGGTCAACCTGCGCATCCGGCCCTGAAGGCTGTCGTCGGTCACCTCTTCAAGCCCCGCCGTGTCGATCACGGTAAAGCGCAGGTCGAACAGCCGCGCATCGCCCTCGCGCAGGTCGCGGGTCACGCCGGGCTGGTCGTCCACGAGCGCCAGCTTGCGGCCCACCAGACGGTTGAAAAGCGTGGACTTGCCCACGTTCGGGCGACCCACGATGGCAAGGGTAAAGCTCATGCGAGCCTCCGGCGATCAGGAAGCCGCCCCCTTACACGCCCGCGCCGTCAGCGGAAAGCGTGAAGTTGCCCGTTCTGCCCCGCGATCACCATCAGACCCTGCGCAAAGGCCGGGGCGGCCGCTGCACCACCCGGAACATTCACGGCGCCCAGCGGACTGCCGTCAACCGGATTGAAGAACCGCACCAGCCCGTCACCCGACGCGACCACCAGCCGCCCGCCCGCCAGCACCGGTCCGAAATGCGGCACGATCTCGGCCCGACGGCGTTCGCGGGTCGCGGTGAAATAGGGCATCTCGACCGACCAGACCGTTTCGCCGGTTCCGGCGTCCAGCCGCACCAGTCGCGCCTCGTCCGACACCAGGAAGACGGCGCCACCGATCGGCAGCACGGGGCCGTAGGCGCCTTCCTTGGCCGTCCAGCGGCGGATGCCAGTGCCGGTGTCGATCGCCACGGTGCGGCCCGACTGGTTCCCCACATAGGTCACATCGCCCGCCACGACCGGATCGCCGGTGATCTCGGACAGCCTGGCGTAGGTGCGGCCCCGGCGCGATCCGGCTACCGTCGCCGACCACAGCCGCACACCGCCTTCGCGCAGCGCCGCCGTAACCTCGCCACTGGCAAAGGGCAGCAGCACGGTCGTGCCGGTCACCGCGGGCGACGCGGCACCGATCATCCCCGATGGCGATGGCGTGCCCGGCAGTTGCCAGACCACGCGCCCGTTCTCGGCCGCAACCGCCCAGGCGGAACTGTCGCGCGCGACGGCAAAGACGAGGTTTCCATCAACCGTGGGTGCGCCCGCTGCCGGTGCGCCCAGCTTCTGGCGCCAGATCACGGCACCGGTCTGCGGGTCCATCGCGATCAGTTCGCCATAACCGGTGGTCGCAAAGAGGCGACCATTGCCAAAGGCGAGGCCGCCGCCCGAAATCTCGTTCCGGGCGATCTCGGGCGTGAGGTCGGCCGTCCAGGCGGTGCCTCCGGCGGGGGAAACCGCGGTGACCCGCGCCACCGAATCCATCGCGAACACAAGGCCGCCACCGATCACCGGCTGCGCCGCGATGCGGGTGCGGCGGCTGTTTCCCTGGCCGATGTTCACGGACCAGACCAGCGCGGGTTGTGCAGACAGGGCGGCATGGGGCGGCAGATGGCGGGCGTTGCCACCGCGCTGAGTCCAATCGGCAACCTGCGTCTGCGGCGGCAGCGAAATGGGCTCGGAGCGGTTGACGATCTGGTTTGTGGTATCGACCGGCGGGGGCGCGCCTTCCTCGACAAGGGACGCCTCAAGCGGTGCGCGGGGATCGAAGCGCTCGCCTTCGAGGATCAGCTCGCGTTCCTGGCAGGCGGCCAGAACAAGCAATGCGGCAAGGCCGAAGGCTGCACTCCGGGGGATAGCCCCGATCTTTCCCGCCGCTTGCGCCATTGCCCCACCGTCCTTTTCCTGCGACCGCCCTGCCCGGCGGGGCACGTCACACCCCGTCACGCCCACCCCCGAGCGCGGTGATCATCTGCTCGGCACGGCGCCGCAAACCAGCAGGCGCTTCCTGATCCGTCGTCAGCGCGCGCAGTTGCGTGATCGCAGCGTCGGTGTCACCCGCCTCGACCGCCAGATAGGCAAGCTGCTCCAGCGCAAGCGGCCGCAGGGATCGCCCGGGCGCCGCCAGCGGATCGAGCGCCGCGCGCCGCTCGGCCGCAGGCATGTCGGTCCCCGCCACGATCACGCGCCGAAGGGTCGCCATGTCGCGCCAGACCTGCGGCAGCGCCGCGTCGGTCGCAACGGCATCCAGCGCGGCAAGGGTTCCCGCCCGGTCGCCCTGCGGGTCCGACGCCAGCAAGAGGCCGACCAGCGCCGCACGTTCCCGGCTGTCTCCCGTGGGAACCGAAGCCAGGGCCGCGCGCCGCGCATCGGGCGTCGGCGCATCCAGGGCATCCAGAACGGCATCGCCGAACATCCGCGCCTCGGACTGCGCCTGGGCCTTCCGCCACTCCGAAAAAGCGGTGCCGCCGACGAGAAGAAGCACCGCAAGGATGCCGATCCAGCCATAGCGCCGCATCAGCGCGAACAGGCGGTCGCGGCGCACCTCTTCGGTGACCTCTTCGATAAAGCTGTCGGGGTTGCTCACGCCGCCGTCTCCTTGCCTTCCCGCCGTCTTACACGGGAAGCCGAGACCTTGCCAAGCCCTGCGCCGGATTGGTGGTCCGCGCGATGTG
Organism: Paracoccaceae bacterium; assembly: GCA_019454225.1. Taxonomy (NCBI): domain Bacteria; kingdom Pseudomonadati; phylum Pseudomonadota; class Alphaproteobacteria; order Rhodobacterales; family Paracoccaceae; species Paracoccaceae bacterium. The sequence continues at coordinate 2,085,353 of CP075370.1, read as the reverse complement.
ACGTTGCGTCCTGCGTTGTGCATTTGCAGAAAGCACGCAACGTCACCTTGCGCGGCCCTTGCGAAAAGACTAATCTGAACCGGATAGTTCAGCGTATGAGCCTCAGGATCGCGGCGCATGCCCTGCGCCCACCGCCGCGGTTCGTGCGATGTGAGGCAAGAATGCGGTTTCTCCCCCTTCTGACGGCTGCGCTGGTTTCGGCGACGCTTTACCTTCTGGTGTTCGAGCGTGATCGGCTGACGGCCTTCGCGTCCGGCGATGCCGCTGCGGCACCCGACGCCGCCCCTGTCATCGATGCACCGCCGGGCGCTGCCGAGATGCGGCGGATTTCGGTTGTCGTCAGACAATCGACGGCGCAGGAGGTCGACAACGGCGTGCTCGCCCGTGGCCAGACCGAGGCCGCGCGGCAGGTCGAGGTGCGATCCGAAACCTCGGGGCTCGTGATCTCGGAACCCCTGCGCCGGGGGGCCTATGTCGCCGCAGGCCAGGTGCTTTGCGAACTTGACCCCGGCACCCGCGCCGCAACCCTTGCCGAAGCCGAGGCCCGGCTTTCCGAGGCGCGCTCGCGCCTGCCCGAGGCACAGGCCCGCGTGGTCGAGGCGCAGGCGCGCCTGAACGAGGCACAGATGAACGACCGCGCCGCCGTGCGGCTGTCGGAAGGCGGCTTTGCATCGGAAACCCGGGTCGCGGGCACGCAGGCGAGCGTCGAGTCGGCGCGCGCCGCGGTCGAATCTGCGCGGTCCGGTCTGTCGGCCGCCGCGTCCGGGATCAGTTCGGCCGAAGCCGCGGTGGAAAGCGCCCGGCGCGAGATCGACAAGCTGACGGTCCGCGCGCCCTTCGACGGATTGCTGGAATCGGATGCCGCCGAACTGGGGGCGCTGCTCCAGCCGGGCAGCCCATGTGCGACGGTCATCCAGCTCGATCCGATCAAGCTGGTCGGCTTCGTGTCGGAAACCGACGTCGACAAGATCGAGGTCGGCGCGATGGCGGGGGCGCGGCTGGTGTCGGGGCGTCAGGTGGCGGGGCGCGTGACCTTCTTGTCCCGGTCGGCCGATCCGCTGACCCGCACGTTCCGGGTCGAGGTCACCGTTCCGAACTCCGATCTGGCCATACGGGACGGCCAGACCGCCGAAATGCTGATCGCCGCCGAGGGGCGCAGCGCGCATCTGCTGCCGTCCTCGGCGCTGACGCTGGATGACGACGGCAAGCTGGGCGTCCGGATCGTCGACGGGGAAAGCCGCGCGCAGTTCGTGCCCGTGACGATTCTTCGCGATACGCCGCAGGGCGTCTGGCTGTCGGGGCTCCCGGACACGGCCACGGTGATTCTGGTCGGCCAGGAGTTCGTGACCGACGGTGTCGAGGTCACGGCCGTCGTGCGCGAGGTGGCGCCGTGACCGGACTCGTTGACTGGGCCGCATCACGGGCCAGGATGGTCGTTGCCTTCGTGATCCTGTCGGTGATCGCCGGAACGTATTCCTATGTCAGCCTTCCCAAGGAGGGCGAGCCCGACATCGAAATCCCGGCACTTTTCATCTCGGTCCCCTTCCCCGGCATTTCCGCCGCCGACAGCGAGACGATGCTTGTCAAGGTCATGGAGACCGAGATGGCCGGTCTCGACGGCCTGAAAAAGATGTCGGGCACGGCGGCCGAGGGCTACGGTGGCCTTGTGCTGGAGTTCGAGTTCGGCTGGGACAAGACCCGAACGATCGCCGACGTGCGGGACAAGATGAACAACGCCGAGGCAAAGTTCCCGTCCGGCGCGGAGAAATACTCGATCAACGAGATCAACTTCTCCGAGTTTCCCATCGTCGTGGTCGCGCTGTCCGGTCCCGTGCCCGAACGCACATTGCTTCGGGCCGCAAAGGACCTGCAGGACCGCATCGAAGGGATGGATGCGGTGCTGAAGGCCGAGCTTGCCGGCCACCGCGACGAGATGCTGGAGGTGGTGATCGACCCGCTCCGGCTTGAAGCCTACAACGTCACGGCGGGCGAGCTGATCAGCGTCGTGGTGAACAACAACCAGCTGATCGCGGCAGGCGAGGTCGAGAATGCCGAGGGGGCCTTTGCGGTCAAGATCCCGTCGTCATTCTCCAATGCCCGCCAGGTTTATGGCCTGCCGGTCAAGAAGAACGGCGACCGCGTGATCCGGCTGGGCGATATTGCCGACATCCGCCTGACCTTCGAGGACCGGCGCGGCACGGCCCGCGTGAACGGAGAGACCACAGTCGCCATCCAGGTCGTGAAGCGCAAGGGGTTCAACCTGATCGACACGGTCGATGAGGTCCGCCGGGTGGTCGAGGCCGACCGCGCCAACTGGCCGCCCGAAATGCAGACCGCCGTGCAGACCACCGTGGCGCTTGACCAGTCGACGCAGGTGGCCTCGATGGTCAGCCAGCTGGAAGGCTCGGTGCTTACGGCCATCGCCCTGGTGATGATCGTGGTGCTCGCCTCGCTGGGTACCCGCTCGGCGCTGCTGGTGGGCTTTGCCATCCCGACCTCCTTCCTGCTGTGCTTCGCACTGCTGGCGGTGATGGGCATCAGCGTGTCGAACATCGTGATGTTCGGCCTGATCCTTGCCGTGGGGATGCTCGTCGACGGGGCGATCGTGGTCGTCGAATATGCCGACAAGCGCATACAGGAAGGTTCGGGCCCGATGGCCGCCTATACCGAGGCGGCCAAGCGCATGTTCTGGCCGGTCGTCAGTTCCACGGCAACGACGCTCTGCGCCTTTCTGCCGATGCTGTTCTGGCCCGGCGTGGCGGGCGAATTCATGGGGATGCTGCCCGTCACCATCATCTTCGTGCTTTCGGCCAGCCTGGTGGTCGCGCTGATCTACCTGCCGGTCATGGGCGGCGTCGCAGGCCGGATGAGCCGCAACTTCACCCGCGCGGCGCAGGTGCTGCGGCGCGTGATGCCGTGGTGGGCGCGTGCGATCCTGGTGCCGCCATCGCTGTACCTGATCTTTCTCGGGGCGATGCAGGCGCTGAACCCGGCCTACCTGCTGGGCAGCGCCGCGCCGACCGGTGCGATGTCGATCGTTCCCGGGGCGCTGCTGTTCATTCTGGGGGGTATCCTGTCCTCGATCACGCTCGAGGCGGCAAAGATCGAACGGCGCGCACGCAGCATCCGCGCGGGCTATCGCCGCACGCCCTTCGGATGGGTCATCAAGACCATCGCGGGAAATCCGGTGATGCCGCTGGTCACCATCGGCGCGGTGATCTTCTTCGTCGTGTCGGTGTTCGGCTATTTCGCCACGCATTCCAAGGGCGTGGAGTTCTTCGTCGAATCCGAGACCGAGCAGGCCATCATCTATGTGCGCGCCCGCGGCAACCTGAGCCTGGCCGAAAAGGACGCCCTGTTGCGGCAGGCCGAGTCGATCGTGCTGCAGACCGAGGGCGTCGATACCGTCTTTGCCTTCGCCGGCCAGGGCGGTCTGAACTCGAACACCGGCGGTGCCACGGCCCCGCTCGACACCGTGGGGCAAATCCAGGTCGAGATGATCCCGTGGGACGACCGCAGGGACCGCCCGGACCTGGACGGCGACGTGGTGCTTGACGCGATCATGGCGAAGCTTGCCGCCCTGCCCGGGATCGAGACCGAGTCGATCAGCCAGAGCCGCGGCCCCGCCTCCGGCAAACCGGTGCACCTGCGGCTGAAGGGCGACGATTTCGCGACACTGCACGAAGCGGTGCGGATCGTCCGGTCGAAGTATGACGCAACCACCGGCCTGATCGCGGTCGAGGACAGTCTTCCCCTGCCCGGAATCGATTGGGAAATCAGCGTCGATGTCGCGCAGGCGGGCCGTTTCGGTGCGGACGTGGCGACGGTGGGTGGCATGGTGCAACTGGTTACCCGCGGCATCCTGCTTGATACGATGCGGGTGGATACATCGGACGAGGAAATCGAGATCCGCGTGCGCCTGCCCGAGGACGACCGCGTGCTGTCCACGCTCGACACGCTGAAGGTACGCACGCAGGAAGGGCTTGTGCCGCTTTCGAACTTCGTCACGCGCACGCCTGTCGCCAAGCTGGGCCGGATCGACCGGGTCGACCAGCAACGCTATTTCGACGTGAAGGCCGATGTGGCGCCCGGTCTGACGACCGATGCGGGCGCGGCGATCAATGCCAACGAACGCATCGCGCATCTGACCGAATGGCTGACCGAAGAACGCCCCCTGCCCCCCGGCGTGACCTGGGAATGGACCGGCGACCAGGAAGAGCAGGCGGAATCCGGCGCCTTCCTGATGTCGGCCTTCGCCGGGGCCCTGGGCCTGATGTTCATCATCCTGCTGGCACAGTTCAACAGCTTCTATAACGCCGTTCTGGTTCTGGTGGCCGTCGTGCTGTCGACCGCCGGGGTTCTGATCGGGATGCTGGTGATGGACCAGACGTTCTCGATCATCATGACCGGGACGGGCATCGTCGCCCTGGCCGGGATCGTGGTGAACAACAACATCGTTCTGATCGACACCTATCAGGACTTCAGCCGCTACATGCCCAAGGTCGAGGCCATCGTGCGCACGGCCGAACAGCGGATCCGCCCGGTGCTCCTGACCACGATCACCACCATGGCCGGCCTGACGCCGATGATGTATGGCCTCAGCCTCGATTTCATCGGCGGGGGCTGGTCGATCGACAGCCCGACGGCGCTGTGGTGGAAGCAGCTCGCGACAGCGGTGGTGTTCGGGCTTGGCATTGCAACGGTGCTGACGCTCGTCTTTACCCCCGCGCTGCTCGCAGCGCGCGTCTGGTTCGAGACAGGCGCCTATCGCACGGCGCGGGGCCTGGCGGCGCTCGCCGGACGCGACAGCGCGGCATCGCGCGAGATCGCCCTGGACCGGGCCGCCCGCAGGGTGCGTTCGCCCTTGATCCTGTGGGAGGATGCGGCGGAGCCACCGCAGGAGACCACCGCGGACACCGCACCGCCACCGCCCCCCGAGACGGCTGCCGAGGCAGAAAAGACACCCGTCCAGGGCATGCCCCGTCCGCCGCTGCGCGCCGCCGAATAGCAACCGGTCGCCGTCACTTGCGTCACGGGGTCATGGTTCAGCGAACCGTCAGGCTGCGGCCTCTGCCCCGTCCTCGGAGGACTGCGCCGCCCACATCGCGGCATATCGCCCGCCCCGGGCGATCAGCGCCTCATGCGTGCCCTCCTCGATCACGCGGCCGGCCTCCAGCACCACGATCCGGTCTGCATCGGCGATGGTGGACAGGCGGTGCGCGATCATCAGGACCGTCCGCCCCTGCCCCATCTCGCGCAGGCTGTCCTGGATGTCGCGTTCAGTCTGGGTGTCGAGCGCGCTTGTCGCCTCGTCCAGCAGCAGGATCGGCGGATCCTTCAGCAGCGTCCGCGCGATGCCGACGCGCTGCTTCTCGCCGCCCGACAGCTTCAGGCCGCGCTCGCCCACGCGCGTCTCGTATCCCTCGGGCAGCGAGACGATGAAATCGTGGATCTTTGCCGCCCGCGCCGCCGCCTCGACCTCGGCCGGGGTGGCACCCGGGCGGCCATAGGCGATGTTGTAATAGACCGTATCGTTGAACAGCACGGTGTCCTGCGGCACCACGCCCACCTGCGCGTGGATCGACGATTGCGTGACATCGCGCAGATCCTGCCCGTCAATGCGGATCGCGCCGCCGCCCACGTCATAGAACCGGAACAGCAGCCGCCCGATGGTCGATTTTCCCGAGCCTGACGGACCGACCAGGGCCACCCGTTCGCCGGCCCCCACATGCACGGTTATGCCCTTCAGGATCGGGCGCGCGGCCTCATAGCCGAATTCCACCCTGTCGAACACCAGGTCGCCGCCGCGCACGGCGAGGTCGGGCGCACCCGGCCTGTCCTGCACCTCGGCGGGCTGGGCCAGCAGCCCGAACATCTCGCCCATGTCGACAAGCGCCTGCCGGATCTCGCGATAGACGGTCCCGAGAAAGTTCAGGGGCAGCGTGATCTGGATCATGTAGGCATTGACCAGCACGAAGTCGCCGACCGTCAGCACCCCGGCATGGACGCCGCGCGCCGCCATGACCATGACGATGACAAGGCCCGTCGTGATCAGGAACGCCTGCCCCGCGTTCAGGAACGACAGCGACAGGCCGGTCTTGACGGCGGCCTTCTCATAGGCCGCCATGGCCCCGTCATAGCGGCTGGCTTCCAGTCCCTCGGCATTGAAATACTTGACGGTTTCAAAGTTCAGCAGACTGTCGATGGCCTTCTGGTTGGCGTCGGTGTCCTGGTCGTTCATCTCGCGGCGGATCTTCACGCGCCATTCGGTGACGCGGAAGGTGAACGCGACGTAGAGCGTGATCGTGACGACGACGACCAGCATGTACTCGACGCCGAATACCACGGCAAAGATCACCGACACCATGACCAGTTCCAGCATCAGCGGACCGATCGAGAACAGCAGGAAACGCAGAAGGAAATCGACGCCCTTCACGCCGCGCTCGATCACCCGTGACAGTCCGCCGGTCTTGCGCGTGATGTGATAGCGCAGCGACAGGCGGTGGATATGGGTGAACGTCTCCAGCGCCAGCTTGCGCAGCGCGCGCTGACCCACCCGCACGAAGATCGCGTCACGCAGCTCCTGGAAGGCCACGGTGCCCAGGCGCGCGATGCCGTAGGCGATCGTCAGACCCACCGCACCCAGCATCAACATGGTCGGTCCGTCGGGCGCGCCGCCCGCCAGCTGATCCACCGCCGCCTTGTAGAGGAAGGGTGTGGTCACCGCGATGACCTTTGCCATCATCAGCATCGCCAGCGCCGCCACGACCCGGCGTTTGACCCAGGACTCACCATGCGGCCAGAGGTACGGCATCACCCGCAGGATCGTCTGCCAACCCGAGGACGCGCGCCCTGCCGCATCGCTGCTTGTCGCCTTTGCCGTCACTCGCCGCATCGTCCGTCGCCTCCGTCTTCCGCCCCTACCTATGGCGTGACGACGGCAATGGCCAGAGGCAGGGGTCAGGGGCGCGGGGGAACCTCCGGCAGGGTGAATACCTGACCGGGATAGATCAGGTCAGGGTCGCGGATCTGGCCGCGATTGGCCTCGTAGACCTGCACATACAGGACACCGTCGCCATACTGCCCCTTGGCGATGGCCCAGAGGGTAAAGCCCGGCTGCACGGTGACCGACACCGAGGCGGGCGGGGGTGGCGGAACCGGCTCGGCGGGGGGCGCCACCGCGACCACCGCAGGGGCCGATGCTGGTGCCTCGGGCAGCGGGGGTGCGGGCGCGGGAACCTCCGCCGATGGCGTGGTGCCGGCGGCTGCCGGGGCAGGTTCGACCGATACGGCGGCCTGGGCCGGGACGGCGGGCTCTGCCTGAACCGGCGCAGGTGCGACGGTGACGGCAGCAGCGACGGGCGGCGCGGGTGCCGGGGCGGGCGCCTCCGGGGCGGGTGCGGCCGCGATCACCGCGGGGGCCTCGGCGGGCGGCGGCATGACCGGGGCTTCATCGACCGGCGCCGCGGCATCTTCCGGTGCGGCGTCTTCCGGTGCGGCAGGCACCGGGACGGTCACCGTGGCCACCGGTTCCGAAACCGGCACCCCGGGAACGACCGGGGTCTCGGCCATGGGCACGACCGGCTCTGCCGTCGGCATCTCGGCAACGGGCGCCGGAGGCTCGGGCGGCGTCTGCGGGGCAGGCGCGGGCGTCTCGGCAACGGGCGCCGGAGGCTCCGGCGGTGTCTGCGGGGCGGGCGCGGGCGTCGGGGCCACCGGCGTGGCCAGCTGTTCCGGTGGCGATGACCCCTGCCCCAGCACCGCCGCCAGTCGTTCAAGCGTCTCGCGCTGGAACGGGGTCTCGAACCGGGCGGTCACCCGCCCCGTGCCGTCGATCTGATCGGCGCGCAACAGATAGACCCCCGGCGCGATGTCGGGCAGCACGCCGCCCCATCCGCCATCGGCACCCACCGCCATGTCGGCCAGCGGCGCATCGTCCAGATAGAGCCGCACCACCGCCAGCGGCGCCCCCCGGCCGGCGAGGATCACCTCGCCCTCCGGGGTGTAGGAAATCGCGTCGATCCAGACCCGCCCGGCATCGCCCGGTGCCGATCCGGGCTGCAGCACCTTGGCGCCGTCCTGCCCCAGCAGGATCGCAACAGGCGCGGTTTCGGACACCGGGTCCGGCGCGGGTTCCGGCGGCGCATCGGCGACAGCCTCGGCAGCCACGACAGCGGTACCCGGAGATTCGGCAACCGGGGCCGCCGGTTCAGGTGTCTCCTGCGGCAGAACCTCGGGCACGGCCGCCTCGAGCGTCGGCGCCTCGGGCACGGCCGCTTCGGGTGCCGGCGCCTCGGTCACGGCGGTCGCCACTGTCTCCGGCGCGGGCGGCGGTTCCGCTGTCGGTGCCGTCGCATCGGCCAGCGGTTCGGCCGGGGCGGGTTCCGGCGCGGGCGGCGTGGCCGCAAGCATCACCTGCGTGTCCGACACGATGTCACGCCCGTCGGCCAGTCGCATGCGCAGGCTGACAAGACGGGGTTGCGCCGATGGCGGCAGTTCGAACAGCGCGACAAATGCGCCGCCACCGTCGGCCACCGTCTCGGCCGTCACCGCGTCATCCACCAGCACCGCCACCCCGGCCCCCGGGCTGGCCCGCCCGGCAACCAGGGCGGCACCGTCCGGCGCCACACGCACCACATCGAAGCTTGGCGGGGTGACCGCAGCCGGTGCTTCGGCCGGGGCGGACCCGGCCACCACCTCGGCCTTGGACGCGGCCGGTTCCTCGGCTGCGGCCTCGGCGGCTGGCGGGGTGGCGGCCGCTTCGGGCGGCGGCGCGGGGGCCGGATCGGGTGGCGCGGAGGGGGTCGGCACCGCCGGGACCGCGGCGGCGGGCGGCGGGACCGGGGGCGGCGTCTCGGCTGTCAGCAACCGGAGCAGCACCGCCCCTGCCGCGACGGCCGCCACCGCGCCCGCCGCGACTGCGGCCTTCGCCCCCGTCCCAAGTCCCTGCCATCCGGCCATCGCATCCCCCCGTGCCGCCCCGTCGGGCACCTGCGGCACCCCCGCGCGACAGATCCCCATCCGCCGCGCGACCGGGCGACGCCCCGGTCCTCTTCCTTTCCTCTAGGAACGCCATTACAGGCAGGGAAAGCAACAGGTTTTCCGAAGGTAACGCATGAACACGCGCCGTTCCGTCTGCGTCTTCTGCGGCTCGCGCCCCGGGCGCGACCCCGCCCACGCCCGCGCCGCCGCCGACACCGGCCGGATGATCGCGATGGCGGGCTGGAGGCTGGTCTATGGCGCAGGCGATGTCGGCCTGATGGGCGAGGTCGCCCGCGCGGCGATGGAGGCGGGCGGCGCCACGATGGGGGTGATCCCCATCCATCTGATCGGCCGCGAAAAGGGGCGCCGCGACCTGTCGCAGTTCGTCGTGACCGAGGACATGCACGAACGCAAGAAGGTCATGTTCATGAACTCGGACGCGATCATGGTGCTGCCGGGCGGGGCCGGGTCGCTTGACGAGTTCTTCGAGGTGCTGACCTGGGCGCAGATCGGGTTGCACGGCAAGCAGATCATCCTGCTGGATGTGAACGGCTACTGGCAGCCGCTGATCGGCCTTCTCGATCACATCGTGGCCGAGGGCTTTGCCGATGCCTCGATGCTGACGCTGTTCCAGGCCGTCCCCGACGTGACCGCAGCCGAGGCGGCGCTGGCCGCGGTGCTGGGGTGACCGGCTGCGGGCTGCGCAGTTTTCCCAGCCGGCCGCCGGGCCGACGCCGAAGTCCTGCCTGCCCACCCGGACCGGGCGGACCGCTGCCAAAGGAAAGGTCTGCCGGGGGCCCCCCGGCAGACCTGCATCAATCGGCCGCGCGTGGATGCGGGATCACAGGTTCGCTGCGACCGCTTCCCAGTTGACCAGCTTTTCCAGGAAGTTCGTCAGATAGGCCGGCCGCTTGTTGCGGAAGTCGATGTAGTAGCTGTGCTCCCACACGTCGCAGCCCAGAAGCGCGGTCTGGCCGAAGCACAGCGGGTTGACGCCGTTCTCGGTCTTGGTGACCTTCAGGCTGCCATCCTTGTCCTTGACCAGCCAGCACCAGCCAGACCCGAACTGGCCCGCACCGGCAGCGGCGAAATCGTCCTTGAATTTCTGCACCGATCCGAAGCTGTCGGTCAGCGCCTTTTCCAGCGCGCCCGGCATGCCCTTGGCTTCACCCGGAGCCATCCAGCCCCAGAACATGTTGTGGTTCCAGTGCTGGCTGGCGTTGTTGAAGATGCCGTTCTGGGCGACCGCACCGGCCTGATAGGTGCCGCGCACGATGTCTTCCAGCGACTTGCCTTCCCATTCGGTGCCGGCGATCAGCTTGTTGCCGTTGTCGACATAGGCCTTGTGGTGCAGGTCGTGGTGATATTCCAGCGTCTCCTTCGACATGCCGAGCGATGCCAGCGCATCATGGGCATAGGGAAGATCGGGAAGCGTGAAGGCCATGGCCGTTCCTTTCGGTTGACGTGGGATTGAGGGCAATAAGGGCCCGCCCGCGCCCGAGGTCAAGGGATCGGGCGTGCTATTCCGCAGGTCAGCCGCGTTTCGCCTGGCACGTCCCCTCGCCCGTCCACTGGTTGTCATAGCCAGAGGGTGCCGCCGTCATCCGTGCCGGGCGGCCGTTGGAATAGTAGCTGAAGGTATAGACCATCCGGGCCTGCTGACGCTCGCTCAGCCCGCGCCGCGCATCGACCGTCCAGGTGTAGGTGCTGCGCGCGGCCGTCTGGCCCGACAGTGTCGCGGCGATCGGCGCGCCCACGAAGTGCTTGATCACCGGATCAAAGACGATGATTTCGCCCGTCGCGGCGTTGTGGTTGAGCACGAGTTGCGTCGGAATCCAGTTGCCGTCGCGTGCCGTGCCGGTGGCGAACTTGCATTGATACTGCGTCACAGTGGCGGCGGCAGCCACCGGAAAGACCGCCAGGGTGGCAACCAGGGCGAACCGCTTCAGCATCCCCATGACAACCCCCTACCCACCTGCGCCATAATGAGAACCGACGCGGCAACCCGGGTCAAGCCCGTGCCGCGTTCGCCAGAAGGTCGAAGGCATAGCGCGCGACAGAGCGGAAGGTCACGACCGTCAGCCCGCCATCCTGCCGCCACAGCGCGGCAGCCACCTGCGCCATCCGCGTCCGGCGCAGTTCACCTTCGCCAAGCGACGGGAAATCCAGCGGAAACAGCGTCATCGCCACCTCATCGGCCCGATCCCCCTCAATGCGGAACAGGGCACGGGCATCGGATACGTCGACCGCCAGGTGATGCCGCCCCGCCAGCGCCGCCGACAGCGTGCCGACGGCCGCGGGCACCTCGGCATGCGGCAGGACCAGCAGGTATTCGTCGGGCGACATCCAGCCCGCGGCGCGGTCGCCGTTGTGCAGGATGGCCCGGCGCTCCGGCAGGGCCGTTCCGGTGATCGCGCGCAGGGCGGCCTCCAGCCCCTCGGTCCCCGGTCTGGCGCGCAGCGTGATCATGCCCTGCGGGCCGATCTCGCGGACGGTGGCGATGCCGGCCGCGCGGGCATTGCCCATCGGCGTGACGGTGTCAGACATCCTGCCGCTCTCCCTTCGGATCGTAGAACACCGGGTTCACGATGCGCGCCTCGACCGTGCCGCCCTCAAGCTTGGTGAAGCGCAGCGTCTGGCCCATCCGTTCCGGTCCGCGCGCGACCAGGCCCATCGCGATCCCGCGCTTCAAGGTCGGGCTGTAGTAGGTTGATGTCACACGACCTTCCGTCATCTTCTGTCCGTTGTCATTCACCCCTTCGGCCACCGCATAGGCGCCGTCGGGAATGACCGAACCGTCCGTCGTCTCCAGCCCCACCAGTTTCCAGCGGTCGGGTTTGTGGAAGTGGCTGCGCTCCTGCCCGCGCTTGCCGAGATAGTCGGCCTTCTTCTTCGAGATCGCCCAGTCCAGGCCAAGATCCTGCGGAATGACCGTGCCGTCGGTTTCGTCCCCGATCATGATGAAGCCCTTTTCGGCCCGCATGACATGCAGCGCCTCGGTGCCGTAGGGCATGATGCCGTGGGCCGCACCGGCCTCGGCAATCTTCGACCACAGTTGCAGGGTCTGCCCGGAAGGCACTGAAATCTCGTAGGAAAGCTCACCGGAAAAGCTGATGCGGAAGACCCGGACAGGGTGCCCGGCAAGCGTTCCCTCGGACCAGCCCATGAATGGCAGCGCCTCTTTCGAGACGTCCATCCCGCCCAGCGACTCCAGCAGGGCGCGGGCCTTGGGGCCGACGACGGCGATCTGGCCGTACTGCTCGGTCAGGTTGGCGGTGAACACCTGCCAGTCCCACCATTCGCATTGCAGCCAGTCTTCCATCCAGCCGTGGATGCGATCGGCCCCACCAGATGTGGTGTGGCAGAGCCAGGTGTCCGCATCCAGTCGTGCCACCACGCCGTCGTCGGACAGGAATCCCTGTTCGTTGCACATCAGGCCATAGCGGCAGCGGCCTATCGGCAGGGTCGACATCACATTGGTGTAGAGCATGTCGAGGAAGCGGCCCGCATCGGGGCCCTTGACGACGATCTTGCCAAGCGTGGATGCATCAAGCATTCCAACGGCTTGGCGGGTGTTATTCACCTCTCGCTCGACCGCTTGCGCATGGCTTTCCCCGGCCCTGGGGAAGCAGTAGGGGCGGCGCCACTGGCCGACGGGTTCCCAGTAAGCTCCTGATTTCTCGTGCCATTCGTGGATAGGGGTGCGGCGCAGGGGCTGGAAGATCGCGCCGCGCGCCTCGCCGGCCAGCGCGCCGATGGTCACCGGGGCGTAGGGCGGCCGGAACGTGGTGGTGCCGACATCCGGAATTGCCGTGCCAAGGGCCTTGGCAAGGACGGACAGCCCATTGATATTACTTGTCTTTCCTTGATCCGTCGCCATCCCCAGCGTGGTGTAGCGCTTGGTGTGTTCGACCGATTCATAGCCCTCGCGGGCGGCCAGTTCGACGTCCGACACCTTCACATCGTTCTGGTAGTCGAGCCACATCTTGGCCTTCAGCGCGGGCCCCGCACCCAGCGGAACGGGGGCTGGCGCGGGTATGGCAGGCGTCTGGCTTGCGTCTGGCATCCGTCCCGACAGGGCGCCCGCTGACTCGACCGCCTGCGCAACATCCATGAAGCCCGCGGCAGCGCCCACGGGCAGCACCAGCGCCGCCCCGTCATGATTGACCGGCGGACGCGACAGGTCGGGCAGGAAGGCCGACATCCGGTCGTCCCAGACCAGCTTGCCGCCGCAATGGCTCCAGAAATGCACGGCCGGGGTCCAGCCGCCCGACATGGCGACGGCCTCGCAGGCGATTTCCTCAAGCACCGCACCCTCGCCCTGCACCAGCCCGACGCCGATGCCGGTGACGCGCTTGCCGCCCTTGACCCGGACCACGCAGCGACCGGGTTCCACCCGGATGCCCATGGCGCGGGCCCGGTCGGGCAGGTCGCCCGAGACCACCGGCCGGGTATCGAGGATCGCGGGCACCATCAATCCGGCCTCGACCAGCCGGAAAGCGGTCAGGTACGCGCTGTCGTTGTTGGTCACGATCACCGTGCGGTCGCCCGGGCTGACGGCCCAGTTGACCAGATAGTCGCGCACCGCCCCCGCCAGCATGACGCCCGGCACGTCATTGCCGGGAAAGGGCAGCGGGCGTTCGTGCGCGCCGTTGGCGGCGATCACCCGGGCGGCGCGGATGCGCCACAGCCGCTTGCGCGGGCCGGGCGCGGCCAGCGTTTCCTCGGCCAGCGCATAGCCGTGGTCATAGATGCCCGCCGCCATGCAGCGGGTGCGCAGGGTGACATTCGGCAGTCCGGCCAGTTCGGCGACGGTGGCCGCCACCCAGTCCCCGGCGGGCTGACCCTCGATCGTCTCGCCCTCGACCGGGGCGCGGCCGCCCCAATGCGGCGTCATCTCGACAAGGATCACCCGGCGGCCGGCACGGCCCGCCGCCCGGGCGGCGGCCAGGCCGGCAGCGCCGCCGCCGATCACCAGATCGTCGCAGAAGGCATAGGCCTGGTCGTAGGTATCGGCATCACGGTCCTTCGGCGCCCGGCCAAGGCCCGCCGACTGGCGGATCACCGGTTCGAAGACATGCTTCCAGAACGGCCGGGGATGTATGAAGGTCTTGTAGTAGAACCCGGCCGGCAGGAACCGCGCGGCATGGGCGTTCAGCGCGCCGATGTCGAAGTCGAGGCTGGGCCAGTGGTTCTGGCTGGCCGCCTGCATGCCTTCGGCCAGTTCGGTGGTGGTGGCGCGCTGGTTGGGCTCGAAATGCCCCCCGGCGCCGAGATTGACGAGTGCGTTCGGTTCTTCCGCGCCCGAGGCCAGGATGCCGCGCGGCCGGTGATACTTGAAGCTGCGCCCGACAAGCATCTGGCCGTTCGCCAGCAGCGCCGAGGCCAGGGTATCGCCGGGGTGGCCGGTCATCCGCTTGCCGTTGAAGGTAAAGTCGAGCCGTCGCGTGCGGTCGATCAGGCGGCCCTGAAGGGGAAGGCGGGCGGTCATGCGGGGCTCCATCCCGGGCGGCGGGCGCGGATCGCGTCAATGATGTGGTCGGGCGGGGCCGTGGTCTGCGCCGGATAGGTGCCGAACACTTCGAGCGTGGCGGTGCAGCGGGCGGCCAGGAACCACTTGCCGCAGCCATAGGCGTGGCGCCAGCGTTCGAAATGCACGCCGCGCGGGTTCTTGCGCGCGAACATGTAGGCATCGAAATCGTCGTCGGACGATCCCGGCCCGAAACGCTTCAGATGCGCCTCGCCCCCCGGGGCGAGTTCGGTTTCCTCGGCTTGGACGCCGCAACAGGGGCAGGTCAGGATCAGCATGGGCGGGCCTTGGGCATGGGAAAGGCCCGGGGGGCGGTTGCCCCCCGGGGTGTCCGGGTCGTTGCGGCGGGCCCGCGCGCGGCGTCAGTTGGCCGGAGCGGGCGCGGGTTCGGGCAGCGGGTCTGCCGGAGCAGCGGCGTCGGGCGCCGTGGCGCCGGGTTCCGCCGGAACGCTGGGCGCGACAGGATCGACGGCGCCGGGCTCAGTCGGGACGCTGGGCGCGGCGGTGCCGGGCAGCGCGGGATCGGCAGCGCCCGGAGGCGCCGCGTCAGGCGACGGGGCTGCGGGTGCCACGACGGCGGGCTGCGTCGCGGGCGCCGGATCGTCCGAGCCGGTCGAGCCGAAGATGACGAGCGCCACGATGGCGAGGACGGCAACGACACCCGCGAAAGGCCAGAGGCCGTAGCCCGTGGCCGGTTCCGCCGGATGGATGCGGTTGCCGGTGATGCGGTCTTGTTCGTAGGCCATGGGAGTGTCTCCATTCCAGTTGCTACTGGACGAAGAACACCCGCGGCACGGGCAAGGTTCCGGGCGGTTCCCGCGGTACGGCGGAGTTCCGCCCAGGCCGGGGCCGCAGGGCCGGTCTGCACCCCATGCGTGGCGTGGCGCGATTGCCGGGTCAATGTGCCACCCCGGCCGCCACCGATTCGTCGATGAAGCGTCCCTCGCGGAAGCGGAACATGTCGAACTCGGCCGCCAGGGGCCCGGGTTCGCCGCGTGCCATCAGTTCGGCCATCGCCCAGCCCGAGCCGGGGATCGCCTTGAACCCGCCGGTGCCCCAGCCGCAGTTGATGAAGCAGTTGGCCAGCGGGGTTTTCGAGATGATCGGGCTGCGGTCGCCCGTCATGTCGACGATCCCGCCCCACTGGCGCAGCATCTTGAGGCGGCTGAGCATCGGGAAGGTCTCGACCAGGGCGCGCAGCGTCTCCTCGATGTGGTGGAAGCTGCCGCGCTGGGTGAAGTTGTTGAAGCCGTCGGTGCCGCCGCCGATCACCATCTCGCCCTTGTCGGACTGCGACATGTAGCCATGCACCGTGTTGGCCATGACGACCACATCCATGCAGGGCTTGATCGGTTCGGACACCAGCGCCTGCAGGCAGAGCGATTCGACCGGCAGGCGGAAGCCCGCCATGGCGGCGAGCTGCCCCGAATGGCCCGCGACCACGATGCCGAGGCGGGTGCAGCCGATGTCGCCGCGGGTCGTGGTGACGCCGGTGACGCGACCGCCCTCGGACCGGACGCCGGTGACCTCGCAGTTCTGGATGATGTGCATGCCCATGTCCGAGCAGGCGCGGGCATAGCCCCAGGCCACCGCGTCGTGCCGCGCGGTGCCGCCGCGGGGCTGCCACAGCGCGCCGAGGACCGGATAGCGCGGCCCGTCGATCGAGATGATCGGGACCAGTTCCTTGACCCGTTCGGGGGTGATGAATTCGGTGGCGACGCCCTGCAGCGAATTGGCATGGGCGGTGCGCCGGTAGCCGCGCACCTCATGCTCGGTCTGGGCCAGCATCATCACGCCGCGGGGGCTGAACATGACGTTGTAGTTCAGGTCCTGGCTCAGCGTCTCGTACAGGCTGCGGGCCTTTTCGTAGATCGCGGCGGAGGCGTCCTGCAGGTAGTTCGACCGGATGATGGTGGTGTTGCGGCCGGTGTTGCCGCCGCCCAGCCAGCCCTTCTCCAGCACCGCGACATTGGTGATGCCATGGTTCTTGCCGAGGTAATAGGCGGTGGCCAGCCCGTGCCCCCCCGCGCCCACGATGATCGCGTCATAGCGCGCACGCGGCTCCGGGCTGGTCCAGGCGCGGGTCCAGCCGGTATGGTGGCGCATCGCCTCGCGTGCGATGGCAAAGACCGAATAGCGTGACATGGGCGCGCGAATCCTATGGCTGAACGGGGCACCGGTTGCCTTGCCGTTCATGGGGTGAAACCGACCATCCCCCAAGCGCCGATACGGCGCAATCCATCCGATTGCGACATGGTGTCAGACCCCGCGCCCTGGCGTCACCCCCCGCCTGCGCGCTGGATCTGCGCCTCGAGCAGGCGGCGGAACAGGCGGTCCTGCATGAAGCCTTCGGCAAAAAGCCGGGCGTAGGCGCGCGGACCCGACGAGCCGCGGCACGCCTCGAGCAGCCGCCGGACCGTGCCCGGACCTTCGCGCAGCATCTGCTGGATGGCGCCGGTGACGGCGTCTTCCAGCATGGTATTGGTGATTTCCATCGACATCCCGCCGGTCAGGTTGCCGCGGCTGATCTCGCGGCGGGCAAAGGTGGTCACGTCGCCGACAAGCGGTTCCAGGAAGTGGCCGACCACTTCGCCCAGCATCGCGTCGGTCAGGGCGCCGATGGCATCGTTCATGATCTCGGACCCGGTTTCGGAATAGGTCACCCGTTCGCCCGCCATGGTGCGCCCGATGTTGGTGGCACAGTGTTCGATCTGCGAGATCAGGAAGGTCGAGGCCGCCGACCGCATCAGGGCGCTGCCTGTCGTGACCGCCGCGGCCTCGGCCGCGGTGCTGGCACCCGCCGTCAGGATGCCGGCGCAGACGCTGAGCGTGAAGAACGAGGCGTCGCGCGTCACCTCGGCGATCGTGATGAGCGTGCCGGTCCCGCCCACCACCCGGTCGAGATAGCGGCGCATGTCGCGCACGAAGCGCCCCTGCCGACGGTCATATTCGGGGAAACGGCGAAAGAACTCGCCGATCCGCCGCGGCGTCAGGCAGGAGTTCAGGGCACGGTTGAGATTGCGCAGGCGGTTGACGTTGGCCGAGGACGGCAGGGTCGCCCCGCCAAGCGCCTCGACCGTCCAGAGGAACAGGTTGATGTCATGATAGCGGCTGTGGCTCTGCCATATGCGGTAATAGCTCTGGAAATAGGAATCCGGCCCGCCCGCCCTGCCCCAGACCTGGAGGCGGACCATGCGCACAAGCTGTGTGAGAACCCTGTCCGCGTCGGCGTCGTCAAGGATGACCACCTGAGAACCGATGCGCAGGATATACGGCATGATATCACCGTTCCAATATGGTCGCGGACGCCCCGGCAGTGGGGCGCGCGGCAGGAAATTCACTTTGGTCAATAGATCAGATACGGAGTCGGTAGCATCCGGCGGGGGCGTCGGTCAATCGTGGCCTGCAGCTTGGCCGATCGTGAAATCGAGCACATCGGCATCCGCGGCCTCGGGGGTGCCGAACACGATGCGCCCGCTGTTGATCAGGCCGAATTCCTCGCGTCGCAGGCGGATCGGGCGGTCGGCGCCAAGGATCAGGCAGGTGCCGTTGGAACTGTGGTCGATCAGGATCACCTTGTCGCGGCGCAGTTCGATCGTGGCATGCTGGCGGCTGGCCGAGGGGCCGGTCAGGATCACGTCGCAACCGGCCTCGCGCCCGAACAGGATCCGCCTGCTCTGGGCATCCATCCGCAGTCTGCGACCCCGGTAGGACAGGGCGATGCTGATCTCGGCAGCACGCGGCGGCGCAGGTGCGGCCAGGCTGACAAGGGTGTTTTCCTTGGCAGCCGAATCATCGGCCACGCGCGCCACCCGCACCGGATCGTGCCGGCCCTTGACCTCGATCTCGGCAAACTCGGTCGCGAGCGCGCGCATGTAGGGCGCAAGCTGGTCGAGCAGGTCGCCGGTCGTCAGGATCTGGCCAGCGCTGGCCATTTCGGACATGCGGGCGGCGACGTTCACGGCATCGCCGAAATAGTCATCGTGCTCGCGCAGCGCCTGGCCGAAATGCAGGCCGACACGGACGCGCGGCCGGATCGGGCGGTCGCCCGCCTCGATCGCGGGCAGCGCGTTGATCCGGCGCCGCAGGTCCATCGCGCCGAGAAAGGCAGGTTCGGCGGCCGGAAAGGTGGCCATCACCGCGTCGCCGATGGTCTTGACCACGCGGCCGTGCTGCGCCTCGACGGCCAGCGTCATCGCCTCCATGCACGCGTTGACGACGGCCAGTGCCCGTTCATCGCCCAGCATCTCGTAGAGACGCGTGCTTCCGACGATATCCGCAAACAGGATGGCGCAGGCCAGGCGCTCGGTCATGCCCGGAATCTCTGCTGCGCGATCGCGTTGCGCGCAAGTGATTTCGCGATCCGCAGACGCAGCCTGCGACGGTTTAGGGGGTTTTGCCCGGCCCGCGTGGCGCCTATGTGGACAGGGAATGCGCAAGGCACGGGGCGGCGAGTGGCAGACACGGTGTGGTTCTGGGTTGCGGCGGGTGGCATGGCGTTGGCGGTGACGGCGCTGCTGCTGGTCAGCCTGCGGCGAGGCGGGGACGATCCGGGGGCCACCGCCCGGCATGACGCGCAGGTCTATCGCGACCAGCTGGCCGAGATCGCGCGCGACGTGGCGCGCGGCGTGGTGGCCGAGGATGAGGCGGCGCGGCTGCGCACCGAGGTGGCGCGGCGGCTGCTGGCGGCCGACACGCGGGCTGCGGCGCCCGCGGTGGCGGCGGCGCGGGGCCCGCGCGCCCTGGCGGCGATGCTGGCCGTCGCGACGGTGATCGGCGGCGGCATCTGGGGCTATCTGACGCTGGGCGCGCCGGGATATCCCGACCTGCCGCTGTCGGCGCGTCATGCCATGGCCGAGACCCTGCGCGCCGCCCGGCCGGCGCAGGCCGAGGCCGAGGCGGCCGCGACCGCCCTGCCCCCGGCCGAGGCGCCGCCGGATTTCATGGAGCTGATGGCGCAGTTGCGCAGCCGCCTTGCCGAGCGGCCGGACGATCTGGTGGGTCATCGCCTGCTGGCCGAGAACGAGGCGCGGCTGGGCCGCTATCCGCAGGCGCGCGCGGCGCAGGAACGGGTGATCGCCATCCGGGGGGGCGAGGCATCGGCGCAGGATCATGTGCTGCTGGCCCGCTACATGATCGCGGCGGCGGGGGGCGCGGTTTCGCCCGAGGCCGAGGCCGCGCTGGCCGAGGCGCTGGCACGCGCGCCGAACGATCCCGACGCGCTGTTCTTCATGGGGATCGCCCAGTTGCAGACCGGGCGGCCGGACCTGGCCTTCACGCTGTGGCGCCGCTACCTGGAGGTGGCACCCGACGAAAGCCCATGGCAGCCCGAGGTGCGCGGGCGGATCGGCGATCTGGCTGCGGTGGCAGGGGCGCGGTTCGATCCGCCGCCGCCGCTGGCAGGGGCGGCGGCCGGGCCGGATGCCGCGGCGATGGCGGCGGCGGCCGAGATGCCCGAGGCCGAGCGCGCCGCGATGATCGGCGGCATGGTGGACCGGCTGTCGCAGCGCCTGGCCACCGAGGGCGGCCCGGCAGAGGACTGGGCGCGCCTGATCCGCGCCCTCGGCGTGCTGGGCCGGACCGACCGCGCCCGCGCCATCGCCGACGAGGCGCGCGGCAGCTTTGCCGGGCGCGAGGGGGACCTTGCCCTGATCGACGCCGCCGCCCGCGAGGCCGGGGTGGCCGAGTGACCGGGGCGAACGCCGCCACCGAGGACGCTGCCGCATTCGCCGCGCTGCTGCCGCCGGTGGGGGGGCTGATGGGCCTTGACCTGGGGGAAAAGACCGTGGGGCTGGCGCTGTCGGACCGGCTGCGCGTTGTGGCAAGCGCCCTGCACACGCTGCGGCGGGTGAAGTTCAGCCTCGACGCCGCGGCGATCCTGGCCGTGGCGGCCGAGCGCGGGGCCGTGGGGTTCGTGCTGGGCCTGCCGCGCAACATGGACGGTTCCGAAGGCCCGCGGGCGCAGTCGACCCGGGCCTTCGCGCGCAACCTGTCGCGGCTGACGCCGATGCCGATCCTGTTCTGGGACGAGCGGCTGAGCACGGTTGCGGCAGAAAGGGCACTGCTGGAGGCGGATACGTCGCGAAAGCGTCGCGCCGAGGTGATCGATGCCGTGGCGGCGGGCTATATCCTGCAAGGCGCGCTGGACCGGCTGGCGCATCTGGCCCGCCAGGGAGAGGCGCCTTGAAGGACGAGACCGACGACATCTGGCGCCGCGACGAGATCGAGAGCCCCTGCGTGAAGGTCTGCGTGATCCATCCCGAGGCGCGGCTCTGCGTCGGCTGCCTGCGCACGCTGGAGGAGATTGCGGCCTGGTCGCGGATGGGCCATGCCGCCCGCAGCGCCGTCATGGCCGATCTGCCGACCCGCGCACCGCGAATCGCCCGGCGCAGGGGTGGCCGTGCGGCGCGGATCGACGGGCAGAACGGCTGAACCCCGCCGCGCCGGCCTATTCCAGTTCGATGGTGCCCGGGGGTTTCGACGTCACGTCGTAGAACACCCGGTTGACGCCGCGCACCTCGTTGATGATGCGGGTGGCGGTCTCGCCCAGGAAGTCGTGCGTGAACGGGTAGTAGTCGGCCGTCATTCCGTCAACCGAGGTCACCGCGCGGAGCGCCACCGCGAAGTCATAGGTGCGGCCGTCCCCCATCACCCCCACGGTCTTCATCGGCAGGATCGCGGCGAAGGCCTGCCAGATCTCGTCATAAAGCCCGTGCCTGCGAATCTGGTCGATGTAGACGGCGTCGGCGCGGCGCAGGATGTCCAGCTTTTCCGTGGTGATCTCGCCAGGGCAGCGGATTGCCAGGCCCGGGCCGGGGAACGGGTGGCGGCGAATGAACTTCTCGGGCAGGCCCAGTTCGCGGCCGAGCGCGCGCACCTCGTCCTTGAAAAGCTCGCGCAGCGGTTCGACCAGCTTCATGCCCATCTTCTCGGGCAGGCCGCCGACGTTGTGGTGGCTCTTGATGGTGACCGAGGGGCCACCGCTGAACGACACGCTTTCGATCACGTCGGGATAAAGCGTGCCCTGCGCCAGGAACTCGGCCCCGCCGATCGCCCTGGCGTGCTTTTCGAACACCTCGATGAACAGGCGGCCGATGGTCTTGCGCTTGGTCTCGGGGTCGCTGACCCCTTCCAGCGCGCCAAGGAACAGGTCGCGTTCATCGGCATGGATCAGCGGCAGGTTGTAGGCCTCGCGGAACATCGTCACGACTTCCTCGGCCTCGTTCAGCCGCATCAGGCCGTGATCGACGAAAACGCAAGTCAACTGGTCGCCGATCGCCTCGTGGATCAGGATCGCCGCGACGGATGAATCGACACCGCCGGACAGGGCGCAGATCACCTTGCCGTCGCCCACCTGGGCGCGAATCCGGGCGATCGCCTCGGCCCGGTAGGCGCCCATGGTCCAGTCGCCGGTGAAGCCCGCCAGGCGCACGAAATTCTCGTAGAACTGCGCGCCCTTCGGGGTGTGATGCACCTCGGGGTGAAACTGCACGGCATAGAAATGGCGCGCAGGGTCGGCGGTGATGGCGAAGGGGGCATTGGGCGAGGTGCCGAACACCTGGAACCCCGGCGCGATTTCCGAGACATGGTCGCCGTGGCTCATCCAGACCTGTTCGCGCGCCTGCGGACCATCCTCGGGCGGGAACCAGCCCGACAGGATCGGATGCGTCAGCGCCGTGGGCGTGACGAAGGCGCGGCCGAACTCGGCCGTGCCGTGGCCGCGTTCGACCCGGCCACCCAGGCAATGCATCATCACCTGCTGGCCGTAGCAGATGCCGAGGATCGGCACGCCCAGATCGAACACCCCGGCCGGAGGCATCGGCGCACCCTCGGCAAAGACCGAGGCCGGGCCACCCGAAAAGATGATGGCCCGGGGCGCGAAATCGGCCAGGAAGGCCGCATCGACGCGGTTGTAGGGGTGGATTTCACAATAGACGTTCAGCTCGCGCAGGCGACGCGCGATCAGCTGCGTCACCTGAGAGCCGAAGTCGATGATGAGAAGGCGCTGATGGGTCATGCGCTGCCCTAGCGCGCGGCGCGCGAGGGTGCAAGCGGGCGGCGGGTTCAGACCGGTTCCTGTCCGGCCGCCGGCCGCCGATTCATCGACCCCGGCGACCAGGCCCTGGCGCATCCGGCCTTGCCACCCCGCCCTTTCCGGCCCGGCGGCGGCAGGGTGGTCGGGCACGGGCATCGCCGGACTCGGCGGCTTCCGCGAGGCGCGGCCGGGAACTGCCGGGGACCGACATCGCCGGATGTCGTTTTCGGGCGGCAAGCGGCGGATTCGGGGGGCGGCGGGGCGGTGCGCTTCGACATAAGCGAGGCACAGGACGGAGGCGGCAATGAGCGATGTGGCGGATGCGGCGGCGGGCAGCGGGCGGCGGGCGCGGGGCGGCGGCGGATCGGCACGGCGGGCCGAGCGGACGGCCGTGCATTTCGACACCGCACGCTTCATCGAGCGCAACATCCCGAACTTCGAGATCCTGAACGAGGAAGCGCTCCAGATCATCGAATGGAACGCCGAGACGGTGCTGGAAGAGATCGGCGTCAACTTCGTCGACAACCCTGCCGCGCTTGACCTCTGGCGGGGCGCCGGGGCCGATGTGCGGGGCGAGCGGGTGCGCATTCCGCGCGGGCTGGCGCGGAAGCTCTGCGCGACCGCGCCGTCGCGCTTCACCCAGATCGCGCGCAACCCCGCGCGCAACGTCGAGATCGGCGGGCGCAACCTCGTGCTTGCCCCGGTCTACGGCCCGCCCTTCGTGCGTGACCGCGAGCAGGGACGGCGCTATGCCACGATCGAGGATTTCCGCAACTTCGTGAAACTGGGCTACATGTCGAAATGGCTGCACCATTCGGGCGGCACGGTCTGCGAGCCCACCGACGTGGCGGTGAACAAGCGGCACCTCGACATGCTGCACGCCCATATGACGCTGTCGGACAAGCCCTACATGGGGTCGGTGACCGAACCGTCGCGGGCCGAGGATTCGGTCGAGATGAGCCGCATCCTGTTCGGGTCGGATACCGTCGACCGGAACGTGGTGATGACCAGCCTCATCAACATCAACAGCCCGCTGACGTTCGATTCGGTGATGATGGGCGCGATGGAGGTCTATGCGCGGGCCGGTCAGGCCAGCATCATCAGCCCGTTCATCGTCGGCGGCGCCATGGCCCCGGTCACCGTCGCGGGCACGCTGACGCAGGTTCTGGCCGAGGTGCTGGCGGGCGTGGCCTACAGCCAGCTGGTGCGCGCGGGCGCACCGGTGATCTTTGGCGCCTTCGTCACCTCGATCGACATGAACAGCGGCGCGCCGACCTTCGGCACGCCCGAGGCGGCGCATATCACCTGGGGGGCGGGGCAGCTTGCCCGTCGGCTGGGCCTGCCCTACCGGTCCGGCGGGGCGTTCTGCGGGTCGAAGCTGCCCGATGCGCAGGCCGCCTATGAAACGGCGAACAGCCTGAACATGGCGCTGACGGCGGGCGTCAACTTCATGCTGCATGCCTGCGGCTGGCTGGAAGGCGGACTGGTCAGCTCCTACGAGAAGTTCGTGATGGATGCCGACCAGCTGGGCACCCTGCACCATCTGGCGCAGGGCATCATGATGGACCAGAACGGCCAGGGCATGGACGCGATCCGCGAGGTCGGGCCGGGCGGCCACTATCTGGGCTGCGCCCATACGCAGGCGAATTTCAAGAGCGCGTTCTGGCGGTCGGACCTGCTGGACTACAAGCCCTTCGAGACCTGGGACGAGGAAGGCGCGCGCGACACGCAGAGCCTGGCCGCGCTGCGGGTGAAGAAGATGCTGGGCGACTATCAGCAGCCCGCCCTGGACGATGGCATCGCCGAGGCGCTGGCCGACTATGTGGCACGCCGGAAGGCTGCGGTTCCCGACGCCTTCATCTGACCCTGCGGGCGGGGGACAGCACCCCCGCCCGGCCCTCCGGCCTCAGCGTGCCACCAGGCGCACCTCGGCCATCATCGCGATCAGAATCTCGATGTGGCGGCCGATGGAATAGCCCGCGTCGCCCGCAACCCGCGTGGCCTCGATCTGCGCCTCGGCATCGACCAGCCGCGACAGAACCGCCTCGACCGTCTGGGCGGCACCGCCCTCGATCAGCCGCCGCAGGTCGCGATCGCGGCAATAGTCGTGCAGGCCATGGCGGGCGGCGCGGATCAGAAGGCGGGGGCGTCGCAGGTCGGCAAGCAGGCTGCGGAAGTCGGTCATCATTGGCCTCGTCGGATCGGTTGTCATTTCGGTTGGCATGTGCCGCCGGCATCAGGCGGCGCGCGCATCATGCCGCAATGCAACCCAGCGTTGCGCGTTGTCCGTTTGCGCCGTCCGATGGGTTCGGTTTTGTTTAGCTTTTGGAAACAATTATCGGGAAACGCGCTGGCATTAACCACTCGGTAACCAATGCTACCCAAAGTTGAAAATGTCCAAGGCTGGACAAATCGGGCCCCGCGCCCGGCACGGGATGCTGAGATGGCCAAGAACCGGACCGCGCCGAACACCCTGCCAGCATGGCTTCCCGATGCCCTGCGGCACTACCTGCGCCATACCGAAACGGGTCAGTCGTTCCGGGAAATCGCCCGGATCGAAGGCTGCGCCGCCTCGACCGTGATGCGCCAGGTGCGCCGGTTCGAGAGCCGCCGCGACGATCCGCTGTGGGACGAGGCGCTGTCCGCCCTGTCCGGCAGCCGCCCTGCCGCCCCCCCAGCCAGAAAGGATGCCCCCACGATGTCAGCCCCGATCCGCACCGCGCCGGTCGCGATGGATGCCGCCACGATCGCCGCCGAGGCGCCGCGCATCCTGCGCCGCCTGGCCGAACCCGGCGCGTTCCTGGCCATCGCCCCCGACATGGACCGCGCGGCGGTGCTGAAGGCCCTGTCGGACGGCCGGTCGGTGCGCACCGCGGTGGTCGAGCGCGCGGTGGCGCAGGGCTTTGCGCTGCGCGACTGGATCGCCTGCCGCAAGCCCGGCCGCATCGCCACCTACGAGATCACCTCGGCGGGCCGGGCCGCCCTGCGCCGGATGATCGACGACGACGGCACCGCCCCCCCCGGCATGGCCGAGGCCGCCACCCCGTTTGCCGACCAGCACCGCACCTGGGACGAACGCCCCATCGCAGGCCCGGACGGCCCGCGCCGGATGCGCTACAACCTGGCGGAAAGCCCTGTCGCGGTGCTGGGGCGGCGCCGCGACAAGGACGGCAAGCCGTTTCTGGAGCCTGCACTCGTCGTCGCGGCAGAACGCCTGCGCGAGGATTTCGAACTCGCCCAGATGGGGCCGCGGGTCACGCAGAACTGGGAACGGTTCCTGACCGGCGGCGACCGCGGCTCGTTCCGTCCCGAGGCGGGCCGCGCCGAGGGCCCGCAGAACGCACGCGACCGCGTGGCGGCGGCGCTGCGCGATCTGGGGCCGGGCCTGGGCGACGTCTGCCTGCGCTGCTGCTGTTTCCTCGAGGGGCTTGAGGTTGCGGAAAAGCGCATGGGATGGGCCGCACGCTCGGGCAAGATCGTGCTGCGCATCGCGCTGATCCGCCTCAAGCGGCACTATGACGAAACCTATGGCCCGGCCGGGCCGCTGATCGGCTAGGGTCCGGCGGCGGGCCGCGTCAGCCCTGGTCCTCCAAGGCGTCGATGGCGTCGTCCACCTCGCCCTCGACCTTTTCTGCGGTGTTCACCGCCTCGCGCAGCGCGGCGATGCGGGCAAGCTTTTCGTCCAGCCGCGCGAACCGCTTCTGGAACGACTTGACCGCGCCGCCGACACCTTTGACCCGCCCCTCGACGCCGTCGAGCGCCTTGCCCAGCGCATCGAGGCGCTGCTTCATCTCGGTTGCCCGGCGCCGCAGATCCTCGCGCTGGCGGACGTCGTCCGGGGCGCCCTTCGCCTCGGCGTCCAGCATCGCGTCCGCCTCCTTCAGCGCCTCGTCGAGATCGTCGCCAAGCGCTGTGACCGCCGCCCGCAGGTCGCCCAGATTGTCACCCAGATCGCCCATTTCATCGCGCAGCCGGTCCAGCACCTCGACCGCCGCCGCTTCCTCGTCCTGCGTGTCCGGGTCGTCCTCGGCGGCGTCGGCGCGGGATTCGGCGGTCTCCACGCCGCCCGCGCGCTCCAGCTTGTCGGCCACCCGCAGGATGCCCTGCGCCTTCTTCCAGTCCTCGGCCTCGATGGCCTTGCGCAGCAGGCCCAGAAGCTTGGTCGCCTGATCGCCGGCCTTCTCGTCCGGGCCATCGGCGACCGCCTGCAGGCGCGGCACGATGTCGGCGGCCATCTCCTCGACCAGTTCCTTCAGCGGGTCCCCGCCCGCATCGTCCTTGCGCGACTTGCCGCGCCGGGTCTTGGTGGCCGACCCACCGGGTGCGATGATGTCGTCGGCCTCGTCATCGTCGCTTTCGCCCAGTTCCGCGCCGCCGGGCAGCAGGATGCGTGGCTTGAACTTCATGAAGCCCTCGTTCTTCAGCAGGACCTTGAGCTTCTTGGTCATGCTGCCCGGGACCTTGTCGTTCTCGCATTCGAACCGCAGCTCGCCCGATTCCAGCGTGACCTTGCCGAAGGCGCCCTTCGACGTGCCCGCCTGCTTCTTCGCCTGCTTGCCAAGAAACTCCGCGTTCTTGCGCTTGTGCGCCGCGATCAGGACCGGGCTGTCCTTGTCGCCGGTGAAATACATTCCGAAGTTCATGCTGCCGGACTTCAGTTTCCGCAACACCTCTTCCAATGGCATGAACGGGCTTTCGCCGTCGTCCTCGTCGCCACCCTTGCCCTTGCCCTTTGCCTTGATTGCCATCTGCGAATGTCCCGAAAAGGGGCGCGGGCGGAACCGCGCGAATGAAAGCCAGGCGGTCCGGCACAATCCATGCGGACAGCCGAACGATATCACGCAGCCGGCAGATCGCAATTGCCCTGTGGGGCGGAATTCGTCCGGCGATCAGGTGCCGCAGAATGTGCGATAGGCGCCGTCAAATCCCTCCGGTGCGGGCAGCGCAAGGCGTGTCCGCCCCGGGCTTTCGGTGAACGGGTCGGTCACCGCCGCCATCAGGGCATGGAATGGCGCCATGTCGCCCGCCGTGGCCGCCGCGAGCGCCTCTTCCACCAGATGATTGCGCGGCACATGGACCGGGTTCGCCGCGCGCAGCCGCGCCGCCGCATCCGGGGCCGAACGTGCCAGCCGGTCGCGCCAGCGCGGCAGCCAGCCGTCCAGCGCCGCCGGATCGGCCAGCCGCAGCCGCAGCGGCGCGGCATCGCCCTCGGCCGCCTCGGCCAGCCTGCGGAAGGCCAGCGTGAAATCCGCGCCCTGCCCGCCCGCGCCCCGCGCCGCCAGCGCCTGAAGGAAGCCGTCGGCCAGCGCGCCGTCGTCTGGCTCCTCGCCCGTCAGCCCCAGCTTGCGGCGCATCACCGCCTCCCACGCCGCGCGATAGCGGGCGGCGACGCCCTCCAGCACCGCCATGGCACGATCCACCGCGCGGTCCGCATCCGCATCGATCAGCGGCAGCAGCGCCTCGGCCAGGCGGGCAAGGTTCCAGACCAGGATGCCCGGCTGGTTGCCGTAGGCATAGCGGCCCTGATGGTCGATCGAGGAATAGACGGCGCCGGGGTCATAACCCTCCAGGAAGGCGCAGGGACCATAGTCGATGGTCTCGCCCGACACCGCCATGTTGTCGGTGTTCATCACCCCGTGAATGAAGCCCACCCCCATCCACCGCGCGATCAGCGCCGCCTGCCGTCCCGCCACCCGGTCGAGAAACCCCAGCGCATCCCCGGCGGCAAGGTCGGGGTCATGGCGCGCGACGGCATGTGCCAGCAGGCGCGCCAGCCGGTCCCGGTCGCCACGCGCCGCGAAGAACTGGAAGGTGCCCACCCGGATGTGGCTGGCCGCCACCCGCGCCATCGCCGCGCCCGGCATCTCGGCCTCGCGCCAGACACCGCGCCCGGTGGTGGCCACGCCCAGCGTGCGGGTCGTCGGAATGCCCAGCGCCGCCATCGCCTCGGACACCAGCGCCTCGCGCAGCATCGGGCCCAGCACCGCGCGGCCGTCGCCGCCGCGCGAGAACGGGGTGCGCCCCGACCCCTTCAGCGCGATGTCGAACCGCCCGCCGCCGGGCGGCGTCACCTCGCCCAGCAGATGCGCGCGCCCGTCGCCCAGCTGCGGCGAGAAGCCGCCGAACTGGTGCCCGGCATAGGCCTGCGCGATGGGCCGCGCGTCGGGCGGCAGCGCCGCGCCGGAAATCACCAGCCCGCCCGCTGCCTCTGCCCCGTGCGGCAGGCCCAGCGCCTCGGCAAGACCGGCATTCCACCACACCAGCCGGGGCATCGGGGCCGGATCGGGTGCGATCTCGACATAGCCGCCGGGCAGCGCCTCGGCATAGCTGTGGCTGAAGCCGAAGGGTGGCACGCTGGGGGAATGAAGGGTCATCGCGGTCTCCTTCCCGCCGATATGGGGCGGGACGCGGGCCAGCGCCATGGTCGGAGTGGAGGGATTCGAACCCCCGGCCCTCTGCTCCCAAAGCAGATGCGCTACCAGGCTGCGCTACACTCCGCCGACCCTTCCCTAGCCGGTATCCGCAGGCGGGGAAAGACCCGCCGAACGATCCCCGGGGGCAGGCCCGCCGCGTCAACCCAGGATCACGTCGCCCGGATCGAACGCGGCACCCAGCCCGGTCAGTTCGATCTGCAGGTCGGTCACCCCGTCGCCATCGCGGTCGATGGTCAGGACCGAGGCCGTGGCGTTCCAGCGAATCTCGTGGCCTGCGCCGGTGAACCGGCCGGTGACAAGGGTCAGCCCCAGGGCAGAAAGGTCCAGCACATCGACACCCGCCTCGAAATCCCCGATCACGTCACGGCGTCCGCCGTTGCCCAGGTCGGAAAACGCCTCGATCACGAAGCGGTCCGCACCGGCGCCGCCCGTCATCACGTCGCGCCCCGGCCCGCCGACGATCGTGTCGGCACCGTCACCCCCGGCGATCACGTCATGGCCCGCCCGGCCCCGCAGCAGGTCGTCGCCGGTTCCGCCATCCATCGTGTCGGCGCCGCCGCCACCGTTCAGGGTGTCGCGGTCTGCCCCGCCGTACATCGTGGCCCGCCCCTCGATCGCCGTCAGCGTGTCGTCGCCGTCGCCGCCATACATCAGGTCGTTGCCGCGGCTGTCGAACAGCAGGTCGTTGCCCGCCCCGCCGTAGAGCGTGTCGGTGCCATAGCCGCTGTAGATGGAATCGTTGCCGTTGCCGCCGTGGAACAGGTCGGCGCCGTTGCCGCCATAGCCGACGTCATCGCCGGCGCCCAGATCGACGGTCGCACCGCCCCCGCCGCCCGCCACGGTATCGTTGCCCGCGCCGGCGTCGATCAGGTTCGATCCGTCGCCGCCATCCACCGAATCGTTGCCGCCGCCGCCATGGATCGTGTCGTCCCCGGGGCCACCGCTCAGCGTGTCATGTCCGGCGCCGCCGTCGATGACATCGTTGCCATGGCCGCCGTACAGACGGTCGTTTCCGCCGTCGCCGGTGATCGTCTCGCTGCCGGTACCGCCAAAGACCGTGTCGTGACCTCGGCCGCCGTGGATGACCCCGCCCGCGGGCGAGCCGATGATCATGTCATTGCCGTCGCCCCCGTCCGCGAAGGATCCGCGCCCGGCGCCGAACGCGAAATCCAGCACGATCGTGTCGTTGCCTGCACCACCCCAGGCGGCGCCCCTGTCCTCGAAGGCCAGGTAGTCGTTGCCCTCGCCGCCATAAAGCAGGTCGTCCCCGGTTCCGGCATAGAGCGAATCGTGGCCCGCCCCGCCCTCGATCACATCGTCGTCGCCGTGACCCGAGATCGCGTCGTCGCCCCCGTTGCCGCGCAGCGTATCGTCGCCCGCCCCGCCCTGGATCGTGTCGTCGCCCTCGCCCGCGCCGGCGACAAGATCGCCGCCGCCGCCAAGCAGATAGACGGCGCCATGTTTCGGGATCAGCGGAATGCCCTGGTGGCTGGTCCAGCCGCCCGCATGCGCATCGGCGGCGGCACTGCCCTGAAAGGTCCAGTCCATCGCCATGAACAGGTTTTCCATGGCCCGGACGTTGTTGCCCGACCAGTCGGCCACCATCGCCTTGCGCAGCACCGGCGCGGGCAGCGCCAGTCCGGTCACCAGATAGTCGGACAGGCCAGCGGTGGACATGGTGATGCCGGCGATGGTTCCGCCGTCGATCCACAGCCTGCCGCCGATCACCGTCGTCGCCAGCCCGTCGCCGGTAAGCCGATAGGTCACGGCCGCATCCAGGCGGATCACGACCTCGGCCGGTGACGCGCTCTCGATCGTGCCCTGCTCCATGAACGCAAGCAGATGGAACGCCTCGCCGATATCCGAAAGGCCGGTATCTGGCAGGTGCAGGACAGGCATCGCCGTCGTCTCCTTGCGGCCGCGGGTGTCCGCCGTGCCGGCAGGATGCGCGGCGGGCCCCGCTGCGGCGGGGCCCGCCCGCCGTTCGTCACATCATGTCAAGCGTCAGGATCAGGTCGGCAGCATCGAAGTTCGAACCGATCCCGCTCAACTCGATCTGGTAGTCGGTCAAGGTGTCGCCGTCCACGTCGATGTAGAGCCGCGACTGCGCGGCAATCCAGCGCACCTCGTTGCCCGCGCCGGTGAACCCGCCCGAGGCAAGGAAGGTCAACCCCAGGGCCGACAGGTCGATCTGGTCGACGCCGACCTGGTGGTCGGCGATGACATCGCGGTTGTTGCCGGTGCCGAGGTCCGAGAAGGACGAGAACACGAAACGGTCCGCACCCGTGCCCCCATACATCAGGTCGGCCCCGGCACCGCCGACGAGCACGTCGGCGCCGCTGTCACCAATGAGCGTATCGTTGCCGATCCCGCCGTTGAGCGTGTCGAGACCCGAGCCGCCATAGATCAGGTCGGCGCCCGCATCCCCGTCCAGCAGGTCGTTGCCGCCGTCACCCGACAGCGTGTCGTTGCTGTCGCCGCCATAGAGCGTATCGACACCGGAACCGCCGTACAGTTGGTCAAGGCCGGACCCGCCATCCAGCAGGTCGTTGTCCGCGTCACCATAGAGAACGTCGTTGCCGTTGCCGCCGTAGAGCGAATCGTTTCCTTCCCCGCCGAACAGGTAATCGGCCCCGTTTCCGCCGCCGCCCAGGATCGAGTCGTCGCCGTCGTCGCCGCTCAGCGTGTCGTCGCCCTGGCCGCCGTTCAGCAGATCGTTGCCCTCGCCGCCATTGGCCTGGTCCGCGTCGTCGCCGCCAATGATCGAGTCGCTGCCCTCGCCGCCGTACATGACGTTGGCGCCACTGCCGCCAAAGAGCGAATCGTCGCCCTCGCCGCCGTACATCTGGTCAGCGCCGTCCTCACCGAACAGCCGGTCGTTGCCGTCGTCGCCGAACAGGGTGTCGCTGTCGCCACCACCGTTGAGCGTATCGCGCCCTCCGCCGCCGAGGAAATAGTCGCCATTGACCCCGCCTGTCAGCTGGTCGTTTCCGATGCCGCCATCGGCATAGCTGCCCTCGAACCCACCGATGAACACGTCGTTGCCCGCGCCGCCATAGAAGTTGCTGCTGGCATAGGCCACGTTCATCGTGTCGTTGCCGGTGCCGCCGTAGAACGTGCCGTCGCCGTTGAACACGTCGTTCCCGGCACCGCCGTAGAATACGCCATCCCCGTTGAACGTGTCGTTGCCGTTGCCGGCGGTGATGTTTTCGGCTCCCCCATTGCCGTTGTAGATCGTGTCCCGGTTCAGCGCGAGCGGCACGCCGTCGCTCGAGGTGTAGATTGCCTGGAACAGGTCGCCGTCCGAGGTTCCCTCGACCGTCCAGATCATGTTCAGGAACAGGTTCTCGACCGCCGCGTTCTTGGTGCCCTGATAGTCGTCCCGCATCGCGTTGCGCAGCGTCGCGCCGTTCAGCGTCAGGCCCGAGGCGGTGAACATCGGGCTGCCGAAATAGTCGCAGCTGATTTCGGTCACCGTGCCGGTGTTGATATAGCTGCGGCCGTTGATCACGGTGGTGGTCAGGCTGGTGCCGGTGACAGTCCAGACCGCACCGCCGAATTCCAGCGTGATCTCGGTGGAACTGGAGGCGGTGATCTCGCCGTATTCGATCAATGTCAGGAAGTAGAGTGAGTTGTCGATGTTCGGCTGACCGAACGGGTGGGAAAGCGTGGGCATGTCAACTGTCCTCTTGGCGATATGCAGAACTGGTCAGGTTGTCCCGACAGCCGGCAATCTCCGGATGCCCGGGTTCCCCGGAACACCGCATCCCGCCCCCGCACGGCCTGCGCCATTGGCGAGCAGCAATCGGCAGCGGCCTTCCGGCGCGACGCTGCGCCGAGCCGTGATTCGCTGCAATCGTCAAAACGGCCGTTGACGATGGCCCCGCCAAAATACATCCGAAGGTTGCGCACTGCCGCGCATCCGCTAACCGCGACGCGGGGCACAGGGCCCGGGCAGCGGGATTTCTTGTCGCTTTTGTAAACCGTTGCGGCTGCAACTTCCGCCACGCGCGCGGAACGGATCAGTCGCAGGGCCAGGCGGCCGCGTCGCCGAAGGCCGGATGCCGCATCTGCGTGCCCGGGGTGATTCCCAGCCGCGCCGCCAGCCCGCCGTTGATCTCCAGCACCGCCTTCACGCCCTCGCCGCCATGGATCGGCGTCTCGTCGCGCGGTACCGCATTGGCATGGACGTGACGCACCACGCCGTCCGGCCCGGCAAAGATCATGTCCAGCGGGATCAGCGTGTTCCGCATCCAGAACGACGCCCGCTGCGGGCGCGGATAGACGAACAGCATGCCCGCCGACCGTGCCAGGCTTTCGCGGAACATCAGCCCGCGCGCCTGTTCGGCCGGCGTCATGGCAAGCTCGACCCCGAACCGCACTAGGTTACCCGCGGGCGTGCGCAGTTCCAGTTGCGCCGGATCGCAGGCCGCGACCGCGGGCCCGGCCAGCGCCGCCGCGACGACCGCCGCCAGCACGACGCGCCGTGTCAGTCCGCCTGTCGTGCCGCCACGTCCCATCCGACCACCTGCGCCGCCATGCGGCCCCGCTTGCCCTCGACGATGCGCAGCGCGACCGCCTCGCCCGCCACAAGATCGGCAAAGCCCGAGGCACGCAAGACCTCGACATGGATGAACACGTCCTCGGCGCGGCCGAACACGTTGGCAAAGCCGAAGCCCTTGCCCTTGTCGAACCACTTGACCCGGGCAGGCTCCAGCGGCAGCGCAAGAACCTCGGGCGAAATGGCCGCCGCGGCCTCTTCCGCGCCGCCCTCGCCGGGCGCGGGCGGATCAATCGCCAGCACCTCCACGGCCTGCGCACCCCGTGCCGTCTGCTGCACGATCACGCGTATGCCGGCGCCGTCCGCAACCGAGCCCTGGCCGAAATTGCGCAGGACGTTGGCATGCAGCAGGATGTCGCTGGCCGCACCCTCTGCCACGACAAAGCCGAAGCCTTTGGCAGGGTCAAACCATTTCACGCGACCCTGCAATTCCTGCAGGGCCTTGTCGTCGTCTGTCATGTAAAGGCCGCTTCCCCAGATTGAGCCCCGCCTCTTGTGACGCGATGTCCGCCGCAGGTTCAAGCGAAAAAATGACTGCCCGCGCGGCAACGTGCCGACAACCAGACAACTTCACGCTTGTCCGCCGCGTGACCGCCGGCCGCTCAGGGATTCAGCCGCACCACATCCCAGGGCATCCCTGCCCCCGCGCGGCGCCAGCGGAACCGGTCGTGCAGGCGGAACGCCCCGTCGGCCCAGAACTCGATCTCGACCGGCACGATGCGGATGCCGCCCCAGAACGGCGGGCGTGACGGGTTCACCCCCTGCTGCGCCGTCACCTTCGCCACCTCCGCCAGCAGCGCCCCCCGTGACGACAGCGGCTGCGACTGGCGGCTGGCCCAGGCGCCCAGACGGCTTTTCAGGCTGCGGCTGGCGTAATAGGCATCCGCCTGCGGCCCCTCCTCGCGCGTCGTGGTGCCGCGCACCCGCAGCTGGCGACGCAGCGATTTCCAGTGCATGACAAAGGCCGCCTTGCCCGCCGCCTCGATCTCCTGCGCCTTGGCCGATCCGTAATTGGTATAAAAGACAAAGGCATCCGCCTCGATCTCCTTCAGCAGGACCATCCGCGCATTGGGCATGCCCGCCGCATCGACCGTCGACAGCGCGATGGCATTGGGGTCGTTCGGCTCGGTCCGCTCGGCCTCGGCCAGCCAGGCCCGCGCGATGGCAAGGGGGTCGTCGCCCGCAAAGATCCCGTCCCGGTCCATGGTTTCCCCAATCCGCATCCCACCCCGGAACCTAGGCCGCCCGGCACCGCCCGGCAAGCCGCCCTTGCCCGGCGCCGCACCTTCGCCTATGCGTGGCGATCAGACCGGAACGGCGCGGGGGACGGCACATGGGCGGATTGCTCGACGGCAAACGCGGCCTGATCATGGGCCTTGCAAACGACAAGTCGATCGCCTGGGGCATCGCCCGCCAGGCCGCCGACCACGGCGCGACACTGGCGTTCTCCTACCAGGGCGACGCCTTGAAGAAGCGCGTGGAACCGCTGGCGGCCAGCCTCGGCACGCCCTTCCTCGCCGAATGCGACGTCGCGGACGAGGCGTCGGTGGATGCGCTCTTCGACCGCCTGCGCGCCGAATGGGGCACGCTCGACTTCCTCGTCCACGCCATCGGCTTCTCCGACAAGACCGAACTGCGCGGCCGCTATGTCGATACCTCGGCCGCGAACTTCCGCATGACGATGGACATCTCGGTCTATTCCTTCACCGCCGTCTGCCGCCGTGCCGCCGCGATGATGCCGAACGGCGGCAGCCTGCTGACGCTGACCTACTACGGCGCCGAAAAGGTCATGCCGCATTACAACGTGATGGGCCTCGCCAAGGCGGCGCTGGAAACATCCGTGCAGTACATCGCCGAGGACCTGGGCAAGGACGGCATCCGCGTCAACGCGATCAGCGCGGGCCCGATCAAGACCCTCGCCGCCAGCGGCATCGGCGATTTCCGCTACATCATGAAATGGAACGAACTGAACTCGCCGCTGCGCCGCAACGTCACCCAGGATGAGGTCGGCAAGGCCGCGCTCTACCTGCTGTCCGACCTCGGATCGGGCACCACGGGCGAGGTGCTGCACGTCGATGCGGGGTACCATGTCGTCGGCATGAAGGCGGTCGACGCCCCCGACATCGACGCCACGAAGAAAGGCGGCGGCGAATGACGCGGGCACCCCGCCCCGCCGTCGCGCGCCGCCGCGCCGCCTGCCTGCCCCTGCCGTCCTGACATGTCCCCGGGTCCGCGGGCAGCGCCCCGCGGACCCGCCGCCACACCCGGAGCCCGCCATGAACGACCGCCTGCCCCACGAACGCGGCTTCCACGTCAGCTGGGACCAGATCCATCGCGATGCCCGCGCGCTGGCTTGGCGCCTGCAGGGCCGCGGCCCGGGGGAAGAGGGTGCCTGGAAGGCGGTGGTCGGCATCACCCGCGGCGGCCTCGTCCCCGCGATGATCGTCAGCCGCGAACTCGACATCCGCGTGGTCGATACGATCAGCGTGAAAAGCTACAACCACCAGTCGCAGCTCGAACCGCGCGTCACCAAGGCACCGCAGGGCGACCTGATGGGCGATGGCGCGGGCATCCTGGTGGTCGATGACCTGGTGGACACCGGCAAGACGCTGGAACTGGTGCGCCGCCTCTACCCCCGGGCGCATTTCGCCACGGTCTACGCCAAGCCTGCGGGCCGCGCCCAGGTCGACACCTACATCACCGAGGTCAGCCAGGACACCTGGATCTTCTTTCCCTGGGACATGGCGCTGCAATACGTCCAGCCGCTGCGCGGCTCGGACTGATCCCGGCCTCAGATCCCCGTGGCCGCCTCCCAGCGGCGCTGCATCTCGGCGGGGGTCACCGTCTCGATGGCCTGGGCCAGCATCCAGCGGTGCCCGTAGGGATCGGCCAGCGTCGCCGTCCGCTCGCCAAAGCTCTGGTCGGCAGGTGCCCGCAGCAGCACCGCACCCGCCGCCACGGCCCGCGCCGCCACCGCGTCGCAATCCGCCACCGCCAGATGAAGCGTGACGGGCGTGCCGCCGATCGTGTCCGGGCTGACCGCGCCGAAATCGGGGTATTCGTCCGCCAGCATCAGCCGCGACTCCCCGATCGTCATCTCGGCATGGCCGATGCGCCCGTCGCCCGGGTCGGTCATGCGGAAATCCTCCACCGCCCCGAAGGCGGCGGTGTAGAAGGCCATCGCGCCCCGGCCGTCACGCACGACCAGATAGGGCACCAGCAGCGGAACCGTGGCGGGCATCGGCGTCTCCCTGTTGCAGCTTCGATTTATTTACGTTACGTTTCGTAATGAAATGAGTCAAGACACCGATCCTCCCCATGGCCGCCCGCGTGGCCGCCCCCCCAGCGCCGAGGCCCGCGCCCGCATCCTGCGCGCCGCCCACGACATCCTGATGGCCGAGGGACTGGCCCGCCTGACGGTCGAGGCGGTGGCGGCGCGGTCCGGCACAGGCAAGCCGACGATCTATCGCCATTTCGCCAATGCCCATGACCTCGCCATGGCGGCCCTCGTGGCCCGCCCTGCCCCCCCCGCCGACGCGTCCGCCGACGCGCCGGCCGAGGGGCCGCTTGGCCCCGCGCTGACCGCGCTTCTGGCGAATCTGGTCGCCGCGTTTGCCACGCCGCGCGGTCGGCAGGTCGCCCTGATGCTGGCCACCGCCGATCCCGACAGCGAATTCACCCGCGCCTTTCGCAACCGCGTCATCCTGACCAGCCGCGAGGCCGGACGCCGCCTGATCGCCGCCGCCGCCGCGCGGGGCGAGATCGCGGAACCGCCCGGGGTCGAGGTGCTGCTCGACATGATCTTCGGCCCGGTGTTCTATCGCCTGCTGGTCGGGCACCAGCCGCTGTCCGCCGATCTTGCGCCAAGGATCGTCGATCTGGCGCTCGCCGCGCTGCCGCCCCTTCCGGCCCCGGATGCGGCCTGCTAGCGTCGCGCTGTACCGACAGATGTCGGTACGGATGCCATACGCAGAACCGACGGAAACCGGACGGGAAACCGACGCGATGAACAGCCTTCACCCCCTGAACCCGGCCATGGCCGCGACCGAGGCCCCCCCGGTGATGGAGGCGAGGCGCTGGCTTCAGGGTGTGACCTTTCCCCCCGACCGCCCGCTGATCAACGTCAGCCAGGCCGCACCCGTCGCCCCGCCCCCGCTGGCCCTGCGC
This sequence comes from Paracoccaceae bacterium, assembly GCA_019454225.1. NCBI lineage: Bacteria > Pseudomonadati > Pseudomonadota > Alphaproteobacteria > Rhodobacterales > Paracoccaceae > Paracoccaceae bacterium. The sequence continues at coordinate 2,047,644 of CP075370.1, read as the reverse complement.
CAGGCCATCGCCGAGGCCGCGCTGAACGACCCGGCCGCCCATCTTTACGGCCCGGTGCTTGGCCTGCCCGCGCTGCGCGAGCAGATTTCGCAAGATTGGTCAAAGGCTTATGGCGGAACCATTGCAGCGGGCCAGGTGGCGATCACGCAGGGCTGCAACCAGGCCTTCACCGCCGTCATGTCGACGCTGGCGGGCGCCGGGGATCAGGTGATCCTGCCGACGCCGTGGTATTTCAACCACAAGATGTGGCTCGACATGGCCGACATCGCGACCGTGCCGCTGCCCACCGGCGACGGGCTGTTGCCCGATCCGGCGCGGGCGGCCGAACTCATCACCTCAAGCACGCGCGCTATCGTATTGGTTTCGCCCAACAATCCGGGTGGCGCCGAATATCCGGCCGCGCTCGTCGCCGCGTTCCGCGATCTGGCGCGGTCGCGCGGTCTGGCGCTGATCCTCGACGAGACCTATCGCGACTTCGACAGCCGCGACGGTCGCCCTCATGACCTGTTCACGGACCCGGACTGGCCGGACACCTTCATCCATCTCTACAGCTTTTCAAAGGCTTACCGACTGACCGGCCACCGCGTCGGCGCCATCGTCGCCGCCGAGGCCCGGCTGGCCGAGGTCGAGAAGTTCCTCGACACCGTCGCCATCTGCCCAAGCCAGCTTGGCCAGATCGCGGCGCTCTGGGGGATGCGCAACCTTGGCGACTGGGTCGCCGGGGAACGCCGCGAAATCCTTGCACGGCGCGCGGAAATGGTCAGTGGATTCAATGACATGGCAGGCTGGCGCCTGCATGGCTGCGGGGCCTATTTCGGCTATGCCGAACATCCCTTCGCGCTGGACAGCATAACCCTGTGCAAGCGTCTGGTCGCCGAGGCGGGCGTGCTGATGCTGCCCGGCACCATGTTCCAGCCCGACACCAACCCGCAGGGCACCCGTGAACTGCGCATCGCCTTTGCCAATGCCGATGTCGGCGGCATTCAGGAATTGTTCCGTCGTCTCAAGAACTTCCAACCCTGAGTTAAGGCAGCATCACCGCCGTCAGCGGCGCCAGCGCCACACTGGACGCGCGCCCCTCGACCGTCCATTCCAGGATCGCGGCCACCGTCTCGGGCCGCGTCGTGCCCGCCACGACGACCCGCCCATCCTGCGCCGCCTTGAACGCCGCCCGGTCCAGATAGCGCCGCATCGTCGGCGCCGTCTCGCCCTCGGCATCGATCCGCCGCAGCACGGTCGCCGCCTCCAGCCCCTCGCGCCGCGCCACCTGTGCCGCGGCGTTCAGCCCGCGGTCCCAGGACAGCAGGCCCCGCCCCTGCCCCTTGACCACCGGAACCACCTGCCCCGCCAGCACCCGGTTGTCCTGGAAACCGCCCGACTCGGCGTCCATCACGGCCACCGCCTCGGGCATGGCCGCTTCGAGAACCGCAAGGTTCACCTCCACGTCCGTGGCCGTCGCGCCCTGCGGAAGCCCGGAGACCAGCATCACAACCTCTTGCCCCGCCTCGCGATAGATCGTCGCCGCCAGTTCCGCGCCGGGGCGCAGCGGATCAAGCGCGAAGGTCACCGGAAACGGCAGGGCGGCCAGTGCCGTGCGGTCAAGGTCGGGCTCGCCGGTGTCGATCAGGACGATGGCAAAGGCCGGTTTCGCGGCCGGATTGTCAAAGGCCCGGGCATAGCGCAGGCGCGGAGCGGCATCTGAACCCGTGGCGGCGTCCGCTTCGGCGGGCACCTCGGGCGCGGCGCCGATGCGCGGCAGCCGTCCGGTCGTCACCCCCTCGGCCCGGGTCAGGCCGGGCGCGGGGCGCAGGGGGTCGGGGCGGTTCATCACGGCGGGCGGCGGCGCGGGTTCGGCGGGCGGCGGCGGCGGTGCCGCAGGCGTTGCCTCGGCCAGCACGGGCGGCGCCGGCTGAGGTTCGGGCGCGGGCACGGCGGCAACCGGGGGTGGCGGCACGGCCGGCACCGGGCCGGGTGGCGCGGCGTCGGACGCGACATCGTCGAGGCCGCCCGCACGCTCGGCGCGCGCAACAACGCTGTCGGGTTCCGGGCTGACCGGCGGCGCCCCCGTCGGGCTGGCCGCACGTGCCAGCGGCGGGACCGAGGCAACGATTCCCGGGCCCGATCCCGCTGGCGGCGCGACGGGTCCGGGTGCGGCGGGGGACGGGACGGCAAGACCGGGTGCGGGCGGTGCGGCCTGCGGTGCGACAGGCGGCTGCACCCCGGGCAGCGCGGCGAGGTCCGGCGGCGCGTCGCCCGCGACGGGCACGGCGGGGATGCCGGGCGCCTCGGTCACCGCGACAGGCGGCGGCTGATCCGGGATTTCCGTTTCCGTCGAAGGCACTGGCACGGAAGCCGCATCCTGCGCCGCCGCAGGTACCGCAGCCTGATCGGCAGGCGCCGCCGCGATGGCGGGCGGTTCGGGGGGGGCGGACACGACCGGCGCAACAGGGGCGGACGGTGGCGGATCGACGGCGACGACGACCGGCGGCGGCGGCGCCTGTGGCGCGGATGCGGGCGGCTCGACCGGTGCCGCGCCCTGCGGGACAACGGCATCCGGCTGGGCCGCGACGGTGGCGGCGGGCGGCTCGGCGGCTGCGGGCGTCGAGACCTCTGCCGCGGGGGCCGTGGCGGGCGCCTGCGCGACTGGTCCGGGAGCGTCCTGCGGGACAAAGGGCTGGGGCGGCGGGGCCATGACGGACACGACCGACAGCCCCAGCCCCGCTGCCAGGGTGCCCCAGGCCAAACCAGAAATCAGCCCGCGTCTCACCTGTCCGACCCCCGCTGTCACATCGCACAATGCCACGCCGCCGGCCCGGCCTTGACCTATCGGCGCCGGTCTGACCATCTATAGCCCGGATGGGGGCGGCATTCACCCCCTCTTGTGCCAACCCGGGCAGGACGCCGCAAGATGTTGCTTCTGATCGACAACTACGACAGTTTCACCTGGAACCTCGTGCATTATCTGGGCGAACTGGGCGCCGATGTGCGGGTTGTGCGCAACGATGCGGTCGACGTGCAGGCGGCGATGGGCATGCGCCCTTCGGCCATCGTGCTGTCGCCCGGCCCCTGCGACCCCGATCAGGCGGGCATCTGCCTGCCCCTGACCGCCGCCGCGGCCGAGGCGCGCATCCCCCTTCTGGGTGTCTGTCTCGGGCATCAGACGATCGGACAGGCGTTCGGAGGCCGGGTGGTGCGCTGCCACGAGATCGTGCATGGCAAGATGGGCAGGATGCATCACGGCGGCCAGGGCGTCTTTGCTGGCCTGCCATCGCCCTTCCTTGCCACGCGCTATCATTCGCTGGTGGTGGAGCGCGACAGCCTGCCTGCCTGCCTTGAGGTCACCGCCTGGCTTGAGGACGGCACGATCATGGGCCTGCGCCACCGCGACCGGCCGGTCGAGGGGGTGCAGTTCCACCCCGAATCGATTGCCTCGGAACATGGCCACGCGCTGCTGCGCAACTTCCTCGACCTGGCGCGGGTTCCGGCATGAGCGGACTGAAGCCGCTGATCGGGCTCGCGGCCGACCGCGCGCTGAGCCGGTCCGAGGCCGAGACGGCCTTTGGCGCACTTTTCGCGGGCGAGGCGACGCCCGCGCAGATGGGCGGGTTCCTGATGGCGCTGCGCACGCGCGGCGAGACGGTCGACGAGATCGCCGCGGCGGCCTCGGTGATGCGGGCGAAATGCGTGGCGGTGGCCGCGCCCCCGGGCGCCATGGACATCGTCGGCACCGGCGGTGACGGCAAGGGCACCCTGAACATTTCCACCGCGGCGGCGCTGGTCGTCGCAGGGGCTGGCGTGACAATCGCCAAGCATGGCAACCGCAACCTGTCGTCAAAGTCGGGTGCGGCCGATGCGCTGACCGAGCTGGGCCTGAACGTGATGGTCGGGCCGGATGTGGTGGAACGCTGCATCGCCGAGGCGGGGATCGGGTTCATGATGGCCCCGATGCACCATCCCGCCACGCGGCATGTCGCGCCGGTGCGGATGGAACTTGGCACGCGGACGCTGTTCAACGTTCTGGGCCCGCTGACGAATCCTGCCGGGGTGAAGCGGCAGTTGTCGGGCGCCTATGCCCGCGCACTGATCCGGCCGATGGCCGAGGTGCTGATGGCGCTGGGGTCGGAGGCGGCCTGGATCGTCCATGGCGCGGACGGGACCGACGAGATCTCGATCGCGGGGGAAACCTGGGTTGCGGCGTTGGAAGGTGGCAGGCTGCGCGATTTCACGCTGCATCCCGAGGCGGCGGGCCTGCCCGTCCATCCGTTCGACGCGATCCTTGGCGGGACGCCCGCCGACAACGCCCGCGCCCTGCGCGCCCTGCTTGACGGCGCGGCGGGCGCCTACCGCGATGCGGTGCTGCTGAACGCGGCGGCGGCGCTGGTGGTGGCGGGCGTGGCGGGCGACCTGCCCGAGGGCGTCGCGCGGGCTGCGGAATCGATCGACTCCGGCGCGGCCAAGGCGCGGCTCGCGGCACTCGCGCGGATCACGCAGGGCGGATGACGGCCGGGCGCGACGGTTCCGCGGCGGCGCGGTCCGGCATGGGGCATCGCGGCGAAACGGCCGGGCCCCGGGCATGACGCGCCCGGACCCGCCCGGCGCCTGGGCCGACCTTCCGTTCTTCCAAGACGCCTGGCCCGCGCTTTGGCAGCGCCTTGCGACGGCGCCCGCCCCTTGGACCCCTGCGCCCGATGCGATCTTCCGCGCCCTTGCGCTGACACCACCGGACCGGGTGCGCGCGGTGATCCTGGGGCAGGACCCCTATCACACGCCCGGCCGGGCCACCGGCCTGGCCTTCGGCTTTCCGCCCGGCGCCCCGCCCCGGCATTCGCTGGCGAACATCCTGGCGGAACTGCGGGGGGATCTGGGCATTGCGCGGCGCGATGGCGACCTTGCGGGCTGGGCGTCGCAGGGGGTGCTTCTGCTCAACACCGCGCTGACGGTGCCGATCGGCCGGGCGGGGGGTCATGCCGGGTGGGGATGGAATGGCCTGATACCCCAGGTTCTGGCGCATGTGGCAGAGCGGCGGCCGCTGGCATTCATGCTCTGGGGCGGACCCGCACAGAGGTCGGCCCGTGCGTTGGCAGACCCTGCGCGCCACCTGGTGATCACGGCGCCCCATCCCTCGCCGCTGTCGGCGCATCGCGGGTTCTTCGGGCACCGCCCGTTCAGCCGGGTGAACCGCTGGCTGGCCGACAGGGGCGAGGTTCCGGTGGACTGGTCCGCCTGACACCCTTTCATCCCGGCGCCCCCCGCGCTAGCAAGGGCAGCAGGAGGGCCGCGCATGACCACCATCCTCGACCGCATCAGGACCTACAAGCTGGAGGAAGTGGCCGCGCGCAAGGCGGCGCGCCCGCTTGCCGAACTGGAGGAGGCCGCAGCCAACGCCCCCGCGCCCCGTGGATTCGAGGCCGCGCTGCGCCGGGCGGCCGCGCAGGGCTATGGCCTGATTGCGGAAATCAAGAAGGCCAGCCCGTCGAAGGGGCTGATCCGCGCCGATTTCGACCCGCCCGCACTGGCCCGGGCCTATGAGGCCGGGGGGGCGACCTGCCTGTCGGTGCTGACCGACGGACCGAGCTTCCAGGGCGACGACAGCTTCCTGACCGAGGCGCATCGGGCCACGAAACTGCCCTGCCTGCGCAAGGATTTCCTTTACGATCCCTGGCAGGTCACCGAGGCCCGCGCGCTGCATGCCGACTGCATCCTGATCATCATGGCCTCGGTCTCCGACGGCCAGGCGGCCGAGCTTGAGTCGGCGGCGCAGGCCCTGGGGATGGACGTGCTGGTCGAGGTGCATGACCGCGCCGAACTCGACCGGGCGCAACTGCTGTCGTCGGGCATGATCGGCATCAACAACCGCAACCTGCACAGCTTCGATGTGGATCTGGCAACCACCCGCACGCTTGCGCGGCTGGTGCCCGAGGATCGGTTGATCGTGGCAGAATCGGGCCTGTTCTCGCCCGCGGACCTTGCCGATCTTGCCCAGTACGGCGCGCGCTGCTTCCTGATCGGCGAGGCGCTGATGCGTCAGCCGGATGTCGAGGCCGCGACCCGCGCGATCCTGGCGCGGCCCCTGACGGCCGAAGGGGGCGCGTGATGCTGACGCATTTCGACGCGCAGGGCCGCGCCCAGATGGTCGATGTGTCGGACAAGCCCGTCACCGCGCGGCTGGCCGTTGCGCGGGGCGCGGTGCGGATGTCGGCCGAGACGCTGGCGCTGATCACCGAGGGGCGCGCGCAGAAGGGCGACGTGCTGGCGGTGGCCCGGCTTGCCGGGATCATGGCGGCCAAGCGCACCGCCGATCTCATCCCGCTGTGCCATCCGCTGCCGATCACGAAGGTCGCGCTTGACCTCTCTCCCGACCCGTCGCTGCCCGGCGTGCAGGTCGAGGCGACGGTCAGGACCGGTGGCCAGACCGGCGTGGAAATGGAGGCGCTGACCGCCGTGTCGGTGGCCTGCCTGACCGTCTACGACATGGTCAAGGCCGTGGAAAAGGGCATGGTGATCGAGGGCATACGGCTGGTCCTGAAGGACGGCGGCAAGTCTGGCCGGTTCGAGGCGCCATGATCCCGGTGGACGAGGCGCAGGCGCGGGTTCTGGCACTGTCGCGGCGCACGGAAATCGAACGGATTCCGCTGGCACGCGCCGCGGGGCGATGGCTTGCCGCCCCGGTCAGCGCGACGCGCGACCAGCCGCCGTTTGCCGCATCGGCGATGGATGGCTATGCGGTTTCGGGCCCGGTCGCGCCCGGTGCCACGTTCCGCGTCGTCGGCCGCGCGGCCGCAGGGCGCCGCTGGGACGGGCGGCTGGCGCCCGGACAGGCGATCCGGCTGTTCACCGGATCCCCGGTGCCCGAGGGGACGACGGCCGTGCTGATCCAGGAGGATGCCGAGGTTGCGGGCGACACCGTCACGGCCCGCGCGAACCACGACGGCGCACGCCACATCCGCGCCCGCGGGCAGGATTTCACCGAGGGATTCACCGTGGAACCGCGGCGTCTGCGACCGCTCGACCTCGGGTTGCTGGCGGCGATGAACCTGGCCGAGGTGCCGGTGGCGCGCCGCCCGGTGGTCGCGCTGATCGCCACGGGAGACGAGCTTGTCATGCCGGGCGAGGTGCCGCATGACGACCAGATCGTTGCATCGAACACGTTCGCCCTCAAGGCGATGGCCGAGGCTGAAGGCGCTGTGGTGCGGATGCTGCCGGTGGCGCGCGACGATCCGGCGCTGCTGGCGGCGGTGTTCGATCTGGCGGCGGGCGCCGACCTGGTCGTGACGACCGGCGGCGCCTCGGTCGGTGACCACGATCTTGTGGCGGGCGTCGCACAGTCGGCGGGCATGGAGGTGTCGTTTCACAAGGTGGCGATGCGGCCGGGCAAACCCCTGATGGCCGGCCGCATGGGCGGCGCGGCGATGCTCGGCCTGCCCGGCAATCCGGTGTCCGCCATCGTCTGCGGCCTGCTGTTCCTGCTGCCGCTGATCCGGTCGATGCAGGGCGACCCCGCACCCCTGCCGCGACCGCAGGCGGCGCGGCTGCTGACCGATGTGGGCCCGACCGGACCGCGCACGCATTACATGCGGGCGCGGATCGAACCTGGCGACGGGCTGCCCGGCATCGCACCCGATGCCCGGCAGGATTCGGCATTGCTGTCGGTGCTCGCAGGCGCCGATGCCCTGTTGATCCGGCCGGCGGGCGACGGGCCGCGCCTGGCCGGCGAAACCGTGACATTCCTGCCGATCTGACACGGCAGACTTGACACAAAGAGCGAACACGGGCAGAACATCAGGCGAACCCTTTTCTGCAATGCATGGGGACCCCTGCCGATGCTGACCCGCAAGCAACTGGAACTGCTGGATTTCATCCGCCAGCGGATGACTGCCGAAGGCGTGCCCCCCTCGTTTGACGAGATGAAGGATGCGCTCGACCTGCGGTCGAAATCGGGAATTCACCGGCTGATCACGGCGCTTGAGGAACGCGGGTTCATCCGGCGCCTTGCACATCGTGCGCGGGCACTGGAGATCGTGAAGCTGCCCGAGGCGATGGAACGGCCCGGTTTCCAGCCGAAGGCCTTCCCTGCCCCCGCCTTCACCCCCCGGGTGATCGACGGCGACCGTCCGCAGACCCCGCGCGGCGCCATGCCGGTACAGGCCGTGCATGCCACCGAGCTTCCGGTGATGGGCCGGATCGCGGCGGGCGTGCCGATCGAGGCGATTGCCGAAGTGTCGCATCATGTGGCCGTGCCGGGCTCGATGCTGACCGGACGAGGCAACCACTACGCGCTCGAGGTCAAGGGCGACTCCATGATCGAGGCCGGGATCAACGATGGGGACATCGTGGTGATCCGCGAACAGTCCACGGCCGAGAACGGCGATATCGTGGTGGCCCTGATCGAGGATCAGGAGGCAACACTGAAGCGGTTCCGCCGCCGCGGCGGCATGATCGCGCTCGAGGCGGCGAACCCGGCCTATGAGACGCGCGTGCTGCCCGACCACAAGGTGCGGGTGCAGGGCCGTCTTGTCGGGCTGATCCGCAGCTACTGATCCCGCCGCGGCGCGGGCGACCAGCGGCGGCGCGCGCCCTCGGTCGGCCGAAGGTGAAGGCCACCACCATCGACCCATGCCGCGATCGCACCGGTTTCGGCGCGCATCCGGTCGTCGATCACCAGGCAGCCAGGCGGTGTGCCCGTCGCCGCGCCGCGCAGGATCACCAGATCGGCCCGCGCGCAGGCCGACGCAAGGCGCGCCGTCGCGTCCTTGCCGGTCAGGTGCAGGCCCCTCAGGGTTCCCAGCAGGAAGCTCCGTTCATTGCCGGGGCCGTCGAACCCGGGGCGCGCTGCGGCCGCTGCCTGCGTGGCGCGGTCGCCGTCGTTTTCCAGCCACTGCCGGGCGGCGAAACCCGCGCCCTTCGCGGCGGACAGGGCCCGCCCCTCGGCGCCCGTCAGGCCCAGCAGGGCGCCGTCCGCGCTGATCAGAAGCGCGGGGCGCTCGGCGAGGGCCCAGCCCGCCACCGCGACAGCGACCGGGACAAGGCCGACGATCCGCGCCCACCCCGGCCAGACGATCAGCCAGAGCGCGCCAAGCGCCATCGCCGGCAGCACCCAGCCCGGTGGCACGGGCACCGTGGTCACCGCACCGTCGAGCGCCGCCACGCCATGCGCGACCGCAAGGATCCACCGCGTGCCCAGATCCATCGCGGCAAGTGGCAGTCCCTCCAGCCCCAGCGGCGCCAGAACCCCGGCGACCACGGCCGCCGGCATCACCAGCATGCCCATCACGGGCACCGCCAGCAGGTTGGCCAGCAGGCCATAGTCCGCCATGCGGTTGAAATGGGCCGCCGCGACCGGTGCGGTGGCAAGACCGGCAAGCATCGAGGAAAACAGCGTCATCGCCAGCGGCGCCAGCCACCATGGCAAGGACCGCTGCGAGAACCGGCCGCGCAGCGCACCGAACCCCGCGATCAGCGCGACGGTGGCGGCAAAGGACATCTGGAAGCCCGGTTCGGTCAGCGTCTCGGGCTGCAACAGCAGCAGGATCGTGCCCGCAATCGCCACCGACCGCAACGACAGCGCCCGCCGGTCGAACAGCACCGCCACCAGCATCACGGCCACCATCACATAGGCCCGCTCGGTCGCCACGTTGCCGCCGGACAGCAGCAGGTAGAACGCCCCCGCAAGCAGCGCGATGACCGCCGCGACCTTCTTGGCATTGATGCGCAGGGCCAGCGGCGGGATCAGCGCAAAGCCCCAGCGAAAGGCCGCAAAGACGAAGGCCGCCAGCAGCCCCATGTGCAGCCCCGAGATCGCCAGGAGATGCGCGAGGTTCGAGTCGCGCAGCGCCTGCAGCGCGGCGGGCGACAGCCCTGCCCTGTCGCCGGTCACAAGCGCCGCGGCGAATGCCCCCGAATCACCCGGCAGACGCGCCTCGACCCCCGCGCGGATCGTCGATCGCAGCCGGTTCACCCGCGCCTCGCCCGGCTCGGGATCGGCCCAGACCAGAACCGGCGTCCGGGCATATCCCACGGCCCCCAGCCCATCGAAATAGGCCATCCGGCGAAAATCGAAGCCGCCGGGTTCCACCGGCCCGTCCGGCGGCGAAAGATGCGCGGTCAGGATCACCACCTGGCCGGGCCAGAGATCGCCATGCCCCTCGGCCGCGCCGTGCAGCGACACGCGCACCCGTGCGGGTGTGCGGCGGGGCGGCACATCCGCAAGCCGCACGCGATCAAGCGTGAGGCGGGTGCGGTCGGCCTGCGACCGGTCGATGGTCACGATGCGGCCCTCGACCGGGCCGTAGTAGCGGAAGGACAGGCGCGGCGCGTCGACCATGCGGGCGCGCAGATCGGCCGCCAGAAAGCCTGCCGCGATACAGAACGCGGCAATTGCCAGCGGTGCCGCGGTGTCGCCGCCGCGCCAGCCGATCACCCCGCCCGCCAGCATGATCGCCCCGGCAAGCGCAAGCGCGCGCGGCGAGGGATCAGCGGGCAGCATGAACCAGAGGCCGACACCGCAGCCGATCAGCACCGGCACGAAGGGAAACAGCCGCCCGCGCGCCGCCGCCAGCGGTGCCGCAATCCACCACCGGAACTGCCACCCCGGCTGCGCACCCGCGATCATCACATCCGGGGCCGCCACCTTGCCCTTGCCCCCGTCCTTGCCTAGACACCTTCGGGCAGCCTACGGGCTTCATGGTTTCCGAAAGGTTAAGGCGCCCGACATGGCCCACACCCCTGCCCCGCGCCCCGTGGTCACGCGCTTTGCACCCTCGCCCACCGGCGACCTGCACATCGGCGGCGGACGCACCGCGCTGTTCAACTGGCTGTTCGCCCGGGGCCGCGGCGGCAAGTTCCTGCTGCGGATCGAGGACACCGACCGCGAAAGGTCCACGCCCGAGGCAACGGCCGCCATCCTGAAGGGCCTTGCGTGGCTGGGCCTCGACTGGGACGGCGAGGCGGTCAGCCAGTTCCTGCGCAAGGATCGCCATGCCGAGGTGGCCCATGCGATGCTGGCGCGCGACCGTGCCTATCGCTGCTTTTCGACGCAGGACGAGATCGAGGCGTTCCGCGAGGCGGCGCGGGCCGAGGGCCGGTCGACCCTGTTCCAGAGTCCGTGGCGCGATGCCGATCCGTCCTCCTGGCCCGACGCGCCCTTTGCGATCCGCATGAAGGCACCGCGCGCGGGCGAAACCGTGATCATGGATGCCGTGCAGGGCCGTGTGGTATTCCGCAACGATCAGCTGGACGACATGGTGGTGTTACGTTCGGACGGCACACCCACCTACATGCTGGCCGTCGTGGTGGACGACCACGACATGGGCGTGACGCATGTGATCCGGGGCGACGACCACCTGAACAACGCGGCACGCCAGCAGATGGTCTATGACGCGATGGGGTGGGAGGTGCCGGTCTGGGCGCATATCCCGCTGATCCACGGGCCGGACGGCAAGAAACTGTCGAAACGCCACGGCGCGACGGCGGTGGGGGACTATCAGGCGCAGGGCTATCCCGCGGCCGGGATGCGGAACTATCTGGCGCGCCTCGGATGGAGCCACGGCGACGACGAATTCTTCACCGACGCGCAGGCGATGGAATGGTTCGACCTGCCCGGCATCGGCCGCGCCCCGGCACGGCTGGACTTTCGCAAGCTCGAACATATCTGCGGGTTGCACATTGCGGCCATGGACAATGCTGCGCTGCTGCATGAACTGGTCGCCTACATGGCCGCAGCCGGGCTGCCCCCCTTGGGCGACGGGCCACGCGACACCCTGTCACGTGCGCTTCCGGTGGTGAAAGAGCGTGCCAAGACCTTCCCGGAACTCCTTGATAAGGCGCATTTCGCCCTGCTGTCTCGGCCGGTTCGGCCCGACGGTCAGGCGGCGTCCGCACTTGACTCGGTATCCCGTGGCATACTGAAATCCTTGACGCCGCAGCTGCAAAATGCAGAGTGGACGAAACCAGTGCTGGAGACCATCCTGACCGAAACGGCAGCCCGGAACGGACTCGCGTTCGGAAAACTGGCGGCGCCCCTTCGGGCGGCGATAGCGGGACGCACGGCGACACCCAGTGTCTATGACATGATGCTGGTCATCGGGCGCGACGAGACGGTGGCGCGGCTGGACGAGGCCTCGGCATAGCCGGCCCGTCCGCCCGCGCGAATGAAATTCGTCGTCCGACCACGGGGGCCGGACGGGCGCGGAAACCGGAAGGGGACGGACAATGGCCGAGACCAAGACCGCAAAGCTGACCATCGGCGACACCAGCTATGACTTGCCCATGAGATCACCCTCGCTGGGGCCCGACGTGGTGGACATCGGCAAGCTCTACGCGCAGGCCGACGTCTTCACCTACGATCCGGGCTTCACCTCGACCGCGTCCTGCGAGTCGACGATCACCTTCATCGACGGCGACAAGGGTGAACTGCTCTATCGCGGCTATCCGATCGACCAGCTGGCCGAGAAGTCGTCGTTCCTCGAAACCTGCTTCCTGCTGCTCTACGGCGAACTGCCGAGCGCGGCGCAGATGGCGGATTTCGAGAAGCGCGTGACGCGCCACACGATGCTGCATGAGCAGATGCAGTATTTTTTCCGCGGGTTCCGGCGCGACGCGCATCCGATGGCCACCATGGTGGGCGTGGTCGGCGCGATGTCGGCCTTCTATCACGACTCGACCGACATCAACGATCCCTGGCAGCGCGAGGTCGCGGCGATCCGGATGATCGCCAAGATGCCGACGATCGCCGCCTGGGCCTACAAGTATTCGATCGGCCAGCCCTTCGTCTATCCGCAGAACAACCTCGACTATGCCTCGAACTTCCTGCGGATGTGCTTTGCCGTGCCCTGCGAGGAATATGTCGTGAGCCCCGTCCTGGCCAAGGCCATGGACCGGATCATGACATTGCACGCCGACCACGAGCAGAACGCCTCGACCTCGACCGTGCGCCTGGCCGGTTCTTCGGGGGCCAACCCCTTTGCCTGCATCGCCGCCGGCATCGCCTGCCTCTGGGGCCCCGCCCACGGGGGCGCCAACCAGGCCTGTCTGGAAATGCTGCGCGAGATCGGCACCGTCGACCGCATTCCGGAATACATCGCCAAGGCGAAGGACAAGAATTCGGGCTTCCGGCTGATGGGCTTCGGCCACCGGGTCTACAAGAACTTCGACCCGCGCGCCAAGGTCATGAAGGAATCGGCGGACGAAGTGCTGGGCCTGCTGGGCGTCGAGAACAACCCGCTGCTTCAGGTCGCCAAGGAACTGGAGCGGATCGCGCTTTCCGACGAATACTTCATCTCGAAGAAGCTCTATCCGAATGTCGACTTCTATTCGGGCATCATCCTCGAGGCGATGGGCTTCCCGACCTCCATGTTCACGCCGATCTTTGCGGTCAGCCGGACCGTCGGCTGGATCGCCCAGTGGAAAGAGATGATCGCCGACAAGAACCAGAAGATCGGTCGGCCCCGGCAGTTGTACATCGGCGCCCCCAAGCGCGACTACGTCGATATCGCGCAGCGCTGACGCCAGGCAAATCGCAGTGGCACGGGGGCCTTCGGGCCCCCGTTTTCGTTCCCGGTGTCGCAAAACATTCACTGGCAGGACTGTCGATATTTCGTTATTTCGTGAATTATGGAAACGATGCAGGCAGCGGCGCTCTTCGCCGTTCTCGGACACGAAAACCGGCTGGAAATCCTGCGCATGCTGATGCGGCGCGCGCCGCAGGCCGTGCGGGCGGGCGAGATTGCGGGGGTGCTGGGCGTCGCGCCGTCAACGCTGTCGGCGCATCTGGCGGCGCTTGAAGGCGCGGGGCTGATCGGTTCGGAGCGAAGCGGCCGTCTGGTGCTGTACCATGCCGAAGTGGCCATGGCCGGTGCGCTGATCGGTTTCCTGTATGACGACTGCTGCCGGGGCCGGGCCGACCTGTGCCTTCCCGGCCTCACATCCACACCGTTGGGGAAAACCGCGATGTCCGAACCGTTCCACGCCCTCTTCATCTGCTCGGGCAACTCGGCCCGCTCGATCTTTGCCGAAGCATTGCTGCGCGACCTCGGTCAGGGCCGGTTTGCGGCACATTCGGCGGGCACCCGGCCACGGTCCGAACTGAACCCCTTCGCGCTCGAGGTGCTGGCAAGGAACGGGCACGACACATCCAGCCTTCGGGCCAAGAACGTGTCCGAGTTCCAGGGCGCGGAGGCGCCCCGGCTCGATTTCGTCTTCACGGTATGCGACGCGGCCGCGAACGAGGCCTGCCCGCCCTGGCCAGGACAGCCCATCACCGCCCATTGGGGGATGCCTGATCCGGTCAAGGCCGAGGGGACCGAGGCCGAGAAGGCGCTGGCCTTCGCCAGGGTCTATGGCGAATTGCGCCGCCGGATCATCGCCTTCACCGCGTTGCCGGTTGCCGAACTGACCAAGCTCGCCCTGCAGGAGCGTGTCGACGCCATCGGCCGCAGCCAAGCCTAGCCGGAAAGGACCTGAAATGCCGCGCATTGCCATCAACGGCCTTGGCCGCATCGGGAAACTCGTGCTTCGCCGCATGGTCGACGAAGGGCTGCACCACGATGTCGCGCTGCTGAACGATCCGTCCGGCACGCCTGAACAGCATGCCCTGCTGATGGAATTCGATTCGATCCATGGCCGCTGGCGGGGTGACATCGGGCACGATGCCGAGGCCCTGACGATTGCCGGCCACCGGATGCGCCTGACGGCGGAACGGACCATCGAGGCGATGCCGCTGGCAGGCATCGACCTGGTGGTCGACTGCACCGGCGTCTTCAAGACCGGCGCACGGATCGAACCCTATTTCGGGGCGGGCGTGCGCAAGACCGTGGTGTCGGCCCCGGTCAAGGACGGCGATGCGCTCAACCTCGTCTACGGGGTCAACCACCACCTCTACGACGCCGCACGGCACCGCATCGTCACCGCCGCCTCATGCACCACGAACTGCCTCGCGCCGGTGGTCAAGGTCATCCATGAAACCCTCGGGATCGAACACGGCATGATCACCACGATCCACGATGTCACGAATACCCAGACCATCGTGGACCGTCCGGCCAAGGACATGCGGCGCGCGCGCTCTGCATTGGTCAACCTGATCCCGACGACCACCGGATCGGCCACCGCGATCACGCTGATCTATCCGGAATTGAAGGGCCGCCTGAACGGTCATGCGGTGCGGGTGCCGCTGCTGAATGCCTCGCTCACCGACTGCGTGTTCGAGGTGCGGCGCCCGACGACCGAGGCAGAGGTCAACGCCCTGCTGCGGGCGGCAGCCGAGGGGCCGCTGGAGGGGATTCTAGGGTACGAAGACCGCCCGCTTGTCTCGTCCGACTTCCTGAACGACCCGCGATCGGCGATTGTCGATGCCGCCTCGACCATGGTGACGAACGGCACGCAGGTGAAGATATTCGCCTGGTACGACAATGAATGGGGCTACGCCTGCCGGTTGGTGGATGTGACCCGGATGGTGGCGGCATCGCTGTGAAACTGTCTCGGCCTCTGGCGGCCTATGGGGCAGTAACCGCAGCCTACTGGGCCTTCATGCTTTCGGACGGCGCACTGCGCATGCTGGTGTTGCTGCACTTCAACGCGCTCGGCTTCACACCGGTGCAACTGGCCTGGCTATTTCTGCTCTACGAGATCGCGGGCATCGTGACCAATCTCTGCGCGGGCTGGATCGCCGCGCGCTTCGGCCTGACAACCACGCTTTACGCCGGGCTGGGCCTGCAGGTGGCGGCGCTGCTGGCGCTGTCGCAGCTCGATCCCTCCTGGTCGGTTGCGGCGTCGGTCGGCTTCGTGATGGTGGTGCAGGGCGCATCGGGGGTGGCCAAGGATCTGGCCAAGATGTCCTCGAAATCCGCCGTCAAGGTTCTGGCACCCGGCGAAGGCGCGCTTTTCCGCTGGGTGGCGATCCTGACGGGATCAAAGAACGCGGTGAAGGGGGCGGGGTTCTTCGTCGGTGCGGTCCTGCTGGCAACGGCCGGCTTCGTGCCTGCGGTTCTTGCGATGGCCGCCGTTCTTGCCACGATCCTGCTGGGGGTGGTGCTGTTCATGCCCTCCGGCCTGCCCGCAGGCCGCAAGGAGGCAAAGCTCAGCCAGGTCTGGTCGACGGACGCGCGTGTGAACCGCCTGTCGCTGGCGCGGATGTTCCTGTTCGGGGCGCGCGACGTGTGGTTCGTCGTGGGCATCCCCGTCTATTTCCAGTCGATCCTGTCAGACGGCACGGATGACGGGCGCCGCGCAGCGTTCTTCCTGATCGGCGGCTTCATGGCCGCGTGGATCATCGCATATGGCGCCGTGCAGGCGGCAGCGCCGCGCATCCTTTCGGGCACGGCGGATCTTGCCCGCGCGGCCGCCCTGTGGGTGGGCATCCTGGCCGCGATACCCGCGATCCTGGCGCTGGCCGCGGTGCTTGCCGCAGGCCCGACCGGCTGGCTGACCGCCACGCTGATCGCGGGCCTGATGCTGTTCGGCTTTGTGTTTGCCGTGAACTCGGCGCTGCATTCCTACCTGATCCTGGCGTTCACGAGCACCGAACGGGTCACGATGGACGTCGGGTTCTACTACATGGCCAATGCAGCGGGTCGTCTGGCGGGCACGCTTCTGTCGGGGGTCAGCTACCAGATCGGCGGCCTGCCCGCCTGCCTTGGGACGGCGGCCGCGATGGCGGCGCTGTCCTGGCTGGCCGCGCGCCGCCTGCCCCCCACGACAGGCAGCACCTCCGCCACGGTTTCCGACGACTGAGCCTAGCCGCGCGCCTGCCGCCAGTCGTCGAGCGCGGGATTGCCCGGTTCCGGAACCTCGGGCGCCGCGGCAGCAGGGGCGGCCACCGGCCGCATCCGGAAGTAATGCGCCTCGCGCGCGCCAAAGTAGAACCCGACCACCGCAGCCAGCAGCCACCACAGCGGTTCCGGCACCGCATTCAGCCCGACCATCCGCGCGCCGAAGCCCGCGGGATCGGCCATGGCATAGACGAACAGGCCCATGGTCCCGAAGGCAAGCATCGGACGCGGCAGGCGGTTCAGCCCGTTCACGAAACGGTCGAACCAGCCCGCGGGCGCATTGGTGAACTCCACCCCGAACTGCCGCAGCGCCGCCGACTGGGCCTCGGCGCCAAGCTCCATCCGCCGCGTCGCGTTCGGCGTGAAGACCTCCGCAATGCCCTTCGCCGCCTCGGCGGTGGCCGCGATGGCGGCAGGGCCGCCCAGAATCTTGCCGATCACACCCATGCCGCCACCCTGGCGCGATGCTGTGCCTCGGTCAGCCGATACCGCGCCGCCATGAATTCCTCCGCCCGGTTGATCCACCCGCCCTTCCCGCCATCCCGGCGACGGGCATACTTGCGGCTGGCGGGGCGGGCGTCGGCAAGCGCGTAATAGTAGTTGCGCCGCGCGATCGCATAGGCATCGGCGAGATGCGATGGCGCCGCCTCCCAGGCCGCCTGCGCGGCGTGGATGGTCTGCGGCCCGATCGCACCGTCCGCATCGCAGGGAAAACCCATGTCGGTCAGCAGGCGCTGCAGCACCTTCACCGCGTTCCCGCCCGCGTTCACATACATGTCGAACACCGACGGCTGGATGGCATCGGGCAGGGCGTCGATGCGGGGGCGGCGGAAATAATGCTCGACGAAGATGCGCTGCGCGTCGGCCCGTGTCAGCCGCTTCACGTCATCGACGGTCACCTGACCGTCGCCGGTCAGGTCAAGGCCCAGCCGTCGCAGGGTGTGGATTGTCACACCGTACTTGGTGGCGCCGCCGGGATCGTCCGGGTCGTTCACGAACCCGCCTTCGCGGGCGACGATTTCGGCTGCAATGTCTTCGATGGTCTTCATGGCCTGCCTCCGGCTTTGCGGGGCAAGGCTGGCGTCATGACGTTAACGGTGGCTCAATCAGCCGTTCGGTGCCTTCGGGTCCTTGTAGACGCCCTGTTCCTTCAGCACGTCCACGACCTCTTTCGGCATGTAGGTTTCATCGTGCTTCGCAAGGATTTCGGATGCTTCGAAAACCCCATCGACATAGCGGCCGGTGCCCACCATTCCCTGCCCCTCGGCGAACAGGTCCGGTAGGATCCCGGTATAGGCCACGGGCACCGTCGCATTCGTGTCGGTCACGCGGAACCGGATGGTCTCGCCCTGGCCGCGCTCGATCGACCCCTCCTCGACCAGACCGCCGATCCGGAACGTCTCGGTCGGAGGAGGCGGCGCCTCGACCACCTGGGTCGGAGACCGGAAGAAGTTGATGCCGTCGCCCATCGCATAGACGACCAGAACGGTTGCAATGATCAGCGCAGAGAAGGTCATCAGGATGACCTGGACACGCCGCCTTTTCTTCAGGGACTTCATTGCCATACCGTCACACCCTTCTACGGGAACACGGGCGCGAGTGTCAGGCCCGCCGTTTCCTCGATCCCCAGCATCAGGTTCGCGTTCTGGATGGCCTGCCCCGACGACCCCTTGGTCAGGTTGTCGAGAACCGACACGATCACCGCGCGCCCCGGGATGCGATCGCCGATCACACCCAGATGACAGAAGTT
The DNA here is from genome assembly GCA_019454225.1 of Paracoccaceae bacterium. Classification (NCBI taxonomy): domain Bacteria; kingdom Pseudomonadati; phylum Pseudomonadota; class Alphaproteobacteria; order Rhodobacterales; family Paracoccaceae; species Paracoccaceae bacterium. The sequence goes on along the minus strand of CP075370.1, from coordinate 2,029,134 downwards.
GGACCCTGCGATGTCGCGCGTCGAGGGGAGTGTGCCGAAAGGTAGCACCTTCAGGAAGGGCTCTGCGGCATAGGCCGATGCAAGCGTCGCGTGAACCGTCGCGGGGTCGGCCTTGACGTAGACGGTGGCCAGGATGCCCCGGTTCATCGGCAACAGGTGCGGCGTGAACTGCACATGCACGGGGCGCCCCGCCAGGGCGCTGAATTCCTGATCGAATTCTCCCAGATGCCGGTGCCTGCCCCCGGCGGAATAGGCGTGCGTGCCGCCCGACAGTTCCGCGTGCAGCAGGTTTTCCTTCAGGCTGCGCCCCGCACCGGACACCCCGGCCTTCAGGTCGATCAGGATATCGTCAAGGTCCAGCACACCTGCTGAAATCAGCGGACGCAGCGCATATTGCCCCGCAGCGGCATTGCAACCGGTGCCCGCCACCAGCCGCGCCCCCCGGATCGCATCGCGGTAGAACTCGGTCAGCCCATAGACCGCCTCGGCCTGCAGATCGGTCGCGGCGTGGGGCTGGCCATACCATTTCGCGTATGCGGCGGGGTCGCGCAGCCGGAAATCGGCGCTCAGATCGACAATCCTCAAGCTGCGCGGGAGGTTTGCGACCACTTGTTGAGTCGTCGCATGAGGAAGCGCGCAGAAACACAGGTCAATGCTGGAAAAATCGATCTCCTCGATCTTCACCAGCGAGGGCAGGTCCAGGTGGCGCAGAAACGGGAACACCTCAGCCATGGCCATGCCTGCCTTGCGGTCCGCCGACAGTGCAACGATGCGCATGGAGGGGTGCGTGGCGATCAGGCGCACGAGTTCGGCCCCCGTATAGCCCGATGCGCCCAGGATGGCGATGCGATGCGTCATGACTCTGACCCTTTGATGAGCGCGGCCTTTCTGCGCAAATCGCGGGCCTTTCGCAACCGGCAATCTGCGGTGGTCCGCGTGGAACGCGCGGCCAGCCCCTGACGGTCGGCCGCGATGTCGCCGAGGCGCCTGGACCCGCGCTCTCCGGCATCTTCTCTTGTGCCACGCGCGGGCCGCAAGGGCGGGACAGCGGCAACACGAACGCGAGCGACCGGGTACCACCAGGAGATCGGGGTCGCTGCCCCCCGGGGAACGAACCGCTGTTCAGGCGGCCGCCTTTCCACTAGTCTTGGCGTCAAGGACATTGAGCAACTTCCGTTTCAGAAAAGGGTGGACCAGATGGGTGACGCCAAGATTCCGGTCGTGCTGGGCAAGGTGACCGTGGTGAAGAGTTTCGATGCCAAGATGAACAAGGTCGCCGGGGACGCCTTGCGATCCGAGATCGAGGCCGCCGTGAAGAAATCCGGAAAGCTGGCCCTGGCGGGGTCCGTGTCCGGCAAGGACAAGGGATTCGAGATTCAGGCCCGGATTGTCGTGATCGAGATGGACGACAAGAAGGGTGAGCTTTCCGGCAGCATCGAATTGATCCTTCACACCCTGCCCGGCCCCAAGATGTTCAGCAAGGTGACCGGCAACAGCAAGTTTCAGGGGATCAACCCCAAGAAACTCGAAAAGGAAGTGTCCGACCTGATGGCCGAGATCATGAAGAAGTCAGGCCCCACGCTGAAGAAGGGGCTGGAAGACAAGATCGACGCGATGTAGCGCCGTCACGCCGCTTCAAACGCCACGCGCTTGCGCAGGAACTGCGTCGCCCTGTCGCTGACCGCGCGGGGATCGCCCGTGGTCAGGAACCGCGAAACGGTGCCCGACCCCAGAAACTCCGGCCGCCGCGAAAGGTAGTCGGCCAGGGCTTCCGCCACCAGATTGGCCTGCGAGTACACCTTGACCTGCGGTCCAAGGGCCTCGGAAAAGACCTTCTCCATCAGCGGGTAATGCGTGCAGCCCAGCACCGCTGCCTGCGGATGGGGCATCCGGCGCTTCAACGCCTCGACATGGCTGCGCACGAGCGCTTCGGCCAGCAATTCGTCGCCCTGCTCGATGGCATCGACCACGCCGCCGCACGGCTGCGCCTCGACATCGACGCCGATGGCCCGGAACGCCAGTTCGCGCTGAAACGCGCGGCTGGCCACGGTGGCGGGCGTGGCGAACAGCGCCACGTGCTTGACCGCCACCTCTCGGGGCGGGCTGTTGTCGCCCCATTGCCGTTCGGTCAGCGCCTCGATCAGCGGCACGAAGACACCCAGAACCCGCTTGTCACGCGGCACCCAGGTTTCCTGCATCCGCTTCAGCGCCGCTGCACTGGCGGTATTGCAGGCAAGGATCACCAGATCGCAACCTTCGGCCCACAACCGCTCGACCGCCGCACAGGTCAGGTTGAAGATGTCGTCATGCGTGCGCACACCGTAGGGTGCATGGGCATTGTCGCCGAGATAGACGAACGGCACATCGGGCAACCGCCGCGCCACGGCATCGAGGACGGTCAGGCCCCCGAGCCCCGAATCGAACACGCCAACGGCCACGCCCTGCCCCCTCAGCCCCGGTTCCGGTATTTTTCCTCGAACTCGTAGCCATAGTCATAGGACTTCAACGGAAGCGGCGAAAGGGCGTAGGTTTCCCGGCGCAGGAAATCCATCATGCCCTTGGGATCAGATTTGAGCGGGTCAAGGCGGGTGCTGGCAATGGGGTCGCCTATGACCACGCGCACCGGTTCGTCGATGCGCGACCGGAACTCCTTGATCAGCAGGCCAAGGCGCAGGGTGCTGTGCATGTGGCTTGCCAACTGGAACAGGCGCGAATTGTGCCCGACAAAGAAGATCGGCACGACCGTCGCGTCCGACTTGGCGATCATCTTGGCGGTGAAGTTGCGCCAGCCGGGATCCATCGGGCGCGAGAACGGCTTGGCGGCCGTAGACACCGTGCCGCCCGGGAATACCCCGATCGCGCCGCCGCCGCCGAGGTAGTCAAGTGCCGCAGCCCGGGTCTGAAGGTTGAGCCTGACCGCTTCCTTGGTCTCGTCGAACGAGATCGGCAGGATAACCCGGTTCAGCGCCTCGGCCCGGCGAAACACCGAATTGGCGAGGATGCGGAAATCACCGCGCGCGGCATCCAGAAGGTGCCCCATCATCAGGCCGTCGAGAATGCCGTAGGGATGGTTCGCGATCAGGATCAGCGGACCGTTCGCCGGAATGTTCGCCAGACTTCCGCCCACCACATCCAGCGACAGGCCGAACCTTTCCGGCATCACCTGCCAGAACGACCGGCCGCGCTGCACCTCATGCTCATAGCCCTCGGCACGGCGGATCAGGCCGATGCGTCCGGTGACATTCTCCAGCACCCGGATGAAGGTGCGGCCCCAACGGGTCTGCGCGGAAGACGCATAACTGATGTCGCGCGTGACTTCGTTCTTCGGCATCGCCGCCAGACCCCCAGTTTGTCCCGTCTTACCCCTGACATCGGATTGTCGCCAGTAAAGATGACGGGACGACGACGGTTTTGCTATTCTGCGGCCAGCGGCGCGGTGTCGCCCCCCGCCCGGATGCGCGCCATAAGGGCAGCGCGGCGCTGCGCTGCACGTTCCGCGTTCGCTTCCTTGACCGGACCGAAGCCGCGGATCGTCAACGGCAGTTCGGCCAGTTCGCGCACCAGCGGCAGCGTTGCGGGGGTCAGGGCGGCCAGTGCTTCGGTCATGTCGGCTTCGTATCCGGCGATCAGGGCGCGTTCCATCCTCCGCTCTGCGCTGCGGCCGAACAGGTCCCACCGCGTGCCGCGCAGGTGCTTCAATCGGGCCAGCAGGCGGAACGCGTGGATCATCCAGGGCCCGAAGGCGCGTTTCTTCGGTCGCCCGGCGGCGTCCTTGCCCGGCAGAACGGGCGGTGCAAGCCAGAATGTGGGCCGAAGCGCACCGTCGAATTCGGCCCTGGCCTTGTCCAGGGTCGAAAGGTGCAGCCGCGCCACCTCGTATTCATCCTTGATCGCCAGAAGCTTGTGATAGCCCCTGGCGACGCTTTCGCGCAGGTCAGGGGGGGTGCGGTCGACCAGTGCGAGGAACCGCTGCGCCAGTGCGTCGTCCTGATACTGCCGCAGGTGATCCGCGCGGAACGCGACCGGATCGACCTCTGGCGGGACCGGGGGGCTGATCAATGCGGCGGCCTTCTGCGGGTGCAAGGCGGCCCAGCGGCCAAGCGTGAACGCCCGCGCATTGGCCTCGGGGCCGGCGCCGTTCAGTTCGATCGCCTTGAGGATCGCGGCCAAGGATACCGGAATCAGCGCCCTCTGCCAGGCAGCACCAAAGACAATCATGTTGGAATAGATCGAATCCCCCATGACAACCCGCGCCAGGTCCGACGCATCGAAGAAGGTCACCCGATCCGCCAGCCGCGCCTCGAGCGACAGGCGCAGCCGCCCGGACGGAATGCGGAACTCGGTGTTCTTGGTGAACTCGCCCGTCACGATGTCATGGTCGTTGACCACGGCGCCGGTCCGGCCCGTGGTCATCAGGCCGATGGTCCGCGCCCCTGCCGTCACCACCAGATCACCGCCGATCACCGCGTCGGCCTCGCCCGTTGCAACGCGGATGGCGCTGATGTCGTCGGGTGTGTTGGCCAGACGGCAATGGATATGCACCGCACCGCCCTTCTGCGCCAGCCCCGCCATTTCCATCAGCCCCGCGCCCTTGCCGTCGACATGCGCGGCCATGGCAAGGATGGCGCCGACCGTGACGACCCCGGTGCCGCCCACCCCGGTGACGACGACGTTCCAGGTTCCCTGGATGTCGGGCAGGACGGGCTCCGGCAACGTTCCCACCTCGACCGAGGCGGTCGCGGCCTTCTTCGGGCGGGCCCCTTCCAAGGTGACGAAGGACGGGCAGAACCCGTTCACACAGGAATAGTCCTTGTTGCAGGACGACTGGTCGATCGCGCGCTTTCGTCCCAGTTCGGTTTCCACCGGCACGATCGACACGCAGTTCGACTGGACCCCGCAGTCACCACAGCCCTCGCACACATCTGTGTTGATGAATACCCGCCTGTCCGGGTCTGGAAACTGCCCGCGCTTGCGCCGGCGCCGTTTCTCGGCCGCGCAGGTCTGCACATAGAGGATGGCGGAAACACCGGACACGCCCGCCATCCGCTCCTGCACGGTCTGCAGATCCTCGCGCGGGTGGATCGTGACCTCGCGCGGGAAAAGACGCGGGAAAACGTCCTCCTTCCTGTCATGGACGACAGCGACGGTCCTGACCCCCATGGCGACCAGTTCGCGCGCGATCTGATAGGCCGTCAGACCGCCGTCATTGCCCTGTCCGCCGGTCATTGCCACGGCGTCGTTGTAGAGGATCTTGTAGGTGATGGTCGTACCTGCGGCCAGGGCCGCGCGGATCGCCTGCACGCCCGAGTGGTTGTAGGTGCCGTCGCCAAGGTTCTGGAACACATGGCCCGTCTTCGAGAACGGCGCCTCACCGATCCAGTTCGCCCCCTCGCCGCCCATCTGGGTGAAACCCACGGTCTCGCGGTCCATCCACTGCACCATGTAGTGACATCCGATGCCGGCATAGGCACGGCTGCCTTCGGGGACGCGGGTGGAGGAATTGTGCGGACATCCCGAACAGAAATACGGAAGCCGCGCAGCGATGTCGGTGGCATTGTCGGCCTTGCGCGTATCCTCAAGCCGTTGCAGTGCGGCCTTCAGGTAGTCGGGGTTGCGCCCTTCCTCGATCAGGATGCCGCCGATCCGTTCGGCGATCAGCACCGGATCAAGCGCATAGCGCGTCGGGAACAGTTCCACCCGGCGCCCGTTCTCCCAACTGTCGCCCTTGTGCCAGCCATAGACGCGGCGGCCCCGACGGTCGTCGAAGATGGCCTCCTTGACCTGAACCTCGATCAGCTTGCGCTTTTCCTCGACCACGACGATCAGGTCGAGCCCTTCGGCGAAGTCGTGGAACGACATCATGTCCAGCGGAAAGGTCTGGCCCACCTTGTAGGTCGTGATGCCCAACCGTTCTGCCTCGGCCGCGTCGATGCCGAGCAGCGAGAAGGCATGCACCAGGTCGAGCCAGTTCTTGCCGGCCGCGACAAAGCCGATCCGCGCGCCCGGCTTGCCCCAGACGCGCCTGTCCATCCCGTTGGCGCGGCTGAACGCCTCGGCCGCGAAACGCTTGTGGTCGATCATCCGGGCTTCCTGCGCCACCGGCGTGTCGATCAGGCGGATGTTCAGGCCGCCCGGCGGCATGGCAAAGTCGGGGGCGACGAATGCCATCCGATCCCACCGGCCGTCCACCACGGCGGTCGCCTCGACGGTGTCCTTCATCGTCTTGAGCCCCACCCAGACCCCCGCAAACCGGCTGAGCGCCCAGCCGTAAAGGCCGAAATCGAGGATCTCCTGAACACCTGCAGGGCTGACCACCGGCATGTAGGCATCGACCATGGCCCAGTCCGACTGGTGCAAGGTGGTCGAGCTTTCGCCGGTATGGTCATCGCCCATGGCCATCAGCACACCACCACGGGGCGATGTGCCGGCCATGTTCCCGTGGCGCATCACATCGCCAGACCGGTCCACCCCCGGGCCCTTGCCGTACCAGAGCGCGAATACGCCATCATACCGGCCCTCGCCCCTCAGTTCGGCCTGTTGGGTGCCCCAGACGGCGGTAGCCGCCAGATCCTCGTTCAGCCCCGGCTGGAACCGGATGTCCTGCGCGCCCAGCAGTTTCTCGGCCCGCCACATCGCCTGGTCGACGCCGCCAAGCGGCGATCCGCGATAGCCCGTCACATATCCGGCGGTATTCCACCCCGCCGCGCGGTCGCGCGCCTTCTGCATCAGCATCAGCCGCACGAGCGCCTGCGTGCCGTTCAGAAGCACGGGCGATTTCGTCAGATCGAACCGGTCGGCCAGCGTGATATCCTGCCTGCCCATGACGCACCTCCCATGCCCACAGCGACTTGGTCCTGATGATAGGTCAATAACACTGACCCACAAAGCGGAAAATTTGTCGGGAATCGACGTTCACCTGACAAGAATAGTGTCTATCTCGATCCGCGCGTGTTAGCGCCCGACAAGTTGAAGAGAGTTGCGCCGATGGATTGGGACAAGCTTCGGATATTTCACGCGGTCGCCGACGCGGGCAGCCTGACGCATGCGGGGGACACGCTGCACCTCAGCCAGTCGGCCGTCAGCCGCCAGATCCGTGCCCTGGAAGAGACCCTGGGCGTGACCCTGTTCCACCGCCACGCGCGGGGCCTGATTCTGACCGAGCAGGGCGAGCTGCTGTTCGACGCCACGACGGCGATGGTGAAGCGGCTGGATGCCGCCGCAGCCCGCATTCGCGACAGCGAGGACGAGGTGTTCGGCGAGCTGCGCGTCACCACAACCACCGGCTTTGGCACGCTGTGGCTGGCCCCCCGCCTGCCCGCGCTTTACCGCAAGTTTCCCAGCCTCAAGATCGACCTGATGCTGGAGGAGCGTGTGCTTGACCTGCCGATGCGCGAGGCCGATGTGGCGATCCGCATGAAGGAGCCAAGCCAGGCCGATCTCATCCGCCGCCGCCTGATGACCATCAACATGCGGCTTTACGCGACACCCGAATATCTGTCCGAGGCCGGAACCCCCGCCACGATGGAAGATTTCCGCAGCCACCGGCTGATCTGCCAGCATCCCGGAACCCCGCAGGTCAGTGCGGGCGCGCTTCTGGTGCAGCAACTGATGGCGCATGATGTGCCCTCGACCCTGACCGTAAACAACTACTTCGGGGTCCTGCAGGGTGTTCTGTCGAACCTCGGGATCGGGGTCTTGCCGGACTATCTGACCGAGGATTTCCCCAAACTGGTGCGCGTGCTGCCGGACATCGAATCGGCCGAGGTCCCGGTTTTTCTGGCCTACCCCGAGGAGTTGCGGCATTCCAAGCGCGTGGCGGCGTTCCGGGATTTCGTGACCGAAGAGATCTTCGCCTACCGGAAGCGTCAGCAGACGTGAACGCACCATGACAATCGCCATGCGTTGAACGCATAGCGGATCTGCAATATGTGCGACAAAGGCACACTTGCGCGGCATCAAAAGCCACCCTATTTCGGATGGCGAAGGGCGGGCTCGCGCCCACCTTCATACCTCCCTGTTGGACTTGGGCCGAGCTTTTGCTCGGCCTTTTTTTTCGCGCGGGCCATTTTCTGCGGCCGCTGCCGCAGGTCTGACCGCGACAGGCCGATTTGCGGGCAACTGGCGAACGTCGCCCGTTCAGGGCGGCGGTATGCGCCCGGCCACGGCAATGCGGCCGAATCCGTCGCGCGACAGCACGACGATTTCGCCGGCACGGGGCACGAGGCCCGTCAGCGCCGTGATGTTCACCTGATGCGTCACGAGAAGAAGGCGCGCACGAAGATCGCCTTCCGCCAGAAAGCGGCGCAACGCAGCCGTCTGCGCCGGTTCGTTGGGAAAATCACCGAAGAACGAGTTCAGCACCGGAAACGCCTCGGGTTCGCCCAGACCCAGGAACTGCGCCGTATCGCGCGCGCGGCACCATTGGCTTGTCAGGATGCGATCAGGTTGCAGGCCGCGGACCGCAAGCATGCGCCCGATCGCTCGCGCCTGCAGGCGCCCCCGCTGGTCGAGGTTCCGCTGCGTCGCGCAATCGTCCAGCCGGAACTCCGGCGGATCGCCGACGCCCGGCGCGATGGCGTGCCGCATGATCAGCACCGCGCCAGGATCACGCGCCGCCTGCCACACGTCTGCCGCCACCGGCGCAGCCAGGAGCAGGAACAGAAGAACCAATCGCAACACTCTCATGCCGCGCAGCCTAGCCCGGGAGGTGCCCAGTACAAGCCCGCTTCAGGCAGCGGCCTGTAACGAAGGCGCGAACGGCATCAGGCTGACATCGGAAGCGGCGAAGGTGCAGAACGTCGCCTCGGGCACTTCCTCCCAGCCGGTCTCGCCCAGGTCCAGAGGTTCGGACACCACCGCCCGCCCGGCGCGACTGTCCGACCAGCGGTGATACAGCGTCGGTGCCGTGCCTGTCGTCGCATAGCGCAACGCGTAAAGCCGCTGGCCATCCGACAATGCGCAGGTCATCCGGACGTCGGGGGCGATCCCTCGCGCCTCGGCCAGCCCCTCGAACCGCGCCACGGCACGGCGCATCGCGCCCCGGGGGTCACTGTCCAGCCCTTCCGAAAGGGCGACCAGGAACAGCGCCTCGCTGTCGGTGGCACCGCGGCGATAGGGATACAGCGCCTCGGGGATCATCATGTCGGCATCCCGGCGAAACGACTCGTATCCACCGACCTGCCCGTTGTGCATGAAGGACCACCGCCCGACCGCGAACGGATGGCAGTTGTTCCGGCTGGTGGCCGTGCCGGTCGAGGCCCGGACATGCGCCAGGAACAGCCCCGATCGCACCTGCGCGGTCAGACTGCGCAGGTTCGGGTCCGACCAGGCGGGATAGACATCGCGATAGAGCCCCGGCTCTTGCCGTTCGCCGTACCACGCAATCCCGAATCCGTCGGCATTTGTTGCTGTCGGGCAGCGCGTCGCGCAGTGGCTCTGGCGGATCAGGGAATGATCCGGACGGCTGACGATATCCTCAAGAAAAATCGGCGCCCCGATGTAGGCGGCCCACCTGCACATGACGTTCAGCCCTGCCCCGGCCTTGTTGTTTGTCGCATCCTAGCGGGAATGAACAGCGGCGCCTAGCGCCGCAGGCCATCACATCGCGTTGCGCGGTGTTTCAGGACGCCTCTTCGACCACCACCAGATCACGCACGGCCGCGCCTCGCGCGTGGTCGAGCGCCGCCTGATAGGCCGTCGAGTTGTAGCAGTCGACCGCCGCCTCAAGGCTGGGGAACCGCGCGACCACGTTGCGTGCGCGATCGGTACCCTCCAGCTGCACATGGCGGCCACCGCGGGCAAGGAACACCCCGCCATGTGCGGCGATCGCCTCGGTCGCCCCCTTGGCGTACCGGCCATAGGCCTCGACATCGGTCACGGTCACATGGGCGATCCACAGCGCGGTCGGCATGGTCTATCCTTTCAGCACGGTTTCGGCGGCGGCGATGGCGGCACCCGCCAGGGCAATGTCGGCGCCACCCGCCTGCGCCATGTCGGGGCGGCCGCCACCACCCTTGCCACCCATGGCCTCGGCAGCGGCACGGGCCAGCGTCACCGCACTGATGCGGCCCGTCAGGTCGGCTGTCACCCCGGCCGCGACCGCGGGCTTGGCGCCCGTGTCCGCGATCAGCAGCACGACGCCCGAACCGATCCGCCCCTTCATCTCGTCGATCAGGGCGGGTAGGTCCCTGCCCGACACACCGGTCAGCGTCTGCGCCAGGAACGCCACGCCCCCGACATCGCGCGTCGCCGCCCCCTCGCCCGAGCCGCCCATGGCAAGTTCACGGCGCAGCTGCGCCACCTCGTTCTGGAGCGCGCGGCGCTCCTCGACAAGCGCGCGCACGCGGTCGACAACCTCCGCGGCCTGCGCCTTCAGCGCTGCCGCGATCTCGGACAGCCGTGCGTCCTGCGCCCGCAGATGGGACAGCGCGGCCTGCCCCGTCAGCGCCTCGATGCGCCGCACCCCGGCAGCCGATGCAGCGTCGCCCAGCATGACGAAGGCCCCGATGTCGCCGGTCCGCGCCACATGCGTTCCACCGCACAGCTCCAGGCTGTAGGTCGCGCCATCGGCACCCTTGCCGGAACCGGGCAGGCGCCCCATCGACACGACACGCACCTCGTCGCCATATTTCTCGCCGAACAGCGCCTGCGCGCCGATGGCCCGCGCATCGTCCGGCGTCATGATCCGCGTCTCGACCGGTGCGTTCTGCCGCACATAGCCATTCACCTCTGCCTCGACCTGCGCAAGCTCCGCTGCCGTCAGCGCCTTGCCGTGGCTGAAGTCAAAGCGCAGGCGGTCCGGCGCATTCAGGCTGCCCTTCTGCGCGACGTGATCGCCAAGCGCCCGGCGCAGGGCCTCATGCACCAAATGCGTTGCCGTATGGTTGGCCCGGATGGCACTGCGGCGAGCGTGGTCCACCTCCAGCTTCGCGGGCTGTCCGCGCAGCACCGTGCCCTCGACCACCTCGGCCACATGGATGAACACGCCGGCCGATTTCCGCGTGTCGGTCACCCGCGCAAGACCGGTATCGGTGCGGACATATCCATGGTCACCCACCTGCCCGCCGCTTTCCGCATAGAACGGCGTCTGGTTCACAACGATCTGCACCTGCGCACCGGTTTCGGCAGAGCCGATCTCGGAACCGGCGACCACCAGGGCAACGATCTGGCCTTCGGCCGTCTCGGTCTCATAGCCCAGAAACTCGGTGGTGCCATGCGCCTCTGCGAGATCGAACCAGATCGCGGCATCCTTGGCCTCGCCCGTTCCCGCCCAGCTTGCGCGCGCCTTCGCCTTCTGCTCGGCCATGGCCGCATCGAAGCCCGCCACATCGACGGCCCGGCCCTTCTCGCGCAGGGCATCCTGCGTCAGGTCGAGCGGGAAGCCATAGGTGTCATACAGCTTGAAGGCCGCGGCTCCCGGCAGGTCGGCGCCTTCCGGAATGCGGGAAAGCTCGTCATCCAGCAATCGCAGGCCACGGTCCAGCGTCTGGCGGAACCGTGTCTCTTCCGAACGCAGGGTCTCTTCGATCAATGCCTGCGCCTGGGTCAGTTCGGGATAGGCCCCGCCCATCTGACGAACGAGTGTCGGCACCAGCCGGTGCATGACCGGGTCTTGCGCGCCCAGCTGATGCGCATGCCGCATCGCGCGACGCATGATGCGGCGCAGCACATAGCCGCGCCCCTCGTTCGAGGGCGTGACGCCATCTGCGATCAGGAAGGAGGTGGACCGCAGGTGGTCTGCAATGACCCGGTGGTGCACCTTGCCCGAACCGTCCGGATCGGCGCCGGTGGCATGGGCCGAGGCCTCGATCAGGCTGCGCATCAGGTCGGTATCGTAGTTGTCGTGCTTGCCCTGCAGCAACGCGCCGATCCGCTCCAGCCCCATGCCGGTGTCGATCGACTGCATGTCGAGCGTGCGCAGCGTGCCATCCTGCATCTGCTCGTTCTGCATGAACACGAGGTTCCAGATCTCGATGAACCGGTCACCGTCCTGCTCCGCACTGCCCGGCGGTCCGCCCCAGATCCCGGGGCCATGGTCGAAGAATATCTCGGTGCAGGGGCCGCAGGGACCGGTCGGGCCCATGCGCCAGAAATTGTCATCGGTGGGGATGCGGATGATGCGGTCATCCGGCAGTCCCGCGACGCTTTTCCAGATTGCCGCCGCCTCGTCATCGGTGTGGTAGACGGTGACCAGAAGGCGATCCTTCGGGATGTCGAAATCCCGCGTCAGCAGTTCCCAGGCAAAGGGGATCGCATCCGACTTGAAATAGTCGCCGAAGCTGAAGTTTCCCAGCATCTCGAAGAACGTGTGATGCCGGGCCGTGTAGCCCACGTTGTCCAGATCGTTGTGCTTCCCGCCTGCGCGCACGCATTTCTGCGCGGTGGTGGCCCGCACATAGTCGCGCCGCTCCACGCCGGTGAAGCAGTTCTTGAACTGCACCATCCCGGAATTCGCGAACATCAGCGTGGGATCGTTCCGTGGCACCAGCGGGCTGGACGCGACCACGCGGTGCCCGTTCCGGGCAAAGAAGTCGAGGAAGGTCGAGCGGATCTCGGTCAGCGACGGCATAGGTCGGGCGGCCCTTTCGCGGCGGAACTTCGGGTGGCGTTCCGTTTATCGCCGCCAGTGAGGGCTGTCCATCGCCGCGTGGCCGTGCGGGCCCCGGCGATGGTGCGAACCCGTCCCGCGCCCTACATCTCGGTCACGTCGTCGGCCCCGCCGGCCATCGCGAAATCGAGCCCGTGGCTGGCCCGGATACGGTCTTCGATGGCGGTGGCGACCGCCGGGTTCGCCCGCAGGAACGCCTTTGCATTCTCGCGCCCCTGGCCGATCCGTTCGTCACCATAGGAATACCAGGAACCGGACTTCTCGACCACGCCCGCCTTGACCCCCAGATCGACAAGCTCGCCGGTCTTCGAGATCCCTTCGCCATACATGATGTCGAACTCCACCTCCTTGAACGGGGGCGCCACCTTGTTCTTCACCACCTTCACGCGGGTCGTGTTGCCCACCACCTCGTCACGATCCTTGATCGAGCCGATGCGGCGGATGTCCAGCCGGACCGACGCGTAGAACTTCAGCGCGTTGCCGCCCGTCGTGGTCTCGGGGCTGCCGAACATCACGCCGATCTTCATGCGGATCTGATTGATGAAGATCACCATGCAGTTCGACCGGCCGATGCTGGCGGTCAGCTTGCGCATGGCCTGGCTCATCAGGCGGGCCTGGCTGCCCATCTGCATGTCGCCCATGTCGCCCTCGATCTCGGACTTGGGGACAAGGGCCGCCACCGAATCCACAACGATCAGGCTGACCGCGCCGGACCGCACCAGCGTGTCCACGATCTCCAGTGCCTGTTCGCCCGTATCGGGCTGGCTGATCAGCAGTTCGTCCAGGTTCACCCCCAGCTTGCGGGCATACTGCGGGTCAAGCGCATGCTCGGCGTCGACAAAGGCGCACACGCCACCCTTCTTCTGCTCCTCCGCCACGACATGCAGCGTCAGCGTCGTCTTGCCCGAGCTTTCCGGACCGTAGATCTCGACGATACGGCCCTTCGGCAAACCACCGATCCCCAATGCGATGTCGAGACCCAGCGATCCGGTCGAAGTCGCCTCGATGTCCATCACCGGGTTGTTCTCGCCCAGCTTCATGATCGAGCCCTTGCCGAACTGCCGCTCGATCTGCTGCAGCGCGCTTTCCAGCGCCTTCTTCTTGTCCATGTCCCGCTTGTCCTTGAGATCGAGAAGTGTCGCGCCCGCCATCGTCCGCCTCCTTATTCCATAGCCGCCGCAAGGCAGCAATTGCCGTGATGTTCCACACTTGTTCCCGACCTTATGCGATCAAAACGGGAACAGATCAATCGCATTCTCTGAAAACCAGCTTTTTCACGCATCGGTTAACGGCTAGTTTACGCGTGCCGCGAAACATGCGGCGGCATGACAAGGGGCACGAATGCTCGTCTTCTGGGATCAACGGCTGGCATTTCTCGCAACCCCCAAGACCGGATCGACGGCCATCGCAATGGCGCTCGAATCACTCGCCTCCGTATCGGTGCAGCGGCCACCCGTGCTGAAGCACACGACCGTGCAGCGCTATCACCGTTTCATGGGGCCGTATCTTGCAGCAGCCTCGGGGCATGACTTCACCGTTGTGGCGCTGATGCGCGAACCGCGCGACTGGCTGGGAAGCTGGTACAGGTATCGCTCACGCGATGATGTGACCGATCAAAGGAAAAGCACGAAGGGCATGAGCTTTGACGCATTCGTGCAGGCCTGGTGCGACGATCCGCAGCCCGAGGCGGCAGCGGTCGGTTCGCAGGCGCGGTTCCTGCAGCCGCGAAACGGCAAGGGGATCGACCGCCTGTTCCGCTATGAGCGGATCGACCGTTTCGTGGCCTTCCTGGAAGAACGGCTGGATTGCGAGATCATCCTGCCCCGGGTGAACGTCTCGCCCGTCGCGTCGCTGAAACTCTCGCCCGAGAACGAGTCGCGTCTGCGGCGGGCGGCCGCGGCTGACTATGCGCTGTATGAGGAGCGGGCCGAGGGCTGATACCACCCGTCCCGCCGCATGCGATGAGCGTTCCGCGCGCGGGCGATCGCCCACCCCGAGCCAACAGGCGTGAATCACTGCCGGGTTCCGATCGTGGCTGGATGAAGGACCGATGGCAGGTCAGATGGGCCCGCGGCGTGGCGGCAAAGACCCGTCTGCGTAGGGGTGCTCGGCGCTGCCGGGGCTGCGTCTTGCCCGCTTCGTGGCCTGGCTGGCGGCCCTGCGGTGCCCTGTGTCCCCGGGGTCGATGCTGCACGGACCGCCGAGCTCTGGCTTGCGCGGGGCCGGTCCGCCCCCTTGGGGGTAAATGAACGGACCTCAGCGGTTGCGGGCCATCATCCAGATGAAGAAGATCCCGCCGCAAAGGCCGGTGACCACGCCGATCGGGATATCTTCGGGCGCCATGACGGTCCGGGCAGCGGCGTCGGCCCAGATAAGGAACACCGCCCCCGCCAGTGCCGATCCCGGCAGCACGCGGGCATTGTCCCCGCCGACGACCAACCGCACCAGATGCGGCATCATCAGCCCCACAAACCCGATCAGGCCGGAGAACGCGACCATCACCCCGGTGATCAGCGCCGCCATCACGAAGATGGCAAGGCGGAACCGTCCCACCTCGATCCCGAGGCTGGCCGCCGTTTCATCCCCGAGGCTCATGGCGTTGAGCCGCCCCGCCTGCGCCCAAAGCCACAGGCCGCAAGGCACCAACACGGCCAGCGGCCAAAGCAGATGGGCCCATTGCGCCAGGCCCAGCCCGCCCAGCATCCAGAACACCACCGTATGCGCGGCCTTGGGATCGCCCAGAAAGATCAGGATATTGGCGCAGGCCATGATGACGAAGCTGACGGCGACCCCCGCGAGGACCAGACGGTCTGCACTGGTTGCCCCGGCCAGTCGGGCGACACCCAGCACCAGTATCGTGGCGCAAAGCGCGCCACAGAAGGCCAGCAGCGGCACGGTCAGCAGCCCCAGGAACAACCCGGTGTGCAGCAGCGCAGCAATCGCGCCGAGCGCCCCTCCGGACGAGATACCCAGAAGATGCGGGTCCGCCAGCGGATTGCGGGTAACGGCCTGCAACGCGGCCCCGACAAGACCCAGCCCCGCCCCGACCAGTCCCGCCAGCACCACCCGGGGAAAGCGGATTTCCCAGACGATGTTGGCGCGCCCCGCGCTCCAGTCCGGGGTCACGACCCCTGGCAGGATGCGGTCCAGGGCGACGCCCCAGACCGTCCCCAGGGGAATGGCCACCGCCCCCACCGACACCGCAACGACGGCGGAAACCAAGAGCACCGCTGCCGCCGCGAGGGCGATGCCGGTGCCGGCGCCGATCCTGCGGGCCAGCGAAGAGGGGGCGGTGAGGTCAACCATGGCCTACCGCCTCCAGAAACCCGCAACCAGCTTTTCCACCGCCCTGATGTTGCGCGGCCCGGGCGTGGCCTCGACATATTCCAGCACGACGAACCAGTCGTTCCTGACCGCGTCGATGTTGGCGAAGGCGGGGTTCTCTTTCATGAAGGCGATCTTCTGCTCGGCCGTGACGTCGCCATAGTTGATGATGACGACCACCTCGGGGTTGCGCTCGACCACCGGCTCCCAGCCGATCTCGGCCCAGCTTTTTTCCAGGTCGTCCATGATGTTGACCCCACCCGCCGCCTCGATCAGCGCGGTCGGCATGGCATAGGCACCGGCGGTGAACGGTGCCTTCTCTCCGCTGTCATAGACAAAGACCCGCAAGGGGTCGGTGCGATCGACCTCCGCCGTCACCGCGTCAAGCCGCCCCCTCCAGGTCGCGACCAGTTCAACGGCACTCGGCTCGACCCCGAAGATGCGGCCAAGGTTCAGGATGTCGTTGTACATGTCATCCATGCTGGACCGCGCCTTGGGCCCGATGTGGATGCAGCTTTCCGTCAGTTCGTAGGTGGCTATGCCAAAGGGTTCCAGCGTCTCCGGCGTGACCTCGCCACCGACTTTCATCCCGTAGTTCCAGCCAGCGAAGAAAAAGTCGGGTTCGGCGGCCGCCAGCACCTCCTTTGTCGGGTATCGTGCGGAAAGCTCGGGCAGTTCGGCCACGCCGGCGCGCATCTCTTCATCCAGGGTCTTCCAGCCCGAGATCCCGGTATAGCCCACCATCCGGTCGCGCAGACCGAGGACGAGCATCATTTCCGTCAGGTTCACATCGTTCGAGATCGCGCGCGTCGGCGGTACGTCAAAGGTCAGGGTGCGATTGCAGCTTTGGACCGTGACCGGAAAGGCGGCGGCGGCCCCGGACCAGACAACAAGGGCAAGGAAGGAACAGTAGATGAAGCGCATGATTTCGTCCTGCAGTCAGAGATGGAAGGAAAACCGCGGGACATCGCCCGTACGGTCGATCCGCGCCCTTACCTGGAAGGCTGCGGCAAGCGTCGTTTCGGTCAGTGCCTGTTCGGGAGGGCCATCGGCAAGGATCCGGCCGTGCGACAGCACGAGAACCCGATCGGCAAAATCGGCGGCGAGCGACAGGTCATGCAATGTGGCGATCACCGTCAGGCCAAGCCCCCGCAGCAGGGCCAGCAGTTCAAGCTGGTGGCGGATGTCGAGATGGTTGGTCGGTTCATCCAGCACGATCACCCGGGGCTGTTGCGCCAGGGCCCGTGCAACCATCACCCGCTGGCGTTCGCCGCCGGACAACGTGCCGAACGGCCGGGCGGCCATCTTGCCCAGATCCATGCGGGCGATGGCGGCAGCAACGATTGCCGCGTCCTCGCCCCCCGGCGTGGACAGGCCTGCACCCCAGCCCCTGCGATGCGGCAGCCTGCCGAGCGCCACGATCTGCCGCACGGTCAGCGCGAAATCGGTCGGCTGCTCCTGCAGAACGGCGGCAAGGATGCGCGCGGTGTCGGACCTGCCCATCAGCCAGATGTCCCGGCCCATCAGGCGCACGACTCCATGACGGGGTGCATGGTGGCGATAGATCAACCGCAAGAGCGACGATTTTCCTGCCCCGTTCGCGCCGCAGATCGCGACAACCTGCCCCTCCGGCACGGCGAGGTTGATGTCGGTCAGGATGTCGTCCTGACCCTTCGGGCCCCAGCAAACCCCTGACAGCTCGACCGCGGGCGTCATTGCAGGACACCCTCGCGGGTGACGATCATGGCGGCGGGAATGCGGGCGAGGGTGCCGTCGCGCAACCGCGGCGGACAATCGGCACCGCTGCACCACCCATCTCCAAGCCCCGCATAGAGGCGGGAGAAGGCGATCAGGTCGTCGATCGGCTGTGCCGGGTCGATGTCGCCGAACAGCCAGGTCGCCTTGCCGGTGGCCCGCCAGGCGACCGTGCAGGGATGGTCGCAACCCGCGAGGCAGGCCGTTCCGGACACCTCGAAAGCGTCCCCCAAGCCGGCCGCCGCCACGGCATCGCGCAACCGCCGCAGCAGTTCGAACCCCGGTCCGCACGCCTGGCCGGTATGTCGACAGGCCTTGCAGACAAGAATCTGATGTGGCGCCGACTGCGCCACTGAATAGGGGGGCGTGGCCACGGGCCGACGCGGGACGTCATCCATCGAATGCTCCTTCCGGGGCACCCCGCCCGGTGGCTGGTTGATTCGATGGCAGGTCTCCTGACTTCGCGGGTCGTCGCTTGCCCCGCCTTCCCGCACCCCTTGGGGCACAGTGGCATCGGGGGTCGCTCGCCGCTTACAGTTGCGGGGGCAGTCACGGACTTGGCGCCTGATGGCTACACCGCACCGTGTTCCCATTTCATCCGGCTGCACGTGGGCTGGCCGGAAACCATCTCGTGATGCGTAGCGCGGGTGGCGACGGCGTGGCAACCACGAAAGCGACGGTTCGCTTGCGAATTGCGCAGCTTGCGACTGGGGCATTGCCGATGACCCCCGGGCGGGCGCGAGAGGTTGCGCCCCGCGGGCACCGTGCGAAACGGGGCCGATTGCTGCGGCCGCCACGTATCGTTGCCGCGCAGAGGGGCGGCGCCCGGCAGCTGCATTCCGGGCAAACAACCCCCGGCTGTGCGGGTTGCGATTTTCCGGCCTGGAACACCTTGAACGGCGGGGGTCTTGCTGTTACGGCTGCACTCCGCATCTGCGCCACGCAGCAATTCGCAACTCGTTGCCAAGCCGTTGGAATAAAATGGTGTTTGCGACGTGGCTCTGGCGCGAAAGTCGCTCGCTGCCCGCCACACCGACAGCAGTCCGTGGCAGAGGGGACGATAATCTCTGCGGCGCCGCCCGGATGGCCGCATTCGAGGGACAAGATCATGTTCAAGCGGCTTTTCATCGCGATCATCCTGCTCGGCCTCGTGGTCGGCGGGATCGTCTGGTTCAAGTACTTCCGCGATGAGATGATCGCGCAGTTCCTGACAGGCATGGTGCCGCCGCCGGTGCCGGTCAGCACCGAGACGGTGGAGGCGGTGACCTGGGAGCCGGGGATTGACGCGATCGGCACGGCGCTGTCGGCGCGGGGGGTCGATCTGGCAATCGAATCCGGCGGTCTGGTCCGCGAGATCATGTTCATGGCGAACGACACGGTGACCGAGGGCCAGTCGCTGGTGCAGATCGACGACGACAGCGAACGGGCCGCCCTTGCTGCGGCACAGGCGGCGCTGAACGTCGCACTGGCCGAGGCACGCCGCGCCCAGACCCTGTCCGAACGCGGTGTCGGGGCGGCGAACACGGTGGAGTCGGCCGAGGCACAGACAGAAAGCGCCCGCGCGCAGGTCGCACAGGTGCAGACCGCATTGGACAGCAAGAAGCTGACAGCACCCTTCGCGGGCGTGATCGGCATCCCGCAGATCGAGATTGGCCAGTATGTTCCGGTCGGCACGATCTACGCCACATTGCAGGATCTGGGCCAGATGCGGGTCGACTTCACGGTGCCGGAACAGCAGATCGCCGCACTCGAGCTTGGGCGCGCCGTCACGGTCACAACCGAAGTGGGCGATTTCAGTGCAGGCGGCCGGATCATCGCGATCGAGCCGCGGGTAGACCCGAACTCGCGCCTTGTCACGGTGCGCGCGCAGGTGGACAACCCGTCCGGAAAGCTTTTCCCGGGTCAGTTCCTGCGGGTGCGGATCGCGCTTCCGACGGAAGAGGATGTGATCGCTGTGCCGCAGACGGCCGTCAGTTCAACGCTCTATGGTGACTCGATCTATGTGCTGAAACCCGGCGAGTCCGCCGACGAGACGACCGTGGAGCAGGTCTTCGTGAAGATCGGCCGGCGATCCGGGGGGCGGATCGAGGTGATCGAAGGGATCAGCGCCGGACAGCAGATCGTGACATCGGGCCAGAACCGGCTGACGGCAGGCGCACGGGTCAAGATCGACAACGCCGTGGCACTGAATGCGCCGGCAGGCAACTAGGGGACGGCCGTGCAGTTTTCAGAGATCTTCATCCGGCGGCCGGTACTTTCCACCGTTCTCGCGGCACTGATCCTGTTCCTCGGCCTCGCGGCGGTGGTGAACCTTCCCGTCCGCCAGTATCCCGAGGTCGCCGAGACGGTGATCACCGTCACCACCGTCTACCCCGGCGCGGCACCGGACCTGATCCAGGGTTTCGTTACCTCGCCCATCGCATCTGCGGTCTCGACCACCGAGAACATCGACTACATCACCAGCCAGTCGCGTCCGTCGGCCTCGGTCGTGACGGTACAGATGAACCTGGGCGCGGACCCCGACATCGCACTGACCGAAGTGATGTCGAAGGTCCAGCAGGTGCGCGGCCAGTTGCCTGCCGATGCCGAGGACCCGGTCATCGTGAAGGGCACGGGGATGACCTTTGCGCTGATGTATCTGGCCGTCCAGAACCCGAACATGACGCCGGAGCAGCTGAACGAATACCTCGAACGGGTCGTGCGGCCGCGCGTCACCAACATCGACGGTGTCGCGCAGATGGAGATCATGGGCGCATCGCAATACGCGATGCGCATCTGGCTCGATCCGCTGCAGATGTCGGCGCGCGGTGTCACGGCATCCGAGGTGCTGGCGGCCATCCGGTCATCCAACTTCCTGTCGGCACCCGGCAAGACCGAGAACGACTATTTCGCCTATTCGCTCACGCTCGAATCCACGATCCAGACTGCCGACGCCTTCGGCGCCCTGCCGCTGGTCCAGGGCCGCAACGGCGTGGTCCGGCTGCGCGATGTCGCCCGGATCGAGCTGGCCTCAGGCGCGGCAGATGCCATCGTGACCTTCGGAGGCGAGCGCGGCACCTTCATCGGGATCATTCCGGCCCCGGGCGAGAACCAGCTCGACGTGGCCTCCAACGTGCTTGCGGAACTGCCGCTTCTCAGCGCGACGCTGCCGCAGGGCATGTCGATCCGGCTGGTCTATGACTCGACCGAGACCATCTCGGCGTCCATCGAAGAGGTGTTCAAGACCATCGCCGAGGCGGTGGCGATCGTGGTCGTCGTGATCCTGCTGTTCCTCGGATCGTTCCGGTCGGTGCTGATGCCCGTCGTCACCATCCCGCTGTCGCTGATCGGCGTCTGCGCGATCATGCTGGTGCTGGGCTATTCGATCAACCTGCTGACACTGCTGGCGATGGTGCTGGCCATCGGGCTGGTGGTCGATGACGCGATCGTCGTGGTCGAGAACATCCACCGCCACATCGAGGACGGCATGTCACCCGCGCGCGCGGCGATCAAGGGCATGAAGGAAATCACCGGCCCGATCATCGCGATGACCATCACGCTGGCCGCCGTGCTGTCACCCCTGGCCTTCACCGGCGGGCTGACAGGATCGCTCTTTACCGAATTCGCGCTGACGCTCGCCGGGTCCGTGCTGCTGTCGGGCCTGGTCGCGCTGACCATCACACCGGCAATGTCGGCGCGGTTGCTCAACCATGGTGAGCCCGGCCGCTTCCAGCGGATCGTGGACCGCACGCTGAACGGGCTTGCGAACTGGTACGAGCGGCGGGTGTCATCCTCGCTGGATTATCGGCCGGTCACGCTTCTGATGGTGATGTCGCTGCTGGGGGCGACCGGATTCATGTTCCTGAACACCTCGTCCGAACTGGCGCCGGAAGAGGACTCCGGCGCGCTGTTCGCGATCCTGAACGGCCCGCGCTATGCGACGCTCGACTATACGGCGGCCTTCACGGACGAGATTGCGCGGCGCACGGCCGATATCGAGGAGGTTCAGACCTCATTCTCGGTCGCGGGTATGGGCGGGGCCGGGAACACCGGCTTCTACATCTGGGCGCTGAAGGACTGGTCGGAACGCGAGCGCAGCCAGGCCGTGATCCAGCAGCAGATCCAGGCGACGCTGGACGGTGCACCGGGCGTGCAGGGCTATGCCTTCGCCCCGCCGTCGCTGCCGGGGGCGGGTGGCGGATTGCCGGTGTCGATGGTGATCCAGTCGATTCACGCCCCCGAGCGCGTGGTCGAGATCGCCGAGGAAATCCGCGCCAAGGCGATGCAGAGCGGCATGTTCATCGTGGTTCAGAACAGCCTGTCCTTCGACGCGCCGCAGGTCCGCGTCACGATCGACCGCGACCGCGCCGCGAACCTCGGCGTCGCGGTCAGCGACATCGGCAGCACACTTGGCCTTCTGGTCGGCGGCGGTGCGATCGGGCAGTTCGACCGCGACTCGAACAGCTATGACGTGATCACACAGGTGCCCCGCGCCTGGCGCGACAATCCCGAACGGCTGCAGGAGTTCTTCGTGCGGGCGGGTTCGGGCGCCATGGTGCCGCTGTCCTCGGTTGTCACGATCACCCCGGGCGTGACGGCCGCCTCGATCGAACAGTTCAACCAGCTGAACGCGGCCACCCTGTCGGCGATGCCGATGATCGGCCTGTCCTCCGGCGTGGCGCTGGCCGAGCTGGAACGCATCGCGGCCGAAACGCTGCCGGATGGGTTCTTCATCGAGTATTCCGGTCAGTCGCGGCTGGAGAAAAGCGAAGGGAACACGATCCTCCTCGCATTCGGCGCGGCGCTGATCGTGATCTACCTCGTCCTGGCGGCACAGTTCGAAAGCTTCCGCGACCCGTTCATCATCATGATGTCGGTGCCGCTGTCGATCTTCGGGGCGGTCCTGCCGCTCTACTTCGGGGTCAGCACGCTGAACATCTACACGCAGGTCGGGCTGATCACGCTGATCGGCCTGATCACCAAGCACGGGATCCTGATGGTCGAGTTCGCCAACCAGCAGCGCGCCGAACATGGTGCTTCGCGCCGTCAGGCCATCGTCGCGGCCGCAAAGACCCGGCTGCGACCGATCCTGATGACGACAGCCGCGATGGCCCTGGCGGTGGTGCCACTGATCATCGCCGAGGGTGCGGGGGCTGCGGCGCGGCAGGCCATGGGCCTGGTCATATTCACCGGCCTCCTGATCGGCACGTTCTTCACCTTGTTCGTGGTGCCGATGTTCTATTCGCTGATCTCGCGCAGCGATGCGTCCTATGCCATGCACAACCGCAAGGTGCAGCAGCAGTTCGGGACCACCTAGGACCGGCCCGGCCCCACCGCCGGGCGGGCACCGGGCCGCGTCGTGTCAGTTTCCGGTGGCGTTGTTGATCTGGTTGCCGGCGCCAAACACCGCCCCCACGACCTGTGTCACGCTCTGGAGTGCGGTCAGCGGGCTTTCCGAGACATAGATCACATCGTTCGGGTTGACGATGAAGCGCCCGGCGCTGAACAGCCCGTCCGCGGTCGTGAGGTCGATGACAAAGATCACGCGCGTCGCCTCCGGGCCGCGCACGCCGTCACGCACGGCAGACGCGTGATATTCGCGCAGGATCAGCACAGCCTGCGGGTCGGCGCGGGCGTCGTTCACGCCGCCGACCGCCGCCATCGCCTCAAGCGCGGTCGGCCGGTCGTTCGGAAAGCGCAGGATCTGTTCGCGCCCCGCAGCACCAAGCGCAATGAACTGGCGGCTGTCGCTGTCGATGATCAGCTTGTCACCCCCCTGCAGCACGGTATCCAGATCGGGGTTCTCGTAGAGCCGCTTCACCGTTGTCACATATGTCTTTCCGCCGCGGACCAGACGCACCAGCGGATGCTCCAGCCCGCCGCTAACACCGCCCGCCAGCGCGATCAGGCCCAGCACCGTCAGCGCGCCATCCTCCAGCGGATAGCTGCCCGGGCTGCCGACACCGCCGACCACATCCACCGAGTTTGCCCGACCGACCGACAGCGACAGTTGCACCTGGGCCGACGGTGCAATGGCGGTCAGCTGTTCCTGGATCGACTGGCGCGCGTTCTCTGCCGTCATCCCTGCCACGGTCACCCGGTCCAGATACGGCACGAAGATCTTGCCATCGGACGCAACGGTAAGCTGCGCAAGCGGAACCGCCTTGGTCCCCGAGGGCGCAAGAAGCGATGTCTCGGACGAATCCCAGACGACGAGGTCCAGCTTGTCGCCCGCCCGGATGGTCCGCGCGGACCGGCCACCGCCGCCCGATATCCAACTGCCGCTCGGCCCGCCGCCGGTCATCGGCCAGTGCGCCACACGGCCGACCAGATCGCGGGTGACCGGGTAGATGGCATATTCCGAGGCTGTCTGCTCCTCGGTCGCGGTCGCGAGAATGCGGCGACCCTGCGCCGCCCCGCGCGGCAGGCTGCACCCGCTGACAAGCGTTGCACCGACGATTGCCGCGAATCGGCGCCTTGTGATGACCGGCATCATGGTCCCCCAGAACCGTATGGCCCACCGCCCACGAGCAGCATTGCGGAGACCCTTTGCGCGCACATTACGCCCGGGGGGTGCGGGGTCAACCGTCTGCGTCGGATTGCGCGGGCAGGCGCCGGATCCCTGCGCAACGGGGCAACACCCCGGCCGTCACACATCGTATCCGCCCGTCCGGTGCCACCGCCATGCATCCTCGATCATCTGCCGAAGGGTGGAGCGGGCGGGGCTCCACCCAAGCTCGTCAAGTGCCCGCGCGGACCCCGACACCAGACGCACGGCATCGCCCGCACGGCGCGGACCCTCCACCACGGGCACCGTCCGGTTTGTCACTGCCCGGGCGGCGTCGACAACCTCCCGCACCGAGAACCCTCGGCCCGACCCGAGGCAGAACACTCGATCGGGCCTGCCATCCTCAAGCCATCGCAGCCCCGCCACATGCGCCTCGACCAGGTCCATGACATGAACATAGTCACGCACCGGCGTGCCGTCGTGCGTCGCATAGTCGGTGCCGTGCAGCGTCAGCGCCGGGCGCCGCCCCTCGACCGCGTCCAGCATCAGGGGGATCAGATGCGTCTCGGGTCTGTGGTCCTCGCCGATTTCGGCGTCGGGGTCGGCGCCCGCGACATTGAAGTAGCGGAATATCACATGCCGCAATCCATGCGCCCGGCCGAAATCGCGCAGCATCTCCTCGATCGCGCGTTTCGTGGCACCGTAGGGGTTGATCGGATTCTGCGGCGTATCCTCGTCGACCGTCACGCCGTCGGGTTCGCCATAGGTCGCACAGGTCGACGAAAAGACAAAGGACAGGCATCCTGCGGCCACCGCCGCCTCGATCAGGTTCAGCGACCCACCCACGTTCACGCGCCAGTATTGCCCGGGGTCCGCCATCGCCTCACCCACCAGCGACAGGGCGGCAAAATGCATCACGGCAACCGGCCGCCACCGCGCGAACACCTCGTCCAGCCGCGCGCGATCCAGCAGGTCGCCCTGCTCGAACGGGCCGAAGCGTACGGCATCGCGCCAGCCGGTCGAGAGATTGTCCAGCGTCACAGGCTTGAAGCCGGCACGCGCCAAGACCTTGCAGGCATGCGAGCCAATGTAGCCGGCACCGCCGGTCACCAGTACGACTCGGTCCATCGCGCATCCTTTCGACACCGCGTCGAAAGGGCACCGGGCGCGCGGCGGTGTCAACCGCCCTGCCCCGTCACTTGCCGTCCGGACGCAGGCATGGTTCATCAGACAGGCACGACCGCGGGCGCAGGATGGACGAGATGCAGACCAATGCCGAACCGCAGGCACGGCGCGCCGCGACCGAGGCGGCGGGCAAGCGGGTGATCGGGATCGAAGGCGCAGCGCTGACCGCGCTGGCCGACAACTTGCCCGCCGGTTTCGCCGATGCGGTCGAGGCGATACTCGCCTGCCGTGGCCGGGTAATCCTGTCGGGCATCGGCAAGTCGGGCCATGTGGCGCGCAAGATCGCGGCAACGCTGTCCTCGACCGGAACCCCGGCACATTTCATCCACCCGTCCGAGGCGAGCCATGGCGATCTGGGCGCGATTGCCGATACCGACCTCTGCCTGTTGCTGTCGAACTCGGGCGAGACATCCGAGTTGTCCGACCTGATTGCCCACGCCCGCCGCTTCGGCATCGCCGTGGTGGCGATCACCGGACGGGCCGGGTCGACGCTGGCGGGGGCCGCCGATGTGGCGCTGATCCTGCCCGCCGCACCCGAGGCCTGTCCGCACGGCCTCGCGCCCACCACCTCGACGACCCTGGCGATGGCTCTGGGCGATGCGCTTGCCGTCGCGCTGATGGAGCGGCGGGGGTTCGAGGCCGACCATTTCCGCACCTTCCATCCCGGTGGAAGGCTGGGTGCCCGGCTGGCGCGCGTGGCGCAATTGATGCGTGGCCCCGAAGCGGGCCCTTTGCCGCTGGTCGCGCCAGAAACGGCGATGGACGAGACGCTGCTCGCGATGACCGCCGCGGGCTACGGCATCGCAGGGGTGGTGGCGGGCGGGCGTCTTTGCGGTGTGATCACCGACGGCGACCTGAGGCGCAACATGGTCGGTCTGATGGACAGGCGTGCAGGCGATGTCGCAACGCGCAATCCGCTTACCGCGCCTCCGGGAATGCTGGCGGTCGAAGCGGTGGCGCTGATGAACGCACGCAAGATCACCCAGCTCTTCGTCGTGGATGAGGGCGGGCACCCGCTGGGGATCCTGCACATCCATGACTGCCTGCGCGCGGGCGTGACATAAGGAGATCAAACATGCGGACCGTCATCGTCATCCCCGCGCGCTTCAAGTCGACACGCTATCCGGGCAAGCCGCTGGTGTCGCTGCGTGCGCCCGACGGAACGGCAAAGACGCTGGTGCAGCGATCCTGGGAGGCCGCCATGGCGGTGCCTGACATCGCGGCCGTCTATGTCGCCACCGACGACGACCGGATCGCCGAAGCGGCGCGGGGATTTGGCGCGCAGGTGATCATGACATCCGAGGAATGCCGCAACGGCACCGAGCGCTGCGCCGAGGCGGTTGCGGGGCTGGAGGCGGATCTTGTGGTGAACCTGCAAGGCGACGCGCCGCTGACACCGCCATGGTTCGTGACCGCGCTTGTTGACGCAATGGCCGCCGATGCCGCGGCGGGCGGCGGCGCGGAAATTGCCACGCCGGTGATCCGCTGCGACCAGACGACGTTCGACAATCTTCTGTCCGACCGCCACGCCGGCCGGGTGGGCGGCACGACGGCGGTCTTCGGCGCGGGTCACCGCGCGCTCTACTTCTCGAAGGAAGTCATTCCCTACACCGCCGGGCTGGGCGCGGGGCCGATACCGGTGTTCCACCATGTGGGCCTCTATGCCTACCGCCCTGCCGCGCTTGCCGCCTATCCCGGCTGGCCGATCGGCCCGCTCGAGGCGCATGAGGGCCTGGAACAACTGCGCTTCCTCGAGAACGGGCGGCAGGTTCTGTGTGTCGAGGTCGAGGCGAGGGGCCGGGTGTTCTGGGAACTGAACAACCCCGTGGACGTCGGCCGCATCGAGGCCGCACTTGCCGCGATGGGCTGAGACGGCGCTACTTCGACGGGTCGATCAGATCCTTCCAGTATCGCCGCACGAAGAACAACCCCACTGGCAGCAGGAACGCAATGATCCCGACGACATAGGTCACCGACAGATAGGTCGGCTGGTAGGTCGGATAGATTCCTGTCCGAACCACGGCAACGAAGTGCACGATCGGATTCCATTCCAGCCAGTCGCGATACGGCATCGGTATGTCGTCGATCAGGATGATGATGCCCGACAGCAGCATGAGTGGCCGGTTGATCAGCGACCATATCCGGTCCCAGAGCGGAAAGAAGTGGAACAGCACGCAGTTCATCGTGCCGATCGAAAACGCCAGCATGAGGGCAAGCGACAATCCGAGGATCATCTTTGAATAGTCGAACAGCGGGCTCAGATCGTACATGATCAGGATACCCCCGAGGACCAGGACGTAGATGACGATCTTGGTCATCGCGCTCAACAGGAACTTGGCGATCAAGGCATCGATGAAGGTCACGCCCGGGTAGGACAGGAGCGGTTTCGAATGCCGCACCGCAACCGCCACCTTGTTCGACAGATCGGCAAACATGATGTAGGGCACCAGCCCCGAGGCATAGAACAGGGGGAAGTTGTGCCCGATGGGAGGTGAGCGCATGATCAGCGTGAAGATCACCGTCAGGACAAGAATGCCCGCCGCAGGTTCAACGATTTCCCAGACATACCCCAGGGCGCTGCGCGCGTTTGACATGGTCATGTCGCGCAGCATCAGCGCAAAAATCGTGCGCAACGCGCGCAACCGCAGCGCGCGCTGCGGTCTGGGCCGGCGTGCACGCGGCGCTGATGCCGCAGATGTGGCAAGTGGCGGGTCTACCTGCATGGTCCCGACTGGATTTTCCACAGCCGAAGGGGTAACACCATCGGCGAAAGCCTTGCGGTTGCGCCGCATCGCGCGTGCCGGGGTCGCCTTGCCGAAATCCCGGGACGGCACGACGAGCGGCGCGATCCGGTCCTTCCGGCCGACGCCCCCGCACCTCGGCCGGAACCATAGTCGATAGGACGGAATTTGGAAGACACATCCGACAATTCGCGCCGCGTGGGCCAACCCGCCGGACGTCCACCCGGCGCGGCACCTGCACCGCAGCAACCGACGCCCGGCCAGCGTCCGCCGCTCGCCGCGATCGCGGCGCCCACCGGCCCGGCTGCGGCACCGCAGGACATGGCGCCGCCACGGCTGGGCCCGATCGCCCTGGCGCGTGCCAAGGCCGCCGCCGAGGCCGAAAGCGGCGCCGCGCCCCCTGCGAACCCGCCCCCGGCAAAGCTCGGGCCCATTGCGATTGCCCGGGCAAAGGCCGAAGCCGAAGCGGCCGCCGCTGCTGCCGCAAATCCGCGCCCTGTCGACCCTCCCCCGCTTCCCGGTGCGGGCACAGGGCAGGGCCTTCCCGCGTTCAGCGGCGCGGGACCCGCGCGCGTCCGGCGCCGGCACGTGGGCCTTCTGGCAGCGTTCATCCTGATGGTGGCGGCGCCCGCGACGGCGATGGCCTTCTACCTGTGGACGATCGCGTTGCCGCAGTACGACTCGCGTCTCGGTTTTTCGGTCCAGAAGGAAGAGTTCAGTTCAGGCCTGCAGATCCTTGGCGGTCTGACCGAGCTTTCCGGCAGCAGCACCAGCGACACCGACATCCTGTTCAAGTACATCCAGAGCCGGGAACTGGTTCGTCAGATCAACGAACGCCTGGACCTCGTGTCGATCTACACAAGGCCCGAGGACCCGCTGTTCAGCCTTGGCCAGGACCCGACCATCGAGGATCTCGAGGATCACTGGGGCCGCAAGGTGGATGTGTTCTACGACACGTCGAGCCGCCTGATCGAGGTGCGCGCGCTGGCCTTCACGTCCGAGGACGCACTGGCGATCACCAGGGCGATCTCGGACGAAAGCACGAAGATGCTGAACCGGCTTTCGGCCATCGCGCGCAATGACACCACGCGCTATGCCCGCGAGGAACTGGATGTCGCACAGGAAAGGCTGAAGCAGGCCCGGCAGGCGCTGACCGCCTTCCGCATCAGCAGCCAGATCGTCGATCCTGCCGCCGACGTGCAGGGCCGCATGGGACTGCTGAACAACCTCCTGGCACAGCAGGCTGCCGCGCTCATCGATCTCGATATCCTGGCGGCCAACACGAATGCCAACGACCCGCGCTATCTGCAGGCGCAGAAGCGTGTCGAGGTGATCGAGACCCGGATCCGCGCCGAGCGCGCGCGCTTCGGCGACAATCCGGCGGAAGAGGATCAGCGCTATGCCGAACTGGTCGCCGAGTTCGAGGCGCTGTCGGCCGATCTCGAGTTTGCCCAGCAGGCCTACACGACCTCGCGCGCCGCCTATGACAATGCCCTGGCCGAGGCGCAGCGGCAGTCGCGGTATCTGGCCACCTACATGCCGCCGACCCTCGCGGAACGCTCGATCTATCCCCAGAAACCGATGATCCTCGGCCTGACGACGGGCCTGCTGTTCTCGATCTGGATGATCGCGGCCATCGTGTTCTACTCGCTGCGCGACCGTCGATAGGGGGCGTTGCGGGCGCGATGATCCGGCTTCAGGGGCTTTGCAAGACCTATCATACCAAAGGAAAGTCAAAGGTGGTGGCAGATCACATCACCTGCACCTTTCCGTCGCGCACCGGCGTCGCGATCCTCGGTCGCAACGGCGCGGGCAAGTCGACCCTGCTGCGGATGATCGGCGGCACGCTCGACCCCGATGCGGGCACCATAACCCGGGTGGGCACGGTGTCGGCGCTCGTGGGGTTCGGCGGCAGCTTTCACGGCGACATGACCGGGGCGCAGAACACCCGCTTCGTGGCCCGGATCAGCGGCGTGGATACCGAGGAACTGGTCGCCTATGTCGAGGATTTTGCCGAACTTGGCGAGCATTTCTACCTGCCGGTGCGCACCTATTCGTCGGGCATGCGCGCACGTCTGGCGTTCGGTGTCTCGATGGGGATCAAGTACGACACCTATCTGGTGGATGAGGTGACAGCGACCGGCGACGCGATCTTCCGCGCCAAGAGCCAGGCGGTCTTTGCCGAACGCATCAAGGACAGCGGGCTGATCTTCGTGACCCATTCCATGAGCTCGGCGCGCAGCATCTGCCAGCACGGCGCCGTGCTGGAGGGCGGAAAGCTGACCTATTACACCGACATGGACGAGGCGATGAAGCACCACGAGGAAAATACCCGCAGGCTGCAGGCCGCCTCCGGCCGCGGATAGACCGTCAGCCCCCGTTCAGAACATGAAGTCGTCGACACCGATCTCGGTCGGCTGGACCGCCTGCAGGATGATCGTCTGGTCCCCCCGCACGATCTGCGTGCCCAAGGCATGGGCCGAAATGGCCAGCGACGCGAACTTCGTTTCGGCCGGCGCGGGAACGCCGAAGCTCAGATTGATGCGATCCTCGCCCGGCACGAAGTCGGTGATCACGTCAAGCTCCGGCCCGACCAGCAGGCGCAGGTTGAAGACGAACACATCCGCCCCTTCGTCACCCGTCATCCAGTCCGACCCGAGCCCAGCGTTGATCGTGTCGTTGCCTGAACCGCCAAAGATCGTGTCGTTGCCGTTTCCGCCCGAGAGCATGTCGTGGTCGGCGCCGCCAAAGATCAGGTCATCCTGGTCACCGCCACCGATCGTGTCGTTGCCGTCACCGCCATACAGCGTGTCATAGCCGTAGCCGCCGCCGATGGCATCATTCCCGGCGTCGCCATAGGCCATGTCATTGCCGTAGGAACTGGCGATCGTGTCGTGGCCCGCACCGCCGCGCAGAAGATCGTCCCCGATACCGCCGCTGACATAGTCGCGCCCGTCACCGCCATCCATCAGGTCATTGCCCGGTCCGCCGCCCATGATGTCGTCACCGGCGCCGCCGAACAGCGAATCGTTCCCCTCGCCGCCGCCGATCTGGTCGTTTCCGATGCCGCCGTAGGCTTCGTCATCCCCGGTGGACCCGGCAATCGTGTCGTCACCCGCATCGCCATAGAGGACGTCGTTGCCCTGCTGGCCGCTGACCACGTCGTGATCCGCGCCCCCATAGAGCGTGTCATGGCCGTCGCCACCGCGCAGGACGTCATTGCCGCCATACCCGAAGATCAGATCGGGGCCGGTGGTACCGGTGCGGCTGTCGGCTCCCGGGCCGCCCTCGATCGCCCCATTGCCCAGCAACGCGCCGGATGCGACCGTCTGGTCGGTGAACCGCACGAATTCGACACCATAGACAAGATCGGTCCCGTCGGCGGACACCAGCCTGTAGCCGCCTTCTATGGCCGTCACCGTGGTGGCGGCCCGGGTTGCGTTGATCACCACGGTGTCGTTGCCCGCGCCGCCGTAGACGGTATCGTTCCCCCGGCCCGGCGTGATCTCGTTGTCGGCGCTGTTGCCCGTCAGATGGTCATTGCCGGATCCGCTGCGCAGGTTCTCGATGATCGTGCCCGACATGATCACGACATTGCCGCGCTCACCCCCGACGTCGGAGGCCGCGCCCGGTGTCAGGTCGATGCGCTGATCCGACGTGTGGTTCGACAGGTCCAGCAGGTCGGTTCCACCGGTATCGCGGATGGTCAGGCCGATCGGATAGGCATTGACATCCGATGCGGGCAACCATTCGGTGGCGTTTGTCGCGCCATCGAACATGTAGCCCATGATGCGGCCCAGATAGCCGCCCACATTGCTGCCGGTTCCCCAGACGGTATTGCCCGCATGAACCGGCCCGGCCGCACCATAGACCGAGGCGATGGCAGCCATGTCGCCGATCATCGGCGTGACCGGCAGCCACCCGGTGCCGCCGATGTAGGTGTTCTCCTCGGCCGAGAAGTAAGACATCACCGACATCTGGTAGCTGTCGTTCAGGAAGAACGCGTCCGAGGAGTAGCTGGCACTGCCGTCGTAGGGACCCATGTGGCCCAGACCGAGGGCGTGCCCGATCTCGTGGATATAGGTCACGAAGGAATAGCTGTTGAACTGCGCGCCGTAGGATGCCAGCCAGTTCTTCGACACATTGACGCTGGCAAGGCTGACGATGCCCGTCGCCGGATCATAGAGATCGGGACCCGCGAAGGCACCGGCCGCATTGTCGTCGATGACGATCTGCGCGGTTCCGCTGGTCGTGATGCTGAATGTCAGCCCTGTCGCATAGGTCCATGCCTCCAGTGCCCAGTCCGCCAGCCGCCGCCCCGCGGCATCCAGCCCGCTGATGTTCACCGAGATGGCCCCGCCAGCCGCCGGAATGATCCGAAGCGGGGCAGAGATGCCCCAGTTGAACTCGGTCAACTGGCTGACAACCTGATCGACGGTATAGACATTGGTGGCGGTCTGTACCGTGTACTGCCCGTTGCCCGCCTCGTAGGGCCAGCCCGACACGGCGATGTAGTGGCGCCCGGTCGTCGTGGCCGTGAACGTGATGCCGGAAAAGAAGTTCTGCGAACCCGCCTCGATATCGTCGTTGTAGGCAAGCTGAAGACCCGAGGGCGACATCACCCGCAGCACGCTGTCCTCCAGCCCGACCTGGCCACCGCCGCGCCCGAATACCGTGAACACGTAGGATTGCCCGGCGACAAGGTTGATGCCGATCCAGTCCTCGTCACCCGGCGTGATCGTGCCGTCGAGACGGTCGCCCACTGCGATCGTGTAGGCCGTCATCGTCGAACCCGCCGCATCCGCCAGTTCGACAAGCTCCGCCTGCCTGAGTCTGGGTTCGAAGCCGTCCACCAGCGTGGGATCGGCCTTCCGGGCAACAAACGCGTTCATGCGGACCTCCTACGCGGCCAACTCGAGCAAGGGACAGCGGCAGATTGCCACCCCGCCTACTAATTCGAACTCAACGATTCGGCATCCGCCACACAACTTCGGCGAGACTGAGCGCATCACGTCACGCCGCAGCGCAGCGACGGTTGCGCGGAGTCTCGCTTCTGCGATAGGACGAGGCGTCACCGCACGGGTCCCCGCGCCGGACCGACCCACGCTTGGAGCGATCGACCCCGCGCATGTCACCCGACGTATTCATTGTTCTGCCCATATTCCGGCCCCAGCCCAGGTTCCTGACCGCGCAGCTTGCTTCGGTCGCGGCGCAGACGCTGCCGCCAAAATGTGTCGTCTTCGTGGTTGCAGACCGGACGTCCGGCGCCCTTGTCCGCAAGGCCGCGCATGCGGCAGGGCTGCCGGCAGAGATCGTGGAGCCGCCGCAGAAGCTCGACGCGCCCCGGGCCTTCGAGGCCGGGCTGGAACGGGTGCTCAATCTGGCCGGGCCCGAGGCTCTGGTTGCGATGTGCGACCAGGATGACATCTGGCACCCCGATCGCCTGGCGCGGGGCGCCGAGACGCTGCAGAGCACCAGCGCGGCGCTGGTGCATTCGGATGCCCGGCTGATTGATGCCGAAGACCGCGTCATCCATCCGTCGATGTTCGCCTTTGAACGTCGCCACCGCCGCCCCGGGCTGCGCGGACTGCTGCTGCGGAACAACGTCACCGGCATGACGGTGCTGATGCGCCGCAGCCTGGTGGAACGCGCCCTGCCCTTTCCGCCGCAGGCCGGCGTGCATTTCTACCATGACCTCTGGGTCGCGCTGCTGGCCGAGGCGACCGAGGGCACCGCCCTGATCCCCGAAGCACTGGTCGACTATCGCCAGCACGGCGCCAACGCCCATGGCGCGGTGGATCGCCGCGCGCGGGCGCTGCGGATCGGCCTGCCCGGCATGACATGGCTGCGGCGCGAGGCGGCGGCCTATGCCCTTGCGCGCTACCTTGCCCATTCGGTGCACAACCGGCTGACCGACTGCGTGCAACTGGGGCAACTGCGCCACGGCGCGGCGCGCGTGGCGCCGCTGCGTCCCTACCTGCGCCGGGGGCCGGGAACGCTGCGGCACTGGGCCGATGCCGCACGGTTGGCACTGACGGGGCACCTGCGCCTTGCCCATACCGCATGGGCGCAGGGCGTGGTGTCGATGGGCCGCATGGTCTGGGCCCTGCGCGAGGCCCTGGGCCCGGGGATGAATGCGGCGCTCGACCGGTTCGACGAACGGCTGTTCAGCCTGTCGCCCGGCGCGCTGCCCGTGGTGCCGAAAAGCCTCCAGCCGGCGCAGGCCCCTCGCCCCGCCGCCGCGATCATCGACCGGCGCAAGGCGCTGCGCTTCCGCGCCACCGCCGACGCCCCCGCGCCGGCACTGCAGATCCTGGTGCCGACGCTGAACCCGACCGAGATCTTTGCCGGAATCGCGACGGCCATCGACCTTGGCCTGATGCTTGCCGGGCGCGGTGTTCCGGTGCGCTTTGTCGCCAGCGATCTTCCCGTCGGATCGGCCGATGCCTCGCGCCGCCTGCTTCTGGGCCGCATGACCCGCGACGACGACGCCACAGGCGCCGCTGACCGCGTGGACTTTGCCTGTGGCGTGACACCCGAGACGCTGGCCTTCCATCCGGAGGACGCGATCCTTGCCACCGCATGGTGGACAGCCCATGCCGCCGACCGGCTGATCCGCGAGGCCGACCTGAAACGCCGCCGCTTCCTCTACATGATCCAGGACTACGAGCCCAATTTCTATGCCTGGGGCCCCGAACATGCCGAGGCCGAGGCAAGCTATGGCCTCGACTTCGACGCGGTGTTCAACACCACGCTTCTGCGGGACTATTTCGCCATGCTGGGCCATGGCTTCGCAACGCCCGACGCGCCAGCCTTCCATCCGGCAATCGACATCGACCGCTACGCCCGCGGCACACGCCCGGATCGCGGCGGGCCGCGCCGCATCGCCGTCTATGGCCGCCCCGAGGTGCCGCGCAACATGTTCCCGACCGCCGTCGAGGGGTTGACCGATTTCATCACCGCACGCGGCCTGACGCCCGACATGGTCGAGGTGCTCTCGGTCGGCCTGCGCCATGATCCGGTGACGCTGGCAAATGGCATCGTGATGCAGAGCCTGGGAAAACTGCCCTTCGAGGACTATCCGAACTGGCTTCTCGGCATCGACATGGGGTTGTCGCTGATGCATTCGCCGCACCCCAGCCATCCGCCGATCGAGATGGCGGCATCGGGTGCGCGCGTGGTCACGAACCGCTTCGCCACCAAGGATCTGTCGCGCCTGACACCCGCGATCCTGTCGGTCGACGGCACGGCGCGCGGCGTTGCCGACGGGCTGGCGCGCGCATGGGACATGCCGCCGGTGGCCGATGCCGACCGCCGGATCGACCTGCGGGCGCTCGGCGGGCCGCTGGCCGAGGTTGCGTCACGCCTGGCCCCGGACCTGCCGCGAAGCTCGGCGATGAAGCGCGCGGCCGAATGACACGGACGATCCTTCTGCATATCGGCGCGCCGAAGGCGGGCTCGACCTACCTGCAACGGGTGCTGCTGCAGAACCGCGACCGGCTGGCGGCGGCAGGCATCGCCTATCCGCATCCGGGCACCGGCCACCCCGGCAACGCCCGCGACCTCGCCAGGATCGACGAGGCCGGGTTCGAGGCGCTTTTCGAGGGCGGCGCGACCCGGGTGATCCTGTCCCACGAGGATCTTTTCGCGGTCGAGCGCGACGCGCAGCCGCTGTCGCGGCTGGCGCGCGCGGCCCGCGTGCCGGTTCAGAAACTGGTTTTCCTGCGCCCGTGGAGCCATTTCTGCCTCGGCGACTATTCCCAGCACATGAAGCAGAACTTCGACCGCTACCTTGCCGCGCGGAACCCCTTCGATGGCAAGACCTTCGAGGAAATGGCGGCGCGGCGGGCGGCGCAGATCGACGTTGTCGCCTTCTTCCTGCGGTGGGCCCGGGTGTTTCCCCTGCCGCCGCTTGTCATTGCGCCGCATACCGAAATCCGCGCCACGGTCGAGCGTCTGACGGGGCTGACGGACATGGACTGGTCCGTGCCGCGCCACCTGACCAACCCCTCGCTCCGGCTCTGCGACCTGGAAGAGATCGCGTCCCTGATGCGCGACCCCGCGGTCCCGGCCGAACAGGTCAGGCAGGTCTATCTGGCCGCCTACCATCGCACCGCCGAAGCCGATCCGCTGCGCACGCCCGAGTTGATCGCCCGGATCGAGGCGCTGTTCGAACGGCAGAACCGCGAGCTTCGGGATGTCTACCGCTACGACAACCGCGCGGTGGTCTGAACCGTCAGGCCGTCGAACAAGGCGGCCAGCGTCGCATGGGCGCGGGGCAACCGGTCCTCGCCATCGGGGGCCTCGGCCGCCCAGAACGCAAGCTGGATCGTGGCGCCGTTCAGCATGTGCGCCAGGGCCACCGGGTCCAGCGGTCGCACCCGTCCCGCGGCGACATGCGTCTGCAGGTCGGCCACCAGTTCACCGAACCCGGACTCGAGCAGGATGTCCACGGCCTTCAGACCCAGCACCGCAGGGGCATCGCAGAACAGGATGCGCCGGGCGCCGGGCGCAAGTGCGGCATCCAGATACCGGTGATAGCACCGGCGGAACCCGTCCCAGGGCTCGGCCGCAAGTTCCCATTCCGCCTGCATGGCCTGGGCCAGTTCGCCGTCGACGCGGCGCAGCACCGCCTCGAACAGGCCGGCCTTGTTGCCGAAGTGGTGGTGAAGCGCGCCGCGCGTCACCCCGGCCCGTTCGGCCAGCGTGTCGAGGGACACCGCCGCATATCCTTCGGTCGCAAAGGCCGCGCGAGCGGCGGTCACCAACGCGTCGGCAGTATCCTGCGCGGTCTCGGCGCGCGTCTTTCGGGCAGTTGACATACCATCCGTATGTGATCTAGGAGTTTCGCATACACACCGTATGCGAACACCGAAAGACCCGCAAGATGACCCTCGCCGCGATCCGGGCCGAAATGCCGGGCACGTTGCGCCTTTCCCTGCCGATCGTGGCCGGAATGGCCGCGTCCACCCTGCTGGGCGTGACCGACACGATCATGCTGGCACCGCTGGGGGCCGTGCCGCTGGCGGGCGCGGGCCTTGCGTTCTCGTTCTCCATCATCGTCGGTGCCACGGTCTACGGGCTGATCTCGGGCGTGCCCATGCGGATCGGCGCCGCCTTCGGTGCGCGGCGCGGACGCAGCCTGACCGCCATGGTCAAGGCGGGGCTCGTGCTGGGGGCGCTCGTGGGGGCCGCAGGCGCGCTGGCCATGGTGGCAGCTTGGCCGCTGCTGCCGCTGTTCGGCCAGCCGCCCGAGGTGCTGGCGATCCTGTTCCCCTACTGGTGCCTGATCGCGGGCTTCACCCTGCCCTTCGCCATGCTGATCGTGCTGAAATCGGTGTTCGAGTCGGTGGGCCGCCCCTGGATCGGCACGGCCTTTGCCTATCTCGGCGCCGTGCTGAACGTGCCGCTGAACTATGTGCTGATCTGGGGCGCCGGGCCGATCCCGCCGCTCGGGCTGACGGGGGCGGGCATCGGCTCGGTCCTGGCGGAAACACTGGCCCTGGCGGCCGCGCTCGCCTGGTGGCGGCTTGCCCCCTCGACCCGCAGGTTGCGCCTGCGCGGCCGGCTTGACTGGTCCGAGGTGCGCGCGGGCGCGCGGGAAGGTGCGCCGATGGGCATGATGTATCTGGCCGAGACCGGCGCGCTGACCGTGCTGACCCTGATCATCGGCACGTTCGGGGCGGTGGCCCTGGCAGCCAACCAGGTGGCGATGTCGGTGGGCGGCCTGATCTACATGCTGCCGCTCGGCATCGCGCAGGCGGTCGCGATCCGGGTGGCGCAGGCGCGCGGGGCGGGTGAACCCGACCGTCTGCGCCCGGTGGTCTGGTCGGGGCTTCTTGCGGCGATGCTGTGGCTCGGCGGGGCCATGGTGCTGCTGGCGGCCGGCGGCCGCGCCATCGCCGCCACCATCAGCCCCGACCCCGAGGTCGTGGCGCTGGCCGCCGTCATCTTCGTGGTCTTTGCCGCGATGCAGCTTTTCGACGGGATCCAGTCGACCATGGTCGGCGCGCTGCGCGGACTGTCGGCCAGTTCGGCTGCGGCACGCGTGTCAACCCTGTGCTTCTGGGGCCTCGGCCTGCCTGCCGCCTGGGTTCTGGCGCATGACGCGGGGCTTGGCGTGCCGGGTGTCTGGGGCGGATGGCTGGCCGCGCAGATCGTCGCGGGCGGCCTGCTGGTCGCGCATTTCCTGCGCCTGACGCGCTTGAGCGCGGGCGCGGACCGGCCTAACCTCCGCCCCGCAACCGCAGGGGATTGTCCATGAAACGCAGCCGGATCAACAGCATCATGGCGCAGGCGGACGCCATGATCCGCGCCCAGGGCTTCGTGCTGCCGCCGTTCGCCTACTGGTCGCCCGACACGTTCCGGGCCCGCGCACCGGGAACCCGCATCGCCGCCGCACGCATGGGGTGGGACATCACCGACTATGGCCAGGGCGATTTCGACCGGTTGGGCCTGTTCCTGTTCACCCTGCGCAACGGACGGCTGGACGACCTGACCGCCGGCCGCGGCATGGCCTATGCCGAAAAGCTGCTGATCTCGCGGCAGGATCAGCTGTCGCCGATGCACACCCATGTCATCAAGGCGGAAGACATCATCAACCGCGGCGGCGCGACGCTGGTGATCGAACTGTTCGGATCCGACGACCGGGGCGGGTTTGCCGCCGACCGGGGCGGCAGCGTGCTGTGCGACGGGTTGGCGCGCAGCTATGCCCCGGGCGAGAAGCTTCGCCTGGCCCCGGGCGAAAGCGTCACCCTGATGCCCGGCGACTGGCATGCCTTCTGGGGCGAGGGGGGCGATGTGCTGATCGGCGAGGTCAGCACCGTCAACGACGACCTGACCGACAACATCTTCCGCGACCCCATCGGCCGTTTCGCCGAGATCGAAGAGGACGAGGCGCCGCTGCACCTGCTTGTCTCGGACTACGACCGCTGGCTGGGCTGATCCATCGCCGCCTGTCAGTCGATGCGCAGGCCCGAAAGGCTGGCCTCGATCAGGGTTGCGGTGTCGTCGCTGTCGGCTGAAATCGCGAGGCCCACCAATGCCATGGGCGGCCCGCCAAAGGCGCGGGCATGGTCGGCGGCCAGATCGACCGTCTCGGAAAACCGCCCCGTTTCAGGCCCGCGCAGCACGACCGTCCGCCCCCGTGCCCCCAGATAGGCCGACGGCAGGACCGCGCCGCGCGCGGCATCGCCGCCCCGCACATAGACCAGCACGCGCGCCTGATCCTCGCCCAGAAGCCGCCGCAGGTTCGGGCGGCTGCCGAAGGCGCGGGCGCGATCCTCGGGCATGAAGACGAAGTAGAGCGCCAGGTTGCGGTCATCCCCGCCCTTCACGGTCAGGTCCGTCGCAGGCACGCCCTGCGTCACGTCCCAGGTCCAGCGGGCGCTGCGGGCAGGCCAGAACGGCGCGGGCAGCGCCCGCCAGATCAGCGAGACGGACCGGTCCGCCCGCACCGCAACACGGTCCGCCCCCTGCCGGAACAGCGCGGGCGAGAACAGCGAGAAACGCTGTTCCGTCCAGGCACCGAAGTCCACGGGGCCGGCGGCCCGGGCCGGGGCCGACAGCAACAGCACCAGGGCGACAAGCAGGATGCGGGCGGGCATGCGGAAACTCCGTGCGGATGACCTGCCCGATGATACGCGCGCCGCGGCCCGCCGGTTTCAGCCCGCGGCCCGGATCGCGGCACCGTGATGGCGGCGTTAGGCCCCGGCCACGACGCGGGTGGCAGCCTGAACGCCGCCCGCCCCGTGCGGGATGCCCAGCGCGGCAAGGCCCGCCTCCATCACCCCCAGCACCCCGAGCGTCATGTGGGCGTTCACATGGCCCATGTGGGCCACCCGCAGGAAGCCGTGCCAGGCCGGGTCGCCGGGGGCGGCCATGCCGAGGCCGATGCCCAGCGTCACGCCCGCCTGCTGTTCCGTCCAGTCGCGCAGGCGGGTCGCGTCGGGGCTGCCGAGGCGGGCCGCCGTGACCGACCGGCCGCGATCCGCCGGATCGGAAACGTTCAGCGAAATCGCGGGGTTGCCCGTGGCCCAGACATCGAAGGCAGCCCAGACCGCCCGGGCCAGAACCTCGTGCCGGGCCCAGACCGCAGCCAGCCCCTCTTCCCGCAGGATCATGGTCAGCGCCTCGGCCAGGCCATAGAGGTGATGGGTGGGCGCGGTGCCCGCGAAATGCTGCCAGAACTCGGTGCCGAAAACCCGGGGGCGCCAGTCCCAATAGGGCGTGCGGAGGTCGGAATTCTCGCAGGATTTCCGGGCCTTGTCGCTGAACCAGACAAACGCCATGCCGGGCGGCGTCATCAGGCCCTTCTGGCTGGCGGCAACCATCAGGTCGACCCCCCAGTCGTCCATCCGGAATTCGTCGCAGCCCAGCGAGGCGATGCTGTCGACGCAGAGCAGCGCCGGGTGGTCGGTGCTGTCCAGCAGGCGGCGCAGCGCCGCGATATCGGTGCGGACCGACGATGAGGTATCGACATGGGTGGTCAGCAAGGCCTTGATTTTCCGGTCCTTGTCGGCCCGCAGCGCGGCCTCGACGCGGGCCATGTCGACCGGGGCGGACCGGCCGAAATCCAGCAGTTCCACCTCGACCCCGATCGCCCGGGCGCTGTCGGCCCAGCCGTTGCCGAAACGGCCCGTGGCCAGCACCAGGGCCTTGTCCCCACGGGAAAAAAGATTGGTGTTGGCGGCTTCCCACCCGGCGTGGCCGTTGCCGATATAGGCCGCGACGTGGTGGCGCGTCATCGCCACGGCGCGCAGGTCGTCCCAGAGACCCGCCACGAGGTCATGCAGCCCGCCCGCATAGATGTTGGGGGCGGCGCGGTGCATTGCCGCCAGCACGCGGTCCGGCATGACCGAGGGACCGGGAATCGCCAGATAGGTGCGGCCGGCGGACAGGGTGGCGGGGCGGACGGCGGGGGGGTGCTGCATCGGGGTCTCCTGCGGTGGCCCATGGATATGCGAGCCGCGCGGGAGAGGGAAGCGGGGGTGGCGGGGCCGGGTCGGCCAGAGGGCACCGAACGGCCGGGCAACCCGCTGTTCCGGCATGGTTTTCCGATGCTGGCACACGTCTGGCCCGCGTCTGGCATGCGTCTGGCATCTGTCCCGACGCGCGGATGGGCAGGATGGCGTTAACCACGGGGGACGAATCGGCGGCGGGACCACGGCACCCGCCGGGCGACCGCGCGCGCCGCCGAGGCCATCGCGGGCGCGCCTGCCCCGTTCCTGCCGGCTCGGGATCATGCGCCCGGACGGACCGGGCCGAAGCGCCGGCGACCGCCGCCCGGACGGGCGCGGCACGTCGCCTGGCTGGCAGGGGCAGGGCGGCCCGATTTCCCGCCGCTCGCCGTGCTGCGGGTCGCCGCAGGGGCCACCCTGCGCCAGGCCTGCACCGCTGCGGGCATCGCCCCCGGCGCGGCCCTTGTGGGCCTCTACGCCGAGGCCTGCTGATCTTCCTCAAGGCCAATAGGAAGCAACTGCCGTCCCTTCGGGGGCGGCTTTTTTCATTGCGGTTGTCGTATTCAGTTGGGGTTTTCGAGATATTCGGCGAAATCTTCGGTGAACTCATACCTGTCAACGTTGTTGAAAGTAATGTTCACAACGGCCCCGTAGTTTTCGCAGATTTTCATCTTTTCCCGAAGGTGTTCATGTTCTTCGAAGTAGTAAAAAAAGATCATCTTCCCGGACCCGTTGTAGATCCATTCTTTCGACATGATAACTATCTCGCGCGCGAAAGGGTGTTTCTGTATGTCCTGCCGCATTTCTGCGATTAGTTCGGGCATCTTGCGTTCAAGGTCTTTGAAGTTGCGCGACCGAACAACTTCAAGATTTCTTAGTGCAAGGTATGCTTGGATTTCTGACAGCCTCTTCCATTCGACAAGCGTATCGGCAGGATGGCTAGAAACATCGGTGTCGATCAGGCGGCTGCACGTCTGGCAAAGCCATATGCCATTTTCGATAGATGACCGCCGTTCCGGCGTCATAGTAGGGTCAAACCTTGGCCCGCCTGCCGCCGCGGCAGCGATGTGTGCGGCAACTCCGATACTCGCGCTTCCACCGTCGCCGTCTGGTCCGACCGTCGCCCTTCGACACGAAGGGTTCGAACAGACATAGCCGCTTTGTCGTGCAAGCTTCGCTACTTCGGCTTGTTTGAAATCGTCCCTCATGCCAATCCCTTCGACCGATCCTTCGCCGCATTGTGCAGCGCAGGCGGCGATTGGGGCAAGCTGGCCATTCACGAATGCGCAACGGGCCCCCGCGCTTCGGCGGGCAAAAGGGGCTGATTTTTCGTTGTAGCAGTTCTGTAGTAGGATTTTGGCGCTTAGAAAATGCGCAGCAAAACCAATGACTTACAGAAGGAAGTGGCAGCCCGTAGGGGAGTCGAACCCCTCTTCCCAGGTTGAAAACCTGGTGTCCTAACCGATAGACGAACGGGCCGCGCTTCGGTGTGGCGGGTATCTAGCGGGGGGGGCGGCGGGGTGCAAGGGGAAAAATGCGCGCCCGCGACGCGGCCGCGCGGCGCCCCGCCGCGTCAGTCGAGCGCGCGGCGATAGACGTGC
Organism: Paracoccaceae bacterium; assembly: GCA_019454225.1. Lineage (NCBI taxonomy): Bacteria > Pseudomonadati > Pseudomonadota > Alphaproteobacteria > Rhodobacterales > Paracoccaceae > Paracoccaceae bacterium. The sequence goes on along the minus strand of CP075370.1, from coordinate 1,986,475 downwards.
CAGCTGGCATGGCCAAGCACCGGCAGCACGACGAACAGCCCCAGGAACCAGGGCAGCATCGCCACGAACAGCGACAGCGCGATCCCCGCCCCCCACAGCCCCATGACCAGCGGATTGGCCAGCACGACCGAGACGCTGGTGATCATCGCCGTCACGAAATCCACCTCGCGGTCCAGCAGCATCGGCAGGCTGACCACCGTCAGCGCATAGAGCGTTCCGGCGAAGACCGCGCCCACCATGGTGCCGACCGTCAGCATCATGACGCCCTCGCGCGTCAGGAACACCGCCAGCGACGAGGTGACGTTGGTCATCGTGGACAGGCCCAGGAACAGCGCAAAGATCATGTGCGCGAGGAAGTTCCAGAACAGGAAGAACACCACCACCACGGCCGCCATCGCCGGGATCTGGCGGTCCTTCTGGCGCAGCACCACGCCCAGCACGCCCGGCCAGTCCAGCCGCTCGCCCGCCTCGATCCGGCGCGACACCTCGTAGAGGCCGCAGGCGACGAACGGGCCGAGGATCGGAAAGCCCGCGGCGGCAGGCAGGGTCCACCAGAGCGCGCCCTTGGTCGTCAGCGCCCAGAAGATCAGCCATCCCCCGGCCACGTAGACGGCCGCAAAGAAAAGCCCGAAGGCCGGCGCGCGCCGGAAATCCTGCCAGCCCGCGCGCAGGCTGTCGGCCAGATCGCGGGCGGTGACGAAGCGGACGGTGGCGGGTGGTGCGGGCGCCGGTGCGGACATGCGGTTCTCCCTCTCCTCGGGATCACGATAGCGCCGCGCGGCGCCCGCCGCAAAGATGCGAATGCAATGCAGCTTGGCTGCGGCCTCAGCCCTCGGCCTGCGCCTCGGCGCGGCTCTTGCCGGCCACGTCCATGGCCAGGGTCGCGGCCATGAAGCGGTCGAGGTCGCCGTCGAGCACGCCCTGCGTATCGCTGGTTTCCACCCCGGTCCGCAGGTCCTTCACCATCTGGTAGGGCTGCAGCACATAGCTGCGGATCTGGTTGCCCCAGCCCGCCTCGCCCTTGTTCTCGTAGGCGGCGTTGATCGCGGCGTTCCGCTTGTCCAGTTCCATCTGGTAGAGCCGCGACCGCAGCGCGTTCATCGCGATCTCGCGGTTCTGGTGCTGCGACTTCATGCTGGAGGTGACGACGATGTTCGTCGGCAGGTGGGTGATGCGGACGGCGGAATCGGTGGTGTTCACGTGCTGGCCGCCCGCGCCCGACGAGCGGTAGGTGTCGATGCGGATCTCGTTGTCGGGGATGACGATCTCGATGTTGTCGTCGATCACCGGATAGACCCAGACCGAGCTGAAGCTCGTGTGGCGCCGCGCCGCGCTGTCATAGGGGCTGATCCGCACCAGGCGGTGCACGCCCGATTCCGACTTCAGCCAGCCATAGGCGTTCTTGCCGCTGATCTTGTAGCTGGCCGAGCGGATGCCCGCCTCTTCGCCGTCGGTCATGCTTTGCAGTTCGACCTTGTAGCCCTTCTTCTCGGCCCAGCGGGTGTACATGCGCGCCAGCATGGCCGCCCAGTCGCAGCTTTCGGTGCCCCCTGCCCCGGCATTGACCTCGAGGAAGGTGTCGTTGCCGTCGGCCTCGCCATCCAGCAGCGCCTCGAGCTCCTTCTCGCGGGCCGTGACGACAAGCGCCTTCAGCGCGGCCTCTGCCTCGGCCACCACATCGGCCTCGCCCTCGGCCTCGCCCAGTTCGATGAGTTCGAGGTTGTCGCGCAGCCCGCTGTCCAGCAGCCGCCACGTCGACAGCGCGTCCAGCAGTTCCTGGCGCTCGCGCATCAGCTTCTGCGCCTTGGCCGGGTCGTTCCACAGGTCCGGCGCCTCGATCATGGCGTCGAACTCCTCCAGCCGGTGCTGCGCGGTTTCCATGTCCATCCGCTGCGCCAGAAGCGTCAGCGTCTTGCGGATGGCATCGGCATGGGCTTGCGTCTCGGCGCGCATCGGGCGGGTCCTTCGGGATGGCTTGGTCAGGCCGCGGTGATAGCGGCAAGCGGGGTGGCGGGCAAGGCGGGCGCGGCCGCCGCGCTCAGTACAGCCCGCCCGCCGACAGGGTGCCGAAATCGGCCTTCTTCGGCACCACGCGGGTTTCGCCGGTGGCCGTGGTGACGACCTGCCCGCCCTCGCCCTCGGTCTCGCCATAGGAGAACAGCGGCAGGTTCGACCCCATGCCAAAGCCGCCGTCGACATAGAGCCCGAGCCCCGCCAGCGGATCCTCGCCTTCGCGGAAGTATTCCGACACCACGTTCGGCCCGCTGGCCGTATCCGGCAGGATGGCCCCGGTGAAGCGGTCGATCTTGCGGAAATACCCGCCCGGCGGCACGGCGAACCGCGCCCCGCCGTATTTCTTGATCGCCACCTCCATGAAGGACTGGAAGACGGGTGCGCAGGTTCCGCCGCCCGAGGCGCCGCCCAGACTGCGCGGCTGGTCGTAGCCGATGTAGCAGCCCGCCGCGATGTTCGAGGTATAGCCCACGAACCACACGTCCTTGGCATCGTTGGTCGTGCCGGTCTTGCCCGCCACCGGCACCGGCAGGTTGATGCCCCGCGCCGTGCCATGGGTGATCACGCCCTGCAGCATCGAGGTCAGCTGATAGGCGGTGACCGCATCCATCACCCGGTCGCGTTTCGACACGATGTCGGGGATCGACCCGGGGTTCAGGCTGGCCAGCCGGCAATCGTCGCAGATCCGCTGGTCGTGGCGGTAGATCGTGGCACCGGTCCGGTCCTGCACGCGGTCGACCAGCGTGGGTTCCACCCGCTCGCCGCCGTTGGCGAACATCGCATAGGCGGCAACCATCCGGAACAGCGTCGTCTCGTCCGAACCCAGCGAGGCCGCAAGAACCTGGTTCATCCGGTTGTAGACGCCGAAGCGTTCGGCATAGCCCGCAACGGTGGCCATCCCGATCTCCTGCGCGATCCGCACCGTCATCAGGTTCCGGCTCTGCTCGATCCCCACACGCACCGACGTGGGCCCGTAGTACTTGTTCGACGCGTTCTTGGGGCGCCAGATGCCCTGCGGCGTGTCCACCTCGATGGGCGCGTCGACCACGATGGTCGCGGGCGAGAACCCGCTGTCGAGCGCCGCGGCATAGACGAACGGCTTGAAGGCCGACCCCGGCTGCCGCATCGCCTGCGTGGCGCGGTTGAACACCGAATGCTGGTAGGAAAACCCGCCCTGCATCGCCAGAACCCGGCCCGAGGTCACGTCCATCGCCATGAACGCACCCTGAATCTCGGGCACCTGCCGCAGCGACCACCGGGTGAACTTGCCCTCCTTGTCGGTCACGGCGCGGACCAGCACGACATCGCCCGCCGACACCAGATCGCCCGGCACCTTGGCCTTGGCACCCAGCCGGCCATCGGCCTGGCGCTTGCGGGCCCAGGTGACATCCTCGGCAGGGATGAAATGCCCGTCCTCGTCCTCGGCCACCGCCTCGATTCCGATGCGCGCCGACTTGCCCTCGGTCGACAGCACCACGGCCGGGAACCATCCGGTGACGTCCCGGGGCACGTCCACCTCGGCCAGGGCCGTGCGCCAGTCCGCCTCGGACCCGAGCTTGTCGGCCGCGACGACCTTTGCCGTCCCGCGCCAGATGCCCAGGCCGCGGTCATAGCGTTCCAGCGCGTCGCGCAGGGCGCGCGCCGCCGCGCGCTGCAGGTCCGGGTCCATCGTGGCGCGGATCGTCAGGCCGCCGCCGAAGAACTCGTTCTCGCCGAACCGGCCCGACAGCTGGCGCGAGATTTCTTCCGTGAAGTAGTCGCGGGGCGGCAGCGCATCGCGGAAGGCCGGATAGTCGCCGTTCTGCACGCTGCGCAGCGGCTCGGCGATGGCGGCCTCCATCGTCGCGCGGTCGATGTATCCGTTCTCGTGCATCTCGCGCAGCACGTAGTTGCGGCGCTGCGTGACACGTTCCCTGGCGCGGACGGGGTGGTACTGGCTGGGTGCCTGCGGCATGGCCGCCAGCATCGCGGCCTCGGCGGGCGTCAGTTCGGACAGGATCTTGTTGAAATAGGTCTGCGCGGCGGCGGCGACGCCATAGCTGTTCTGGCCGAGGAAGATCTCGTTGAGGTACAGTTCCAGGATCTTGTCCTTGGACAGCACCTCCTCGATCCGCGTCGCCAGGATGATCTCCTTGATCTTGCGCTCGCCCGTGCGGTCGCCCGACAGCAGGAAGTTCTTCATCACCTGCTGCGTGATGGTGGATGCGCCGCGCAGGTTCTGGCCGCGCGACCGGATCGCCTCGATCGCCGCCGCGGCCATGCCGCGCGCGTCATATCCCTTGTGCAGGTAGAAGTTCTTGTCCTCGGCCGAGATGAAGGCGTGTTTCACCAGGTCGGGGATTTCCTCGATCGGCTGGAACAGTCGCCGTTCCTTGGCGAACTCGTCCATCAGTTGCCCCTCGCCCGAGTAGATCCGGCTGATGGTGGGCGGCGCATAGCGCGCAAGGCTGTCATGGCTGGGCAGGTCGCGGGTATACATGTGGAACACCGCACCCACGACCAGCGCGATGAAGAACACACCCAGGGTGACCATCGTGAAGATGGCACCGAAGAACGACCCCACGAACCGGACCACACCGACCCCCTGACGCAAAGACGCCCCGCGGACGGGGCCTTTCGACCGTCTTACAGGAAACCCGCGTCCGGCGCAAAACCGCGCGGCGGAAAACCGCGCCCCGCCGCCCGCACGTTTGCGTCAGTCGCGCAGCGCCGACAGTGCGGCATCCTCGGCCGCCCAGGCGGTCAGCCCGATGCGGATCGACGCGACCATGCGTGCGCGCCAGTCCGGATCGGTCAGGCGCTTCAGGTCGCGGGCCGAGGACAGGAACCCCAGTTCGATCAGGATCGACGGAATGTCGGGCGATTTCAGCACCGAGAAGGCGCCATACTGCCGGGGCCGCCGGTGCATCACCAGACCCCGCGCCTTGATCGCGGTTTCCATGGCCAGCGCCAGGCGGTCGACCCGCGGCCGGGTTTCGGTGCGGGCCATGTCCATCAGCACCTCGGCCACCAGATCGTCCTGTCCCGTCAGATCGACCCCCGACAAGAGGTCGTCGCGGTCGTGGCGCTCGGCCAGCGCCGCCGCCGCCCGGTCGCTCGCGGCCTCGGACAGGGTGTAGAGCGTGGCGCCCGTCGCCTGCCCCTCGGCAAGCGCGTCGGCATGCAGCGACACGAAGACATGCGCGCCCGCCGCCCGTGCGATGGAAATCCGCGTCTCCAGCGGAACGAACACGTCGTCGTCGCGCGTCATCACCACCGAAAAGCCGCCCTCGCGGATCAGGTCCTCCTTCAGTTCCCGCGCGAAGGCCAGCATCAGGTTCGCTTCGGTCAGCCCGTCGCGCTCGGCGCCGGGGTCGATGCCGCCATGCCCGGGGTCCAGCACCACGATCATCGGCCCGGTGCCCCGCGACGGCGGCGCGGGCAGGTCGACCCCCCGGGGCAGCGCCCAGCCCGGCGGATCGGGCAGCGCCGCGCGGGCGGCAAAGGTCGCGGCATCGGCGGGCACCAGCCGCAGCAGGATCCGCACCGAACCCGTCCCGGTCTCCATCGCGGCCTGATCGACGACCATCGGCCGGTCAAGTTCCATCACCAGCCGCGACCAGCCCTGCCGCAGCGGCCCCGCGCGCAGTCCCGTCACCGGCCCGGCCCGGCGCAGCGCCAGAACGCCGCGCCAGCCCACCTCGCGCGTGTCCAGCACCAGGCGCGGCGGGCCGTCCAGCACGCGCACGCGCCATGGCACGGGCTGGGTGATGCCAAGCTGCACCTCGACCGCGTCGCCCGCGGCAGCGATCGCCGATCGCGCCGGTTCCAGCCGGGCCAGCGCCGAAAGATCCTGCGCCGCACCGCCATGAGCGAGTGCCAGCCAGACCGCCAGACCCCACAGAACCGCCCGAATGCCCGTCATCTCGCCCCGAATACCCCGCGCGCGCGGATCACCACATCACAACCGCGCGCGCCGCGCCATGTAGCCCGTCAGCCGCGCGATGCCCTCGGCAATGTCCTCGGTCGACCGCGCATAGGAAAACCGCAGGGTCCGGGCGCCGCGCACCGGGTCAAAGTCCAGCCCGGGCGTGCAGGCGACCCCGGCACCGCCCAGCAGCTCTGCCGAGAACGCGAGGCTGTCGCCGGTCAGGTCCGCCACATCGGCATAGATGTAGAACGCGCCGTCCGGCGGCGCGATGCGGCTGAACCCCGCCCCCGGCAGGCCCGCCATCATCAGGCGGCGGTTCTCGGCATAGACGGCGCGGTTGGCCTCCAGTTCATCCACCGCATCAAGCGCGGCCAGCGCCGCCACCTGGCTGGCATGGGGCGGGCAGATGAACATGTTCTGCGCCAGCCGCTCGATGCTGCGCACATGCGATTCCGGCACCACCATCCAGCCGATGCGCCAGCCCGTCATGCTGAAATACTTCGAGAAGCTGTTGATCACATAGGCATCGTCCGAGATTTCCAGCGCCGAGACCGCACGGTCGCCATAGTGCAGCCCGTGATAGATCTCGTCAGAGACGAAGGCGATCCCGCGATCCCGCGCATGGGCGATCAGCGACGCCAGCGCCGTACGGTTCAGCATGGTTCCCGTCGGGTTGCCTGGCGAGGCCACGATCAGCCCGGCAAGGTCGGCCACGGCCGCGACATCCCCCGGAACCGGCTGCAACCGGTTCTCCGGCGCCGCCGGAATGCCGACCGGCACCAGCGACAGCGCGCGCAGGATCTGGCGATAACTGGGATAGCCGGGCTCTCCCAGGCCGACCCGATCCCCCGCATCGAACAGCGCCGTGAAGGCCAGCAGGAAGGCCGCCGAGGACCCCGCCGTCACCACCACGCGGTCGGGGTTCAGGTCGACGCCATACCAGCGCCGGTAAAGCCCCGCGATGCCCGCCCGCAGTTCGGGCAGGCCCAGTGCCACGGTATAGCCCAGCGGCCCCGACTCCATCGCGCGGGCCAGCGCCGCGCGGGCCGCCGCCGGTGCGGGGGTGCCGGGCTGGCCCACCTCCATGTGGATGATGCGGTGTCCCGCCGCCTCGGCCGCGCGCGCCGCCTCCATCACGTCCATCACGATGAAGGGATCGACCGCACCCCGCCTTGAAAGCCGCATCTCCGCCCTCCTATGGTGCGCCCGTTGCCGGAATGCCAAAGGACGGGGGGCAAGGTCAATGCGCGCGGGGGCCCTTGCCCTGATCTGCTGGTTCCTGCCGCTGGTCGCGGCCGCCCCGCCGGCGCAGGCGCAGGGCATCATCCGCGATGCCGAGATCGAGCACGGTCTGCGCGAACTGGCCCGCCCGCTGGCCGCGCAGGCCGGCGTCAGCGCCGGAAACCTGCGGGTGATGCTGATCAACGACCGCAGCCTGAACGCCTTTGTCGCCGACAACCAGACGATCTTCATCCACGCGGGCCTTGTGCTGCGGGTCAAGACGGCGGCCGAACTGCAATCGGTCATCGCGCATGAACTGGCCCATATCGCGAACGGCCACATCACCCGTCGCGGCACCGCCATGGGCAACGCCCGGTCGGCGGCGATGCTGGGCCTGATCCTGGCCGCGGCCGCAGGCGCGGCGGGCGGCGGCGAGGCCGCGGCGGGCGTCGCGCTTGGCGTCGCGGGATCGGCGCAGCGGATGTTCCTGGCCCACACGCGCGCCGAAGAGGCATCCGCCGACCAGTCCGGCCTGCGCTACATGGCTGCGGCGGGCATCGACCCGCAGGCGGCGGCGGACCTGCTGGAACTGTTCCGCGGACAAGAGGCGCTGAGCGCGCACCGGCAGGATGCCTATGTCCGCACCCATCCGCTGACCCGCGACCGGCTGCGCGCGGTCCAGGCCTTCGTGGCAGGCTGGAAGGGCACGCCGCGGGACGATCCGAACGCGGATTACTGGTTCGCCCGCGCGCAGGCCAAGCTCGATGCCTTCACCCGCAATCCCTCGGACGTGCTGCGCCGGGCGCCCGCCCGCGACACCTCGGACGCGGCCACGATCCGCCGGGCGGTCGCATGGCACCGGCAGGGCAAGACCGATCAGGCGCTGGCCGAGATCGGCCGCCTGGTCGAGCGTCGGCCGCGCGACGGTTTTGCCATGGAAACGCGGGCCCAGATCCTGCTGGAATCCCGCCGCTTCGACGCGGCCGCACGCGACTGGGGCCGCGCCGCCGCGCTGGCGCCGAACGAGCCGCTGATCCTCGGCGGCCATGGCCGCGCCCTGCTGGCCGCAGGCCAGACCCGCGCCGCCCTGCCCGCCCTGGAACGCGCCGCCGCGCGTGACGGAGCCGATCCGCGCATCCTGCGCGATCTGGCCACCGCCTATGCCAAGGCCGACCAGCCCGGGATGGCCGCCCTCGTCAGCGCCGAACGCTATGCCCTGGTCGGCCGCCTGCCGGATGCCGGGCCGCTGGCCAGACGCGCCGCCGGGATGCTGGCGCAGGGTTCGCCGGGCTGGCGGCGGGCACAAGACATCATCAGGGCGGCCGAGACAGCCGCGAAACGGAGCAGAACCCCATGACCCCTCGCCTTGTCACCGCGCTCGCGCTTGCGCTGTGTTTCCCCGCCCTGGCCCCGGCCCAGACGATGACGGATGCGGAACGCACCGCCTTCCGCGCCGAGGTGCGGGCCTACCTGCTGGAAAACCCCGAGGTGCTGATGGAGGCCATCGCGGTGCTGGAGGACCGGCGCAACGCCGATGCGGCGGCCTCCGACCGGCAGATGCTGTCGGACAACCGCGCCGCGATCTTCGAGGACCCGGCAAGCTGGACCGGCGGCAACCTTGAAGGTGACGTGACGGTGGTGGAATTCGTCGACTATCGCTGCGGCTATTGCCGCCGTGCCCATGACGAGGTTGCCGAACTGATCGCATCGGACGGCAATATCCGCTTCGTTCTCAAGGAATTCCCGATCCTCGGCGAGGCCTCGGTGATCTCGTCGCGCTTTGCCATCGCGACGCTGCAGATCGCGGGGCCCGATGCCTACAAGCGCGTCCATGACGAACTGATCGCGCTGCGCGGCGAACCCTCGCCCGACACGCTGTCCCGTCTGGCGACCGATCTCGGGCTCGATGCGCCCGCGATCCTTGCGCATATGGAATCGTCCGAGGTCACGGCGGTCATCGCCGCGAACCGCGACCTTGCCGACCGGATGGAAATCAACGGAACACCGACCTTCGTGATCGAGGGCACGATGGTCCGGGGCTATGTGCCGCTGGACGGCATGCGGCAGATCGTGGCCGAGCAGCGCAAGGGCTGAGCCGCGCGGCGGGGTGGCGGCGCTCAGGCCGCCACCGGATCGCGCCGCATCGTTCCGGCCGCCGCCACGCCACCGGCGATGGCCACCAGCCCCAGCCCCAGCACCGCGAAGGCGCCCTGCAACCCGAAGGTCGCCACCAGCGGCGCCGACACCAGCGGCGATGCGAACTGCCCCAGGAAGAAGGCCGTGGTCAGCATTCCCGCCGCGCGGCCCCGCTGGGTCGCGGGAACCCGCGCCATGAACCACGTGGTGTAGTTGGCCATCGACGGTCCCATGGCCAGCCCCGCCAGGACCGAGCCCAGCAGAACCCCCTGCCACCCTGTCGCCTGCGAATGCGCCAGCAGCGCGGCGCCCATCAGCGCAAAACTCCAGGCAAAGACGCCGAAGGCCGACACATGCCGCCGGATATGCCCGTAAAGCAGCGCGACCGGCATCGACACCAGTGTCAGCACGGCCATGATCGCGCCCACGGCCAGCGTGTTGCTGACGCCCAGATCCTCCAGCAGGAAGGGCAGCCGGGTCGGCGTCACGTAGAAGGCCACCATGAACAGGAAGGCCAGCGGCCCGACGAACAGATACGCCCCCCAGGGGAACGTCCCGTCCCCCGCCTGCGGCACCGTGCCGCCCGCCCGCGCCGCCGCCCTGCGGGTGCGGATCGACCGCGCCTCGGGCGCCAGGGCCCACAGCGCGAAGGCCGCCACCGGCAGCACCAGGCCATAGACGGCAAAGGCGCCGCGCCAGTGCAGCAGCGCCATCGCCCCGCCCAGCAGCATGAACACGATGCCGCCCGCCGAGATCGCCGCGCCCTGCATCCCCATGAACCGCGCCCGCGCCGGTCCCTGCCACAGGTCGGCCGCCCAGGCCATCGCAAGGGTCATCGTGCCCGCCACGCCGATCCCCAGCACGATCCGCCCGGCCAGGATCGCGGTCAGGCTTTCGGCCCACAGCCCCGCCATGCCCCCCGCCGCATAGAACAGCGCGGCGACCGCCAGCAGCACCTGCCGGTCGAACCGGTCGGCGAGCCACCCCACCAGCCCGGCCGTCAGCACGATCGACGCCGACGGCAGCGTCACGATCAGGCCCGCCAGCGTGTCGATGCCGGGCACCTCGGCATAATGGGCCCGCAGCCCGGGCAGCGACGACGCGATGGTCGCGTTCGCCATGATCGTCATGGCGGCGATGCCCATCACCGCCGCCGTCACCGGCCATCCCGGCTGCGCCTCGCCGGCACCCGTTGCCTGCATGTCCGTCTCCTGCATCTGTCGTCAGGCTGGACCTTGCAGAAATCCCGACATATGGACAATATCGCAATCAATGGAATGAGTGTTCAGAATCATGGATAGTGATCTTGATCTCGCCGCCCTTCGCGCCTTTCGTGCCGTGCTGCGCGAGGGCAGCTTTTCCGGCGCCGCCCTGTCGCTGCGGGTGCCGAAATCGACCCTGTCCAAACGTGTGGCCGATCTCGAAACGCATCTGGGCGTGCGGCTGATCGAACGCACGACCCGGCACCTGCGCGTGACGCAGGAGGGCGAGGTTCTTGCCGCCCGCGCCGACCGCCTGCTGGGCGAGGCCGACGACATCCGCCGCGCCCTGGGCGAGGCCAGCGGCCAGCCGCGCGGCCACCTGCGGCTGGCCATGCCGCCGGTGGTGGGCAACCTGCTGATGGGCCGGATCGCTGCCGAGTTCCGCCGCGCCCATCCCGAGGTGACGCTGGAAATCCACTTCCTCGACCGTGCGCCCGACCTGCTCGAGGAAGGGTTCGACGGCTGCCTGCGGCTCGGCCCGATGGAGGACAGCGCGCAGGTGGCGCGGCTGATGCTGCACGGCCAGGCGGTGCTGGCCGCGCATCCCGACCTGCCCGGCCTGTCCGCCATCCGCCACCCCGGGGATCTGACCGACCATCCCCTGATCGGGCTGGCGGCGCCCTGGCCCGGCGGCTGGCCCCTGGTGCGGGGCGACGAGATGATCGAGGTTCCCGCCCGGCCCGCGCTGCGCCTCGGCTCGCACCTGGCGATCCGCGACGCGGTGCTGGCCGGTGGCGGCATCGCCGCCCTGCCCCGCATCATCGCGCGCCCCGAGATCGCGGCGGGCCGCCTGGTGCAGGTGCTGCCTGGCTGGACGACCCCGCGCAAGGGCATCTATTTCGTCTATCCCTCGGCCCAGTCGGTCACCGCGCGGCTGCGCGCCTTCATCGACTTTCTGGTGCCCCGCCTGAAGGATGACGACTGATCGCTATTCCGCCGCCTGCGCGGCGGCCGCCTCGATCTCGGCCGCCTTGCGCTCGACCAGTTCGACGATGTGGTCGATCATCCGGTCGTTGCCCAGCGTATGCGCCTGCCGGCCCGCCAGATAGACCATGCCCTTCCCCGCGCCGCCACCGGTAAACCCGATGTCGGTCATCAGCGCCTCGCCCGGGCCGTTCACCACGCACCCGATGATCGACAGGCTCAGGCTGGTCGTCACATGCGCCAGACGTTCCTCCAGCGCCGAAACCGTCTTGATCACGTCGAATCCCTGCCGCGCGCAGGACGGGCAGGAGATGATCGTCACCCCCCGGTGCCGCAGGCCCAGCGACTTCAGGATCTCGAAGCCGACCTTCACCTCTTCCACGGGATCGGCCGACAGGCTGACCCGTATGGTGTCGCCGATCCCCATCCACAGCAGGTTGCCAAGGCCGATGGCCGATTTGACGGTGCCGCTGACCAGCCCGCCCGCCTCGGTGATCCCCAGGTGGATCGGCGCATCGGTCGCATCGGCAAGCTGCTGGTAGGCGGCGGCGGCCAGGAACACGTCCGACGCCTTCACGCTGATCTTGAATTCGTGGAAATCGTTGTCCTGCAACAGCCTGATGTGATCCAGGCCGCTTTCGACCATCGCATCGGGGCAGGGTTCGCCGTATTTCTCCAGCAGGTGCCGTTCCAGGCTTCCGGCGTTCACCCCGATGCGGATGCTGCAGCCGTGGTCCTTCGCGGCCTTCACCACCTCGCGCACCCGGGCGGCATCGCCGATGTTGCCCGGGTTGATGCGCAGGCAGGCCGCACCCGCCTCGGCGGCCTCGATCGCGCGCTTGTAGTGGAAATGGATGTCGGCCACGATCGGCACCGGGCTTTCCGCCACGATCTCGCGCAGGGCGCGGGTGCTGTCCTGATCGGGGGTCGAGATGCGCACGATGTCGGCGCCCGCGACCGCGCAGCGCTGCACCTGCTCGATGGTCGCGGCGACATCGGTGGTCAGCGTGTTCGTCATGGTCTGCACGCTGATCGGCGCGCCGCCGCCCACCAGCACCTTGCCGACGCGGATCTGGCGCGACGGACGCCGGTCGATGTTCCGCCAGGGGCGTATCGGATTGTGCGTCATGTCTGGGCCTGCCGGGTTCGGGATCGCGTGGCTCACAGATAACCCCGCCACGGCGTCCGGGCAACTGTGTCAATCCGGATTGACAGTGCGGCCGTCAGTCGGCGGCTGCCTCGGCAACCGTCGTGACATAGCGCGACAGGTCGGCATCGCGCGACAGGTCGGCCAGCGCATAGGCCTCGGTCAGCGCCTCCGGCGACAGCACCACGTTGCGCACCACCTGCGCCCCGGGCGCCGCCGGTCCATAGGCCTGCCCGTTGACCGAGAAATACAGCGAACCGGAATTGCCGGCACGCAAGAGCGGCGGCTGTTCCATCACCGGCACGGCGTAACGCTCGCCCGCATCGAGGATTTTCTCGAACAGTACCGTTCCGTCGGCCGATTGCACCCGCACCCATGACGGACGGACGGCCAGCAGCTCGACCCCCGGCGCGGCGGCGGCCAGCACCTGCACCGGCGCCTGCGCCGTATCCTCGGCGGTCAGCGCCTCGTCCACGGCAGCGGCGATGGCGTCGACCTCCCGGCGCGGGTCGATCGCGGCGATGGGGCCGTCGCGCGACACCATCACGGGCAGATCCAGCGCTTCGGGGCGATACAGCCGGTCGATGCCGCTGGGGCTGGCGCCCTGCGCCAGACCGGCGGGTGTCGCGCCGACAACCGCATCCGCGCCCCCCTCGGGCGCAGACCGGACCAGCGGGGGGGCGCCGGGAACATTGCCCAGCGGGTCGATATCGGCCACCACCTGCGGCGCCTGATCGACCGGGGCAAGCTGCACGCGCTGCACTTCCTGAAGAACCGACCAGCCGCCATAGCCAAGCGCCGAGATCAGCGCGACCAGAACCGCCACCGATCCGATGGCGCCCGGCTCGACCCGCGCCAGCACGCTCTCGCGGCGCGGCACGAAGGCGGTCGCCGGATCGGCGAAGGGATCGCGCCCGGGCGAGGCGCGGCGTTCGCGCGCCAGCGCGCTGGCGGGCGAGGACGCGGCCGCCGACATCCCGTGCGCCAGGGTGAAATTCGCCTCGGCGCAGAACCGGGCGAAGGACTCGTCGGGGTCCATGCCCAGATAGCGCGCGTAGGAGCGCACATAGCCGGCGATGAAGCCCGGCGTCTCGAAGGCCGACACATCGGCATTCTCGATCGCGGCGATGTAGGTGGCCTTGATCTTCAGGTCGCGCTGAACGTCCAGCAGGGATTTACCCATGGTCGCGCGCTCGCCGCGCATCAGGTCGCCCAGGCGCAGTTCAAAGTCGTCAAACCCCTTGGGTTTGGCCTCTGCTGGCGTCGAAGGTGTGGTCCTTCGCCCGATCATCCAAGCTGCCCCGTCCCGCCCCGTCTTGGTCGTTGTATCTGCCCGAGTCGCCCCCGGCAGTCTGTCGCGATTCCGCTCTATTGACGAAACGCTAACACATCACAAGGGCGTATGCACACGCAGAAAGCCGGATCACCCCGCCAGTTCGGCACGATTCAGCGCACAATGCCGCCACAGCCCGTCCATGGCGCGCACCAGATCGTCGATCATGCCCGCGTCATGCAGCGGCGAGGGCGTGAACCGCAGCCGCTCGGTGCCGCGCGGCACCGTCGGATAGTTGATCGGCTGCACATAGATGCCGTGGTTCTCCAGCAGCATGTCGCTCAGCATCTTGCAATGGATGGGGTCGCCCACATGCACCGGCACAATATGCGACCCGTTGTCGATGATCGGCAGGCCCAGCCCCCGCAGCCGCAGCTTCAGCGCGCGGGCCTGCGCCTGGTGACGGTCGCGCAGCGCCTGCGCCCCCTTCAGCACCCGCACCGAGGTCGCCGCACCCGCCGCCACGACCGGCGGCAGCGAGGTGGTGAAGATGAACCCGGGGGCATAGCTGCGGATCGCGTCGACCATCTTCGCACTTGCAGCAATGTACCCGCCGAACACGCCATAGGCCTTGGCCAGCGTGCCGTTCACGATGTCGATCCGGTGCGCCAGCCCGTCGCGCTCGGTCACCCCGCCGCCGCGCGGGCCGTACATGCCCACCGCATGCACCTCGTCGATGTAGGTCAGCGCGCCGAAGGCGTCCGCCGCGTCGCAGATCGCCGCGATCGGCCCGAAATCGCCGTCCATCGAATAGATGCTCTCGAAGGCCACCAGCTTGGGCGCCGCAGGGTCGTCCGCCGCCATCAGCTCCCGCAGATGCGCCGCGTCGTTGTGCCGGAACACCCGCCGCGCCCCGCCGTTCCGCCGGATCCCCTCGATCATCGAGGCATGGTTCAGCGCGTCGGAATAGATGATCAGCCCCGGAAACAGCCGGGGCAGCGTCGACAGCGTGGCATCGTTGGCGACATAGGCCGAGCTGAACACCAGCGCCGCCTCCTTGCCGTGCAGGTCGGCAAGCTCGGCCTCCAGCGCCTTGTGGAACACCGTGGTGCCCGAGATGTTGCGCGTGCCGCCCGACCCCGCGCCCGACCGGTCCAGCGCGCCATGCATCGCGGCCAGAACCTCGGGATGCTGGCCCATGCCCAGATAGTCGTTGCCGCACCATACCGTGATGTCGCGTGTCGTGCCGTCGGGACGGCGCCAGACCGCGCGCGGAAAATCGCCCTGCCGCCGCTCGATGTCGATGAAGGTGCGATAGCGCCCCTCGTCATGCAGACGCTTCAGCGCGGCATCGAGGGCGGCTTCGGGGTTCATGCTTGTCTCCGGTCGCTGGCGGAACCCCGGCAGGCCCGGAGTTCGCTTACTGCCGCAGCATGTATCGGCGGCGCATATTCAAGCTTTGATATTGATCAATTGCCGGTCTGGCGACAGGTCAATCTGACACACCCGCAGGCGATCCCCGTCAGTCGGCCACCACCACGCTGCAATCGCCCTTGCCCTTCACGTTGCATTCGGCCAGCGCGCGGGCCTGCGCCTCGGCGCCCTGTGCCAGCGCGAACTGCCCCGTCGCCGCCGACAGCGCCAGCGCGCGCGGCCCGCTGCGGCCATAGTCCTTGCGGAACGCCGCCGCCGCCGCCGCCGACATCTGCACCGGGCGCGGTTCCCACGCCGCGGGACGGATCAGCGCGACGATCACGCATTTCGCCCGCCCCTTCCGGCGCGCGTCGCAATCGGCCGCCGCCGCCGCAGCGGCCGCCTCGGTGCTGTGATAGTCCACCGCCGCCACCGTCGCCTCCGACATCAGCCCGTCGTCCGGCGAAAAGGCCACGGCACCGTAATGCGCCTGCCCCTTGGCAACCGTCGCCAGAACCTGCGCCTGCGCATCAGGCAGCGCCTTGTGGCGGATGATCTCGACCGAGACGCCCTTGTCCGGGATCAGCGCCTTGCGCGCCGCATCGCCGCCCAGCGGTTCGGCCACCGCCGGCCCCGCCGCAAGCATCATCGCCAGAACCGCCACCTTGCGCATCGCCGCCTCCTCGCACCCGACGATCGTTCTCCTAGCGCGGAACGCGCGGTCTGGACAGGGGCCGTTGCCCTGCTAGGGTCGCGCGCCGCATCACGACACGGAGAGTGCCATGCCCGCCCCCGCCGCGACCCCCGCCCTGCCCCCGGTGCTCGACGCGGTCGATGCCGCCCTGCCGCAGGCGATCGACCGCCTGATGGACCTCCTGCGCATACCCTCGATCTCGACCGACCCGGCCTATGCCGGCGATTGCGCCCGCGCCGCCGACTGGCTGGTGGCCGACCTGCGCGCGCTGGGCTTCACCGCCGCGGCGCATGCAACGCCCGGGCATCCGATGGTCGTCGGGCACGGCGGCGAGGGTGGCCCGCACCTGCTGTTCTACGGCCACTACGACGTGCAGCCGGTCGATCCGCTGTCGCTCTGGCACCGCGATCCCTTCGACCCCGCGATCGAGGACGGGCCGCGCGGCAAGGTGATCCGCGCGCGCGGCGCGTCCGACGACAAGGGCCAGCTCATGACCTTCATCGAGGCGATGCGCGCATGGAAATCGGTGCATGGCACCCTGCCCTGCCGCATCACGGTGTTCTGCGAGGGCGAGGAGGAATCGGGGTCGCCCTCGCTCATCCCGTTCATGCGCGAACAGGCGGAAACCCTGCGCGCCGACATCGCCCTGATCTGCGATACCGGGCTTTTCTCCGATCATGCGCCCGCCATCGTGACCATGCTGCGCGGCCTGACGGGCGAGGAATTCACCCTGCGCTGCGCCACGAAGGATCTGCATTCGGGGATGTATGGCGGGGCGGCGCTGAACCCGATCCGCGTGCTGACCCGGATTCTCGGCGGCATGCATGACGACCGGGGGCACGTGACGATTCCGGGCTTCTACGACGGCGTGGGCGAACTGCCCGAGACGATGCGCGCCCAGTGGCAGGGGCTGGCCTTCGATCACGCGCGGTTCCTGGGTGATGTCGGGCTCAGCGAACCGGCGGGCGAAACCGACCGCACACCGCTCGAAATGCTCTGGTCGCGCCCCACAGCCGAAATCAACGGCATCTGGGGCGGCTATACCGGCGACGGCTTCAAGACCGTGCTTCCGGCCGAGGCGCATGCCAAGGTCAGCTTTCGCCTCGTCGGCGATCAGGATCCCCACGCCGTGCGCGCGGCCTTCCGCGCCTGGGTCGAGGCCCAGCTTCCCCGCGATGCCCGCATCGAATGGCAGGCGCATGGCGCCAGCCCCGCCGGCCGGATGGCGATCGACCATCCCGCGTTCGAGGCCGCCCGCGCGGCGCTGACCGACGAATGGGGCCGCCCCGCGGCCTATGTCGGCTGCGGCGGGTCGATCCCGATCGCGGGATATTTCAAGTCGGTCCTCGGCATGGACGCGATGCTGATCGGCTTCGGCCGCGACGACGACCAGATCCACAGCCCGAACGAGAAATACGATCTCGAATGCTTCCACAGGGGCATCCGGTCCTGGGTCCGCATCCTCGACCGGCTGGCGGGCTGAGGCACCGGGCGCGCAGGCGAACGCGCGGGCCTGGGCCGCCCTGCGGCCCGGGAAACCGGCGCCCGCAGGGGACGATTCCTAACAGGTGGTTAACGCGCGCCGCCAAGTCATTGGAATCAAACGGCGCAGAAAGCGTCCCACCGTGGGACGCCTAGCCCGCCACCCCGCGCAGCAGCCGCGCCCGGCTTGGCGGGATCGACCGGATCTCCAGCCCCGTGAACACATGCAGCGTGTTCAGGTCCCGGTCGACGACCGCATGATCGCTGACCCAGCCCCCCATCATCAGATAGGTCCGCAGCAGGGGCGGCATCCCCAGCATCGCGCGCTTCGCGTCGGGTTTCCGCAGCCGCAGCTTCTGGGCGAACCGGAACACGTTCGGCGCCTTCACCCGCGGCAGCCAGCGGCGCGGCGCCAGATGCGCATCCTTCAGCATCGCGAAGGCATCCAGATAGGCCTCGGCCTCGGTGCCGTGGAACGACGAGCAGCCGAACAGCATCTCGACCCCCTCACGGTCCACCCAGGCGGTCATCGCCCCCCAGGCCACCCGCAGGATGTCGGCATCCTTCCAGTCGGGATGGATGCAGAACCTGCCCATCTCGACCATGCGGCCCTCATAGGCCGACAGCGCCCGCAGGTCGTAGAACTGCGCCGAATAGCTGCGGCTGATCTCGCAGCCCGCCGACAGCGGCAGCAGCCGGAAACAGGCGACCAGCGTGCCGCTCCGGGTTTCCTCGACCAGCATGTGGGTGCAGATCGCATCGAAGGCGTCGGCATCCTGCGGTCCGTCCGCCCCCCGGAAACACAGGGTCCGCAGATCCTGCGCGCGGGTGATGTCGTCCGGTGTGTCGGCGGTGCGGGCGCGATAGCGGCCCCGAAGAAGCGAGAGCACGGAAGGCTCCTCCTGCCTTGGCGGATGCGCATGGCCCGCCTAGATATGCGTATGGGTGGCATATCACGCAAGCCATGACGGCGATGCGACACAAGGGGCGGCGGCGATGGACGGAACGTCAGGCAACAGCGACGGCAAGGTGGTGAAGTCCGAGGCCGAATGGCGCGCGCAACTCTCGGACCTGGCCTACAAGGTGACGCGCCAGCACGGCACCGAACGGGCCTTCACCCATGACAACTTCCCCAAGGCCAGGGGCATCTTCCGCTGCATCTGCTGCGATGCCCCGCTGTTCGACCAGGCGCGCAAGTTCGACAGCGGCACCGGCTGGCCCTCGTTCTGGGCCCCGGCCGAAGACGCGCCCATCGCCACGACCGAGGATCGCAGCTGGTTCATGCGCCGGACCGAGGTGCACTGCGACCGCTGCGACGCGCATCTCGGCCACGTGTTTCCGGACGGACCGAAACCCACCGGCCTGCGCTACTGCATCAACGGGGTTGCCCTGCGGTTCGAACCGCAGCCGGACTAACCGCCAGGCGCCCCGCCGGCGTCAGCGCAGCAGCTCGCCCGCGTTGAACCGCCCGAAGTTCTGCAGCAGCTGGCGCACGAAGCTGAAGCTGCGGACGTTCGATTCGGTCACGCGGCGCGACAGGGCGACAACGCGCCCCTGCTCCAGCCCGAAGCGCTCGATGTTCTGCACCACGCCCGCCTGATCGTAGGTGATCGCGACGACCTGGCGCTCGATCTCCTTGGGTTCGCGCGGACCCATGTGGCGGAAACGGCTTTGCACATAGAACCAGCCGTCGTCGTTCAGCAGCCCCTGCGCCGAGGGTCGCCCGACCGTTTCGGCCACGCTGTCGCGCGTATCGACGCCCACCACGATCTCGGAGAGTTCCGCATCGGTCGGTGCGTAGCCATGCGTCCGGACGATCTGCGCGCAGGCCGCCGCCACCGCGAGTATTGCCACGGCAACACCCAGGCGCGCGCGCCGCATCCTCATCCCGCCCGACTGCCCCGCCATCGCCGCCTCTTGTTCCGGCCTCTTGTCCCGGGCGCCGCCTGCCCCTATGCGAAAGGTCAGGCCGCGCCGCCCTATCGGCTTAACGAAGGACGCGCGGCTGTTCAAGGAACATGCGCGTCGCCCTCCCGGCCCGCGCCCCTGACTGCGGAGGTCCCATGACAGACGCCGATGTCCCGCCGGATGCCCTGCCCTGGTCATGCCCATGGCCGGTGCGCAAGCTGCCCGCCCGCCGCACGCAGACCTTCGACCTGGCGCCCGACGCCGCGACGCGGGCCCGGATCGCGCGGTATCTCGACCTCATCGACCTGCCCGCGCTTCGGCTGTCCGGCGAACTGCGCCCCGTGGGGCGGCACGACGTGGAACTGCTGGCGCGGCTGACCGCGCGGGTGGTGCAGCCCTGCGCGGTGACCCTGGCCCCGGTGACCACCGATATCGCCGAGCCGGTGCGCCGCCTGTATGTGGCCGGGCACGAGGCGCCGCAGGGCGACGAGGTGGAACTGCCCGAGGACGTGGATACCGAGCCGCTGCCCGAGGCGATCGACGGCGGCGCTGTCGCGGTCGAGGCGCTGGCCCTGGCGCTGCCGCCCTATCCGCGGGCCCCGGGTGCGGGCCTGGGTGAGGCGGTCTTTGCCCCGCCGGGCATCGCGCCGCTGCGCGACGAGGATCTGCGACCCTTCGCGGGGCTTGCCGCACTGAAGGACAGCCTGTCGCGCGACCCGCCCGAGGACGAGCGCTGAGACACCGCGGCACAGGGCGAGAAAGCCCTTGCACCCGGGCGGAATCGCAGTATGTTCCGCGCCTCGTTCGAGGTTTGGCGCGCGTCGCCCCGGTTGTCGGGGCATGCCCCGGATCCGTGAGGAAAATCAGGGCCATCCGCCCGCATCTATCAAAGGTCGAGACATGGCTGTCCCGCAGAACCGAGTCACCAAATCCCGCCGCAACATGCGCCGTGCGCATGACGCGCTTGTCGCCGCCAATCCGGCGGAATGCCCGAACTGCGGCGAGCTGAAGCGCCCGCACCACGTTTGCGGCGCCTGCGGCCACTATGACGCCCGCGAGGTTGTGGCGACCGCGAAAGAGGTCGATCTGGACGAGGACGCGGCGTAAGCCGCGCCACTCCCGCCCTGCCATGCGCGATGCCGCCGACCGGCCCCCGACGGGCGAAGTAACGGGCGACGCGGGCCACGCCGCAGGGCGCATCGTGATATCGGTCGATGCGATGGGCAGCGACAGGGGTCCGGCGGCAGTGGTCGCCGGACTTGTGATTTCTGCCAGCAAGAACCCGGACATCGCCTTCATCCTGCATGGCGACGAGGCGGTGCTGCGCCCGCTGGTCAATCGCCGCCGCATGCTGGCCGGACGCTGCGAGGTCCGCCATGCGCCGCGCGCGGTGACGATGCACGACAAGCCCAGCCAGGTGATGCGGCACGGCGAGGGCACGTCGATGTGGTCCTGCATCGACGCGGTGAAATCGCGCGAGGCGACGGTGGCCGTGTCCTGCGGCAACACCGGCGCGCTGATGGCGCTGTCGATGATCAAGCTGCGCAAGCTGCCGGGCGTGAACCGCCCCGCGATCGCCTGCCTCTGGCCCAGCCGCAACACGGGCGGCTTCAACGTGATGCTCGACGTGGGCGCCGATATCCGCGCCGATGCCGACGACCTGCTGCAGTTCGCGACCATGGGCGCATCCTATGCGCGCAACGGCCTGAACCTGGACCGGCCGCGCGTCGGCCTGCTGAACGTGGGCACCGAGGAACACAAGGGCCGGGCCGAGCTGAAGCTTGCCCATGACAAGATGGCGGCGGCGGCCGAGGCCGGGGCCTACGAGTTCGTGGGTTTCGTGGAGGGCGGCGACATCCCGGGCAATCGCGCCGACGTCATCGTGACGGACGGGTTTACCGGCAACATCGCGCTGAAGACCGGCGAGGGGACGGCCAAGCTGATCTCGGACTTCCTGAAGGAGGCGTTCAACGCGACCTTCCTGTCGAAGATCGCGGCACTGCTGGCCATCACCTCGCTGCGGCGACTGCAGAAGCGCATCGACCCGCGCCGGGTGAATGGCGGCGTGTTCCTCGGGCTGAACGGAACCGTCGTGAAATCGCACGGCTCGGCCGATGCGACCGGCGTGGCGGCGGCCATAAAGCTGGCGTTCCAGCTTGCCAAGTCCGGCTTCAACGACCGCCTGGCGGCGCGGGTTGCCAGCACGGGCCGGGCGGGGCAGGATGCCGCGCAGTTGGGAGCGGGGGCAGAGTCAGCCGAATGAACGTGCGCGCCGTGGTCAGGGGCGTCGGGCACTATCTGCCCGAGCGCGTGGTGCCGAACAGCGAATTCGCCGCCCGCATCGAGACGTCGGACGAATGGATCCGGTCACGGTCGGGGATCGAGCGGCGGCATTTCGCGGCCCCCGGCCAGACCACGTCCGACCTTGCGATCCGCGCCGCGCAGGCCGCGCTGGCCGACGCGGGCCTTGCTGCCGACGATGTGGACGCCATCGTCCTGGCCACATCGACCGCCGACCTGACCTTCCCCTCGGCCGCGACCATGGTGCAGGCGGGTCTGGGCATGACGCGGGGCTTTGCCTATGACACCCAGGCCGTCTGCGCGGGCTTCGTGTTCGCGCTGGGACAGGCCGACGCGCTGATCCGGGGCGGCATGGCCGGACGGGTTCTGGTGATCGGCGCAGAGACCTTCAGCCGCCTGATGGACTGGGACGACCGCACCACGAGTGTGCTGTTCGGCGACGGCGCCGGGGCGCTGGTGCTCGAGGCGGCCGAGGGTGCGGGCACATCGGCTGACCGCGGCATCCTGTCGGTCGACCTGCATTCGGACGGGCGGCATCGCGACATCCTCTACGTCGACGGCGGCACCTCGACGGGAACGACGGGCCACCTGCGGATGCAGGGGAAAGAGGTGTTCCGCCACGCCGTCGAGAAGCTCGCCGAGACCGCCCATGCGGCGCTGGACAAGGCAGGGCTCTCGGGGGCGGATGTCGACTGGATCGTGCCGCATCAGGCCAACATCCGCATCATCGAAGCCACGGCAAAACGCATGCAGGTGCCCATGGAACGGGTCGTCGTGACCGTTCAGGACCATGGGAATACCTCTGCCGCATCGATTCCCCTGGCGCTGTCGATCGGCTGCGCGCGGGGCCAGATCAAGCGGGGCGACCTGGTCGTGACCGAGGCAATCGGCGGCGGACTGGCCTGGGGGGCTGTCGTCCTGCGCTGGTAGGCCCGCCGACCGGCGGAATCGCGCATTTGAAGAACGCGGCCCAAGTGTCTGATATTGACTCGCAAAATCCCGGCGCGCATCCTGCCGGGAAACAAGCGTGGGGGGACGACATGGGCGACCGGACTTTGACCCGGATGGACCTGAGCGAAGCGGTGTTCCGCGAGGTGGGCCTCAGCCGCAACGAAAGCGCGCAACTTGTGGAAAGCGTGCTGCAGCACATGTCCGACGCCCTGGCGGCAGGCGAGACCGTGAAGATCTCGTCGTTCGGCACGTTCTCGATCCGCGACAAGTCGGCCCGCGTCGGCCGCAATCCCAAAACCGGCGACGAGGTTCCGATCAGCCCGCGCCGTGTCCTGACCTTCCGCCCCTCGCATCTGATGAAGGATCGCGTGGCTGCCGGGGCCAAGGCCTGAGCCTGCAGGAAGGGGGGTAAGTGGACAAGTCGCCCGACGCCTTCCGCACGATCAGCGAGGTTGCCGAATATCTGGATACCCCGGCGCATGTCCTGCGTTTCTGGGAAAGCCGGTTTCCGCAGGTGCGGCCGGTCAAGCGGGCGGGTGGGCGGCGATACTACCGGCCCTCCGACGTGGCCCTTCTGGCGGGCATCCGGCGGCTGCTGCATGACGAGGGCATGACCATACGGGGTGTACAGAAAGTGCTGCGCGAACAGGGTGTCCGGCATGTCGCGGGCCTGTCGGCCGACGATGCGGCGGCGTTCGATCCGGTTGCCGCCGACGATGTGCCGCGCGCTGACATGCCGGTGGCGGAGATCTGGGACGGCGACGCGGATGCCGCACCTGGCGCCGAGGTGCGGGCCGGTCCGGACAGTTGGTTCGCGGCGGCGGGGGGCGATGAAGCCCCCGACGCGGCAGCAGAGGTGCCCGCCGAGCCGGTGTTGCCCGCGAGGCCGGACGGTGACGATGTGAGGGCGCCTGCGGCACCGGCGCAGGCGCCGCCGCAACCCGACGGGGCGCCGGATGGTTCGCGCGGTCCGCTTGACGGGCTTCCGCTGTTCTCGGGCGGGTTCGCGCAGCGGGAAGCGCCTGCCGCCCCGCCGCCGCCCGATCCCGCGGCCGCGTCGGCCCTGCCCCCCATGGCGACCCGTCTGCGCGCCTTGCGGGTGGGTGCGCTTGCCCCGCGTGCCGAGGCCGTAGCCCCCCTGCGCGCCGCGCTGGCCGACCTGTCCGAGCGGCTGGCGGACCGCAGCCCCCGCCGCTGACGCCGGGCCCGTCGTGGCAACCGCCTTTTCCCGCTTGCCCCTGACCGGAAAACCGGTATGTATCCCGGCGTTCGGGCCGTGGCGCAGCCTGGTTAGCGCGTCCGTCTGGGGGGCGGAAGGTCGCGAGTTCGAATCTCGCCGGCCCGACCATCATCGAAACCGCCCGCCGTCCGAAGGGACGCGCGGGCGGTTCCGTTCCGGGGGGATCGAATGACGGCGCACGGCGTTCTGCCCGCACAGACCCTGCGGTCACTGATCACCAGCGGGGCGATCTCGGCGGACGGCGCCGTGCTGCCGGTGCAGGTGCAGCCGGCCAGCCTTGACCTGCGGCTGGGGGGCGAGGCGATCCGCGTGCGCGCGTCCTTCCTGACCGGCGCGGGCCGCAGCGTGCAGGACCGGCTGGCCGATTTCGAGATGCACCGGGTGGACCTGACGAAGGGCGCGGTGCTGGAACGCGGCTGCGTCTATCTGATTCCGCTGGCAGAACGGCTGGCCCTGCCTGCGGCTGTGTCGGGTGTTGCGAACGCCAAGTCCTCGACCGGGCGGCTGGACCTGCTGACCCGGACGATCACCGACGGCGGTGTCGAGTTCGACCGCATACCCGCCGGATACAGGGGCCCGCTGTGGGCCGAGGTTTGCCCGAGGTCCTTCTCGGTCCTTGTGCGCAGCGGCATGCGGCTGAACCAGCTCCGCCTGCGGCAGGGCGAGGCGGTCCTGGACGATGCCGCGCTGAGCGCGCTTCATGCGGCGGTGCCGCTGGTCGACGGCCCTGCGGTGATCGCGGGCGGGCTGGGATTCTCGGTCGATCTGGAGGCGAAGGACGGCGATCTGGTGGGCTGGCGCGCAAAGCCGCACAGCGGCGTGATCGACCTGGACCGGATCGGGCACTACGTCGCCACCGATTTCTGGGAGCCGCTGACGGCCCGGAACGGGCAGCTGATCCTCGATCCGGGGGCGTTCTACATTCTTGTCAGCCGCGAGGCGGTGACGATCCCGCCCGATCATGCCGCCGAGATGGCGCCCTACCTTGCCATGGTCGGTGAGTTCCGGGTGCACTACGCGGGTTTCTTCGATCCCGGGTTCGGCTGGGCCGCGGCGGGCGGCGCGGGATCGCGGGGCGTTCTGGAAGTGCGCTGCCACGAGGCACCCTTTGTGCTGGAGCACGGGCAGGTCGTGGGTCGGCTGGTCTATGAGCGGATGGCCGAGGTGCCCGATGTGCTCTACGGCGCGGGAATGGCGTCGAACTACCAGGGCCAGGGCCTGAAGCTGTCGAAGCATTTCCGGGGCTGACAGGCCCCTGCGCAGGGCCCGGTGCTACTTGCCCAGCCGCCGGGTGACGCGGGCCGCCTGCCGTGCCCGCTTGGCAAGTTCGCGCCCGCGCGCCGCCTGATCGCGCTCGGCCGGTGTCATGTCCTTGGGCGCCTTGCCCTTCGCCGCCGTATGGCGAATGCCCTTGTTGATCGCGGTATTGACCCCGCGCCGCAGGAAGCGGTTGATGATCATCCGGATGACGCCGCCGAAATCCATGCCCTACTCCTCGAACATCTCGCTCTGGCCGGTGGTCCCGGCGTCATCGTCGTCCTCGCCCGATCCGCCCATGCCGGACGGAAGCGGGCGACTGTCAAGCAGGCCCGCCGCGCGCAGGTCCTTCAGCCCAGGCAGATCGCGCGCGGTCTCCAGGCCGAAGTGATCGAGGAACGCCTCGGTGACCACGAAGGTGACCGGGCGCCCCGGGGACATGCGGCGGCGGCCGAAGCGGATCCAGTCCATTTCAAGCAACTGGTCGATGGTGCCCCGGCTGACCGCCACCCCGCGGATTTCCTCGATCTCGGCGCGGGTCACGGGCTGATGATAGGCCACGATCGCCAGCGTCTCGATTGCCGCCCGCGACAGCTTGCGGTGCTCGACCACGTCCTTCTGCATCAGGAAGCCCAGATCGGCGGCCGTGCGGAAGGCCCAGGCATCGCCCACGCGCACCAGGTTGACCCCCCTGCCCTCGTACCGGCGGCGCAGCAGCACCATCGCCTCGGCCGGATCGCAGCCATGTGGCATCCGCGCGGCAAGATCCGCCAGCGTCACGGGTTCGGCCGAGGCAAAGAGCATCGCCTCGATCATCCGCTCCTGCTCGGCCAGGGGCGGGGCTGCGAACAGGCCGGGTTCGGGCGCCTCGGTCATGTCTCGCGCCGCCGGATCATCAGGGGGGCAAAGGTATCGGCCTGCCGCAGGTCGACATGCCCGCGCTTGGCCAGTTCGAGGATCGCCGCGAAATGCGCCGCCGTGGCCGATCGCCGCCGCATCGGATGCCCGCCCCAACCTTCGGGCAGGAACGAGGCAAGATCCGACCACTGTGCAGCGTGACCGATCAGGCCACGCAGCCGGTCAAGCGCCTGCTCCATGGTGAAGACATGGTCGCGCTCCATGGCGTAGGGGCGGAACTCGTCCTTGGTGCGGATGCGGGCATAGGCGCGCATCAGGTCCATCAGCGTTGCGCCGAAATGCACCTTCCGCAGCCGCACGACATCCTCGGGCAGGCCACGGACAAAGCGGTCCCGCCCCAGCCGGTCGCGCGCCATCAGCCGGGCGGCCGCGTCGCGCATCGCTTCCAGCCGTGCAAGCTGAAAGGCCAGGTGCGCGGCCAGATCCTCGGCCGAGGGGCCTTCCTCCTCGGGGTCCGGGGGCAGCAGCAGGCGCGATTTCAGATAGGCAAGCCAGGCGGCCATGACCAGGTAATCCGCCGCCAGCTCGATGCGCAGGCTGCGCGCACGGTCCACGAAGGCCAGATACTGTTCCGCCAGGTTCAGCACCGATATCCGGCGCAGGTCCACCTTCTGCGTCCGCGACAGCGTCAGAAGCAGGTCGAGCGGACCCTCGAACCCATCCACGTCGACAATCAGCGACTCGGCCGCCAGCCGGTCGGCGGTCGTCACGGGTTCGGTGCTGTCCCAGTCATCCGCCAAGGGCCACCCCGCCAGCAAGGCCCCGAAGTTCGGCCTCGAGCGCGGGGATGTCAACGGGGTCGGGCAACTGCCGTGCCGCAATGGCGCGGGCCGCACGATCAGCCGCCACCGCCGACAGGCGTCCGGCGGCTTCGGCGACGCGTTCCATCTCGGGGCGCTTGCCGTTGCAGTGCAGCGCGATGTCGCAGCCTGCCGCGAGGGCGGCAGCGGCCCGGCTGCCCACATCACCCGACAGCGCGTGCATCGACAGATCGTCGGTCATCAGTAGCCCGCCGAAACCGATCCGGTGGCGGATCAGCGCGATCAGCGCGGGCGAGGTCGTGGCAGGGGCGCTGTCGATGCTGCGGAACACCAGATGCGCGGTCATTGCCATCGGCAGGTCGGCAAGCGCGGCGAACGGCGCGAAATCCGTCGCTTCCAGTTCCGGCAGCGCCGCGCCGGTCTCGGGCAGGTGGTGGTGGCTGTCGGCGGTGCCGCGCCCATGGCCCGGCATGTGCTTGGCCACGGGCAGCACGCCGCCGGACAGATGCGCCTCGGCCACGGCACGGCCGATCGCGGCGACGGTGGCGGGGTCGGACCCGAGGCAGCGGTTCAGCAGGAAGGGATGCGTTTCCGGGCGTGCCAGATCGAGGCAGGGCGAGGCATTGGCGTCGATGCCGCAGGCGCGCAGTTCATGCGCGATCAGGCGCGACCGCAGCCAGAAGGCGCGCGGCGCCTGCGGCCCCGCCGCCGCAGCCAGCGTCAGGGGGGGCGACCATTCGCGCCAGTGCGGGGCACGCAACCGCTGCACGCGGCCGCCTTCCTGATCGGTCATCACGACCGCATTCCGCCCGACCGCATCGCGCAGGTCGCCTGTCAGGCGGCGCAGCTGCGCCGGGCTTTCGACGTTGCGGGCGAACAGGATGAAGCCCCAGGGATCAGCCTCGCGGAAGAACGCCGCCTCATCCGCCGAAAGGTCGCGCCCGGCACAGCCCAGTATCGTGGCGCCCGCAGACATCACCGCAGGGTAACCGGGATACAGGCTGTCTGTTCGGCAAGCAGGACGGCACAGAACCGGCGCGCGTCGGCCTCGGACTCGAAACCCTGCGCGCGCAGGCGCCAGAACGCCCGGCCGCCCGACTGCGCCTCCTGCACCACGCGCGCCTTGCCTGCCATGAGATCGCCGAAACGGATCGCCACGCGGTCCCATTCGGCACGCGCGAGATCGGCCGTTTCGAAGGCGCCAAGCTGAACCAGACGCATTCCGGGCGAAAGGCTGGCGGCGTCGACCTCGGCCGCCGGTGCGGCGGCCAGTGCCGTCGGTTCGACATTGGCACGCGCCGCCGGTTCGGCCTGGCTGCCCGGACGGGGCCTTGGGCGCACGGCCGAGGCGACGGCGCCGCGCGGCATCCCGGGGCCAAGGCGCAGCACCGGCTCGGCCACCTGGCCCGAACCGTCGAGCGACCCGGACAAGGCTGTCGCGGTGTCCGACAGCCGCGCCACAGCGTCCGCGTCCTGCCCCAGTGCTTCGGCCAGGGCGGCGGCGATGGCATCCTCCTGCGTGACTGGGGCGGACGGCGCGGCGGGCATTGGTGGCAGTTCCAGCGCGACCGCACCCTCGGCCCGGCCCGACACCGGCGCCGCCAGCGCGGCCAGCGTGCCGGCCAGATCCTCGTCGGCCAGATCGACGGGTGCGGGGGCAAGGACCAGCCGGTCGGCCGGGCCCGTCGCCGCGCCGGCGGCTGCGACCTCGTTCACGGCAAGGCCCATGTGGGCGGCGATCTCGCCTCCGGGGGCTTCGGGGGCCACGCGCATCGGCCCCTCCATCGCGCGCACCACCGGCACACCCGACACGTCGCGCACCGCAAGCTTGTAGCCCCATGCGCCCAGTCCCAGCACCAGCGCCACCGAAAGCCCCGCCGCCACCAGACTGACTGTCCGCGCCATCACGCCGTGGGAAACGCCCAAGGGCGAATCCGCTTCGAACCGATCGAAGTCAACTTCTGCCATGCTCTGCCTCTCGGCCCCGGATCGGTGCGGGTTTTCCCGCATCCCCCCGAAACTCGTTCTACTGTGCCCGTTCCCGGCAGGCGCCTTGCCTCAGCGCATTTCCTCCACCGGTTGGACGCCAAGGATAGCAAGGCCAGCGCGGATCACAACCGCCACGGCGCGGGCAAGGGCGATTTTCGCCGCCGTTGTGGCCGGATCGCCCTCCTGCACGAAGCGCAGCGCGGGTTCGTCGTTGCCGCGGTTCCAGTGGGCGTGCAGGTCGGAGGCCAGTTCATAAAGGTAGAAGGCCACGCGATGCGGCTCGTTCCCCCTGGCCGCGATCTCGACCAGACGCGGCCATTCGGCAAGCTTCGCGATCAGTGCCAGTTCCGAAGGATGCGACAGAAGCGTGGCATCGAAGGCCGTATCCGGGCCGATCCCCGCCTCGGCCGCGCGCCGTTCGACCGACCGGATGCGCGCATGGGCATACTGGACATAGAAGACGGGGTTGTCCTTGGACTGTTCCAGCACCTTGTCGAAGTCGAAATCCAGCGCGACGTCATTCTTGCGGGTCAGCATGATGAAGCGGGTGACGTCGGCGCCGACCTCCTCCACCACGTCGCGCAGCGTGACGAACGTTCCGGCGCGCTTGGACATCTTGAACGGCGCCCCGCCCTTCCACAGCTTCACCAGCTGGATCAGCTTGATGTCCAGTGGCACGCGCCCCGCCGACAATGCCGCGACCGCCGCCTTCATCCGCTTCACGTAGCCGCTGTGATCGGCGCCGAAGATGTCGATCAGCGCATCGAAGCCGCGCTCGACCTTGTCGTAGTGGTAGGCGATGTCGGGCGCAAAATAGGTCCAGCCACCGTCGGATTTCTTGACCGGACGATCCACATCGTCGCCATGCGCGGTCGACCGGAACAGCGTCTGTTCGCGGGGCTCCCAATCCTCGGGCGTCTTGCCCTTGGGCGGTTCCAGAACGCCCTCGTAGATCAGCCCCTGTTCGCGCAGCCGCGCCAGCGCCGCCTCGATCTTGCCGGTGCCGTAAAGCGCCTTCTCGCTGGAATAGACGTCCATCGTGACACCCAGCGCCGCCAGATCCTCGCGGATCATGGCCATCATCATCCCGGTCGCGAAGTCGCGCACCTCGGCCAGCCAGAACTGCTCGCCCTTGTCGAGCAGGCTGTCGCCGTACCTTGCCTTCAGCGCCTCGCCCACGGGGATCAGGTAATCGCCGGGATAGAGGCCCTCGCGGATGTCCGGGGACAGGCCGTGCGCCTCGCGGTAGCGTTCGTAGGCCGAACGCGCCAGAACGTCGACCTGTGCGCCGCCGTCGTTGATGTAGTATTCGCGGGTGACGTTCCATCCGGCGAATGCCAGAAGGCGCGCCAGCGCATCGCCGACAACCGCGCCGCGCACATGGCCGACGTGCATCGGCCCGGTGGGGTTCGCGCTGACGAATTCGACGTTGACCCGCGCGCCGCCGCCAATAGCGGACCGCCCGAAATCCGGCCCCGCCGCCAGCACGGCGGCGACGTGGCCCTGCCACACCTCGGGCCTCAGCCGCAGATTCAGGAAACCCGGCCCTGCCACATCGGCCGCAAGGATGCGCGGGTCCGCTGCCAGCCCCGCCGCCAGCCCTTCGGCGATCTGGCGCGGCGGCAGTCCGGCGGGTTTGGCCAGCACCATGGCCGCATTGGTTGCCATGTCGCCGTGCCCTGCGTCCCGCGGCGGTTCGACCGTGATCGCGGCAATGTCCAGGCCCTGCGGCAGTTCGCCCGCCGACTGCATGGCCGCCACCTCGGCCAGCACGAGCGCACGGATTTCACTGAAAAGGTTCATGATCGCGTCCCCTGTTGCCCCCGGCATTGCCAGAGGCCCGGCGCGGGGTCAATGGCGGGCGGGTTGCCCCGGGTCAGCCCCGGCCCAGCCGGGCCTCGCGGGCGGCGCGCATGGCCGCGAAATCATCACCCGCGTGATAGGACGACCGGGTGAGCGGCGTCGCAGATACCATCAGAAAACCCTTGCCGCGTGCCGCCTGTTCGTAGGAGGCGAATTCGTCCGGCGTGACGAACCGGTCGATCCGATGATGCTTGGGCGTCGGTTGCAGGTACTGGCCGATGGTCAGGAAATCGACGTCCGCCGCGCGCATGTCGTCCATCACCTGCAGCACCGCCTGCCGGTCCTCGCCCAGGCCCACCATGATCCCCGATTTGGTGAACATGGCGGGATCAAGCTCCTTGACCCGCTGCAACAGCCGCAGCGAATGGAAGTAACGGGCTCCGGGCCGCACCTCGGGGTAAAGCCCGGGGACGGTTTCCAGGTTGTGGTTGAACACGTCCGGGCGCGCCGCAACCACGGTTTCGAGCGCCGAGGGCCCGCATTTGAGGAAGTCCGGGGTCAGAACCTCGATCGTCGTGCCGGGCGCACGGTGGCGTATGGCACGGATCGTCTGGGCGAAATGCTCCGCCCCACCGTCCGCCAGATCATCGCGGTCCACAGACGTGACGACCACATGGTTCAGGCCAAGCTGTGCCACGGCATGCGCAACGCGGCCCGGCTCGAACGCATCGAGCGTCTGCGGCCGACCGGTCGCCACGTTGCAGAAGGTGCAGCCCCGGGTGCAGATCTCGCCCATGATCATCATGGTGGCGTGGCCCTGGCTCCAGCATTCGCCGACGTTGGGGCAACCTGCCTCTTCGCAGACGGTGACGAGCTTCTGATCGCGGATGATGTCGCGCGTGGCCTTGTAGCCGTCGGAGGTCGGCGCCTTGACCCGGATCCAGGACGGCTTCCTGGGCTGGGCCTGATCGGGACGATGCGCCTTTTCGGGGTGACGGCCTTCGGGCAGCTTGAGATCGCGCAAGGAAATTCCCCCTGACACATGGCTTTTGCGGTCATAGGCTCATTCCACGGCAGGGGCAACCGGACGCCACGCCGCAACGGGCCGGAAAGGCCCGCAACATGAACGAGGGAACCATGACGAAGAAACTGATCGCCGAAGGGCTTGGGACATTGATCCTTGTGCTTTTCGGCTGCGGGTCGGCGGTGCTGATGGGCGCGCAGATCGGAATGATGGGCATCGCGCTGGCCTTCGGCCTGGCCATCGTAGCGGCGGCCTACGGCCTGGGCGCGATCTCCGGGGCGCATCTGAACCCCGCCGTATCGCTGGGCATGGTGGCAGCGGGACGCATGAACATCAGCGAGTTCGCTGGCTATGCGGCCGCGCAATGTGCGGGGGCTCTGGTCGGCGCGGCAGTCCTGCTGACCATCGCAAGCGGCAAGGCAGACTATTCGCTGGCGACAAATGGCCTGGGGCAGAACGGCTTTGGCGCCGGGTATCTTGGCGAGTACTCGCTCGGTGCGGCACTGCTGTTCGAACTGGTGATGACGTTCATCTTCGTCACCGTGATCCTCGGCGCCACCGCATCGGGTGCCCCGGGCGCCATGGCCGGGCTGGCCATCGGGCTGACCCTGGCGGCGATCCACCTGGTCGGGATCAACGTGACCGGCGTGTCGGTGAACCCGGCCCGATCCTTCGGCCCGGCGGTTCTTGTGGGCGGCAAGGCACTGGGCGACCTGTGGGTCTTCATTGCGGCGCCACTCGCCGGGGGTGCACTGGCTGGCATTGCCTACAGGTCCGGCTTAACCCGGGCCGGGGACTGATCATCGCGGGAAGGGGCGCCAAGGCCGGCGCCCCTTTCATTCCGGCAGCGTCACATCGGCCACCACAGGATAGTGGTCGCTGGGCCATTCGCCGCCGAACCTCTGCCGCAGCACTGTGGGCGCACCCGCCGCCCGCAGCGGCCCGGCGAGCGCAATGTGATCGATCGCGGGCAACAGGTTCAGACCCCCGTTCAGGTGAAATGTGGCGCCCTGCACCGGCAGGAAGGAAAACCCCGCATCCTGCAGGATGGCCAGGGTCCGGGTTCCGGCAATATCGTTCAGGTCGCCTGCCAGGATCACCGGTTCGCCCGCCGTCAGCATCGGGGCGAGCCTTTCGGCGACCAGTGCCGCAGAGAGATGCCGGTTCGACCGGCTGCGGTGCTCGAAATGCACATTGACGACGCGGATGCGGCGCCCTCCATCCAGCGGCAGGAAATCGGCCCATGATGCGAAGGCGGGCCATGATCCGTTGAAGGTGCGGGAGTAGATCACATCGGGCGTCGTCGAAAAGAAGAACCAGCCCTGGTCCATCAGGCGCAGGCGGTCGCGCCGGTAGAAGATCGGCTGGGTCGAAGGAAAGACCCGCCAGTCACCGATCGCCGCCGCCGCATAGCCCGAGTTCCGCGCCAGCAGCCAGGCGCGGGCAATGTTGTCGCTGTCCTCGTCCCCGCCCCGAAAGCTTTCCATTTCCTGAAATGCGACGATGTCGGCACCGGTTGCCTTGAACGCCAGGTCGAGCGGTTCCCTGCGCCGGTCCCAGTCTGCCAGTGACCACGCACCCGTGGCACGGTTTGCCAGGATATAGTGGACGTTCAGCGTCGCGACGCGCAGCGCGCCGTCCGGACGCGGCGGCAGGGCCGGGTTGCCCGATTGCGCCACATGCAGCCCGCAGGCGACCAGCGCCAGCGCCGCCAGCACCAGGAGCATGCCCTTCGCGATCCGGCGCATCGCCGCCTCCCCTCGAGTCAAGGCGGGCTCGGCATCATGCCGACGGACCGCCTACCACCCCATCGACTTGCGCAGCATGTTGACCGCGACGATCAGAATGAACACCGCGAATATGCGCTTCAGCCGCCCCGCGTCCATGCGATGTGCCAGCCGCGCGCCCCAGGGCGTGGTGATCATCGTGGTTCCGATCACCGCCAGGAAGGCCGGAATGTTCACCGCGCCCACGGTCATCGGCGGCGGTTGCGCCACCGACACGAACAGGAACCCCGCGACAGCGGGCACCGCGATGACCAGGCCCAGCCCCGCCGCCGTGCCGATGGCGCGATGGATCGCCATGCCGTGCAGGGTCATCAGCGGCACGCCGAATGTGCCGCCTCCGATGCCCATCAGAACCGCAACATAGCCCAGGGCGCCGCCATAGCCGTAGAGCCGCGCTCCACTGGGCATCGCCGCCGCAAGTCGCCACTGCGCCCGACCAAACGCGAGATACAGCCCGGCGATCATCGCCAGGACACCGAACACCGCCTGCAGGGTCTCGGTCCGAAGCTCCATCGCGGTTGCCGTTCCGAGCACCGCGCCCAGCACAACGGCGGGCGATATCTGACGCAGCAGGCCACGGTCGACCGCACCCCGCGCATCATGCAGACGCACCGAGCGGAGGGACGAGAACACGATCGTTGCCAGAGAGGTGCCAAGGCAGACCTGCATCAGTCCCGGCCCATCGTAGCCGAGATGGGAAAAGGCGAACAGGAAGGCCGGCACCAGAACGATGCCCCCCCCGACACCCAGCAGCCCGGCGATGACCCCCGCCGCGCCGCCGATGACAAGCAGGAAAGCCAGCATGGGCAGAAGTTCGGCTAGTGCGGGCATGGCGGGGCTTTCACGGCTTTCGTACCCGTCTAGCGCGGCACGCAGGTGGGGGGAAGTGGCCGGGACGCGGGCGTTTCCATTGGCGCCGTGCCGGACGGCACGGGCGGCGGCGCATGACGGCAGGACGGGACAGGCAAGGGATGCACGCGGCCCCCCGGCTCCGGTGGCCTGGACATGGCTGCGCGGACGTCAGGCCGCAGCCTGCACGACCTGCCCCAGGGCCGCGTCATACACCTCGATCCCGCCGCGCGCGGCCCCCTCCGACAGCATCCGCCGCCAACCTCGTGCGCCCGGGCGACCGGAAAAGAGCCCCAGCATGTGCCGCGTCACCTGATGCAACCGCCCGCCGTTCGCCATGTGGTCGGTGATGTAGGACCGCATCCTTCGTGCCACGTCAAAGGGATCGGGGGCATGGTCCTCACCCCAGAGCGCATCGGCCCCGATCAGGACCGAGGCGGGATCGTGATAGGCCGCACGCCCGATCATCACGCCGTCGATGCCCTGCGCCAGCAGGTCGCGGGCCTGCGCAAGGCTGGTCACCCCGCCGTTGAGGCAGATCGTCAGCTGCGGGAACTCCCGCTTCATTCGGAACACCAGCGCATGGTCGAGGGGCGGAATCTCGCGGTTCTCCTTGGGTGACAGGCCTTGCAGCCAGGCCTTGCGCGCATGGATCACGAAATGCCCCACCCCGGCCGCCGAGACGTGGTGGATGAAGTCGGGCAAGGCACGTTCCGGAACCTGGTCATCAACCCCGATCCTGCATTTCACCGTGACGGGCACCGGGCTTTCCGCGATCATGGCTGCCACGCATTCGGCCACGAGCGCGGGCCGCTCCATGAGCACCGCCCCGAAGCAGCCGGACTGCACCCGATCGGAGGGGCACCCGACGTTGAGGTTGATCTCGTCATACCCCCAGTCCCGCGCAATCCGCACCGCCTGCGCCAGCTCGTCGGGATCCGATCCGCCGAGTTGCAGCGCGACGGGGTGTTCCGCCTGCGCGAAGCCCAGCAACCGCGCGCGCGGGCCGTGAATGACGGCGGGCGCGGTGACCATCTCGGTGTAAAGCATCGCGCGCCGGGTCATGCAGCGGTGGAAGGCCCGGCAATGCCGGTCCGTCCAGTCCATCATGGGCGCGACGGATAGTCTATGTGATTGATTTTCTTTCATTTTTCTTGTATCTTCAATCCGTTGGCACGCGTGATGTCCACGCCAGACTACGCCCTGCCAGCCCCGATTGTCCCCCGTTCCGACGTCTCACTGCACACATGGCGCACACGAAAATGGCCTCGATCACCAGGCTTCCCTCCGGTGCTTGCCGGGTCCAGGTCAGACGGAAGGGCCGCTGCGCGAGCGCGACGCCCCTCACGCCGTGGCGACGCCCGGAAACGGGCGCGCCAGGCCAAGACCCTGGTCGATCCGGCGCTTCCGCCCGACCGATCATCCCTCGCCCGCCTGCACGCCTTCGGTGACCTGGTTGACCTTCCCATAGCCGAAATATGCGCCGGAGGGAAACCACCCCGACGCGGTCCGGGGCGGCGCCCCTCACGCGCGATCGGATACAACGCCCCGACCACCCTGCATCCCCGCGATGGCGCCGCCGGCACCTCATCGTGAAAGCGCCGGGAAGAACCGGCTTCCGGCGGTCAAGGGCAGCATGGCGGCGCATTTCGGATCATCGCCGGCGCGCATCCCTGCCGCAAGGTCCGGCCCACCGCGCCGTCGCAGGCGGGGCTTGACGAAGACACCGATCGCACCGGTTCTGTCCCGTGCTGCCGACCTGACTCCGGGGGGGGAACCGCGGCTTGTGGTCAGGACACCCGCGTCAGATCGGCATGGTCGATCAGCAACGAGGCCTCCGCGCCCTCGGCCAGCACGGGTTCCGCGATCGGGCGCGAAACCAGAAGCTCACCCGCCCCTGTGGCCAGAAGGTATTCGGTGCGGCTGCCCAGATAGGTCGCCGACACGACGCGCGACGTCCCGCCGGGGCCGAGCCTGATACGTTCGGGCCGGATCGACACCGTGGCGGCACCATCCGCCCCCGGCACCGGGAACCGCAGGTCTCCGGCCACGAACACCCCGGCCGTGACTTCGCCGCGCAGCAGGTTCGCATCCCCGATGAAATCGGCCACGAAGGCATTCGCAGGCTGGTCGTACAACTCGCGCGGGGTTCCGATCTGGGCGATCCGGCCCTTTTCCATCACCACGATCCGGTCCGAGACGGCCAGCGCCTCCTCCTGGTCGTGCGTCACATAGACGGCGGTCAGCCCGAACCGGCGTTGCAGCGCCCGAATCTCGGCGCGCACGCGCCGCCGCAGCTTGGCATCCACATTCGACAGGGGCTCGTCGAACAGCAGGACATCCGGCTGCTGCACGATGGCGCGCGCCACCGCCACGCGCTGCTGCTGCCCGCCCGAAAGCTCGGATGGCAGGCGGTCATGCAGCCCCGACAGGCCGATCTGGTCCAGGATCGCCCGTGCCTTGTCACGCGCCGCGGCCTTGGGCAGGCCGCGGATCACGGGGCTGTAGGACACGTTGTCCAGCACGGTCATGTGCGGGAACAGCGCATAGGACTGGAACACCATCCCGACGTTGCGTTCCGATGCCGGGTCGCGGCTGACGTCGCGTCCGGCGATGATCACCTGCCCCTCGCTCGGCAGTTCCAGCCCCGCGATCAGCCGCAGCGAGGTGGTCTTGCCGCAGCCCGACGGCCCCAGAAAGGTGACCAGTTCCCCCTTGCGGATGGCAAAGCTGATGCCATCCACCGCCGTCGCGGTGCCATACCGCTTGATGACCTTGCGGAACTCGATCGCGGGGGCGGCTTCGGGGGCGGTCATCGCATCGGGTTGTGCTGTGTCGGGCATCATCGATCCTTCATTCCGCAGGCTGGGCGATGCTGCCCTGCAATTCCTGCCGTCGGCCCAACTGTCGACGGCCGACCAGCGCCTGGATCGCCACGACGCACAGGACCATCACGATCATCAGCACGGCGGAATAGGCGATCGCCAGCGCGTATTCGCCATTCTCCACGCGCCCCATGATGTAGGCCGTTGCCATGTTGTGCCGCGCCGTGACCAGAAAGATCACGGCCGACACCGCCGTCATCGCGGTCACGAACGAATAGACCAGCGCGGTAAAGACAGCAGGCCGGACCAGCGGCAGAACCACGCGGCGCAGCGTGGCAAAGCCGCCCGCCCCCATCGTCTGGCTCGCCTCCTCCATGCTGCGGTCGATCTGCGCCAGCGCGGCCATGCCTGCCCGCATGCCCACCGGCATGTTGCGGAAGACAAAGCAGATGACAAGGATCGCCATGGTGCCCGTGATGTCGACCGGCGGCACATTGAAGGCCGCAACATAGGAAACGCCCACCACGGTGCCGGGAATCGCGAATGACAGCATGGTACCGAATTCGAAGGCGCGCTTGCCCGCGAAATCCTGCCGCGCGATCAGCCAGGCCGCCAGGATGCCGACGATGGTGGTCAGCGGGGCCGCCACGCCCGACACCCACAGCGTGGTGATCATCGAGTTCCAGGCCGACCCGTAAAGCCGCAGCCCCTCGGCACCGATCTCGAAAGAGAATGCCGTCCACAGATGGGCGATGGTGGGTGACAGGTCCATCCGCGCCACGTCCTTGACGAACCCGCCGCCGATCACGATGGCATAGACGCCGATCGTGAACAGGACCCAGGGCACGATCACGGCCACGACGGCAATCTTCACCGGGCGCGGCAGCGGCGCGGCAAGGCCCGCATCGGACTTGCCGGTCACCGTCACATAGCTCTTGCGGCCCAGCCAGCGCATCTGCAGCCAGAACGCGATCATGGTCAGCGCCAGCAGCACCATGGCCAGCGTAGCGGCATTCGACAGGTCATAGCGGGCGCCCACGACGGCGAAATAGATCTTGGTGGACAGCACGTCATAGCCGCCGCCCAGCACGATGGGGTTCCCGAAATCCGCAAGGCTTTCGATGAAGGCCAGCAGGAACGCCGCCGCCAGACCGGGCCGCAGCAGCGGCCATGTGACCGTGCGGAAGGTGGCAAAAGACCGCGCGCCCAGCGTCTTCGACGCTTCCTCCAGCGTTGGATTGATCGCTTCGATCGTGCCCAGGAGCACCAGGAATGTCACCGGCGCGAAGGCCAGAACCTGCGCCATCAGGATGCCCGGCAGACCATAGACCCACCGGGTCGGACGCACGTCGAACACCTCGGCGCCGAACTGTGTCAGGACGCCCGTGCGCCCGAACAGCACGATGATCGCGACGCCCACGACGAAGGGCGGCGTGATGATCGGCAGGATCGAGATCGCCCGCAGCGCGCGCTTGAACCGCACATCGGTGCGCGCCACCAGCATCGCAAGCGCCAGGCCCAGCAGTGTGGAAAAGAACGCGGCCAGCACCCCCAGAACGACGGTGTTCACCACCACCCCGCAGCGCAGGCCCGATCCGGTAAAGCAGGACAGCCCCCACAGGTCCGGCGCCGCAAGCCGCGCGAGGAATGGCCCGAACGAAAGGCGGCCCTCATCGTCCATAAAGGCCGCAGCACCCAGCTTGACGATGGGAAACAGCACGAAGGCCGACAGCAGCGCCACGACAAAGACCACCGCGCCCGCAGGAAACCGCTCTCCCCGGCAGAAGCCGCGCACCGCCAGAACCTCGGCCAGCAGGCCAAGCAGCGCGATTGCCGCAAGAAATCCCCCCGGCCCCAGCCCGGGCTGGCCCTGCAGTGCGGCCGGGAACAGCACCTCGATCCCCGGAACCGCCGGGCCGCGCAGCCCCACCGCAAAGCCCTGCAGCACCAGCAGCGCAAGCCCCGCCACCACCAGCGGCATCGCTGCCGGACCGCGCGACCAGTGACGCCCCGCCGCCGCCAGGCCGCAAAGCGCCGCCGTCACCGCGACCAGCGGCAAAAGCCACGCCCGGCCCGCCAGCCCTTCGGCCAGTGCCGACGCAAGAGGCACGGACGCCAGCCCCGCCCCCTTGAACCAGGGCAGCAGACCGACGCCAGCCACCAGAAGGACGAGCCAGATCACCCCGGCTCGCCCTGTGTTGCTGGAATAGCCCGCGATCACTTCGGCAGCGAACCGATCTCGGCATCCGACCGGGCCAGCAGCCGGGTGCGTTCGTCGCTCGACCCGAACTTTGCGAAGTCGTAGTCGATCAGCTTGATGTCGGCCAGTTTCGGCGCCTCCGGCGGGGTGGCCGCGTTCTTGTTCGAGGGCACCTGGAAGCTCTTGGCAGTGGCGCCCAGTTCCTGCGCGGCCGCCGACAGCGCCCAGTCATACCATTTCTTCGCGTTGTCCGGGTTCGGACCGCCCTTGATCAGCGACATCGAGCCGACCTCATAGCCCGTGCCCTCGCAGGGGGCGACGGTCACGATGGGGGCGCCGTCAACCGCCTGGGTCACCGCGTCATGCATGAACACGATGCCGACCGCCGTTTCGCCGGTCGCCGCAGCACGGATCGGTGCCGATCCCGACTGGGTGTATTGGCTGACATTCTGGTGAAGCTTGGCCATGAAGGCAAAGGCTTCGTCCTCGCCCATCAACTGAACGAAGGTGGCCAGCATCGTGTAGGCCGTACCCGACGAATTCGGGTTCGCCACCTGCACGTCATCCTTGAACCGCGCGTCGATCAGATCGGCCCAGCAGGCCGGGGGGTTCTCGGTCACAAGCTCCGAGTTGTAGCCAAATCCAAGCCCGCCCGCATAGATGCCCACCGTGCGATAGCCGGCCGTCTCGGCCTGGGACAGCGCCCAGGGTTGCAGGTCGGCCAGCATGGGCGAGCGGTATTCCTCGGTCAGCCCTTCCTGCGCCGCCTGCAGATGCGGATCGCCGGTGCCACCCCACCACACGTCGCCGCGGGGCTGGCCTTCCTCGGCCTTGATCTGCGCATAGGTCTCGCCGCTCGACTTGCGGGTCATCAGCACATTGACGCCGGTCTCGCGGGTGAACGCCTCCGACATCACCCGGCACCATTCCTCCTGCACCGAGCAGTAAAGCACCAGTTCGTTCGACTGCGCCTGCGCGCCGGTTGCGGCAAGAAGGCCCAGCGCGGTGGACCCGGCCAGCAGCATTGTGCGACGTTCCATGACTCTCTCCCATCAGGTTGCTGTCGCGGCACTTAGGGGCCGCTTGTGACAGGACGGTGAAACGTCTGCAGGCAATTCGTCAAGCCCGGATCAAGGAATGCGCCCATCTCCTGCCGCCGGGCCGCGATTCCCGGGGTTCGAGCTGCCGCTGGACAGGGAATGTAACGATTTGATGAAACCGCGCTGCGACATTCTCGGCATGCGGACATGGCAAGGGCGCGGGCGGTTGCCCGCCCGCGCCCCTGCCAGCGACCTGCGGTCAGGCCAGATCGAACCTGTCGGCGTTCATCACCTTGGTCCAGGCCGCAACAAAGTCGCGCACGAACTTGCCGCCGTTGTCGGCCTGGCCATAGACCTCGGCCAGCGCGCGCAGTTGCGAGTTCGACCCGAACACAAGGTCCACCCGCGTGCCCGTCCACTTCACCGTGCCGGTCGCGCGGTCGCGGCCCTCGAACAGCGTCTCGGCCTCCGACACGGCGCTCCATACCGTCCGCATGTCCAGCAGGTTGACGAAGAAATCGTTCGTCAGCACACCCTCGCGCGACGTGAACACACCATGCTTCGCACCGCCCGCGTTCG
The DNA here is from genome assembly GCA_019454225.1 of Paracoccaceae bacterium. NCBI lineage: Bacteria > Pseudomonadati > Pseudomonadota > Alphaproteobacteria > Rhodobacterales > Paracoccaceae > Paracoccaceae bacterium. The sequence goes on along the minus strand of CP075370.1, from coordinate 1,945,568 downwards.
CGCCGAGCACCCGCAAGCCGCCCACCAGCACCGTCATCTCGGGCGCGGTCAGCGTCAGCAGTTGCGCCCGGTCGACCAGCATCTCCTCGGCCGTCACCGCAAACTCGGCGCGCTGCCAGTTGCGGAACCCGTCCGCCTCGGGTTCGAGCGCCGCGAAGCTCTCGACGTCGGTCTGCGCCTGCGTCGCGTCGGTGCGTCCCGGGGCGAAGGGCACGGTCACCGCATGGCCTGCGGCCTTTGCCGCCGCCTCGACGGCCGCCGCACCGCCCAGCACGATCAGATCGGCGAGCGATATCTTCTTGCCGCCGGCCTGCGCCGCATCGAAGCGGGCCTTGATCCCCTCCAGCACCGCCAGCACGCGGGCAAGACGGTCAGGTTCGTTCACCGCCCAGTCCTTCTGCGGGGCCAGCCGGATGCGCGCGCCGTTCGCGCCGCCCCGCTTGTCCGATCCCCGGAAGGTCGAGGCCGAGGCCCAGGCGACCGATACGAGATCGGCCACCGACAGGCCCGAATCAAGGATCATGACCTTCAGCGCCGCGACATCGATCGCATCGACCAGCGGATGATCCACGGCCGGCACCGGATCCTGCCAGATCAGGTCTTCGGCCGGCACCTCGGGGCCCAGATACCGCACCTTCGGGCCCATGTCGCGATGCGTCAGCTTGAACCAGGCCCTGGCGAAGGCATCGGCGAACTGGTCGGGGTTCTCGTGGAACCGCTTCGAGATGGGGCCATAGATCGGGTCCATCTTCATCGCCATGTCGGCCGTCGTCATCATCGGACGATGCATCTTCGAGGGATCATGCGCGTCCGGCACCATGTGCTCGGGCGCCACGTCCTTCGCCAGCCACTGCCACGCGCCGGCGGGGCTCTTCACCAGTTCCCAGTCATGGCCCAGCAGCATGTCGAAATAGCCCATGTCCCAGCGGATCGGATTCGGCGTCCAGGCGCCCTCGATCCCGCTGGTGATGGCGTCGCCCGCCTTGCCGCTGCCATAGCTCGACAGCCAGCCAAGGCCCTGCGCCGTGATCCCGGCACCTTCCGGCTCCCGCCCCACAAGCGCCGCGTCCCCGGCGCCATGGCACTTGCCGAAGGTGTGCCCCCCGGCCGCCAGCGCCACGGTTTCCTCGTCGTCCATCGCCATGCGCGCAAAGGTCTCGCGGATGTCGCGGCCCGACGCGACCGGATCGGGTTTGCCGTTGGGACCTTCGGGATTGACGTAGATCAGGCCCATCTGCACCGCGGCCAGCGGGTTTTCCAGTTCCCGCTCGCCCTTGTAGCGGGCATCGCCCAGCCAGGTGTCCTCGGCGCCCCAGTAGATGTCCTCCTCGGGCTCCCACACGTCGGCGCGGCCGCCGCCGAAGCCGAAGGTCTTGAACCCCATGGATTCCAGCGCGACGTTCCCGGTCAGGATCATCAGGTCGGCCCAGGAAATTGCGTTGCCGTACTTCTGCTTGATCGGCCAAAGCAGGCGCCGCGCCTTGTCGAGGTTCGCGTTGTCCGGCCAGCTGTTCAGCGGTGCAAAGCGCTGCGTGCCCGACGAAGCGCCCCCCCGCCCGTCGCCCGTGCGGTAGGTGCCGGCCGAATGCCATGCCATCCGGATGAACAGCGGGCCATAGTGGCCCCAGTCGGCGGGCCACCAGTCCTGACTGTCGGTCATCAGCGCGTGCAGGTCACGCTTCAGCGCCTGATAGTCCAGCTTCGCGAACGCCTCCGGATAGCTGAACGCCTGCCCCATGGGGTCGGACAGGGACGAATTCTGGTGCAGGATTCGCAGGTTGAGCTGGTTCGGCCACCAATCGCGGTTGGACCGCGCCGCAAACGTCGCCTGCTTTGCCGTGCCGTGCATCACCGGGCACTTGCCCGCGTCATTTCCGTCCATGTCTTGCTCCGATCGTGGCTGGTTCGATACCCGGGGTCGCAACGGCCGCGATGCCCGGCGGGCGCCACGCAGGGCGGCGTCCGCAGCGGCTCGGCATCCCGTCGCCATGGAGGATGGTCTAGCAAACTCGCACGATTAGTTTAAGTTGAATCTCCTGATTGATGCGATAACTAATACTGATGAGAAGCCCGACACTGAAACAGTTGCGCTACTTTGAATCCGTTGCCCGCCACGGCCATTTCGGCCGCGCCGCCGAAACCTGCGCGATCTCGCAGCCCGCCCTGTCGATGCAGATCAAGGAACTTGAGCAATCGCTCGGCACCGCGCTTTTCGAACGCGGCGCGCGGCAGGTCACGCTCACCCCTTTCGGCGAGGCTTTCGCGCCGCGCGCCCGCGACATCCTGCGGTCGGTCGACGAACTGGCCGATCTTGCCCGCGCGGCCCGCGACCGGCTGGCGGGCCAACTGCGCATCGGCGTGATCCCGACCGTCGCGCCCTACCTTCTGCCCACGATCATGGGAAACCTGACACGCAGCTTTGCCGGGCTCGACATCCATCTGCGCGAAACGGTGACGCCGCGGCTGTTGCAGGAACTGGCCGAGGGGCGGCTCGACACCGCCATCGTCGCGCTTCCGGTATCGGAGCCCTCGCTGACCGAGGTCGCGCTGTTCGCCGAGGAGTTCGTGCTGGTGCGTCCTGCGGCCGATGCGGCCCGGCCCGTGCCCAGCCGCGAGACGCTGCGCGAGATGCGGCTTCTGCTGCTCGAGGAAGGCCATTGCTTCCGCGATCAGGCGCTGTCCTTCTGCAACCTCACGCCGGGACCGCCGCGCGAGATCCTTGACGGCAGTTCGCTGTCCACGCTGGTCCAGATGGTCGGCGCGGGCATCGGCGTCACGCTGATCCCCGACATGGCGGTCGCGGTCGAAACCCGGTCCGCCCCCGTCTCGGTCGCCCGCTTCGGCGATCCGCGCCCGACCCGCACGATCGGCATGGTCTGGCGCCGCACCACGCCGCTCGCCGCGCAGATGGCCCGCATCGCCGACGTCGTGCGCGAATCTGCGGTCGGCCTGCGCGCAGCCTCCCCGTCCGGGTCCTGACCCCCCTGTGGCCCCGGCGCGACGCGGGCCGGGCCGATCTGCGGTTTCCCGGTTGACGGCGCGGCGCGCTTTGCCGACCAGATGGCGCCAGTTCGCCAGGGCAGAGGTAGGCAGGCAATGCGCATCGCCATGATCGGCACGGGTTATGTGGGGCTCGTCTCGGGCGTCTGCTTCTCGGACTTCGGGCACGAGGTCATCTGCGTGGACCGCGACGCTGCCAAGATCGACCGCCTGAAGCGCGGCGAGATCCCGATCTACGAGCCCGGGCTTGACCTGCTTCTGGCCCGCAATGCGACTGCCGGACGCCTGGCCTTCACGACCGATCTGGCCGAGGCCGTGGCCGGCGCCGATGCGGTGTTCATCGCCGTCGGCACACCGACCCGTCGCGGCGACGCCCATGCCGACCTGACCTATGTGATGGCCGCGGCCGCCGAGATCGCCCGGGCGCTGACCGGCTATGCCGTGATCGTCACGAAATCCACCGTCCCGGTCGGCACCAACCGCAAGGTCGCCGAGGCGATCCGCGCCGCCAATCCGCAGGCCAGCTTCGACATCGCCTCGAACCCCGAATTCCTGCGCGAGGGCGCGGCCATCGACGATTTCATGCGCCCCGACCGCGTGATCATCGGCATCGACAGCGCCCGCGCCCGCGCCGTGATGTCCGACATCTATCGCCCGCTGTTCCTGCGCGACTTCCCGATCGTGTTCACCGATTTCGAAAGCGCCGAGGTCATCAAGTACGCAGCCAACGCCTTTCTGGCCACCAAGATCAGCTTCATCAACGAAATCGCCGCGCTGTGCGAACGGGTCGGCGCCGATGTCAAGTCGGTGGCCAAGGGCATCGGCCTCGACGGCCGCATCGGAAACAAGTTCCTGCATGCCGGGCCGGGCTATGGCGGTTCGTGTTTCCCCAAGGATACCAAGGCGCTGGCCCGCATCGGGCAGGAGCACGCGGTGCCCATGCAGATCACCGAGACGGTGATCCGTGTCAACGAGGGGGTGAAGGCCCGCATGACCGAAAAGATCGTCGACGCCTGCGGCGGCTCGGTCAATGGCAAGCGGCTGGCGGTGCTGGGCGTCACCTTCAAGCCGAACACCGACGACATGCGCGACGCGCCGTCGCTGACCATCGTTCCCGCCCTTGTCGGCGCGGGCGCGAAGGTCGGCGTGGTCGACCCGCAGGGCCGGCGCGAGGGCGTCGCACTGCTGCCGGGCGTCGAATGGATCGACGATCCCTACGCCGCCGCCGCCGGGGCCGAGGCGCTGATCATCCTGACCGAGTGGAACGAATTCCGCGCGCTCGACCTGCGCAGGCTGGCCGCGTCGATGTCGACCGCCCGGATGGTCGACCTGCGCAACGTCTATGACCCGCAGGACGCGCGCGACGCGGGCTTCGTCCACTATGAAGGCGTCGGGCGCCCGCAGGCGGCTCCCGCCGCCTGACGGCCCCGAACCGCCGCCCGGGCATCCGGCGGTTCAGTGCTTCACCATCACGTGCCGGACGACGGTATAATCCTCCAGCGCGTAGGAGGACATGTCCTTGCCATAGCCAGACTGCTTCAGCCCGCCATGCGGCATCTCGTTGACCAGCATGAAATGCGTGTTCACCCAGGTGCAGCCATAGCGCAGGCGCGCCGCCGTCGCCATCGCGCGGCCCACGTCCCGTGTCCAGACCGAACTGGCAAGGCCGTAGTCGCTGTCATTGGCCCAGTCCACCGCCTGTTCGACATCGGCAAAGGGCGTGACCGACACCACCGGCCCGAACACCTCGCGCCGCACGATCTCGTCCTCCTGCCGCGCCCCGGCGATCACCGTGGGGCGATAGTAGAACCCGCTGTCCATCCGCATCCCGCCCGTGGTGATCTCGATATGCGGCAGTTCGCGTGCGCGCTCCACAAAGCTTGCGACCCGGTCGCGCTGCCGCAGGCTGATCAGCGGGCCGATCTCGTTGACCGTATCGTCATCGTCGGCCAGCGCGATGGTCGAGACCGCCGCCGTCAGGTCCGCCACCAGCCGGTCATAGATGCCCTTGCCCGCATAGATGCGGCAGGCCGCCGTGCAGTCCTGCCCGGCGTTGTAATAGCCGAAGGCGCGCAGCCCCTCGACCACGGCACCCACGTCGGCATCGTCGAACACGACGACCGGCGCCTTGCCGCCCAGTTCCAGATGGGTGCGCTTCACCCCGCGCGCCGCCGCATCGAGGATCTTCCTGCCTGTCGCCACGTCGCCGGTCAGGCTGATCATGTCGATGCCCGGATGCGCGATCAGCGCCTGGCCCACCGTATGCCCCCGGCCCGTGACCACGTTCACCACCCCCTCGGGCAGGACCTCGGCCAGCACGCGGGCCAGTTTCAGCGCGGTGAAGGGGGTCTGCTCGGACGGCTTGAACACCACCGTGTTGCCCCCGGCGATGGCGGGCGCGATCTTCCAGGCCATCATCATCAGCGGATAGTTCCAGGGCGCGATGCTGGCGACCACGCCCACCGCATCGCGGCGGATCATGCTGGTATGTCCCGGCAGGTATTCGCCCCCCACCTGGCCGTGCATCGTGCGCACGGCCCCGGCAAAGAACCGGAAGCAATCGACGACGGCGGGGATTTCATCGTTGGTGGCCGCGTTGATCGGCTTGCCGCAGTTCAGCGCCTCCAGCGCCGCAAATCCGGCGGCCTCGGCCTCGATCCGGTCCGCGATGCGCAGCAGGGCCGTCGCGCGCTCGCCCGGTGTGGTGCGCGACCAGGCCGGAAAGGCCGCCCGCGCCGCCGCCACGGCCCGATCCACCTGCCCGCCCGAGGCTTCCGGCACCTCGACGATCAGATCACCGGTGCGCGGGTTCAGAACCGGCTCGGGCGCATCCTGCCCGGTCTCGAAATCCTTTCCGATCAGCAGTTCAAGGTCCATGGCGGTCATCGCGCGTCCTCCCCTCGCATTGCGTTCACTTGCCCCCGCCGGCGGTATCCGACCCGCCGCGCGTCAGGTAATAGGCCAGCAGGATCGGCACGAAGGTCACGGCAAAGACCACGATCGCCACGACATTCGTCACCGGCCGCTGCCGCGGCCGCACCAGTTCGTTCAGCATCCAGATCGGCAGGGTCGATTGCTGCCCCGCCGTGAAGGTGGTCACGATCACCTCGTCGAAGGACAGCGCGAAGGCCAGCATTCCCCCCGCCAGCAGCGCCGACCCCAGGTTCGGCAGCAGCACGTGGCGGAAGGTCTGGAACGCATTGGCCCCCAGGTCGGCGCTGGCCTCCATGATCCCGCCCGACAGCCGGCGCAGCCGTGCCACCGCGTTGTTGTAGACGATCACGATGCAGAAGGTCGCGTGGCCCAGCACGATGGTCCAGGTGCTGAACGGGATATCCATGATCGCGAAGGCCGACCGCAGCGACATGCCGGTGATCACCCCGGGCAGCGCGATCGGCAGGATGATCAGCAACGAGATCTGGTCGCGCCCGAAGAACCGCGTGCGGGCCATCGCACCCGCCACCAGCGTGCCCAGCACCATGGCCAGCGCCGTGGAAATCGCCGCCACCCGCAGCGACAGGTACAGCGGCGGCCAGATGTCGGCGCGGTTCCAGGCGACGCCGAACCATTGCGTCGTCAGCCCCGGCGGCGGAAAGGCATAGGTGCGCTCGTCCGTGGTGAAGGCGTAGAGAAAGATCAGCAGGATCGGCAGGTGCAGGAACAGCAGCCCCGCCCCCGCCGCGATCGCCAGCCCCAGCGGTGCCCGGTCAGAGCGCATCGAACGCCCCCGCCCGCCGCGCCAGCGCCAGATACACCAGCATGATCACGATCGGCACCACCGCAAAGGCGGCCGCCAGCGGCAGGTTCCCGGCCGTGCCCTGCAACTGATAGACCGTCTGCCCGATGAACCGCGCCGAGGTGCCGACGATCTGCGGGATGATGTAATCCCCCATCGTCAGCGAGAAGGTGAAGATGGACCCCGCGATCACCCCCGGCAGCGCCAGCGGCAGGATCACCGTGCGGAAGGTCTGCGACCGCGTGGCGCCAAGGTCGCTCGACGCCTCGAGCATCGACACCGGCACCCGTTCCAGCGCCGCCTGCATCGGCAGGATCATGTAGGGCAGCCAGACATAGACGAACACGATCCAGGTGCCGAGGAAGCTGGTCGACAGCGAATTGCCCCCGATCCAGGGCAGGCCCAGCACCGCGTCGAGGATCGGCGTGGTGCCGGTGGCGCCCGCCGCCCAGCCGATGATCCCCTCCTTGGCCAGGATCAGCTTCCAGGCATAGACCTTGACCAGATAGGACGACCACAGCGGCAGCATCACCCCCAGGTAGAACGCGGCCTTCCACCCGCCCCGCGCGTGGCGCGCGGCATAGTAGGCGATGGGAAAGGCGATCACCGCGCAGCCCAGCGTCACCGAGACCGCCATGGCCAGCGTCCGCAGGATGATGTCGAGGTTCTGCGCCCTGAACAGTTCGGCATAGGTCTTGAGCGTGAACTCGGGCACCACCAGGCCCGAGAATTCGTCGATCGAATAGAAGCTCTGCACCAGCAGCGCCGCCAGCGATCCCAGATAGACCAGCCCCAGCCAGACCAGCGGCGGCGCCAGCATCAGCAGCAGCAGCAGGTTGGGGCGCCGCCAGAACAGCGCGGTCAGCCGGTCGCCCGCCCCCCGTTCCGCCAGCACCGGGCCGGTCACGCGCCCCCCTCCATCACATGCAGCGCGGCGCGGTCGAAGGCCAGACCGGCCCGCGCGCCCGGCGCCGGCACCGCCCCGCCCGCCGGCACGAACACGGCCACCTCGGGCGCCTCCTCCGGCCCGTCCAGCCGCAGCGCCACCCGCGTCCCGGCGCCCAGATAGCGCGCGGCAACCACCGTCCCCGCCATCGCCGCCCCGTCCGGCGCCACCAGCCGCAGCGCCTCGGGCCGCAGGCTCGACCACGCGGGACCGCCACCCAGCAGCAGCGTCAGCGCGGGCGGCAGCACGTTCGACGAGCCCACGAAATCCGCCACGAACCGCGTGGCGGGGCGGGCATAGACCTCGTCGGGCGTGCCCACCTGCGCGATCCGCCCTTCGCTGAACACCGCCAGCCGGTCGGCCATGCTCAGCGCCTCGTGCTGGTCGTGCGTGACAAAGACAAAGGTGATGCCCAGCCGCTGCTGCAGCGCCTTCAGCTCGTCCTGCATCGCCTCGCGCAGCTTCAGATCCAGCGCGCCAAGCGGCTCGTCCAGCAGCAGCACGCGCGGCTCGTTCACCAGGGCACGGGCCAGCGCCACGCGCTGCCGCTGCCCGCCGGACAGTTGCGCGGGCTTGCGGTCGCCGTAGCCCGCCAGCTTGACCAGCGCCAGCATCTCCTCGGCCCGGGCGTGCCGGGTCGCGCGCGCCACGCCCTTGACCATCAGCCCGTAGGCCACGTTGTCCCGCACGTTCATGTGCGGGAACAGCGCATAGTCCTGGAACACGGTGTTCACGTTCCGCCGGTTGGGCGGCACCCGGCTGACATCCTGCCCGAAGATGCGGATATCTCCGCCGGTCGGCGCCTCGAAGCCCGAGATCAGCCGCAGGCAGGTCGTCTTGCCCGAACCCGACGGGCCCAGCATGGCAAAGAACGACCCCTCGGCGATGGTCAGGTCCACCCCGTCCACCGCCCGGACGGGGCCGAAATGGCGCGATACGTTGCGGAATTCGACGGCTTCGGTCATCGGAGGCCTGCGGCGTTCTGGCCCCGACGCCCGTGCCCCGGTCCCTTCCCCGCAAGGCGGAAGGTCAGGCGGCGGAACGGCCGGGTGCAGCGCATGTCACAAGGGCGGCTCCCTCCCCGGTCGCGGGGAGGGCATGGGTTCGGACCCGCGCGGCGGTCAGCGCCCGCCGATCACCCCGATATAGTCCGACACCCAGCGGTAATAGGGCACGCAGGTCCCCGCCCCCTGCGAGCAGTTGGCCACCGGCGTGGTCCAGAACCGGATCTTGTCGAAGTCGTCCAGCCCGTTCTTCGTGCAGCCCTCGGCGGTCTGCATCCCGCGCCCGTCGGTGCAGGCGGCCGGAACCGAGGGGTTGGCCCCGAACCAGACCGACAGGTCCGATTGCAGGTTCGACGCCAGCGAATGCTCCATCCACAGATAGGCACAGGTCGGGTTCGCGGCATCCACATGCATCATCGTCGTGTCGGCCCAGCCTGTCGCCCCCTCCTGCGGGATCACGCTGGCCACCGGCACCTTGTCGCCCTGCAGCAGGTTCACCTGGAACGGCCAGGTGCCGCTTGCCGCCATGCCCTCGTTCTTGAAGTCGTCCATCTGGATGAAGGCGTCGTGCCAGTAGCGCGACACCAGCGTCCGCTGCACCCGCAGCAGGTCCAGCGCCGCCTTGTACTGATCCTCGTTCAGCTCATAGGGGCTCGTGATCCCCAGTTCCGGCTTGTGGAACATCAGGTACTGCGCCGCGTCGGCAATATGGATCGGGCCGTCATAGGCCTGCACGCGCCCCTTGTTCGACTGCCCGTCGGGCAGCGTCATCTCCTCGAAGACGACGTTCCAGGACGTCGGCGGGGCATCCTTGAACACCTCGGTGTTGTACATCAGCACGTTCGGGCCCCACATGTAGGGCACGCCGTAATGCACCCCGTCGACCGTGTGCCAGGGCGCCGACTTCAGCCGGTCGTCCACCGTCGACCACGACGGCACGAGGTCGGTGTTCACCGGCTGGACCCGCTTGCCCGCCACCAGCCGCAGGCTGGCGTCGCCGCTGGCCGTCACCAGGTCGAAACCGCCCTCGTTCATCAGCGCGACCATCTCGTCCGAGGTGTTCGCCGTCTTGACATTGACCTTGCAGCCCGAGGCTTCCTCGAACTTCGTCACCCAGTCGAATTCCTTCATCGTCTCGCCGCGCTCGATGTAGCCCGGCCAGGCAACGATGTTGACCTGCCCCTCGGGCGTCCCCAGCGCGGCGATCTGCGCGGCGGCGGGGGTCACGGCAAGGGCGGTGGCAAGCAGGGTGGTCAGTGTGGACGTCATGCGCGGCATCTGGAATCTCCCTGGATTGACCGCCCGTCTTTCGGCGCGGACGGCTGGCCCGGAAACCATGAAACGCACGGCGACCTTTCGCAAATTCAAATGACAGAATGACGGTATCGGAAAAACCGATGCCTGAAATTGCGTCACCCCCCCTGCACCGCCCCCTGCGCGGTGCGCACGAAATGATGCGCGGGCGCCGACAGCGGCGCTCCCCGGCGCCAGGCCAGCCCCACCTGCACCGTCGGCAGATCGCCCGAAACGTCGCGAATCTCGATCCGGTCGCCCTCCAGCGACCAGGGCCGGTAGACCAGCCCCGGCAGCAGCGCCACCCCCGCCCCCGTCGCCACAAGCGACCGCACCGCCTCGACGCTGCGGGTGCGGAACATCACCCGGGGCGGCACCGCCATGGCCGCCATCAGCGCCCGCGTCGCCTCCTCGATCTCGTCCACCATCAGCTGGATCAGCGGATGGCTCGCCAGTTCCTCCCGCGCGATGGACTCCTGCTGCGCCAGCCCGTGCCCCAGCGGCAGCCAGAGCCGGAACGGCGACACCAGCAGCGATTCCACATGGAACGCGTGCCGGTCGCGCACCGAACTGGTCAGCAGCACCGCCACATCCAGCTCGCCCCCGATCAGCAGGTGCTGCAGATAGTCGCCGGTCTCCTCGATCACGCTCAGCTCGACCCCGGGAAACGCCCGGCGATACCGCGCCAGGATGTCCGACAGCACATAGCCCGCCACCAGGCTCGTCACCCCCAGCGACAATCGCCCGCTGGCAGGTTCGCCCTCGGCGCGGAACGCATCGCGTGCCAGCGCCACATCGCTCAGGATCTGCTGCGCATGGCGCAGGAAGGCCGCGCCGCGATGGGTGATCCGCAGGCCGCGCGCCTGCCGCTCGAACAGCGTGACGCCAAGGTCATCCTCCAGCGACCGGATCGCCTCGGTCACCGACGACTGGCTGATCGACAGCGCCCGCGCCGCGGCCGACACGCTGCCCGCCTCGGCGGCCGCGACAAAGAACTTCAGCTGGCGCAGCGTGAACGACATCGCCCTGTCCTATGCCTGCCGGCCCCCCGCCTCAAGCGCGGGCTGCGCGCGGCCGTGGCGGGCGTTTGCGCCGGGTCTGGCGGGGTTCTGCCAGAAATCTCGGCCATGATGGCCGAAACCGGTTCATCCGCCGCCGGTTTCGCGGCATCGTGCCCCCAGCCCCGAAGAGGAGAACGGGGTTCGCACAACGTCCGAAGGGAGGACCCATGACCCATCTCGTTCCGCGCGCCCTGCGCGCCGCGCTGCTTTGCGCCACCATCGTCGCGGCACCCGTGGCGGCCAAGGCCGAACAGTTCATCAACATCCTGACCGGGGGCACCTCGGGCGTCTACTATCCGATCGGCGTCGCGCTCTCGAAGGTCTATGGCGAAGGCATCCCGGGCGCCCGCACCCAGGTGCAGTCCACCAAGGCCAGCGTCGAGAACCTGAACCTGCTGCAACAGGGCAAGGGCGAATTCGCGCTGACGCTGGGCGATTCGCTGAAACTCGCCTGGGAAGGCGACGCCGACGCGGGCTTCGCGGCACCGCTGACCAAGCTGCGCGGCATCTCGGCCGCCTATCCGAACTACATCCAGATCGCGGCCAGCGCCGACAGCGGCGTCACCACGATGGCCGATCTCAAGGGCAAGTCGCTGTCGGTCGGCGCGCCGAAATCGGGCACCGAACTGAACGCCCGCGCGATCCTGACCGCTCTCGGCATGACCTATGACGATCTCGGCAAGACCGAATACCTGCCCTTCGCGGAATCGGTCGAACTGATGAAGAACCGCCAGCTTGACGCCACGCTGCAATCGGCGGGCCTCGGCGTCGCCTCGATCAAGGACCTCGCAACCTCGGTCCCGACCACCATCGTCTCGATCCCGCCCGAAGTGGCCGAGACGCTGGGCGCGCCCTACCTCGCCGCGACCATCCCGGCGGGCACCTACCAGGGCCAGACCGCCGACGTCCAGACGCTGGCCGTGGGCAACTTCTTCGTCACGCATGAGGATGTCGACGAGGAAACCGCCTACCAGATGACCAAGCTGCTGTTCGAGAACCTGCCCGAACTGGTCGCCGCGCACCAGGCCGCCCGCGCCATCAGCCGCGACGCCGCGCTCGACGGCATGCCGGTGCCGCTGCATCCGGGGGCCGAGCGGTATTACCGCGAGGTCGGCCTGATCCAGTAACGCAACCGGACGTCAACCGGGACGGGCGCAGCGGGGTGAACCCGGCGGCCCGTCCCGCCTTGCCTTGGGGAGAGGGGCGGCGATGACCGAACCGACAGCGCCGCCGGCGGCGGCCAACATGCATGACCCGCTTGCGGGGGGCTTTCCGCCCGGATCGGTCGGCCGCGTCCTGTTCTGGATCGCCGTCGCCTTCTCGGCCTTCCAGATCGCCACGGCCGCGCATCTGGTCGACTTCGCCAGCCAGATCGCCCGCGCCTTCCACGTCGGCTTCCTGATGCTGCTGGGCTTTCCGCTGCTGGCGATCGCGCGCGGCGCGGGCCCCGCGTTGCGCGCCCTTGCATGGGCGGCGGCGGCGGCGGGTGTCGCGGTCGCGGCCTACCAGTGGTGGGAATACGTGCCGCTGATCCTGCGCGCCGGCGATCCCCTGACCCGCGACGTGGTGATCGGGGCACTGGCCCTGGTTCTGGTCTTCGCCGCCGCCTGGGCGATGATGGGCCCCGCGCTGCCGGTCATCGCGGGCCTGTTTCTGGCCTATTGCTTCTTCGGCCAGCACCTGCCCTCGCCGCTGAACCACCGCGGCTATGACGTGGCGCAGGTCATCGACCACATGGCCTATGGCACCGAAGGCATCTACGGCATCCCGACCTACGTCAGTTCCACCTTCATCTTCCTGTTCATCCTGTTCGGCGCCTTCCTGGAAAAGGCGGGCATGATCCGGCTGTTCACCGACGTCAGCCTCGGCCTCGTCGGGCACCGCATGGGCGGCGCCGCCAAGGTCTCGGTGCTGTCCTCGGGGCTGATGGGCACCATATCGGGCTCGGGCGTGGCCAATGTCGTCACCACCGGCCAGTTCACCATCCCGCTGATGAAACGGTTCGGCTACCGCGCGGGCTTTGCCGGCGGGGTCGAGGCCACGGCCAGCATGGGCGGCCAGATCATGCCCCCCGTCATGGGCGCCGTCGCCTTCATCATGGCCGAGACGCTGGGCGTCGCCTATGTCGAGATCGTCCGCGCCGCCATCATCCCCGCGATCCTCTACTTCGCCGCCGCCTTCTGGATGGTGCATCTCGAGGCCGGGCGGATGAAGCTTGTCGGCCTGCCGAAATCCGAACTGCCCTCGCCCCGTGCGGCGCTGCGCGCGGGCTGGCACCTGATCCTGCCGCTGGCCGTGCTGGTCTGGCTGCTGTTCTCGGGCTACACGCCGCTCTATGCCGGGACGGCGGGCCTTGGCCTTACCGTGATGCTGATCCTCGGCGCCTCGGCCGCGCTGGGCCTGCCGCAGGGCGTTCTGCGCCTGGTGTTCTGGATCGGCCTCGGCCTGCTCGCCGCCGCCTTCCTGCAATTCGGAACGAAGGTGATGCTGGGCACGGTGGTGGCGCTGGTGGCGGCCAACGCGCTGACCCGCGGCGGGCGCGAGACGCTGGTCATCTGCCGCGACGCGCTGGCCGATGGCGCCCGCACCGCGCTGCCGGTCGGCATCGCCTGCGCGCTGGTCGGGGTGATCATCGGCACCATGACGCTGACCGGGGCCGCCAACACCTTCGGCCAGTTCATCGTGGGCGTGGGCGAAAGCAGCCTGTTCCTGTCGCTGGTCCTGACGATGATCACCTGCATCGTGCTGGGCATGGGCATCCCCACCATCCCCAACTACATCATCACCTCCTCCATCGCCGGCCCGGCGCTGCTGGAACTGGGCGTGCCGCTGATCGTCAGCCACATGTTCGTGTTCTACTTCGGCATCCTCGCCGATCTCACGCCGCCGGTGGCGCTGGCCTGCTTCGCCGCCGCGCCGATCGCCAAGGAACGCGGCCTGACCATCAGCCTCAACGCCGTCAAGATCGCGGCGGCGGGCTTCGTGATCCCCTTCATGGCGGTCTATTCCCCCGCGCTGATGCTGCAGGACGGCGGGCCGGTGGCGCAGTCCATGGGCTATGGCGCGGCGGTGGTCTATGTCGTGGCCAAGACGGCGCTGGCCATCGGTCTCTGGGGCGTGGCGGTGATCGGCTGGCTCGGGCGGCCGCTGACGCTCTGGCAGCGGTCACTTGCGATGGCGGCGGCCGGGGCGCTGGTGCTGGCCCTGCCCGCGACCGACGGGGTGGGCTTTGCCCTGGTCGCGCTGTTCGTCGCCCAGCACTACCTGATGCAGAGGGCGCGGGCGTGACCTGCCTCGTGGCGGGGGCGGCGGCGATCCTGCTGGCCGGTCCCGCCTTCACGCTCACCTGGACCCATTCGGTCGAACGCACCGAATGGCGCGAGCACTGGCGCATCGCCGAGGGCGCCCTGCATCTCGACCGCGCCGCGGTGCGCGGTTCGGGCGCGGGCATGGAACCGGGCCCCGGCGCCGTCCTGGCCGACGGCTGGTGGACCTGGTCGCCCGGACTGTCGCTGCCCGCCCTGACGCTCGCGGCCTCGGGCGCCACCGGCGCGGGCTGGCGGCTCTGCGACGCCGCGGCCTGCCACGACCTCGGCGCCGCCCCCGGCGCGCCCCTCACGCTGCGGCCCTGCCCGTGACCGCCGGGCGGCCTTTCCACCGGTGAACCGCGCGCGCCCCCTTTCCGTCCGCGCCGTCCTTCCGCAGGATGCGGGGATGCCACGCCTGCGCCCTGCCCTGCTGCCGCTGCTTGCCGCCCTTCTGGCGGCGCTCCTCGCCTATGCGCTGGCCCGCCAGATCGCCACCGCCGGGCTGCGCGACGATCTCGACCGGACGCTCCTGCTGACGGCCCGCGCCGTCGAGGCCGAAATCGACCGCTTCGCCGCCCTGCCCTCGGTCGCGGGCGAGGATGCCCGCATCCGTGCCGCGCTGACCGATCCGCGTGCCCTCGATGCCGCCAACCGCTATCTGGAAACCGTCGCGGCCCATGCGGGCGCGTCGGAACTGTTCCTGATCGACGCGCAGGGCGTCACCATCGCCGCCTCGAACTGGAACCGCCCGGGCAGCTTCGTCGGGCAGGACTACGGCTTCCGTCCCTATTTCCGGCAGGCGATGGACCGCGGGCGCGGCCAGTTCTACGCCATCGGCGTGACCACCGGCGTTCCCGGGTATTTCCTCTCGACCCGCGTCACGGCGGGCCCGCTGACCGGCGTGCTGGTGGTCAAGGTCGATCTGCGCCCCTTCCAGGCCACCTGGCAAGGCGCGGGCGCCACCGTCGCGCTGGCCGATGCCGACGGGGTGGTGTTCCTGGCCGGCCCGCAGGGCTGGCTCTACCGCCCGCTGGTGCCCCTGGCGCCCGACACGCTCGCACGGCTTGCCCGCGAACGCACCTACGATGGCGTAACGCTGGCCGCCGCCGATCCGATCCTCGCGGCCCCGCCCGATGGCGCCGACGCGGCCGGGGCGGGCCTGATCCTGCGGCTTGCCGCGCTGCCCGGCCCCGGCTGGCGCCTGATCGCCGCCCGCCCTGCGGCCGCCGTCACCGCCACCGCCGCGGGCTGGGCGCTGGGCGCCGCGCTGCTGGCGCTGTTCCTGGCGGGACTGGCCAAGGCCCGCGCGCAGCGCCGCCAGATCCTCGCCCTGCGGCTCAGCCAGTCGGACCGGCTCGAAGCCATGGTGACCGCCCGCACCATCGACCTCGCGCGCGAGGTTCAGGCCCGCGCCCAGGCCGAATCCGACCTGCGCGCCGCCCAGGAACACCTGATCCATGCCGAAAAGATGGCCGCCCTCGGCCGCATGTCCACCGCCATCGTGCACGAGATCAGCCAGCCCCTCGCCGCGATGGAGGCGACCCTTGCCGCTGCCGAGATGGGTCTGGCCCCGCAGGACAGCCGCACCGCCCCGCGCCTTGCCACCGCGCGCGGCCTGATCCGCCGGATGCAGCGCACCACCCGGCACCTGAAAAGCTTCGGCCGGAAAGAGGCGGGCACCCTGTCGCTGATCGACCTGCGCCCGGTCGTCGCTTCGGCGATCGAGCTCGTCACCCCACGCGCCCGCGCGGTGGGCGTGATGCCCGGCTTCGATGCCCCCGATAGCGCCGTCACCGTGATGGCGGGCGCGGTGCGCATGGAACAGGTCGTCGTGAACCTGCTCCTGAACGCGCTCGACGCGGTCGAGGGGCGCGCGGACGGCAGCATCCGCGTCACGCTCGACAGCACGCCGTCCGGCCTGCGCCTGATCGTGGCCGACACCGGCCAGGGCATCGCCGCCGACATCCTGCCCCGCGTCACCGAACCCTTCTTCTCGACCAAGACTGGGGGCGAGGGGCTGGGCCTCGGCCTTGCGATCAGCCGCGCGATCCTCGCCGAATTCGGCGGCGACCTCGCCGTCGCCTCGCAGGACGGACAGGGCACGACCGTCACCGTCACGCTGCCCGCCGCCGCCCGGGCCGAGGCCGCGGAATGACCGCGCGCCTGTTCCTGGTGGACGATGACGCCGACCACCTCGCCGCGCTGGCCGACCTGCTGACCGCGGCGGGCCATTCGGTGCGCGGCTTCCCCGCCGCCGCCGCGGCGCTCGACGCGCTTGCCGCCGATCCGCCCGACCTGCTGCTGACCGACCTGCGGATGCCCGGCACCGACGGGCTGGCGCTGCTCGCCGCGCTGCGGTCGCAGGCGCCCGACCTGCCGGTCATCCTGATCACCGGCCATGGCGACGTCGCCCATGCGGTGCAGGCGATCCGCGCCGGGGCCGAGGACTTTCTCGAAAAACCCTATGACGCGGCGCATCTGGTCGCGGTGATCGACAGGGCCCTGCGTGCCCATGCCACCCGGGCCGAGGTCGGGCGCCTGCAGACCGCGCTGGCCGACCGCACCGGCACGGCCATCCTGGGCGACAGCCGCGCCCTGCGCGCGCTGCGCGACCGGATCGCGGCGCTGGCCCCGCTGGATGTCGATGTGGTGATCACCGGCGAGACCGGCACCGGCAAGGAACTTGCGGCCCGCGCGCTGCACGGCGGCAGCCCGCGGGCGCGTGCCCCCTATGTCGCGGTGAACTGCGCCGCCCTGCCCGAGGCGATGTTCGAAACCATCATGTTCGGCCATGCCTCGGGCGCCTTCCCCGGCGCCGGCCCCGCCCGTCCGGGCAAGATCGAGGCCGCGCAGGGCGGCACCCTGATGCTCGACGAGGTCGAGGCGATGCCCCAGCCGCTCCAGGCCAAGCTCCTGCGCGTGCTGCAGGAACGCATGGTCGAACGGCTGGGCGAAAACACCCTGCGCCCGGTTGACCTGCGGGTGATCGCCACCACCAAGACCGACCTTCGCGCGGCCTCGGCCGAAGGCCGGTTCCGCGCCGACCTGTTCTACCGGCTGGCCGCCGCCGAACTGGCGACACCCCCCCTGCGCGAGACGGGTGACGACATCGCGCTGATCTTCGCGCATTACGCCCAGCTTGCCGCGCGCCGCTATGGCCGCCCCGACCCGGCGCTGCCCTACGGCCTGCGCCGCCTGCTGGCACGCCGCCCCTGGCCCGGAAATGTCCGCGAACTCAAGGCCGCCGCCGAGGCCCATGCGCTGGGCCTGCTCGACCTGCGCGCGGGCGATGCTCCGGTGCTGCCCGACGCCACGCTGGCCGACCGGGTGGCCGCCTTCGAGGCGCGCGAGATCGCTGCCGCGCTCGACCGGCACCGGGGCAACACCGTGCGCGCCGCCGAGACGCTGGGCCTGCCGCGCCGCACCCTGAACGACAAGATGCGCCGCTACGGCCTCACCGCGGAAGGTCCTGCGCCCGACTGATCGGCCGCGCGGTGCCAGCCGATGCCAGACGCGCGCCAGACGCAGGCCAGACGCGAGCCAGACCGTTCATCTTCCGGTAACGTTCCGGTTTCCGCAGCCGCACGAATGCCTTGCGCGGCATTCCTCACGCTACCGCAAGCCCATGTCCGCCAGCGCCCGCGCCATCTCCGGCGGCAGCAGATCGTCGCGAATCCGGCCGGAATCGAGGTCGCGGGGCGCCTCGGACGGGTCGAAATACCGCCAGCCCTGGAACGGCCTGCGCGGCACCGCCTCGGTCCGGTGGATCGCGCTGTCCAGATGGATCGCGCAGCGGCTGATCCCGTCACCCTCGGTCACCTGCTCCAGATCCAGTATGCGCTGGCGGCACAGGATCAAGCCCTTGATCACCCAGTACAGCGACCCCCCGTCCAGCACCTCGGCCTCGCGCTTCGGCCACATCCGCGTCACATGCACCGCCCGGCCCTTCGGCCAGCGGCCCGCCTGGCTGGCCTGCCAGTCGGCCAGATCCTCGACGCTTTCGGCGCCCACGCACAGCTTCAGAATGTGAATCATGGCCCGCAGGATAGGCGGCCGGACGGCGACGGCAAGGTGGACAATCGCCCCCCCCTGCCCTATCTTGTGGCCTCCCCCGACTTATCCACAATCCCGAGGGTCGCATGTCCCCTTTCTCCACCCCCATTGCCGAACAGATATGGGACATGAAGTATCGTCTGAAGGCGGCCGACGGCACGCCCGTCGACCGCACGGTCGAGGATACCTGGCGCCGCATCGCCCGTGCCCTCGCCGAATGCGAGGCCGATCCGGCACAGTGGGAACCCGTTTTCTATCAGGCACTTGCGGGGTTCAGGTTCCTGCCTGCGGGCCGCATCACGGCAGGCGCGGGCACCGGCCGGTCGGTCACGCTGTTCAACTGCTTCGTCATGGGCACGATCCCCGACACCATGCCCGGCATCTTCGAATCGCTGAAGGAAGCCGCGCTGACGATGCAGCAGGGCGGTGGAATCGGCTATGATTTCAGCACCATACGCCCGAAGGGCGCCGAGGTGCGCGGGGTCGCCGCCGATGCTTCGGGACCGCTCAGCTTCATGGATGTCTGGGACGCGATGTGCCGCACCATCATGTCGGCGGGGTCGCGGCGCGGCGCGATGATGGCCACCATGCGCTGCGACCACCCCGACATCGAGGCCTTCATCGAGGCCAAGAAAGACCCCGCCCGTTTACGGATGTTCAACCTGTCGGTGCTAGTCACCGACGCGTTCATGGCCGCCGTGCGGGACGACGCGCCATGGGAACTGTCCTTCGGGGGAAAGGTCTTTCGCACGATCCCCGCGCGCGACCTGTGGAACCGCATCATGCGCTCCACCTACGACGTGGCCGAACCCGGCGTGATCTTCATCGACCGGATCAACGCGGCCAACAACCTGTCGTATGTGGAAACGATCGCGGCCACCAATCCTTGTGGCGAACAGCCGCTCCCCCCCTATGGCGCCTGCCTGCTCGGGTCGATCAACCTGGCCGCGCTCGTCACCGGCCCCTTCACTGCCGGCGCCACGCTCGACCTGGCAGAGCTTGACCGCCTGACCCGCGTCGCCGTCCGCATGATGGACAATGTGGTGGACACCAGCCGCTTCCCCCTGCCGCAGCAGGCCGCCGAGGCGCAGGCCAAGCGCCGCATCGGCCTGGGCGTGACCGGCCTCGCCGATGCGCTGCTGCTGGTCGGGCTTCGCTATGGCTCTGATTCTGCTGTGGAAATGACCGAAACCTGGATGCACGCCATTGCCCGTGCGGCCTATCTCGCCTCGGTCGACCTGGCGCGCGAAAAGGGCACCTTTCCGCTGTTCGACGCCGAACCCTACCTCGCCTCGGGCACCATGCGCGGGATGGACGAGGACGTCCGCGCCGCCATCCGCACCCATGGCATCCGCAATGCGCTGCTGACCTCGGTCGCCCCCACCGGAACCATAAGCCTTTATGCCGGCAACGTTTCCTCGGGGATCGAGCCGGTTTTCGCCTACAGCTACACCCGCAAGGTGCTCCAGAAGGACGGCAGCCGGACCGAGGAGGAGGTGGTGGACCACGCCGTCGCGCTGTGGCGCAGGCTGCACGGCGACGCCCCGCTGCCCGACCATTTCGTGAACGCCCAGACGCTGGCCCCGCTTGACCATGTGCGGATGCAGGCGGCGGCACAGAAATGGGTGGATTCGAGCATCTCCAAGACGATCAACTGCCCCGAGGACATTTCCTTCAACGATTTCAAGGATGTCTACATGGCGGCATGGGACATGGGCTGCAAGGGCTGCACCACCTATCGCCCCAACGACGTCACCGGTTCGGTGCTCAGCGTCTCGGAATCCTCGGAAAAGACGCCGGCCGAGCAGCCCGCACAACTGCACGCGGCGCCCGGCGGGGCCGAGGTGGTCTATCTTTCCGAACCGCTCGACCGCCCGACGGCGCTGGAAGGTCAGACCTACAAGCTGAAATGGCCGGGCTCCGAGCACGCGCTCTACATCACCATCAACGACATCGTCATCGCCGGGCACCGCCGCCCCTTCGAAGTGTTCATCAATTCCAAGAACATGGAGCATTTCGCCTGGACCGTCGCGCTGACCCGGATGATCAGCGCGGTGTTCCGGCGCGGCGGCGACATCTCGTTCGTCGTCGAGGAACTGAAGGCGGTGTTCGACCCGCGCGGCGGGGCCTGGATGGAAGGCCGCTACATCCCGTCGATCCTTGCCGCCATCGGCGGCGTGATCGAACGCCACCTGATCGCCATCGGCTTCATCGAGGGTGAGGGGCTGGGCCTGAAATCCGATCCCAAGGCCGATGTGGTGGCGCTGCCGCGCGGGCGCAGCTGTTCGTCCTGCGGCAGCCACGACCTGCGGATGATCGAGGGTTGCCTGACCTGCGCGGCCTGCGGATTCTCGAAGTGCGGCTAGTAGAATCCAGAAAAATCATTGAATAGCAGAATATTGAACGATGTTCTTCAGACTCCGGATGAAGGCTAGAGATCCTCGACCATCGCCACGCCGGGCACCGCCCGCAGTGCGCCCTTGATCGCGGGCGATACCGGAAAGTCGCGCCCCAGCACGATCTCGACCTCGCGGTCCGGGTCGGGGCGGACGCACAGATGCACCGGCGCCCGCGCCTTGCGGCCGGCCTCGGCGCCGATCCGCGCCAGCAGCGCGGCAACCGCGCCGGCGGCCTCCTCGCGGTCCAGATGCACCCGCAGCCCGCTGGTGCCGCCCGCCTCGGCCACCCGGTCCACCGGTTCCACCCCGCGCGCCAGAAGCTTGACCCCCTCGCCTTCGGGCGTCGCCTCGACGGTCAGCACCACATTCGCCCCCGGTTCCAGAAAGGCGCGTGCGGCCTCCAGCGTGTCCGAGAACACAGTGACCTCGTAAAGCCCTGTCGGATCGGACAGGCTGACAAAGGCGAACCTGTTGCCCCGCGCGGATTTCTTTTCCTGCCGCGATGACACGGACCCGGCGATCCGGGCCACCAGCGGGCCGCGTTCCACCGCCGCCGCCACCTCGGCCAGGGTCTGCACACCGCGCCGGCGCAGCGCGCCCATGTAGTCATCCAGCGGATGGCCCGACAGGTAGAACCCGATCGCCTGATGCTCCTCGGCCAGCCGCTCGACCGGCAGCCAGTCGTCTCGGAACGGCAGGCGCGGCGGCGGCAGGTCGGCGCCCGGTTCGCCGAACAGGCTGACCTGCGCCGAGGCGCGGGCCTCATGGATCGTGGCGGACCAGGCGACCAGCGTGTCCAGACCCTCGAACACCCGCGCGCGGTTGCGCTCCAGCCGGTCGAAGGCCCCGGCGCGGGCCAGCATCTCCAGCGGCCGCTTGCCGACCCGCCTGAGATCCACGCGCCGGGCGAAATCCGCAAGATCGGCAAAGGGTTGGTCGCGCCGGGCGGCCACGATCAGACGCATCGCCTCGACCCCGACATTCTTCAGCGCGCCAAGCGCGTAGACCACCGCACCGTCACGCACCGAGAACATCGCCTCGGAGGCGTTGACACAGGGGGCCACGGTGCGGATACCCATCCGGTCCACCTCGCGCTTGTAGACGGCCAGCTTGTCGGTCAGGTGGATGTCGCAGTTCATCACCGCCGCCATGAACTCGACCGGGTGATTGGCCTTGAGCCAGGCGGTCTGGTAGCTGACGACCGCATAGGCGGCGGCGTGGGACTTGTTGAACCCGTAGTTCGCGAACTTCTCCAGAAGGTCAAAGACTTCGCCCGCCTTTTCCTTCGACACGCCGTTCTTGACCGCGCCCTCGATGAACTTCGGGCGTTCCTTGGCCATCTCCTCGGGTATCTTCTTGCCCATGGCGCGGCGCAGCAGGTCGGCACCGCCCAGCGAATAGCCGGCCATGACCTGGGCAATCTCCATCACCTGTTCCTGATAGACAATGATGCCTTGCGTCTCCTTCAGGATGTGGTCGATGGAAGGGTGAATGGATTCAAGGGGTCGCAGCCCGTTCTTCACCTCGCAGTAGACCGGGATGTTCTCCATCGGGCCGGGGCGGTACAGCGCCACCAGTGCCACGATATCCTCGATGCAGGTGGGCCGCATCCGGCGCAGCGCGTCCATCATGCCGGAGCTTTCCACCTGGAACACCGCCACCGTCCGGGCAGCGGCGTAAAGCTCATAGCTTCTGGCGTCGTCCAGCGGGATCAGGCCGATATCCACCTCGATCCCCCGCAGGCGCAGCAGATCAAGCGCGTTCTGGATCACCGTCAGCGTCTTGAGGCCGAGGAAGTCGAACTTCACCAGCCCCGCCGCCTCGACCCACTTCATGTTGAACTGCGTCGCGGGCATGTCGGACCGGGGGTCCTGGTAGAGGGGCACGAGTTCATCCAGCGGGCGATCGCCGATCACCACGCCCGCGGCGTGGGTCGAGGCGTTGCGCAAGAGCCCCTCGATCGCCGCCGCATAGTCCAGAAGCCGCGCGACCACCTCTTCCCGGGCGGCATCGCGCAGGCGCTGTTCGTCGGCCAGCGCCTTGGTGATGCTGACCGGCTTGACGCCCTCGACCGGGATCATCTTGGACAGGCGGTCGACCTGGCCGTAGGGCATCTGCAGAACCCGCCCCACGTCGCGCACCGCCGCCTTGGACAGCAGCGCGCCGAAGGTGATGATCTGGCCCACGCGGTCGCGGCCATACCGGTCCTGCACGTAGCGGATCACCTCTTCCCGACGGTCCATGCAGAAGTCGATGTCGAAGTCGGGCATGCTGACCCGCTCGGGGTTCAGGAACCGCTCGAACAGCAACCCGTAGCGCAGGGGGTCGAGGTCGGTGATGGTCAGCGCATAGGCCACCAGGCTGCCCGCCCCCGACCCCCGCCCCGGCCCCACGGGGATGCCCTGCGCCTTGGCCCACTTGATGAAATCGGCCACGATCAGGAAATAGCCCGGGAACCCCATCTGCTCGATGATGCCCAGTTCGAAGGCCAGCCGCGCCTCGTAGGTCTCGACCGGGGCGGCATGGGGAATGACCGCCAGCCGTGCCGCCAGCCCCTGCTGCGCCTGACGCCGCAGTTCCTCGACCTCGTCATCGGCAAAGCGCGGCAGGATCGGCTTGCGCTTGAAGGCCGCGAAGGCACAGCGGCGGGCAATCTCGACCGTGTTCTCGAGCGCCTCCGGCAAGTCGGCGAACAGGGCGCACATCTCGGCCTCGGTCTTGAGGCAGTGCGCGGGGGTCAGGCGGCGGCGCGGGGCCTGCTGATCGACATAGGCGCCCTCGGCGATGCAGATCAGCGCGTCATGCGCCTCGAACATCGCGGGTTCGGGGAAATAGACGTCATTCGTGGCGACCAGCGGCAGGCCCATGTCATAGGCAAGGTCGATCATCGGGCCTTCGGTGGCCCGTTCCGACTCGGGCAATGCGCCGGCGTCGCCCGGGTGGCGCTGCACCTCGACATAGAGCCGGCCCGGAAAGGCCGCGGCAAGCCGCCCGGCCAGGGCCCGCGCCTTTGTGGACTGCCCGTTGACAAGATACCGTCCCAGAGGCCCCTCGGCGCCGCCGGTCAGGCAGATCAGGCCCGCGGCGTGCTGCGCCAGTTCCTCGACCGTCACCTGCGGCAACTGTCCCCCCGCATCCAGCCAGAGGCAGGAGTTCAGCCGCATCAGGTTCATGTACCCCGTCTCGTCCTGCGCCAGCAGCACGACCGGCGCGGGCAGGCGCGGGCGTTCGCCGGGCTGCGCGGGATCGTAGGCAACCGCCACCTGGCAGCCGACGATCGGCTGCACGCCTGCCGACAGCGCCGTGGTCGAGAACTCGAGCGCGGCGAACATGTTGTTGGTATCGGTCACGGCGACGGCCGGCATTCCCGCCTTCTGGCAGAGCGCCACGAGCTTCTTGACCGGCACCGCGCCTTCCAGCAGCGAGTATTCGGTATGGACGCGAAGGTGGATGAATCGGGGGGCAGACATGGGCAGACCCTAGCCAGCCCGCCCCCCGGCGTGAAGGGTCAAGCGAAGGCGGGACGGCGCTGCGCCGGCCGCAGGCAGAGCACCGCGCCAACCAGGACGGCAAGCGCAACCCCGCCCAGCACGGCCTGATCGCCCCAGCCGGGCTTGGCCACCATCAGGAACACGATGGCGAACTGCACGACATAGTCAAACCGGCCAAGCCGCATCAGCCGTTGTGCGCCCGCCAGGTCGACGGATGGCCCCTGCGCCGCGAGCCGTTCAGCCTCGGGGCCGATTGCCACCGCGCCGAGCACGGCGGTGAAGGCGATACCGGCCAGACCCAGAACGATCCACGCCGGCCAGCCAAGCCCGCCCGCAAAGACCAGCGAAATCCCGGTCAGCAGGGTCAGCAGGCTGGCAGGCATGAACAGGCGCGGGCCGATGAAGGCGGTGTGCCTGATCAGGGCCGTCAGGCTGCCGTGCGCGGCGTCACCGCTGGCGCGCGCCACCAGAACCGAGCCGAGGAGGATGAAGGCAAAACCTCCGCCCAGCCAGACGACCGCGCAAAGGACATGCATGAACTTGAGACCGGTATAGAGGTCCATGGAAACACCTGTGTTCGATAATTTTCGATCCGGCGCGGATATCCGCCTTTCCGGGGCGCGGTCGAGTGCGGAATTCCTTACCCGCCGCGTGATCCAACGGCCGCCGCGCCGACCTCCTGCCCGTTCTTTCGGCAAATCCTGAAACTCCTTCGCCCGGCGCTGCAATCGTGGCGCTTGCCTTGTGGATCAGGGCCGGGCTTCATGCTTTCAACAACAAGGGGCGAAAACGTCCCGGGGCGCGGGCCCGCTTTACGCCGCATCGGGCGGACCCGCACAAGGCCTCCAACGGGGAGAAGGCGGCGGGTTGTGACATGTCGGAGATCGCGTTTCTGCTCAACGGAACGCCGGTCCGTGTGGCGGATGAACCGCCCACGCGGACCCTTCTCGACTGGCTGCGCGACAGTCGCGGACTGACCGGCACCAAGGAAGGCTGCAACGAAGGCGATTGCGGTGCCTGCACCGTGATGGTCACGGATGACCGGGGGGCACGCGCGCTGAACGCCTGCATCCTGTTCCTGCCGCAGGTGCACGGAAAATCGGTCCGCACGGTCGAGGGCATCGCCGGTCCGGATGGCGCACTGCATCCGGTGCAGCGCGCGATGGTGGAACACCACGGGTCGCAATGCGGGTTCTGCACGCCCGGCTTTGTCATGTCGATGGCGACGGCGCATCTGAACGGCCGCACCGACCATGACGACCAGCTTGCCGGGAACCTGTGCCGCTGCACCGGCTATGCCCCGATCGTACGCGCCGCCGAGGCGGCGGCGGCAGAGCCGGTGCCGGACTGGATGCGCGCCGCACCGGATGGCGCGCTGGCCGAGATGGGCGATCCCGCCGTGCAGATCCCGCGCAGTTCCGACGAACTGGCCGCATGGTATGCGGACCATCCCGACGCAACGCTGATTGCGGGGGCCACGGATGTCGGTCTCTGGGTCACGAAGCAGTTGCGCGACCTGTCGCCCGTTGCCTTCCTGAACCGCTGCACCGACCTGACCCGCATCGACCGGCAGGGCGACGCGCTGCGGATCGGTGCCATGGTCACCCTGTCGGACCTGTGGGAGGCGATGAAGCCCCTGCATCCGTCCTTTGCCGAGATGCTGCGCCGCTATGCGTCGGTGCAGGTGCGCAACGCCGCGACCATCGGCGGCAACATCGCCAACGGCAGCCCGATCGGCGACGGCCCGCCCGCACTGATCGCCCTGGGTGCCACGCTGCACCTGCGCCGGGGCAACGACCGGCGCGACATGCCGCTGGAGGATTTCTTCCTCGACTACCGCAAGCAGGACCGCCGCCCCGGCGAGTTCGTGGAGGCGGTCACGATTCCGGCGACGGCGCCCGGGCTGCGGTGCTACAAGCTGTCGAAGCGCTTCGACCAGGATATCTCGGCGGTGTGCGGCGCGTTCAACGTGACGGTGGCGAACGGCACCGTCACGGGCGCGCGCATCGCATTCGGCGGCATGGCGGGCATCCCGAAGCGCGCCGCCCAAGTCGAGGCGATGCTGGTCGGCCGCCCCTGGACACCCGGCACCATCGACGCCGCCAGGGCCGCATTCCCGCAGGATTTCACGCCGCTGAGCGACATGCGGGCCAGCGCGGACTACCGGCTCGCCGCCGCCGCGAACATGCTGACGCGCTACTGGCACGATCTTGCCGGTGCCCGGGTTTCGGTTCTGGAGGTCCGGACATGACGATCGGCGCCCCGCTGCCGCATGACGCGGCCCCGCTGCATGTCACCGGCCAGGCCCGCTATGTCGATGACATTCCGATGCCGGGTGCCGCGCTGCATCTGGCCTTCGGCCTGTCCACCGTCGCGCATGGCGACATCCTGTCGATGGATCTGACGGCCGTGCGCAGTGCGCCCGGCGTGGCAATGGTGCTGACAGCCGAGGATTTCGACGAGGTTCCCGACTGTTCACCCTCGGTGCATGACGAGCCGCTGCTTGCCACGGGAACCGTCCATCACGTCGGGCAGGCGGTGTTCCTGGTCGTGGCCGATAGCCACTTGGCCGCCCGCAAGGCCGCGCGGCTGGCGCGGATTGCGTACCGCGAGCGACCGGCCCTGCTGACGGTCGACCAGGCCCTGGCCGCGAACAGCCGGTTCGAGGGCGGTCCCATCGTCTGGTCGCGGGGCGATGCCGGCGCGGCGCTGGCCACCGCGCCCGTCGTCGTCGAGGGCCGGTTCGAGGTGGGCGGGCAGGAACATTTCTATCTCGAGGGCCAGGTCGCGGCAGCAATCCCGCTGGAAGGCGGCGACATGCTGATCCATTCCTCGACGCAGCACCCGACCGAAGTCCAGCACAAGGTTGCCCACGCGCTGCACCTGCCGATGAGCGCGGTCCGCGTGGACATGCGGCGCATGGGCGGCGGCTTCGGCGGCAAGGAAAGCCAGGGCAACGCGCTGGCCATCGCCTGCGCCGTGGTGGCCGCGCGCACCGGCCGTCCGGTCAAGATGCGCTACGACCGCGACGACGACATGGTGATCACCGGCAAGCGGCACGATCTGGCGATCCTGTATCGCGCCGGCGCGGATGCCGAAGGCCGCATCCTGGGGGTGGAGTTCACGCATCTGTTCCGCTGCGGCTGGAGCCAGGACCTGTCGCTGCCGGTGGCCGACCGTGCGATGCTGCATGCCGACAACTGCTACTGGCTGCCCGCGATCCGCATCGAAAGCCACCGCCTGCGCACCAATACCCAGAGCGCCACGGCCTTCCGCGGCTTTGGCGGGCCGCAGGGCATGGTGGGAATCGAACGCGTGATGGATCACATCGCCCACGCCACGGGCCAGGATCCCATGGCGGTGCGCAAGGCCAATTTCTACCGTGCGGTCGGGCCAGCTGGCGCGGGCAAGGGCCACCGCTTCGGCGGCGCGCATTCGCCGAAACCCGAGCAGATCGGGCCGCAGACCACGCCCTACGGCATGCCAGTCGAGGATTTCATTGGCGACGACCTGGTGGCAGAGCTGGAGCGGACATCCGATTTCCACGCCCGCCGCGACGCGATCCGCGCCTGGAACGCGCAAAGTCCGATCCTGAAACGCGGGATCGCGCTGACACCGGTGAAGTTCGGCATCAGCTTCACGCTGACCTGGTACAATCAGGCGGGCGCGCTGGTGCATGTCTATCAGGACGGTTCGGTGATCCTGAACCACGGCGGGACCGAGATGGGCCAAGGGCTGAACCAGAAGATCGCCCAGGTAACGGCGGCGGTGTTCGGGCTGGAGGCCGGGCAGATCCGGATCACCGCCACCGACACCGCCAAGGTGCCCAACACCTCGGCAACCGCAGCCTCGTCCGGGTCGGACCTGAACGGAATGGCGGCACAGGACGCGGCCACGCGGATCCGCGACCGTCTGGCGGTGCACCTTGCCGCGAAACATCAGGCCGATCCGTCGGAAGTGGTCTTTGAAGGCGGGCGTGTCCGCGTGAAGGGCGCCGACCACGCCTTTGCCGATGTCGCGAAAAGCGCCTATCAGGCGCGCGTGTCGCTGTCCTCGACAGGGTTCTATGCGACACCAAAGATCACATGGGACCGTATCCGGGGGCATGGCCGCCCGTTCTATTACTTCGCCTACGGCGCCGCGGTGACCGAGGTCGTCATCGACAGCCTGACCGGCGAGAACCGCATCCTTCGCGCCGACATCCTGCACGACACCGGCACCTCGCTGAACCCGGCGCTGGACATCGGCCAGGTCGAGGGGGCCTATGTTCAGGGTGCCGGATGGCTGACGACCGAGGAGCTGGTCTGGGACGGCAAGGGGCGGCTGACGACGCATGCCCCCTCGACCTACAAGATCCCCGCCTGTTCCGACCGCCCGCGCGTGTTCAACGTCGCGCTTTGGGGTCGGGCGAACCGCGAGGATACGGTGGGCAAGTCGAAGGCCGTGGGCGAGCCGCCGTTCATGCTGGGCATTTCGGCGCTGATGGCGCTGTCCGACGCGGTCGCGGCCTGCGGCGATGGCACGGTCTATCCTGCGCTTGATGCGCCTGCGACAGCCGAACGGGTGCTGGCGGCGGTGCGGAGGGTGCGGGGCCATGCTTGATCTCGACGGTCTTCGCACAACGGTCGCGCTTCACGGGCGGGTGGCCCGCGTCGTGATCGCGGATTTCGTGGGGTCCTCGCCGCGCGAGGCCGGGGCCGCCATGCTGGTCTGGCAGGACGGCCAGTCGGGAACGATCGGTGGCGGCGCCCTGGAGTGGGAGGCGACGCGGCAGGCGCGGGCCATGCTGGCGGACGGCGGAACGCGGGTCGATCGACTGCCCCTCGGCCCCGCGCTGGGCCAGTGCTGCGGCGGGGCCGTGACACTTGTGACCGAGGTGTTCGACGCGCGGAACCTGCCGGTTCCGGTGGCGGGGGTGGTTGCGCGCAGCATCGACGGGCGCGACATGCCGCTGTCCGTGCGGCGCATCATCGACCGGGCGCGCGCGCAGGGCGTTCCGGCGGCCGTCACGCTGACGCAGGGATGGCTGGTCGAGCCTGTGGCGCTGCCGCTTCGGCACCTGTGGGTCTGGGGTGCGGGACATGTGGGGCGCGCGCTGGTGGCGGTGCTGGCGCCGCTGCCGGAGTTGGCGATCACCTGGATCGACGTGGCCGAGAACCGGTTTCCGGCGGAGATCCCGGCCGGGGTGACGGTGCTGCCCGCGGCCGATGCCGCCGCGCTGGTGCCGCATGTCCCACGTGACGCGGAACACCTGATCCTGACCTATTCGCATGCGCTGGATCTCGACCTCTGCCACCGGTTGCTGGGCCATGGCTTTGCCGGCATCGGGCTGATCGGATCGGCAAGCAAATGGGCGCGATTCCGGTCGCGGCTGGCGGCACTCGGCCACGCGCCCGGCCGGGTGGCAACCATCCGCTGCCCCATCGGCGACCCCGCCCTTGGCAAGCACCCGCAGGCAATCGCAATCGGCGTCGCGGCAGAAATCCTGCGGGGCTGCACCATGGGAACCAACCGGCAGGAGAATGCGCGATGACGGAGCGGCCCGAACTTCTGGCGGTCGAAGGCGTGACCAAGGCCTATCCCGGCGTCGTTGCCAACAGCGACGTGTCATTTTCCATCGGCATGGGCGAGGTGCATGCCTTGCTTGGCGAAAATGGTGCGGGCAAGTCCACGCTGGTCAAGATGATCTATGGGCTGGTCAAGCCGGACTCGGGAACGATGCGGTTCCGCGGGGCGCCCTTCGCACCGGCCGAGCCCGCCGAGGCGCGGCGGACGGGCGTGGCCATGGTGTTCCAGCACTTCAGCCTGTTCGAGGCGCTGAACGTGGCCGAGAACGTGGCGCTGGGCATGGAGACCCCCCCGCCGATGCGCGACCTGTCGGCCCGCATCAAGGCCGTGAGTGAGGAATATGGCCTGCCGCTCGACCCTGCGCGGATGGTCGGCGACCTGTCGGCCGGCGAACGCCAGCGGGTCGAGATCGTGCGCTGCCTGCTGCAGGACCCCAAGCTTCTGATCATGGACGAACCGACCAGCGTGCTGACGCCGCAGGAGGTGGACATCCTGTTCAAGACGCTGCGGCAGTTGAGCGCCGAGGGCACCGCAATCCTCTACATCAGCCACAAGCTCGAGGAAATCCGCGCGCTTTGCGATGCGGCGACGATCCTGCGGCGCGGCAAGGTGGTGGCCACCTGCACCCCCCGCGAGCGGACCGCGCGCGAGATGGCGGAACTGATGGTCGGCGCCACGCTGACCCCGCCGGAACGACACCCCCGCGCAGGCGGTGCGGTGGCGCTGCAGGTGACCGGCCTTTCGGTCGCATCCCCGATCCCCTTCGGAACGGCGCTGAAGGACGTGTCGTTCAGCGTCGCGCAGGGCGAGGTTCTGGGGATCGCGGGCGTGGCAGGCAACGGGCAGGACGAACTGTTGCTGGCGCTGTCGGGCGAACTAAAGACCCCGAGCGACGCGGTGCGCATCGACGGCGCGGGGGTGGGCACGCTCGGCCCCAACGACCGGCGGAAGCTGGGCCTTGTGGCAGCACCCGAGGAACGGCTGGGCCATGCGGCGGCCCCCGACATGAGCCTTGTCGAGAATGCCCTGCTGTCGGGCGCGGTCCGCAAGGGGCTGACCCGGCGCGGCTTCATCGACTGGTCGGCGACACGCGACTTCGCGGCCCGGATCGTGGAACAGTTCGACGTCCGCACCCCGGGAACGCATGTGGCGGCGCGGGCGCTTTCGGGGGGAAACCTGCAGAAGTTCGTGGTGGGCCGCGAATTGAGCCAGGCGCCCGGGGTCGTGATCATCAACCAGCCCACATGGGGCGTGGATGCGGCGGCGGCGGCGGCGATCCGGCAGGCCATCCTGGACCGCGCGGGCGAGGGCGCGGCGGTCGTGGTGATCAGCCAGGACCTGGACGAATTGCTGGAGGTGGCAGACCGCTTTGCAGCGCTGAACGGCGGACGGCTGAGCGAACCCCGCCCGGTGCAGGGCCTGACCATCGACGAGATCGGCCTGATGATGGGCGGCGCGCATGGCATGGAGGTGGCGCATCATGGGCACTGACTGGCGCTGCGGCGGGCAGCCCGGAACGCGGGACTGCCGTGACGACCGCAACAACCGGCACGGAGGGCGCACGACATGCTGATCCTGGAAAAACGCCCCTCGCCCAGCCGGTTCTGGCAGGCGGCGACGCCGGTGCTTGCGGTCGCGCTGACCATGGTGGCAGGCGGCATCATGTTCGCGTTGCTGGGCAAGGACCCGGTGGCGGCGATCCGCACGATATTCTGGGACCCGCTGTTCGGCGAGTTCGCCTGGTATCTGCGCGGGCAGCTTCTGGTGAAGGCCGGGCCGCTGATCCTGATCGCGGTCGGGCTGAGCCTGGGGTTCCGCGCCGGCATCTGGAACATCGGTGCAGAGGGTCAGTACATCATGGGCGCGATCTGCGGCGCCGGTGCGGGCCTTGCGTTCTATCCGGATGGCGGCTGGTTCGTGTTTCCGCTGATGGTGATGGCGGGCGCCCTGGGCGGCTGGGCCTGGGCGATGATCCCGGCGATCCTCAAGACCCGCTTCAACACGAACGAGATCCTCGTGTCGCTGATGCTTGTCTATGTCGCGCAGACCATCCTGTCGAAGGCTGCGACCGGGTTCCTGCGCAACCCGGAAGGCGCCGGCTTCCCGGGGTCGCGCAACCTGTCGCGGTGGCAGCCGGGATCGAACCCCGAACTGATCGCGGGCTCGGGCATGCACTGGGGCGTGGTCGCCGCCTTCATCGCCGTGATCTTCACCTACATCCTGCTGCAAAGGCACATCCTGGGGTTCCAGATCAAGCTGGCGGGCCAGGCGCCGCGTGCGGCACGGTTCGCGGGCGTGAGCCCGGCGCGGCTGGTGGTGCTGTGTCTGGGCATCTCGGGCGGTCTTGCCGGGCTTGCCGGGCTGTTCGAGGTGGCCGGGCCCGCCGGGCAGATCTCGATCGACTTCGCCAGCGGCTATGGCTTCACCGCCATCATCGTGGCCTTCCTCGGGCGGCTGAACCCCTTCGGCATCCTGCTGGCCGGGCTGCTGATGGCGCTGACCTACGTGGGCGGCGAGATGGCATCGACCAACCTGCGGCTTCCTTCGGCGGCGATCCAGGCCTTCCAGGGAATGCTCCTGTTCTTCCTCCTCGCGGTCGACCTGCTGTCGAACTACCGCGTGCGGTTCCTTCTGGCGAAAAAGGTGGCGTGATGGACATGTTCGGCGGAATCAACCCGGCGGTTCTGATCGCCTCGCTGATGGCGGCCTCGGTGCCGATCATGCTGGCGGCGATCGGGGAACTGGTCGTGGAAAAGTCAGGCGTGCTGAACCTCGGGGTCGAGGGGATGATGATCATGGGCGCGGTCTGCGGGTTCGTGACTGCTGTCGGCACGGGAAGCGCGGTGCTGGGTTTTCTGGGTGGCGCGGCGGGCGCCATGGCGATGGCACTGGTCTTTGCCGTGCTGACGCAGGTCCTGCTGGCGAACCAGGTGGCAACCGGACTGGCGCTGACACTGTTCGGCCTGGGGCTGTCCAGCCTGATCGGACAGGGCTACGTCGGCATCAAGCCGCCGCCGACCGGCGCGGTGCCGTTCGGGCCGCTGGCGGACATCCCGGTGATCGGCCGCATCCTGTTTTCCCACGATCCCATCGTCTACCTCTCGATCGCGGCCATTGCGGCGGTCTGGGCCGTCCTGCGCTTTACCCGTACGGGCCTGATCCTGCGGGCGGTCGGCGAAAGCCATGACGCGGCGCATGCGCTTGGCTACAAGGTCACGCGCATCCGGGTCCTGGCAATCCTGTTCGGCGGCGCCATGGCGGGGCTCGGCGGCGCCTATGTCAGCCTTGTGCGGGTGCCGCAATGGACCGACGGGATCACCTCGGGCGCGGGCTGGATCGCTCTGGCCATCGTGGTGTTCGCCGCGTGGAAACCGTGGCGGGTGCTGATCGGGGCCTACCTGTTCGGCGGGATCACCGTGCTGCAGCTTAATCTGCAGGCAGCCGGTGCCCGAATTCCGGTCGAATACTTGTCGATGTCGCCGTACCTGATAACGATCCTGGTGCTGGTCCTGATGTCGGCAGACCGCGCGCGGGCGGCCATGAACGCGCCTGCCGCTCTGGGCAAGAATTTCCACGCCTCGCGCTGAGGCCAATGCAAACCGGGGCCGTCCGCGCCCCGCAACAGGGAGACGACAATGAACAGAAGAACGCTGCTGGCCGGGGTGGCCATGGGACTGGCGCTGACGACGGGCGGGGCCGCGCAGGCGCAGATGGACAAGGTGAAGGCCTGTTTCGTCTATGTCGGTCCGATCGGCGACGGCGGCTGGACCTATCAGCACCATCAGGGCCTGCTGGCCGTCGAGGCGGCCTATGGCGACAAGGTCGAGACCGCCTATCAGGAATCGGTGCCAGAGGGCGCGGACGCCGAGCGTGTGCTGACGCAGATGGCGCTGTCGGGCTGCAACATCATCTTCACCACCTCGTTCGGCTACATGGATGCGACAAACAGCGTCGCCGCCAAGTTCCCGGACGTGAAGTTCGAGCATGCCACCGGCTACAAGCGCGAAAGCCCGAATGTCGCCGTCTATGACGCGCGGTTCTACGAAGGCCGGGCGGTCATCGGCACCATCGCCGGCCGGATGACCAAGTCGAACAAGATCGGCTACATCGCGTCCTTCCCGATCCCCGAGGTGATCCAGGGCATCAACTCCAGCTTCATCCACGCCCGCAAGGTGAACCCCGACGTGACGATCTCGGTCGTCTGGGCCTACACTTGGTTCGACCCTGCGAAAGAGGCCGATGCGGCCAAGGCGTTGATCGAGCAGGGCGTGGACGTGATCCTGCAGCACACCGATTCGACCGCCCCGCTGGCCGAGGCGGCGAAGACGCCCGGCGTGATCGGCTTTGGCCAGGCCAGCGACATGGCCGCCTACAAGCCTTCGCCCCGCGTGGCGTCGATCATCGACAACTGGGCACCCTACTACGTCAAGCGCGTGGGAATGCTGCTGGACGGCACCTGGGAGTCGACCGCCTCGTGGGAGGGGATCGCGGCCGGCGAGGTCGAGATCGGCGAGATCACTGACGCCGTTCCGGCCGAGGTGAAGGCCGAGGCCGAAGCGATCCGCGACGCGATCGCGGCCGGCACCTACCACCCGTTCACCGGCCCGCTGAACAAGCAGGACGGGTCGGCCTGGCTGGCCGAGGGCGAGGTGGCCGAGGATGGCGTGCTGGCCGGGATGAACTTCTACGTCGAGGGGATCACCGGCGACATTCCGCAGTAACCAGGGCCCTGACCACATTGCAAAGGGGGGTGTCCGCAAGGGCACCCCCATCTGTTTGCGGGGGCCGTCAACAACACGTCAAAGTTGTTTCTCTGCGTGAATTGTCACGCTTGGGATGCGCTCCCTTGCGTTCGGCATGGCACATTGAACCGGCCGGAATTTCCCGGCCCGGTGCCCACAAAGGAGTTTCCCATGCCGCGCTTCGTCATCGACCTCGGCGACATCGAGATGCCGCCCGAAAAGGTGCAGGCCATCAACGCCGACCTGCAGAAAACCGCCCTGTCGCACCTGACCGGGATCAAGTTCGAACGCCCGATCGCCGTCCGCTTCCCGTGGGAATGGCTCGGCCTGGTGGCGCGGCTGGACCTGGAACGCGTCCAGATCGCCGAGAAGGATATCCTGGCGGGCATCGGCGATGTCCGCATGGGGAGGATGAAGTGACCGCCCCCGGGCAAGGTCTGACCTGCCCGAGCGCCCCGGCAGAACCCGGGGCGCTGCTACTGGGCCTGAAGGGTCCGCAGGGGCGGATCGTCCCCCTGCGCAGCGCGATGACGGTGGACGAGGGGTTCATCTCGGCCGCAACGGCCGAGGGACCGCCGGAGGCGCGCATGCGGTTTGCCAGCCCCTGCCGCGAGGGCGGATGCGCACAGTGGACCGGCGACCGCTGCGGCGTGATCGCCCGCGTCATGGATCACCTGAAGGTGTCGCACGACCCGGCTCCCGGCCTGCCGCCCTGCCTGATCCGGGCAACCTGCCGCTGGCACGCCGAACGCGGCAGCGCGGCCTGCAAGGTCTGCGACCTCGTCGTGACCGATCAGGTCGCGGCTGGCTGACCAGCCGGGGTTGCCGCCGCTCCCGCAGCCGTGGCACGGTGCAGTGCGGGGCATGGCGTCCCGAGGGGCCGCCCACGGGCAACCCCCGCAAGGTGTCTGCACGGGATCAAACAGGCGGCCTGCCCTGTTTCGGGATTGTTTCGATGTTCGACGTCGCGATCGTCGGGGGCGGTATCGCCGGGGTGTCGCTGGCAGCATCGCTTGCCGCGGATGCCCGTGTGATCCTGATCGAGGCCGAGCCGGTGCTGGCGCATCACGCCTCGGGGCGGTCCGCCGCTCTGTACGAACCGCGATACGGCAAGCCCGCCGTGGTGGAATTGTCGCTGGCATCGGGCACCGCGTTCGGCGCGCTGCCGGGCGTGCTGTCGCCACGCGGAATCATGGTGGTGGCCGACAGGTCGCAGCGCGCGGCATTTGAGGCGGACGCCGATGCGATGCAGATGGACCGGCTGACTGTCGATGAAGCCGTGGCACGCGTGCCGATCCTGAACCCGGATGCGGTGGCCCATGCGGCCCTGGCTGATCACGCCTGGGACATCGACACCGACCTGTTGCTGCAGGGCTATGCCCGCGCCGCCCGCAGCGCGGGGGCGCAGATACGGACCGGCGCGCGGGTCACCTCGGCCACCCGGGCCGGCGGGGCCTGGCGCCTGGCCTGGCCGGGGGGCGGGGCCGAGGCGCAGATCCTGGTCAATGCCGCAGGCGCGTGGGTTGACGGTGTGGCGGAAATGGCGGGCGCCGCACCACTTGGATTTGCGCCGATGCGTCGCTCGATGGCCCGGATACCCGCCCCGGGCGCGCATGACCCTTCGGGCTGGCCCATGGTCTTTGGCGCGGGCGAGGGCTGGTACATGAAGCCGGACGCGGGCGCCCTGATCGTCTCGCCGGCCGAGGAACACCCGATGCCCCCGCAGGATGCCTGGGCCGATGACATGGTTCTGGCGGAAGGGCTGGCGCGCTACGAGGCAATGGTGACCACCCCGGTCACGCGGATGCTGGCGAACTGGGCAGGCCTTCGCACCTTCGCGCCCGACCGGGTGCCGGTGATCGGCTTCGACCGCGCCGTCGCCGGGTTCTTCTGGCTGGCCGGACAAGGCGGATACGGGTTCCAGACCGCACCCGCGGCGGCGCGTCTGGCCGCCGACCTTCTGGCTGGCCGCGCGACCGAACTGTCCGCAGACCTTGTCGCGGCACTGTCACCCGCCCGCTTCGCCTGACCTAACCCTGCGACAGTGCCCGGGTCAGGGCCTGCATGTCGGCGGGCAGCGGCGCCGCGAAATCAAGGCGCTTGCCCGTCACCGGATGGTCAAAGCCAAGCTCGGCCGCATGCAGCGCCTGGCGCGGAAAGCCATTCGCAAGCGCCGCAGCCTCGGCACCGACCGCCCGCACCGGCAGGCGCCGCCGCCCTCCGTAGACCGGATCACCCACCAGCCCGTGCCCGGCATGGGCGAGGTGAACGCGGATCTGATGCGTCCGGCCGGTTTCCAGCCGACATTCGACAAGCGCGGCGGCCGGGGGCTTGCCGTAGGCCGCAACCACGCGGAATCGCGTCACCGCGTGACGCCCGCGCCCCTCGACCACGGCCTGACGCTGCCGGTCGGTCGGGTGCCGGTCAAGCTGGGTCGAAATGCGGATGACGCCACCGGGTTCCGCCGCCACCCCCCGCAGCCCGCGCAGACGCGGATCGCCGGGGTCCGGCAGGCCGTGCACCACCGCCAGATAGGCCCGCGCCACGCTGTGTGCCGCGAACTGCCCCGACAGTCCGCGGTGCGCACGATCGGACTTGGCGACAACCAGTAGGCCGGTCGTATCCTTGTCGATCCGGTGGACGATTCCGGGACGGCGTGCGCCGCCCACGCCCGACAGGCTGTCGCCGCAGTGATGCAGCAGCGCATTGACCAGTGTGCCGGTCCACGCACCGGGTGCAGGATGCACCACCATCCCGGCAGGCTTGTCGATCACGACCAGGTCGGCATCCTCCCAGATCACCGACAGGGGAATCGCTTCCGGCCTTGCCGCGACTTCGGCCGCTTCGGACAGGATGATCTCATACACCGCTCCGGGCTCCGGGCGCGCGTTCGCGTCGGACAGCGTCACGCCGCCGCACGATACGGCGCCCTCCGCGATCGCCTTGGCGATCCGCGAACGCGAGGGGGCCTCGCTCGGCGGCAGCGCAGCGGCGGCGGCACGGGCCAGTGCCTTGTCAAGACGACCATCGGGCTCTAGGCCGATGTCCAGACGCAGCACGTCGCCCGGCGGCGCATCGTCGTCGTCGGGATCATCGGAGGGCGGGATCATGAACGGCGGAACCGGCGATGGGGGGGATGTGGCGCTGCCGCCATCCCTGCGCTTTCTGAAATGGCTGGTGATCGTGCTGACGATCAGCATGATTGCCGGTGTCATAACGGTGGTTGCGCTGATTGTCACGCGGATGCCGCAGGCGATCCGGTCACCGCTGCCCGACCTGCCGGCGTCGCTGGCCCTGCCCGCAGGCACCCGCGCCGAGGCGGTAACCTTCGGCCGTGGCTGGATCGGGGTCGTGGTGTCCGGAGCGGACGATGTCGACCGGCGCTTCCTGATCTTCACCCCCGAGGGCGATCTGCGGGGCTCGGTGACACTGGACACCCCGTAGGATGACCGGAACCGATTGACGAACGGGCGGGGGGCGCCATGTCGGAAGAGACCCAAGGACAGAAAGGCATGACACGTCCACCCGCCGGTCCCATCGACACCGAAGCGCTGCACGACGAGATTGCGCGGCAGGCCGAGTTCCTGCGCGAGGAAACCCCGGTGCGGGCGGTGGCCACGCTGCTGGCCTACGGGATGACCACGATCTATCTGCCGTTGCCCTTCGTGGCGACGCTGCTTGTCCTCGACCTTGCGGGCGAGGTGATGTCGCAGCGCCTGATGCGCGACCCTGCCGCGATGGTCCGCGATCCCTGGCGCAGGCGGGTCATCCTTGCGGTCGTCTTCTGGATCGAGACCTGCTTTGCCCTGCCAGCGGCCGTCGTCTGGCATGTGGACGATCCCTACGCCAAGGCCCTTTCGCTGGGGTTGCTGTCCGGGTCGATGATGCACATGGCGACGGTACGCGCGATCCATCTGCCGCATGGTCTTGCCGGGGCGGCGGCACTGGCGCTGCTGATCTTCGGGTCGAATGTGGTCTACTGGCTGCCGCGTGGCGACTGGTCGGCGCTGGCGCTGACCAGCCTGTGCGGCGTGGTCGCGGTCGGCTACTTCGTGTCGGCCATGCTGTCGAACCACCGGCTGCACCGCGACATGGCGGCCGGACGGCGGGCGGCGCTCGAGGCGGATGCGGCGAAGGGAAGGTTTCTTGCGCGGATGAGCCATGAACTGCGCACGCCGCTGAACGGGATCCTTGGCCTCGCCCACGCCGAACTGCGCCTGAGCCGCGACCCCGAACAACGCGACCGCCTTGGCGCATTGCTCGCCTCGGCAGAGGGCCTGGCCACCATCCTGAACGACAGTATGGACGATGCGGTGGTCCGGGTGGGCGACATGCCGGTCAGGCCACGTGCGGCAGAACCCGCTGCCGTTCTGGCCGCATCTGTCGCCCTGTTCCGGCCCCGCGCGGCCGAGGCCGGGCTTTCGCTTGATCTGGAGATCGGGCCGGGGCTCGACCGCCCGGCGATGATCGACAGTCACAGGCTGCAGCAGTGCCTGTCGAACCTGCTGTCGAACGCGCTGCGCCACACGGCGCGGGGCGGCGTGAAGGTGACCGCCAGCCGGCGATCACAGGCGGCCACCGGCAGCGATGTGCTCGACATCATCGTGTCCGACAGCGGTCCCGGCGTCGCACCCGATCTGCGCGGTCGTCTGTTCGATTCGCAAGCGCCGTCCGGCGGCCCGGGAACCGGCCGTCGCGGCCTTGGGCTGATCATCGTGCGCGATCTCGCGCGGCGGATGGGCGGGGATCTGGCCTTGCTGCCGCCGTCCGACACCTGGTCCGGGGCCCGGTTTCACCTGAGCCTGGCCCTGCCGGATGCGCCGGAGGTTGCCCCGCCGCCCGCGCCCTCGGGAACGGAACTCGCCGGACTGCGGGCGCTTGTGGTGGACGATCTGGCAACCAACAGGCTGGTTGCCCTGTCCTGCCTGCGACTTCTGGGTGCAGAGGCTGCCGAGGCGGCGGGGGGCGAGGCCGCCCTTTCACATCTGGAAAGGTCGCAGGTGGATGTGGTGCTGCTGGACATGAACATGCCCGGCATGAGCGGGGCCGAGACCTGCGCAGCCATCCGCGCCCTTGCCGCCCCCGGCCCTCGCCCGGCCATCGTGGCGATGACCGCCGACGCCCTGCCCCAGGATCGCGCGCGGCACATGGCGGCGGGGCTGGACGGGTATCTGGTCAAGCCGGTCACACCCGACAGCATTGCGGCCGCGCTGACGCCCTTCCTGCGCCGCCATGCGGCTGGAAAACGCGATCCGGGCTAGCCTTGCCGCGCGCCTCCGCGCAATCTGCCACCAACCGGAAGGAGCGCCCGATGACCACCAGCCTGCCAGATGCCACCGCCGTTGCCGCACGCGTCGCCAAGGGCGAGGTGACACCGGTCGAGCTGCTCGACCGGGCGCTCGACGCGGTGGCGCGGGTGAACCCGCACCTGAACGCCGTGGTCCTGATGCAGGAAGAGGT
This sequence comes from Paracoccaceae bacterium, assembly GCA_019454225.1. Taxonomy (NCBI): domain Bacteria; kingdom Pseudomonadati; phylum Pseudomonadota; class Alphaproteobacteria; order Rhodobacterales; family Paracoccaceae; species Paracoccaceae bacterium. The sequence goes on along the minus strand of CP075370.1, from coordinate 1,905,507 downwards.
CGCGCGTCGGGCCATCGCGGCGGGGTTGCCGCGCGGTCCGTTCCGGGGGGTACCCTTCCTGCTCAAGGACCTGGGCGCCGAGGCCGTGGACTTTCCCAGTCACATGGGGTCGCGCCTGTGGGCCGATACCCGCTACCGTCGGGACAGCGCGATCTGGGACCGGATGCGCGCAACGGGAGTGGTGACCTTCGGCCGGACGACAGCCCCGGAAGGCGGCATCGGCGCTGCGACCGAGGCCGCCGTCTATGGCGGGCCGACGCGCAATCCGTGGAACCCCGATCACACCCCGGGCGGATCCTCCGGCGGGGCCGGGGCGGCTGTGGCGGCAGGGATCGTGCCCTTTGCCCATGGCTCCGACGGTGGCGGATCGGTCCGCATTCCTGCGGCAAGCTGCGGGCTGTTCGGATTGAAGCCGACCCGCGCAAGGTTGCCGGATGGCCCCTACGCGGGCGAGGGCTGGGCCGGCATGGCGATCGACGGTTTCCTGACCCGCTCGGTGCGCGATACGGCCGTAATGCTGGATGCGTGCCACGGTGCCGATCCCGGCGCGCCCTACTGGGCCCCTCCCCTTCGTGTCAGCCACTCCGATGCCATCAGCCGCCCGCCACGTCGGCTGCGCGTGATGCTCTGCGATACCACCTTCACGGGCGGACCTGTCCACCCGGAGGTGGCCGAGGCCGTACGATCCGCCGCGCGTCTGCTGGAGGGACTTGGGCATCATGTCGAACCCGGGCGACCCAAGGCCGATGTCGCGATGATGATGCGGGCCTGGACCGATATCGTGGCCGTTGGAACCGCCCTGTCGATCCGGACCAGGCTGGCAGCACTGGGTCGCGACCTGCGGCCGGACGACGTGGAAGGCGTCGCGCGCGGCGCGCTGCGTCATGCCGAAACCCTGCACCCCACCCGCTACCTGGAGGCGGTGGGCGAGATCCACGACTTCGGCCGCCAGATGGCAGCGGCATTCGACCCCGATGCCGGACCGGCCTGCGACATCATCCTGTCTGCGACGCTTGCCGAACCCCCCGCGCGGGTGGGCCGCTTTTCGCATGTGACCGAGGACTATGTTGCATTCCGAACCGGCCCGCAGGGCATTTTCGCCTATTCGCCCTTCTGTGCCGTGTTCAATGCCTCGGGCCAGCCTGCTGCCTCCGTTCCGCTGGCAATGTCGGCAGCGGGGTTGCCGATCGGCATCCACCTGGCTGCCCGCTTCGGCGATGACGAGACCCTGATCGCGCTTTGCGCGGAACTTGAGCAGGCGCAACCCTGGTCACAACGGCTGCCGCCGATCTGTGCATGAAATGATCAAAAGACGGTGGACAGCGGGGAAATCCGCCGTCTAACCTGACATAGGGACAAGGGGACATCCGGTGACAGGAGCCACGGGCATCGAGGTGCGCCAGGCCGTCAAGGCCTTCGGTCTGGGCGCTTCCGCAGTTCGGGCGCTCGACAATGTGTCGGTCGAGATCGCAACGGGCGAATTCTTCACACTTCTGGGACCGTCCGGCTGTGGCAAGACCACGCTCCTGCGGCTGATCGCAGGGTTCGAGGCGCCGACATCGGGCACCATCTGGCTGGACGGACAGGACATCACCGCCCTGCCCCCGAACCGTCGCCCGGTGAACACGGTCTTCCAGTCCTATGCGCTGTTCCCGCACCTGACCGTGGCGCAGAATGTCGCGTTCGGGCTGGAAATGCTGGGCAAGCCCCGTGCCGAGGTGACGGCGCGCACCGACGCGATGCTGGCACTGGTCAAGCTCGAGTCGATGGCAGGGCGCAGGACATCCCAGCTTTCGGGCGGGCAGCAGCAGCGGGTGGCCCTGGCGCGCGCCCTGGCGCCGCAACCTCGCGTCCTGTTGCTGGACGAACCGCTGTCGGCGCTCGACCTCAAGCTTCGCAAGGAGATGCAGATCGAACTGAAGCGGTTGCAGACCGAGACAGGGATCACCTTCGTCTTTGTCACGCATGATCAGGAAGAGGCGCTGACCATGTCGGACCGCGTGGCGGTGATGCAGGCCGGGCGCATCCAGCAGGTCGGCGATCCGCGCATGATCTATACCCGCCCGGTGAACCGGTTTGTCGCGGATTTCATCGGCGAGACGAATTTCCTGATGGGTACCACCGTGCCGGGTGGCGTGCGGCTGGACTGCGGCGCGGTTGTCGAGGCGCAGGGGGCGGCGGGACCGGGGCGTGTCACCGTGGCGGTTCGGCCCGAACAGGTCCGGCTCGCGCCCGAAGGCGAGCCGGGCGCAATTCCCGCCACGCTGCGCGATCTGGTCTATTTCGGGACAGACACGCATTGCCATCTTGTGCTGTCCGACGGTGCCGAAGTCGTGGCCCGGGTGCAAAGCCCGGCGTCGGGCGATGCCGGGCTGTCGCGGGGGGCGGCGGTCGGGCTGCGATTTGCCCCGGGCGCCGTCCAGGTTCTGGGGGACTGACGGCGATGCGGGACGCCGAGACCGAGGCAGCCACACGTTCCGCCCGCAGGGCGTGGCTGCTGTCGGCGCCGGCGCTCGCTCTGCTGTTCTTCGCGGCCTCCGGGCCGCTCCTGATCGTTCTGGTCTATTCGTTCCTGGCGCCGGGCACATACGGCAATGTCGTATGGGAGTTCTCGTGGGACGGCTGGGTCAGCATCCTTTACACCCGCGATATCTTTGACGGCACGCTGAAGCTGGCGGATGCGCATCTGACGATCTTCTGGCGGTCGGTGAAACTGTCGCTCATGACAACCCTGATCACCTTTGCCGTCGGGTTCCCGACGGCGTGGTTCATCGCCACACGGCCACCCCAGCAACGCGCGATGTGGCTGTTCCTGATCACCATTCCGTTCTGGACCAACCTGCTGATCCGGACCTTCGCAATCAATGAGGTCATCCGGAACGAGGGCCTGATGAACACGGTGTTGATCAAGCTGGGCCTGATCGCACGCCCCATCCAGCTGGTCTATACCGACACCGCCGTCCTGATCGGCATGACGTATGTCTATCTGCCGCTGATGGTGTTGCCATTGTTCGCGGCCATCGACCGGTTCGACATGCGTCTGCTGGAGGCCGCGCATGACCTTTACGCCAGCCGCATGGCGATCCTGCGCAGGGTGATCCTGCCGATCGTCAAACCGGGCATCATCGCCGGGTCGATCCTGGTCTTCGTGCCCTCGCTCGGCGCCTATGTCACGCCGCGGGTGCTGGGCGGCGGCAAGAACATGATGATCGGCAACTTCATCGAACTGCAGTTCGGGCAGGGCCGCAACTGGCCGCTGGGGGCAGCGATCTCGATGACCCTGCTGGTGATCGTGATGGGGGCGCTGCTGGTCTACGTGCGGGTGGCCAACCGGGGGTCGAACCCGCATGGCTGAGCGCAGCTTCTCCGCATCCTACCTGCCGGGATTTGCCACGGTCGCCATCGTTGCCTTCGTGCTGCTTTACCTGCCGATCGCGACACTGGTCACGTTTTCGTTCAACGCGGGCAAGTCCGTCGCCGTCTGGGAAGGGTTTTCGCTGCACTGGTACGGCGATGCCTGGAAGAACCAGGCGATCAAGGACGCCACGGTCCGGTCGCTGGTCATCGCAAGCTTCGCGGCAGCCATCGCCACGACACTTGCCACCATGGCGGCGCTGGCGACGACCCGGCGCAAGGCGTTCAAGGGCCAGACCTTCATCTATGTGGTGATCAACCAACCGCTGATGGTGCCCGAGATCGTGACCGCCGTGGCATTGCTGATCTTCTTTGCCCAGATCAAGGTTGCCACGGGCTATCAGGGGCTTGGCTATCTGATCGTCGCGCATTCGGCGTTCTGCATCCCCTTTGCCTATCTACCCATACGTGCTCGTCTGGAAGGCATGGACCTGACGCTGGAAACAGCCGCCGCCGATCTCTACGCGACGCCGTGGCAGACCTTTCGCAGGGTGACGCTGCCATTGATGGCACCGGGGATCGCGGCCGGCGCGATGCTGTCCTTCGTGATCTCGCTCGACGACGTCGTGATTACCGAATTCGTGAAATCCGGGGGGCAGGATACCCTGCCGACCTACATGCTTGGGCAGATGCGCCGGGCGATCACGCCAGAGGTCAACGCAATATCGACCGCGCTTCTTGCGCTGACCGTGGTATTGTTGACCGCGTTTTTCCTGCTGACCCGCAAGCGGACGTAGACGCCGCCTGACCGACAGAAGACCAACAAGGAGAGAACACATGAAAAAGCTGCTGATGGCCACCGCGCTGACCTTCGCGTCGGCCCCGCTCGCGCAGGCTGCGGGCGAGTTGAACATCTTCAACTGGGGCAACTACACGAGCCCGGAACTGATCGAGAAGTTCTCGAAAGAGTTCGACGTGAAGGTGACGGTCACGGACTACGACAGCAACGACACGGCGCTTGCCAAGATCGAGGCGGGCGGCCACGGGTTTGACATCGTGGTCCCGTCGAACTCCTACGTGCCGATCTTCGTGGAGAAGGGCCTGCTGATGGAGCTGGATCCGGCCGAACTGCCGAATCACGCCAATATCGCGCCCGAGTGGATGAACGTGGACTGGGATCCGGGCCGCAAGCACACGATTCCGTGGCAGTGGGGCACGACCGGCGTTGCGGTGAACAAGTCGGTCTATGCAGGCGACGTGAACACCTCGGACATCTGGCTGAACCCGCCGGATGAGCTGAAGGGCAAGATCAACGTCGTGCCCGAGATGGCCGACGTGATGATGCTGGCGATTTCTTACGTCGGCGGCGACCGCTGTTCCGAAGACCTGGAGGTGATGCGCAAGGTGCGCGACGTGCTGGTGGCGGCCAAGCCGCACTGGATGTCGATGGACTATGGCATGACCGAGAAGCTGGCCAATACCGATGTCGCGGCCTCGGTCAACTGGAACGGCTCGACCATGCGGGCGCGTCTGGTCAATTCCGACATCGTCTATGGCCACCCGAGGGAAGGCTTCCCGCTGTGGATGGATTCGGCCGGCATCCTGTCGGACGCGCAGAACGTCGAGAACGCCAAGCTGTTCCTGAACTTCGTGATGGATCCCGAGAATGCCGCGATGATCTCGGCCTTCGCGCGCTATGCCAACGGGATCAGCGGGTCGGCACCGTTCATGCCCGAGGACATGAAGGACGCGCCGGAGCTGAACATTCCGCCGGAACTGATCTCGGCGGGCAAGTTCAACGCCACCTGCTCGCCCGCGGCCCAGGCGATCCAGACAGCGATCTGGACCGAACTGCAGAAGTGACGGAATGCACCCGCTGATGCGGGAGCCGCGCAGGGGGGCATGCCGCCCCCCTGCGCAGGCGGGACAGGCATGGCTTGCCAACATGAGGCTGAACAATTGGACCTGACCGACCTGTCGGCGTCGGAGCTTTCCCGCAGGATCGCCGCGCGGACCGTGGCCCCATCCGAGGTTGCCGCCGCCTTTCTGGCGCGCATTGCCAAGGTGAACCCCACAATCAACGCAGTGGTGTCACAGCGCGATCCTGAAACGGTGATGGCCGAGGCGCGTTTGCTGGACGATGCGCCACGCAGCGGCTGGCTGCACGGCCTGCCATTGTCGGTGAAGGACCTGGCGAATGTCGCGGGCATGCCCACGTCGTTTGGCTCACCCCTGTTCGCGGGACAGATCGCGCCGCAGGATGACCTGATCGTCGCCCGGATGCGGGCGGCAGGCGCGTTGTTCCTTGGCAAGACGAATACACCCGAGTGGGGCCATGGCAGCCACACGTTCAACACCGTGTTCGGTGCAACGCGGAACCCTTACGACCGGTCGCGCAGCGCGGGCGGATCGTCGGGCGGTGCAGCGGCGGCGCTGGCCGCGCGGCTCGCACCGGTCGCCGATGGCTCGGACATGATGGGCAGTCTGCGCAACCCGGCCGCGTTCTGCAACGTCTACGGTTTTCGCCCGACCTACGGGCTGGTTCCGGCGGACGCAGACGGCGAGACATTCATGGCGACGCTGGCCACGGAAGGCCCGATGGGCCGTACCGTCGAGGATGTCGCCCGACTGCTCGACGTGCTGGCGGGCGAGAACCCCGAGGTGCCGTTTGGCCGCACCGCAGGTGGATTCGGTGACCGGCTGGACCTCGACACCAGGGGGCTGCGGATCGGCTGGCTGGGTGACTGGGGCGGGGCCTATGCCTGCGAGGCGGGCATCCTTGACCTGTGTCGTGCAGCGCTTCGGGTTCTCGAAGACATGGGTTGCGTGGTCGACGAGGTGCAGCCACCCTTTGCCGCAGAAGACCTGTGGTTTTCCTGGACAACGCTGCGCGCCTTCCTGAATGCCGGGGCCAAGCGCGCGCTCTGGGCCGATCCGGCCAAGCGCGCCGCCCTGAAACCCGAGTCCGCATGGGAGATCGAGCAGGGCCAGGGCATCGGGGCCGATGCGGTGTTCCGCGCATCGGACATCCGCAGCCGCTGGTACGCCACCGTGGCGCGGCTGTTCAGGCGCTATGATGCCCTGGTGATACCGTCGGCGCAGGTCTGGCCCTTCCCGGTGGAATGGCGCTGGCCGCAGGCCATCGCGGGGCGGGCAATGGACACCTATCACCGCTGGATGGAGATTGTGGTGCCGGTCAGCCTGGCAGGGCTGCCCAGCCTTGCCTGTCCGGCCGGTTTCGGGCCGACGGGACTGCCCAACGGGTTCCAGCTGTTCGGTGCGGCCGGCAACGACGCAAGGGTGCTGGCCATCGGCAACGCCTATCACAGGGCAACGGACTGGCCGGGGCGGCATCCACCGCCCCTCTGACCGTGCCGATGTCCGTCGGATATCGCTCCGGGGCGGACTTTCGGATCCGCCCCGGAGACGTTCGCATCATCTGACCTCTGAGGTCGGCCGCGGCGTGGCGGCCGTCTCGGCCGGAAGGACCGGCAGGGTCACGGGCGCCAGTTGCCCCGTCAGGCTGTCAAGGAAAGCCACGAGTTGTGCGGTCTCGCCCGGTTGGAGCGATTCGCCAAGCTGGCTTTCGGCCATGATCTCGACGGCGACAGACAGATCCCAGACCTTGCCCGAGTGGAAGTAGGGCGCGGTAAGCCCGATGTTCCGCAGCGGCGAGGCGCGGAAAACATACTCGTCATCCGCGGTCTCGGTCACGGCAAAGCGGCCCTTGTCGCCCGGCGGCAGGATCTCGGCGCCGGGGCGCTCGATCAGGCCGAAGGGATAGTAGCCGTGGCCACCGACGTTGATGCCCGAATGGCAGGACGAACAGCCCTTGTCCATGAACAGGCGCAGCCCCGCCTTGGCGTCGGCGGTCATCGCGTTGTCGTCGCCGTTCAGCCAGGCGTCGAAGGGGGCCGGGGTGATCAGCGTGGCCTCGAAAGCTTCGATCGCCTTGGCCATGTTGTCAAAGCTCAGCGGATCGGCCTGGTCCGGGAAGGCGGTGGCGAACCATTCGACATAGGCGGGCATCGAGGACAGCGTGGCCTCGACATTCTCGGGCGTGTTCGCCATCTCGACACCGGCCTGCACCGGCCCCTTGGCCTGTGCGGCCAGGTCTTCGGCGCGACCGTCCCAGAACTGGGCTTCGTTCAGAACCGCGTTCAGCACCGTGGGGGCATTCCGCGGGCCCTTCTGCCAGCCGTGACCGACCGACACCTCCATGTTGTCGTCACCACCCGTTGTCAGGTTGTGGCAGGAATAGCACGAGAACACGCCCGATGCCGACAGTCTGGGGTCAAGGAACAGTGCCTTGCCAAGCTCGATCTTGGCGGGCGTCACCACGTTGTCCTTCAGCGCGGGAATGGTCGATGGCAGCGGCTTGAATATCTCGAGGGCCTCATCCCGCATCGGGTCGGCATAGGCAGTGCCGGCCAGCGTGCTGATGGCCAGCAGGGAAAACATAAGACGCATGGGACTCTCCGTTCGGAAGCTTGCTCTTGCAGCGCGTACAGACTGCCGGGTCGCGCGTGTTCGGAACCTGATCTGGATCAATTCTAAATCAATCTGCGACCACGGGCCGCATCCCCTTGCAGGCCGCCGGATTGCCTGAGAACGATGGACCGGAGGAGGACGCAGCATGTTCACCAGCGACGAACTCACGGCCGCGGCAGCCCTTGTGCACCGCCACATGTCGCCCACGCCACTCTATGCCTGGCCGACGCTGCAGCAGCGCACGGGTGCAAGGGTCTGGGTCAAGCATGAGAACCACGGCCCGACGGGGGCGTTCAAGGTGCGGGGCGGGATCACCTTCATCGACTGGCTGCGCCGCACCAGCCCCGACTGCCCGGGGGTGATCACCGCGACGCGCGGCAACCACGGGCAATCCCAGGCCAGGGCTGCGGTGGCCGCCGGACTGCGCGCCGTGATCTATGTTCCGCGCGGCAATGCGGTGGAGAAGAACGCGGCGATGCGCGCCTTCGGGGCGGAACTGGTCGAGTTCGGGGACGATTTCGATGCCGCGCGGGAAGAGGTGTTCCGCGTGGCCGCGACGTCCGGCCTGTTTCCCGTGCCGCCGTTTCATCGTGAACTGGTCCGTGGCGTGGCCACCTATGCCTGGGAGATGTTCACCGAAAAGCCAGACCTGCACACGGTCTACGTCCCTATCGGCTGCGGTTCCGGCATTTGCGGCGTGATCGCGGCACGCGATGCGCTTGGCCTTGCGACGCGCGTCGTCGGGGTGGTGAGCGAGGCGGCGCAGACGGCGAAGCTATCGGCCGAGGCCGGCCGACCGGTGGCCACCGAAACCGCGCGCACCTTCGCGGACGGCATGGCGGTGCGCGTTCCGGTCGAGGAGGCGCTTGCGATCTATGGCGCGGGCGCCGACCGCATCGTGGCGGTAAGCGACGATCAGGTGGCGCAGGCGATCCGCATCTACTTCGCCGACACCCACAACGCCGCCGAGGGCGCGGGTGCCGCGCCGCTGGCCGCACTGATGGCAGAACGTCATGCGATGGCGGGGCGCGAGGTGGGCCTGATCCTGTGCGGTGGCAACATCGACAGCGAATGGATGCGCATCGTGCTGGCCGGCCACACGCCACAGGTCTAGGACTGTTGCGCGCTCAGGCCAGCCGATAGCTCGCAAGCGCCTGATAGTGCGGACCCTTTGTACCCAGCCATGACCGGTAGAGTGTCACCTCCTCGACCTGCCAGGGGCCGGCCTGAAAGCCCGCTTCGGCCAGGATGGCGCGTTCCAGACGCACCCGATCAAGTGGCGCGGGAGGGGCGAACCGGCCCAGCGTGACATGCGGCAGAAACCGCCGCGCCTCGATCGGCACGCCGGCCTGCCGGGCAATGCGTTCGACTTTCGCCTGCAGGCGGCTCAGCGGTTCCGAAGGCGCAACCGTCGCATGGGCACCGCGCGCAGCCGCCCCCCCGATCACGTCCACACCCGACAGCATGATGGCGAAGGGCGCCATGCGCAGCGCAACCATGCCGTCGTCGACCGCAACCAGCACGGCGTCGGATACCTCACCCAGAAAGGCAAGCGTCAGATGCAGGTCTTCCCGCTCTACCCGGCGCGGCATCGGCAGCATGTATTGCAGAACCTGCAATCGCGCCCGCACATCGTCGGGCGGCGACAGGGCGAGAAAGGCCCGGATCATCCCGGCATCCCCCGTCGCGCCAGAACTGCGATGGCCTCGCGCAGATCGCGGCGAACGGGACCCTCGCGCGGGGGATCGGCCAGCGTGGTCAGCATCCGGGGATCCGGTGGCGGACGGCCGCCGCCACCCCAGGTCAGTCCGCGCAGCACCGCCTGCGCGGCATCCGGCAGATGGTCTGGCAGCTCCTGCCCCGCGAGGATCGCCCAGACGCCGGACCACAACCGCCCCACCGACCAGGGGTTATAGCCCCCGCCCCCCAGCACGATGAACCGCCGCGACAGCGGGGCAAGCGCCCGAACCACCCCCCAATGGGCATTGTTCGACAGCGACAGTCGCGAAAGCGGGTCCTCCTCGACGGCATCCGCCCCGCATTGCAGCACGATCGCCTGCGGACGGTGCGCCGCCACGCGGGGCAGGATCAGGTCGTCTAGGACGACACGCATCTCGGTATCATTGAACCCGCGCGCAACAGGAAGGTTGAACGCGTTGCCACAGCCACCGTCTTCCAGTCGTCCCGAAAACGGCCAGCGGCCCTGTTCATGCACCGAGATCATCAGAATTTCGGGCGTGTCGGCAAAGGCAGCCTCCACCCCGTCGCAGTGATGCGCGTCGATGTCCACATAGGCCACGCGGTCGATGCCCATCCGGCGCAGTGTCAGGATGCCAAGGACCACGTCGTTCAGATAGCAGAACCCGTTTGCCCGGTCGGGCATCCCATGGTGTGTGCCGCCACCCGGCACATGCACGACGCCGCCGTCGCGCACCAGTTCCGCCGCCAGCATCGTGCCACCCGCCCCTGTCGCGGGGCGACGCCATACCTGTGGAAATACCGGGTTCGACAGCGTGCCCAGATTGAACCGCAGGCGCATCTCCTCGGTGGCCTGACCGCTGGCCTCGGCGGCCTGAAGCGCCGCGATATAGTCCGGATCGTGCCAGACGGACAGCGCGGCCGCCTTGGCGCGCGGACTTGGGCGATAGCTGTCCGGCGGCAGCCAGCCCATCGCACGGCAAAGGTCCATGACGGTGGAAACGCGCGGAACACGCAACGGATGCGCGGGCCCGTAGCTGGACCCGCGATACACCTCGGACCCGACGAACGTCGGCATCGCCGCCACCTGATGCGCTTCTCCGTCCATGCGTCCCCGCCGCTCCGCGGCACCAGCCTAGTGCGCCACGCATCAGCGTCAATTCTGCGACATGACGCGATTTTTCGGTGGGCAAGAGCCCAATGCTGTGAGAGGGTTGGAGATGAACAGACATCTAGACAAATCCGCAGATGTCGGCACCGCGAGGATCGGACACGCCACCTGGCGTCAGCCGGTTCCGGACAGGCAACGAGCAAGGCGGGCAGAGTGAAACGGGCGGCAAGTGACAGTTTCCTGTCGGGCGAAGACGTAACGCACAGCCAGAATGCGGCACTGTGCTGGCGGGCGCACAACGGAGTGATCGAGATCCTTCTGGTCACCAGCCGCGAGACGGGGCGGTGGGTCATTCCGAAGGGCTGGCCGATCGAGGGTATGGACGGAGCCCGTGCCGCAGCGCGCGAAGCCTGGGAAGAAGCCGGGGTTCGCGGCAGGATCGAACCCCAATGCGTCGGCTTTTTCAGCTATGACAAGGTGCTGAACCGGAACGAAGACCGGTCGGTTTCCGTACCCTGCGTCGTGTCCGTGTTTTCGATCGCCGTCGACCGTCGGGACAAGCGTTTCCCGGAAAAGGGTCAGCGCCGGGTCCGCTGGTTCCGGCAGGACAAGGCAGCGACAAAGGTGGACGAGCCAGACCTGCAGGCGCTGATCGCCGCATTCGCCCCGCCCGCCCCTTCGTCCAGGGACTGATCGGACCATTGCCCTTGAACTTCTCCGCCCCGTGTTTAGCTTGATCAAAGGCATGCGCTGTGACGGCCGCATTGCCCAAGCACGACTGAAAGCCCCGAACCGGACCTGCACCGATGATCCGCTTCTCGCTCCGCTGCGCCGATGGCCACAGCTTTGACAGCTGGTTCCAGTCGTCGGCCGCCTTCGACTCGCTGTCGGCGGCGGGGCGGCTGACCTGCGCGGTCTGCGGCGGGGCGCAGGTCGACAAGGCGCCCATGGCACCCTCGGTCGTCACCGAACACGCCTCCGCCCGCCCCGAACGCCCGCTGTCAATGCCGACCTCGCCCACCGAGGCCGCACTCGCGGCACTTCGGCGCCATATCGAGGAGAACTCGGACTATGTCGGCATGAACTTTGCCGCCGAGGCGCGGAAGATGCATGCGGGTGAGGTTCCGGAACGGTCGATCCATGGCGAGGCGCGCCCGGATGAGGCGCGGCGACTGATCGAGGACGGCGTGCCAGTCGCCCCTCTGCCCTTCCTGCCTGCCGGCAAGGTCAACTGAGCGACTGGCCGAACGCGGGCTAGCGTTCGCAGGACGCGAGCGCGCGCGCCATGTCTCTTGCGCCGCGCCACGGACCGACATCACGGGCGATGACGCGCGCGCCATTCAGCCTGAGCGCCATCAGGCGCCCGCCCGCCGCCTGCGGCACCAGAACCTCGTCCCGGCCATCGCAGCGCCGGACACCGCCGTGGATCACGGTTTCCCCGATCGCGTGGTTCGAATAGCCGGGCACCCGCGCGATCTCTCGCAAGGTGGCACCGTCAAGCCGGACAAAAACCAGCTCGCGCAGAAGGTGCGGGCGATCGACATAGGCGATCACCGGTTTCCCGTCGCCCGCCAGATCGCCGATCCCCGCAGGGGCAAGCCAGCGAAATCGCGTCCCGATGTGCGGCGTGACCGCCGTGCGCACAAGTTCCGCCCCGGTGTCGGAATAGGTCCATACCGCAAGCCGCGCACCCAGCCGTTCATGGCTCTCGACGACCACGATCTCGGGACGTCCGTCGCCGTCGACGTCCCACAGGCGCGGCGCCACATCCTCGAACACAAGCGGCCGCGCCAGGATCTCGGTGCGCCCTTCACGGGCGTGGCGACATCCGCCGCAGGACAGGGCGCCCACCACAAGGGTGGTGAAGGCCGGAATGTCCCCCAGCACGTTGTGCGGATACCGGTCGGTAGGCCCGGACAAGGCCGCCTTCACCGGCCAGGCCGGCGTGAGATCGGTCCGGACTGCGGGACCGGGGCCCGTCACCTCGACCTGCTCGGTCCGCGCACTGGCATCGGTCATCCCGATCAGGCACGCCGCCGCGATCAGGAGCGCCGTGCGGACCATCGGCCTAGATCTGCTTTTCGGGCATGAACACCCGCAGCCCGTCAAGGGCCGGGCCAACCTTGATCTGGCATGTCAGGCGCGACCGGACCGGATCGGGCTGCCAGGCGAAATCCAGCATGTCCTCTTCCATCGCGTCCTTCTTGGGCAGCCGCGCCACCCAGTCGGGGTCGACATAGACATGGCAGGTGGAACAGGCACAGGCACCGCCGCAATCCGCCTCGATTCCCGGGATACCGTTGTCGCGCGCACCTTCCATCACCGTCAGGCCGTTTGCGACCTCGACGACATGTTCCCTGCCGCCATGTTCCACATAGGTGATGCGTGCCATTTACGTCCCCTCGCGCCCGCGCGCCATGTCAAGTCTTGTTGCTGCAAATAGGCCATAGTACCGGCGTTTGCCAGAGGGCGCAGGCGCACATGGGGCCCGCATGTCCATCCTGCGATCCAGGGCTTTCGCGCCCCCGTCCGGGCCGCTATCCTGCGATGCGGCCGCATCTGCGGCCCAAGAAACGGCGAACGGGCATTGACCGCAGGCATGACACAGAGCCCCGATTTCCGGCTGCGGCCCGCGCTGTCGATTGCGCTGTTGCTGGCGGCCTGCGCGGGCGGTCCGCTGCCGGCGCCGCCGTCCTCGGCCGATCTGACCGCTGCGCTCATCCCCCGCACGGGCCCGACCCCGCCCGAAACACCTGCGGGTGCCTGCTGGGCAGGCGACGTGACCCCGGCGGTGATCGAAACCGTCACCGAGCAGGTGCAGGCAAGCGCGGAACGTCGCGCGCCAGACGGAAGCCTGATCGCCCCGTCGACGTTTCGCACGGAGACCCGGCAACGCATCGTGTCCGATCGGCGCGAGGTCTGGTTCGAGACGCTCTGCGAGGACGAACTGACGGTCGATCTGGTGTCGACCCTGCAACGCGCGCTCAAGGCGCGTGGGTTGTATCTGTTGCCGCTGAGCGGACAGATGGACGGCCCGACCCGCAGCGCGATCCTGGCGTGGCAAAGGCCACGCGGACTGGACAGTGACATCCTGTCGCGCGAGGCGGCCCGTGCGCTTGGCATCGTCGCCGTCCCCAGGGAATAGATCGCGGAACGCTCAACGCCTGCCATCACGCGAAAAGGGGCGACGCCGCGCGCCGCCCCCGATCCCACGGTTGGCAGGGTTCAGTTCTCGATCGACAGCGCCACGAAGCGCGGATCGCCGCCCCGACGTATCAGGAGCAACAGCGACTTGCGCCCCGCCCCTTCGGCTTCCGAGATCCTGTCGGTCAGGTCCTGCAGCCGCGTGACCGCCTGCTGGCCTGCCTCGGTGATCACGTCACCCACGCGCAGGCCCTTTGCATAGGCCTCGCTCGTCTCGTCCACCGCGGTGACCGCCAGCCCCTGCGTATCCGCAGGCAGGCCCAGTTTCTCGGCTTCCTCGGCGGTCAGCGGCGTCACCGTCAGCCCAAGCACATCGGCGCTTTGCGGTTCCGGCACCTCGGTCGAGGCCGCGGGGGTTGCGGCACCCTCGGCCTCTTCCCGGCGCCCGAGCGTGACCGACAGCGTCTGGGTCTTGCCCTCGCGCATCACGACAACGCGCACCGCCTGCCCGACCGGTGCATCGGCAACGCGACGCACCAGTTCGCGCGTGTCGGCCACATCCGCCCCGTCGAAGGTGACGATCACGTCACCTGCCAGCATCCCGGCATCCTTGGCCGGGCCGTCAGGTACATCGGTGATCAGCGCGCCCTTGGCGGCGGCAAGCCCCATCGCTTCGGCCACGTCGGGCGTCACATCCTGAATGCGCACGCCCAGCCAGCCGCGCCGGGTTTCCCCGAACTGCCGAAGCTGGTCAACGACCTTGACCACCACGTTCGAGGCCATCGAGAAGCCGATGCCGATCGACCCGCCGTTGGGCGACAGGATGGCGGTGTTCACACCGATCACCTGTCCGTCCATGTTGAACAGCGGTCCCCCCGAGTTGCCCCGGTTGATCGCGGCGTCGGTCTGGATGTAGTCGTCGTAGGTGCCCGACAGCGCCCGGTTTCGGGCCGAGACGATGCCCGCCGAAACCGAAAAGCCCTGGCCCAGGGGGTTGCCCATGGCGACCACCCAGTCACCCACGCGCATCAGGTCGGAATTGCCGAACGGCACGAATGCCAGCGGCGTGTCGCTTTCCACCTTCAGAAGGGCAATGTCGGTCTTCGGATCGGTTCCCACGACCTTTGCCTTCAGCCGGGTGCCCGAAAAGAACTCGATCTCAATATCGTCGGCCTTCTCGATCACATGGTTGTTGGTGACGATATAGCCGTCCTCCGAGATCACGAACCCCGATCCAAGCGCCTCGGACCGGCGCGGCGCCTGATCGCCACGGCCCTGACGATCAAGGAAATCGCGGAAGAAATCCTCGAATGGCGATCCTTCGGGCACGACCGGCGAAGGGCCACCCGAACGGCCCGCAACGGTGGTCGTGGTGGTGATGTTCACCACGGACGGGCTGATCTGGGCCGCGAGATCGGCGAAACTCTCGGGCGCGCCCCGCGCGCCCGCGCCGGACGCCTGCGAGAGCGCAAGCGCCAGACCGAGCACGAGCGCAAGGAAAACGCGCATCGCACCTGTCGTCACAAGGCCGCGACCTTCGGCGGCCGACATGGTTCTGGACTGCACTTCGGAAACTCCTTTCCCTCTCGGTGGTCGAGCCGCCCTGCGGACCCGCACAGCCACCGCCTTGTTGCAGCATCCACCTAAGGTTGGCGCGCCGCAATGCAAACCCTGTTGCAGCCTCTCAATAGGATGTGAAAGTTCGTGGCGCAGGGCACCCCGGAACGGAACGGGCGGGCCGCATCGCAACCCGCCCGTTTTCACGCAGTTGAGCCTGTCCGTCAGTTCGCGGGTGCCGTGCTGCGATCAGCCGGCAGTTCGAAGCTGCGCAGGTAGTCGAAGAACTGGCTGTCAGGCTGCATCACGATCGAGGAGTTGCCACCGCGCAGGGCCCGCTCGTAGCTGGTAAGGGACCGGGTGAAGGCAAAGAACTCCGGGTCCCGCCCGAACGCCTCGGCATAGATGGCGTTGCGGGCGGCGTCAGCCTCACCTCGCACCACCTCGGCGTTCTTGCGGGCCTCAGAGGTGAGTTCCACCACCGTCCGGTCGGCGCTCGCGCGCACGCGCTGCGCCGCCTCGTTGCCGCGCGCGATCTCGTCCGCCGCCTCGCGCTCGCGCTCGGCGCGCATCCGCGCGAAGGTTGCCGCAAGGTTCTGTTCCGGAAGATCCGTGCGGGTCAGGCGCACGTCGATGATGTCGATGCCAAGGCTTGCGGCCTCGCGGCGGGCACGGTCACGGATCTGGTTCATCAGGGCGGTCCGGTCCTCGGACAGCACCCGGTTCGATGGCACGGCACCCAGAACCTCGCGGATCGCCGCGTTCAGGATACGGTCCAGCCGGACTTGCGCAGCGCGCACACCCTCGGTGCCGACCGATTCGCGGAACTCGATCAGGTTCACGATCCGCCAGCGGGCAAAGGCATCGACCACCAGGCGGCGGTCATCGAGCGGGGTAACCTCGAGCGGTTGGGTCGCCAGCCCCAGCACCCGGCCGTCATAGCGCACCACCTCCTGGATCAGCGGCACCTTGAACCCCAGACCGGGCGCTTCCTTGACCTGGCGCACCTGCCCGAATTGGAGAACAAGCACCTTCTCGCGCTCGTCCACGATGAAGATCGAGGACAACGCGGCGGCGGCGACAACACCCAGAATGGGCAGGATAAGCGCAGAACGTGCCATCAGTTGTTCCCCCCGGTCACGGCGCCCGCGCCGACCTGCTGGCCGGCCCGCGACAGTTCGTTCAGCGGCAGGAACGGCACAACGCCCTGCCCCCCGCCCTCGCCCCCGGTCACCCCGTCAAGAATGACCTTGTTCATGCTGCCAAGCACTACTTCCATGGTCTCCAGGTACATCCGTCGCCGTGTCACGTCAGGCGCCTTCACGTATTCCTCATAGACGGCGAGGAAGCGGCTCGCCTCACCCTGCGCGTTGTTCACCACCTGCGCACGATAGGCCTCGGATTCCTCCAGCAGCCGCGCGGCCTCGCCGCGGGCACCGGCCGTCACCCGGTTGGCGTAGGCGTCCGCCTCTTTCTCAAGCCGGTCGCGTTCCTGCTGGGCGGCCTGAACCTCGCGGAAGCTGTCGATCACCTCGCGGGGCGGGTCGGCCTTGTCAAAGTTCACGCGGATCACGCTGATCCCGGCGTTGTAGCTGTCCAGCGTCCCCTGCACCGCGGCGCGCAAGTCGCTAGCGATCACGCCACGGTCACGGTTCAGGATCGGGGAAAGCTCTGACCTGGCGATGATGTCGCGCATGGCCGATTCCGAGACCGCGCGGATCGTGTCCGCCGGATCGGCAAGGTTGAACAGGAAGGCCGCCGGATCGGACACGTTCCAGACCACCTGGAATTCGATGTCCACGATGTTCTGGTCGCGCGTCAGCATGAGGCCCGAATCCATCGCACCGCCACGGCCGGTGCCGATGTCGGTCTGGCGTTCGCCTGTCACCTGAACGATTTCCGCGGTGACGAGCGGCCAAGGGGCAAAGTTCAGACCCGGGTTGCCGACCGCCGAGAACTCGCCAAGAAACAGCTCGACCGAGCGCTCTTCGGGCCGCACCGTGTAGAACGACGCGAAGGCCCAAAGGCCGATCGCGGCAAGCCCGCCCAGCAACAGTCCGTTGCGCGAGAACATCGGCCCCATCGGGCCGCCCCCGCCGCCGCCCGAGCCACCGCGGCCGCCGCGCCCGCCCATCAGCACGCGCAGCTGTTCCTGGCCCTTCTTGACGATCTCGTCGATCTCGGGGATTGCGGGCTGGCCCTCGCCGGGGCGGCGCGGTCCGCGCGGCCCCTGATCGCGCCGGTCGTCATCGCCACCGCGGTTCCCGCCGCCGCCCCCCCAGGGACCTCCGTTGCCTGACATGCCTGTTCCTCTCCTGGAGCTTTGGCCCTTAACTGGTCATCCGGACGGCAAATTCAAGCGCTGTCAGCCGCGCCTGACGGGTTGCCGCATGGTGACCAGTTCCTCGGCCATGGTTGGATGGACCGCGACCGTCCGGTCGAAATCCTCTTTCGTGGCACCCATCTTCACCGCGATGGCGGCAAGCTGGATCATCTCGCCCGCCTCCGGTGCGACGATGTGGCAGCCAAGTACCCGGCGCGTCGACGCGCTGACGATCAGCTTCATCAGAACCCTGTCCGGTGTTCCGGCAAAGGCCGTGCGCATCGGCCGGAACGAGGTGCAATAGACCTCGATCTCCTCACGCTCGCGCGCCGCCTCCTCGGTCAGGCCGACGGTGCCGAGTTCGGGTTGCGTGAAGACCGCCGACGGGATCAGGTCATGATCGACCGGAGTCTGCACACCGCCAAACACCGTCTGCGAAAAGGCCGTGCCTTCACGGATCGCGACGGGCGTCAGGTTCACACGGCTGGTCACATCGCCGATGGCAAAGATCGAAGGCACGGAGGTCTGGCTGTAGCTGTCCACCTGCACCTCGCCACGCCGTCCGATCTGGACGCCCGCCTCGGCGAGACCCAGTCCGTCGCTGTTCGGACGGCGCCCGGTGGCGAAAAGCACGGCATCGAAGACCTTCGTCTCGCCGTTCGTCGCCTTCACCCAGACGGGCCCGCCCCGCGCGCCCTGCGGCAGAAGATCGGCGGCGTCCCGTGCCATGGCACCAAGGTCGGCGCCGCCGCCCGTCACGATGCCGGACAGCGCCTGATCGGCAGAGGCGGACGCCATCTCGACGATGTTCGTGCCGCAATGCAGCGCGATGCCACGCGAACGCATGGCCTCGGCCACCAGTCCGCGCGACTCGTCATCAAAGCCACGCAGGATCTGGGCGCCGCGGTAGTACTGTGTCACCGCAACGCCAAGGCCGTTCAGGATGCAGGCCATTTCGCAGGCGATGAACCCGCCGCCGACGATCAGCATCGACTGCGGCAGGCGGTCCATCAGGAACACGTCGTCAGACACCATACCAAGATCGGCATTCGGAAGATCCGGTCGTTCCGGGCGCCCACCGGTCGCGATGAGGACATGTCGCGCGGTGATCCGCGCGCCCGTATCCAGCCGAACCGTATGCGCATCCTCGACCACGGCACGGGCATCGTGGATCGCCACGCCCGATCCCTCAAGCAGACGGCGATACACACCCTCCAGCCTGTCGAGTTCGGCATGAAGCTTGCCCCGGAATGCCGGCCAGTCAAAGACACCGTCAGGAATGTCCCAGCCGTAGGCGCGCGCCTCGCCCGGCATCTCGCGGAAGGACGAGGCAAAGACCATCAGCTTCTTGGGCACACAACCGCGTATCACGCAGGTCCCGCCCATCCGGCTGGCCTCGGCCAGGACGACCTTCGCGCCGTAGCCGGCCGCAACACGCGCCGCGCGCACGCCGCCCGAACCGCCGCCGATCACAAAGAGGTCGCAGTCGAAATCCGCCATATCCCCACCCTGCCACCGACCCGCTATTTCACACAAAGTCGCGCAACGCCAGCCGCCGACCCGGCAGACACCTCAATCGAGGTCGGCAAAGATGTTCGCGGGCGGCACGAATTCCACCCGGTCGTCCTCGGTCGTGCCCGCGTTGATGTCGCGCACCACCACCCGGCCGTCGCCGTGCCCGATCACGACGATGTCGCAGATGTCGATGAACAGCCCGTTCTCCACCACGCCCGGGATCTGGTTCAGCACAAGAGCCAGTTGCCGAGGGTTGCCGATCCGCTTCAGGTGCAGGTCAAGGATATGGTTCGCCTCATCCGTGACCAGCGGCGCCGGGCCGTTCATGCGCAGCGACACGTCGCGGCTGAGCACATCCATCGAGACAAGCGTTTCCTCGATCAGCGCCTTGGTCGTCTGCCAGCCGAAAGGGATCACCTCGACCGGCAGCGGGAAGGCCCCGAGGCACGACACCTCCTTTGCGGCATCTGCGATCACGATCATCTGGTCCGACGCGGTCGCCACGATCTTTTCCTGCAGCAGCGCGGCGCCACCCCCCTTGATCAGGTTCAGATCGGCGTCGAACTCGTCCGCTCCGTCAATCGTCAGGTCCAGCCATTTCGCCTCGTCGAGGCTCATCACCGGAACCTTCAGCTGTCGCGCAAGATCGGCGGTGCGGCTGGACGTCGGCACCCCGGTGACGCGGAGCCCCTCTTCCCGGATGCGCTCCGCCAGGCAGCGGACCATCCAGGCAGCGGTCGATCCGGTACCAAGTCCGACCCGCATGCCGCCCTCGACATATTGCACCGCGCGCTGCGCGGCCAGGAACTTGGCCTTGTCGATGGGGGAAAGCTCGGCTGCCATGGCGATCTCCGGTCGTGCGTTCGCGGCGGTTATACCAGAGGCGCCACATTGGGCGAGGGGCAATCGGACCGTAACGCCTGCGGCGCGTTTTCCGGTCTGACGCGGTTCCCCGGTGAAATGACAGGCGGCGAAGGTGCAGGTTTCTGTTGCCAGGTACCTGCGAACCCCGCCTTACGCGGCTAGGCGCAAGGGCTTAGGTTTCGATGTTCCAGCTGCTTACGCAGCGAGAGCCACCGGAGCACGGTTGTCGTTGGCAACTATGCAATTTGCACCGATGACGGTGGTAGCTCACCGAGCGAAAGCTGGCCCCTTTAGACGTTCGTCGATCCTGTTTCGGCCCCGTCCTCCCGGCCAACGCCCGGGTGTGATGGTGGAGCCGCCGGGTACCGCCCCCGGGTCCGATCCGCGTATTACGGGTGCGTTTATCGCCATAGTTCCGGTTGCCCGGCACGCTTTGAATATAGGATGCACCGGGGCCCGCCCGCAAGCCCTGCCCGGAATCCGGCTTTGACCGTTGATCCGACTCGCCTTGCATGGATTAATCCCGCAGCCGCGCGGGTTGTGCGGTTTTTTCGAAGCGGAGGATTTCGGATGCGGTTGATTGCCTTTGGTGCGGGCGGTGCCCTTGGTGCTGTCCTGCTTGCGTTTGCGCCGTCGATGGCGTCTGCGCAGGATCTGCCTGCCTGCGGGCGCTACCCCGTGGCGGATGACACCTACACCTGCGCCTGCCCGGCCAATGCGCCGACGCGGTCTGCCTGGGGCAGCGGGCCCTACACGGCCGACAGCGACATCTGCACGGCGGCCCGCCATGCCGGAATGATCACCGAAGAGGGCGGCGCCGTCATGGCGTTCAAGCTTGACGGCATGGCCGAATACCCGGGCAGCGCCATGAACGGCGTCACCACATCCCGCTGGGGCCGCTACAACGTGTCGATTGCCTTTGCCCCGGTCGCAGCCGAGACCGAGGTGGCGGCAGGTGGCACCTGCAGCACGCTCGGACCCGATGTCGAGACGCGCTGCACCTGCGAGGCAAACGGCGTGAACCATGCGATCTGGGGTGCAGGCCCCTACACCACCGACAGCGACCTGTGCACGGCAGCCCGGCATGCGGGCGCCATCGGACTGGCGGGTGGAGAGATCAGCGTGATCAGGGCGCCCGGTCTGACCTCGTACAAGGCGACCGAGCGCAACGGCATCCTGTCGATGGAATGGGGCCAGTACGGCGAAAGCTTCATCGTGAACGCCAACAACTGATTGCAACGCAAAGGGCCGCGCCTTCCCGGCGCGGCCCCCCCATATCCGTCAAGCCGGTGGATCAGAACCCGGCCTTGATCTTCTCGAATTCTTCCAGCATCCGGTCGCGCACTGCGGTCGGGATGGGCGTCTGGGCCAGAAGCGTCGTGTCGATCGGGTTCACATCGGCGGCCGTCAGTTCCTCGGTCGAGATCTCGGCCATGGCGGCATCGTTGGAATGCGCGTAGCCAAAGTTCTCCAGAAGCCCGCGGGCGGACCCGTGGTCGAGCCAGGCGTTGATGAAATCATAGGCCTTGTCTTCCGACCCCGGCGCGTCCTTGATGTTGACATAGCCGCAGAACCATGACGATGCGCCTTCGGCGGCCTGCCGCTGGAAGCCCACCGGGAATCCTTCCTCACGCATCAGCGCGATCGAGTCGTTCCACGACCAGGCAACCAGAACCTCGCCGGTCGCCATCAGTTGCGCCAGTTCCGACGGGTCGGACCAGTAGGCGCGGACATTGCCATGCGCCGTGCGCAGCCAGGCGGCGGCAGCCTGGAACTGTTCCTCCGTCACGTCGGTCCAGTCGGTCACACCGGTGGCAAGCAGGGCGAGCGCGAACACGTCGTCGGTGTTGTCGGGCAGAGACATGCGGCCCGCATACTTCGGATCGTGGAAGACCTGCAGGCTGGCCACGTCCGCCTCGGGAACCTGATCGGTATTCCACGCGATCGCGGTGTAGGCATAGTCGGTCGGGATGTACCAGACGGTATCGCCATCCACGAAGGTCGTGCTGGCCTTGAAGCGGGGTGCGATGTTCGGCCATTCCGGGATCCGGCTGACATCCCAGGGCTCGATCAGACCGGCATCGCGGTACTTCGACACCATCTGCGAGCAGGGATGCACGACGTCGGCCTTGAAGCCCGAGGCGACCTTCTGGAACGCCTCGTCGTCATCGCCGAATAAGGCGTAGGTCGGGCCCTGCCCATGCTTGGCGAGATAGCCCTCGATAAGCGCGGATTCCTCGAAACCGGCCCAGTCGAACACGATCAGTTCGGGGTCGGCGGCAAGCGAAGGCGTGGCCAGGCCTGCGGCAAGCGCGGCTGAGGCCAGAAGATGGCGGCGAAAGGACATCGGTGCTCCTCGTCTGTCGGTGGCGGTTGGTCCGCTGTGTCTCGGGCCGGCCCTTCCCCTGGCCGTGCCGATTGCAGCGAAACTAGGTGAGGTGCTGCCGGCCCTCAAGGAAAAGTCGCGGCAGAGGGCATCATTTGCGCAAAGTTGATGCACAGCCCGTGCCAGATGCGCCGTCCCCTTGTGCGACATCGCCACACGAGCGGACTTGCAGGCGCCGTTCCGCCGGGCAAGGATCGTGCGCACCGCTGCAGGGAGTCACAGATGAACGCCGTTTTGCCCGCCCTCGACACCGCCTGGGTTCGGCGCCAGTTTCCCGCGTTCTCCGACCCGCTGACAGCCGGGCACGCGTTTTTCGAGAATGCCGGCGGCTCCTACCCTTGTCGCCAGGTGGTGGACCGGCTGACCCGGTTCTACACGTCGCGCAAGGTGCAGCCCTATGGGCCCTACCCCGCCGCGCAGGCGGGCGGCACGGAGATGGACGAGGCGCGCGCGCGGCTCTCGGCACTGCTCGGCGTGACCCGCGAGGAACTGAGCTTCGGCCCGTCCACCAGTGCCAATACCTTCGTTCTGGCGCAGGCCGTCCGCCAGTGGCTGCGGGGCAAGGACGCGGCCATCGTCGTGACCGATCAGGACCACGAGGCCAACAGCGGCGTATGGCGCCGTCTGGCGGATGAAGGCGCAGAGATCCGGGAATGGAAGATCGACCCGGCCACCGGTCATCTTGACCCTTCTCGCCTGCGCGACCTGCTGTCGGACGGCAGGGTGCGGCTGGTCGCCTTTCCGCATTGCTCGAACGTGGTGGCCGAAATCAACCCGGTCGCCGAGATCTGCGCCATGGCCAGGGCGGCGGGCGCGCGCACGGTCGTGGATGGCGTCAGCTATGCCCCGCACGGCTTTCCGGACGTTGCGGCCCTCGGTGCAGATGTCTACCTGTTCTCTGCCTACAAGACCTACGGGCCGCATCAGGGGATCATGACGATCCGCACGGATTTCGGTGCGGAACTGCCCGCGCAGGGGCACTGGTTCAATTCAGGGTGCCTGTTCAAGCGGTTCACGCCCGCCGGGCCGGACCACGCGCAGATCGCCGCATCGGCCGGCATGGCGGATTACATGGACGCGTTCTACGCCC
The DNA here is from genome assembly GCA_019454225.1 of Paracoccaceae bacterium. Classification (NCBI taxonomy): domain Bacteria; kingdom Pseudomonadati; phylum Pseudomonadota; class Alphaproteobacteria; order Rhodobacterales; family Paracoccaceae; species Paracoccaceae bacterium. The sequence goes on along the minus strand of CP075370.1, from coordinate 1,881,974 downwards.
ACCACTTCGGCCGCACCGCCGCCGCCAGCCCCACCGCCCGTGCCGCCGCCGTGCATGACATGATGCGCAGCACCGAAGAAAGGCTGCTGGCCCCGCTTCTGGAACGGCTCGCGGCGCGGAACGATCTGCGGCTGATCGGCCCGGCCGACGCCGCGCGGCGGGCACCGACGGTTGCCGTCGCGCTCGACCGTCCGGCCGAAGCTGTGGCCGAAGCGCTGTCGAAGCGCGGGATCGCCTGCTGGGCGGGGGATTTCTATGCCGTGCGGCCGCTGACGGCGATGGGGGTCGACATGTCGAAGGGCGTGCTGCGCCTGTCCTTCGTGCACTACACGACCGTGGACGAGGTGGCGCAGTTGATCGCGGCGCTGGACGAGGTGCTGTAGCGCCCCGTCAGCAGTTCGGAACATTGACGGCCAGCCCGCCCAGCGAGGTTTCCTTGTACTTCTCGTGCATGTCGCGGCCGGTCTGGCGCATGGTCTCGATGCATGCGTCGAGACTGACAAGGTGCTGGCCGTCACCGCGCAGTGCGAGGCTGGCGGCCGACACCGCCTTGATCGCACCCAGCCCGTTCCTTTCGATGCAGGGCACCTGAACCAGGCCCTTCACGGGATCGCAGGTCATCCCGAGGTGGTGTTCAAGCGCGATCTCGGCCGCGTTCTCGACCTGCTCCGGTGTTCCGCCCAGCACCGCGGCGAAACCTGCGGCGGCCATCGCGGCGGCGCTGCCGACCTCGGCCTGACAGCCGCATTCGGCGCCACTGATCGAGGCGTTGTGCTTGCACAGCCCCCCGATCGCGGCGGCGGTCAGCAGGAAGTCCCCCACCTGCCGCGGACTCGCCCCGGGCACATGGTCCAGCCAGTACCGGATGACGGCAGGCACGACGCCCGCCGCGCCGTTGGTCGGCGCCGTCACAACCTGCCCGCCGGCGGCATTTTCCTCGTTCACGGCCATGGCATAGAGGCCGATCCAGTCGTTGATGGTGTGCGGCGCCGTCAGGTTCCGCCCGCGTTCCGCGAGCAAGGCATCGCGGATGCCCCTGGCGCGGCGACGCACCTTCAAGCCACCGGGCAGAATACCGTCCCGCGCCACGCCCCGGTCGATGCAGGCGTTCATCACCTCCCAGATCCGTGCGATGCCACGGTCCAGTTCGCTGGCGCTGCGAACGGTCAGTTCGTTCGCCCGTTTCATCCCCGCAACCGACAGCCCCGATGCGCGCGCCATCTCGAGCATCTCGGCGGCCGTCTCGAACGGATAGGGCACCTCTGCCCGCGCACGGCCCTTGGCGCCGCCCGATGCCGCGAGTTCATCCGCCGTCAGCACAAAACCGCCGCCGATCGAGTAATAGGTTTCCTCCAGGATCACGTCACCTTGCGCATCGGTGGCCCGCAGGATCATGCCATTCGCATGGCCCGGCAAGGCCGGGCCATAGTCGAACAGCAGGTCACGCCCGGGATCGAAGGACAGCGGCGGCAGGCCCGGGGGCGCGACCATCCGGGTGTCGCGGATCGTTGCAAGCGCGGCCTCGGCCTTTTCGGCATCATAGGTATCTGGCGCGAACCCTGCGAGGCCCAGGATCGTCGCGCGGTCGGTCGCGTGCCCGACGCCGGTGAAGGCCAGCGACCCGTGCAGCGAAACCCGCAGCCCGCGCGCCACAAAGGGCGAACCGCGCAGCCGGTCCAGAAACCGCGCGGCGGCCACCATCGGCCCCATCGTGTGGCTGGACGATGGGCCGATCCCAACCTTGAACATGTCGAATACGGAAAGGAACATGGCGGGTCAGCCTTGCGGACGGGTGAACGGGGTGCTGCCCAGACCTTCCTCCGCGGCGACCGCACGCGCGGCGGCCCGCGTTTCGGTGGCGGCCAGCAACGCGCTGAGGGCGGGAAGCTGCGACAGGTCAAGAGCATCGGCAGGATCGGCCGGAAAGGCCTGCACCCACCGCAGCAGCACGGCGACGTAGAAGGCCAGCGCAGGCCATGCGATCTCGGGCTCCACCGAAAGCGCCGCGTCGAGAACCGGCAATACCTCGCGCAGCCGCAGGGCGGCGGCACGCCCTGCCGCGGCCGACGCCTCGACCCCCGCGGCCCGTTCGGGATGAACCACCTGCATCGCCAACGGATGCAGCGTATTCGTCGTGAAGGCGAACCACGACAGGAACGCGCCGCGCCGCGGGTCGCCGGGCGGGGGCGCAAGCCCCGGATGGCGGTCGGCCAGCCACATCAGGATTGCCGCAGTCTCGAACACCGGGCCTTCCGGGGTTTCTAGCGCCGGGATCAGGCCGAACGGGCTGATCCGCAGGAAGCCCGGGGTCACGCGGACATCGCGCGCCTCGTCCTCCCAGACGATGGCGAACGGCGCCGCGATCTCGACCAGGGCCAGATGAATGATGGTCGATGCAAAATCGGGAATCGCATGAAGGGTCAGCATCGCATCCTCATGTGGAACTCCCTTCGGGCGGACGCGTCGGCACCGGCGCCGAGAACGGCGCATCCCCCAGACCTTCGGCCCGTGCAACTGTCCGTACCGCGGGGCGGGATTCAAGTGCTGCGGCAACCCGCATCAGCGACGGGTAGGCCGCGGCGTCGAACCAACCCGCCTGCCCGCGGGGATAGATCACCGACCACCGCATCAGCGCCGCGACATAGGGGGCCAGCACCGACGGCGGCGTGAACAGGTCGGGACTGTCGGCGCCGGCATCGTCAAGCAGGCGGAAATGCCGCTGCATCCGCGCCACCATCAGCGCCCGATGCCCTACACGGCCCGCATCATCGGCATACTGTGCCGGATAGAACACCTGTCGCAGGTCCGCGTGTGCCGTATTCGACAGGAAAAACAGCCATCTGAGAAAGTCCCCCCGTCGCGGCGCCTGCGGTGCGGGCGCAAGGCCCGCCTCGGGGTGCCGGTCGGCCAGCCACAGCAGGATCGCACCGGTTTCAGAGATCGGGCCATCGGGGGTTTCCAGGGTCGGGATCAGCCCCGCCGGATTCAACCGCCGGTACGCCGCGCTGTCCTGCGCCCGGATCCGGCGGTCGACGAGCGCGGGCCGATACGGCAGGACCGCCTCCTCAAGCACGATCCGCACGATCATCGAGGCGTTGTCGGGGGCGTAGTGCAGGACGTACATGCGGGCTCCGGGCCGGAATTGCCCGACCATCGCAGGCCGCGCCCCCGGCAGCGAGACAAAAAGCGACCGCCCGCAACGGCCCGGCGCCATCCGGCCGCCGGAGCAAACACAATTCCGCCATCTGCGGTGCCCGGGGGCTTGCCAGCCGGACGGGGTCACCCGACCATCGCAGGATGTTGCGCCGCGCCACCCTTGCCCTCTTGCTTGCCAGTGCCGCACCGGCCGGCGCCTGCGACACCGCGCTGCTGCTGGCCGTGGATATTTCCGGCTCGATCGATGCCGGCGAATATGCCGTTCAGATGCGTGGGCTGTCCGATGCGCTGGCCGACCCGGCCGTCGCGGAGCTTCTGGTCGCGGGCCAGGTGGCACTTGGCGTCGTGCATTGGTCGGGCGTCGGACGACAGGCCTTTGTCATGCCCTGGCAGCGGATGCTGACACCGCGACATGTCACGGCCTTTGCCGACCGCGCCGGTGCGCTGCCCCGCGCCTTCACCGCCTCCGATACCGCGGTGGGCGAGGCGCTGGCGTTTTCGGCCGCGCAGTTCGCGGCGGTCCCGGACTGCCGCCGCCGTGTCATCGACATCTCGGGCGACGGGCCCGAGAACGCAGGCCATACCGTGACGCGCGCCCGCGCCGCCGCCGTGGCGCAGGGGATCGAGATCAATGCGATCGCTATCGAGGACCCCGGGCCGTCGTCGCCTGTCAGCCGGTTCTATGCCCGATGGGTGATCAGCCCCAACGGCTTCGTCATGACCGCGCCCTCGGTTGATGCCTATCCCCGGACGCTGCGCGCCAAACTGATCCGCGAACTCGACAAACCCAGCAGCTAGACGGCGGCACGCCGGGGCATTGACCCCGATCGTCCCGCCGCTATCCCTGCCTGCACCGCGAATCGTCGGACGGCCCCGGGGAAGAGATCGACCATGACCGAAACGCACCGCGCGGCCCCGACCCTGGCAGATGTCACGCAGGTTTTCGGGCGCATCGGCGTCACCTCGTTCGGCGGCCCTGCAGCACAGATCGCGATGATGCACCACGAGCTGGTGGATCGCCGCCACTGGCTGACCGAAGCCGAGTATCTGCGCGCCCTTTCGTTCTGCATGATGTTGCCGGGGCCCGAGGCGATGCAGCTTGCGACCTATGCGGGATGGCGGCTGCACGGAACGGCGGGCGGCCTGATCGCGGGCCTGCTTTTCGTGGCGCCGGGGGCGCTCGTGGTGCTGGCGCTGGCCATGGCCTACGCCGCCTTTGGGCAGGTGCCGCTGGTCGCCGCCCTGTTCGCGGGCGTGCAGGCGGCGGTCCTGGCGATCGTGCTGCATGCCCTGTTGCGGGTGGCGCGCAAGGCGCTCCATACGGGGGCGCACTGGGTCTTGGCCGCACTTGCGTTCGCGGCGCTGTTCCTGTTCAACCTGCCCTTTCCGGTGGTCGTGGCCGCCGCCGCGCTCTGGGGGCTTGTGACGACGCGCGGCGCGGCCGTCACGGGCCCCCCGCTGCCGCCGCAGGCGCTCCGCGCGGCAATCGGGCGCATCGCGATCTGGGGTGCGGTCTGGCTGGTTCCGCTCGCTGCGCTCGGACTGGCCGAGGGCGGGTTGCTTTGGGAAATCGGCCTCTTCTTTTCGCAGCTTGCGGTGATGACATTCGGCGGCGCCTATGCCGTGCTCGCCTGGATGACACAGGCCGTCGTGCACGAGAAGGGCTGGCTCAGCCTGCAGCAGATGATCGACGCGCTCGGACTCGCCGAAACCACCCCCGGACCGCTGATCCTTGTCACCGAATTCGTGGGCTACCTGGCGGGGCACCGGGCAGGCGGTGTCTGGCTGGGCGCCGCAGGGGCCGCAACCGCGCTCTGGATGACCTTTGCACCCTGTTTCCTATGGATCTTTGCGGGCGCCCCCTTTGTCGAACGCCTAGCCACAGCGCCGCGGCTGTCCGGTGCGCTGGCCGCGATCACGGCAGCAGTCGTGGGGGTGATCGCCAACCTCTCGGTCTGGTTCGCCCTGCATGTCGTCTTTGCGCGGGTCGGGCTTCTGCAGGCCGGACCACTGCGCGTCGCCCTGCCCGACCCATCGTCGATCGACCTCGTTGCACTCGCCCTGGGGCTGATCGCAGGATGGCTGATCCTCGTCCGGCATGCCGGAATCCTGGCCACGCTGGCCCTTTGCGCGGGCCTGTCGGGCGCGATCTCGTTTCTCGTCTGATCAACCTCCCCGCCCCCTTCCCATCCGGGGGGAATCCCCTATGCTGACCCCCGAAAGGCGAGGAACGGCCATGGCGCGCGGCATCGACTACGGCAACCTGATGCACCGGGCGATGCGCGGACTGATCCAGTCCGTCCTGTCGGATGTTGCCGAGAACGGGCTGCCGGGTGCCCACCATTTCTTCATCACCTTCGACACCACGCACCCCCGGGTCGAGATGGCCGACTGGTTGCGCGCGCGGTATCCGGCCGAGATGACGGTTGTGATCCAGCACTGGTTCGAGAATCTGCAGGTCACCGATGACGGGTTTACCGTCACGCTGAATTTCGGCAACCAGCCCGAACCGCTCGCCATTCCCTTCGACGCCGTCCGCACCTTCGTTGACCCCTCCGTCGAGTTCGGCTTGCGCTTCGAGACGCATGAGGACGAGGATGACGAAGAGGGCGAGGATGACGACGACCTGTCCGAGGCGCCGCCCCGTCAGGATGCCGAGGTCGTCAGTCTGGACAAGTTCCGGAAATAGCCTGCGCGGCGGTATGCGACGGCATGCCGATTGATTTCCCGTCCCCCTGCGGCTAGTCCCCTTGCGACAATCCGCAGCCGGAGGCCACCATGTCCGCGACCCGTACCGAAACCGACAGCTTCGGCCCGCTCGAGGTGCCTGCAGACAAGTACTGGGGCGCGCAGACGCAGCGCTCGATCATCAACTTCCCGATTGGGTGGGAACGGCAGCCCGTCGCGATCGTGCGGGCGCTTGGTGTCATCAAGAAGGCCTGCGCCCTTGTGAACATCGCGCAGGGCGACATCCCAAGGGATCTGGGCGAGGCCATAGCCGCAGCGGCGCAGGAAGTCATCGACGGAAAGTTCGACGACAACTTCCCGCTGGTCGTCTGGCAGACCGGATCGGGCACGCAGTCGAACATGAATGCGAACGAGGTGATTTCGAACCGCGCGATCGAGATGCTGGGCGGCGCGATGGGGTCGAAGAAGCCCGTGCATCCGAACGACCATGTCAACATGGGTCAATCGTCCAACGACACCTTCCCCACCGCGATGCATGTGGCCATCGGAATGATGGCGCGTGACGTCTTGATCCCGGGGCTGGAGAAGCTTTCGGCCGGGCTTTGGGCCAAGTCGGCCGAGTTCAAGGACATCATCAAGATCGGCCGCACGCATACGCAGGACGCCACGCCGCTGACACTGGGGCAGGAGTTTTCGGGCTATGCCACGCAGGTTGACAAGGGCATTGCGCGGGTGAAGGCCTGCCTGCCCGACATCTACGAACTGGCGCAGGGCGGCACCGCTGTCGGCACCGGCCTGAACACCCGCGTCGGCTGGGATACCCGCGTGGCGGCGCAGATCGCCGAGATCACCGGCCTGCCCTTCGTCACCGCCCCGAACAAGTTCGAGGCCCTTGCCGCGCATGACGCGATGGTCATGTTCTCGGGGGCGCTGAAAACCGTGGCGGCCAGCCTTTTCAAGATCGCCAACGACCTGCGGCTTCTGGGTTCCGGCCCCCGTTCGGGCCTGGGCGAGCTGATCCTGCCCGAAAACGAACCGGGTTCGTCGATCATGCCCGGCAAGGTGAACCCGACGCAGGCCGAAGCGCTGACCATGGTCTGCGCGCATGTCATGGGCAACGACGCGGCGGTGGGTTTCGCGGGGTCGCAGGGGCATTTCGAACTGAACGTCTACAACCCCATGATGGCCTACAACGTGCTGCAGTCCATGCAGTTGCTGGGCGATGCTGCATCGTCCTTCACCGACAACATGGTGGCGGGCACCCAGGCCAATATCGCGCGGATCGACAAGCTGATGAACGAGTCGCTGATGCTGGTTACCGCGCTCGCACCGACCATCGGCTATGACAATGCCACCAAGGTCGCCAAGACAGCCCACAGGAACGGCACCACGCTGAAGGAAGAGGCCATCGCGCTTGGCTTCGTCGACGCCGAGACCTTCGACCGCATCGTGCGGCCCGAGGACATGATCGGACCGAAGGGCTGAGGGTGGGCGAGGTCGTCAACCTGCGTAACGCCAGGAAGCAGGCGGCCCGCAAGGCCGCCCGCGCCAGGGCGGACGAGAACGCGGTCCGCTTCGGCCGGACCGCCGCCCAGAAGGCGCGCGAGGCGCAGGATACCGCCCGCGCGCGGGCGGAACTCGACGGCAAGCGGATCGGGCATGAAGCATCCGACGAATGATCGCCCCGGCCCGAAAAAACTCTGCCCACCCCAACACCAACGCCAGCGCGGGCGGTCAGGGTCGGCCGGGCAGTAGCGTATCGCAATGACCACGCGACCCGAAAAGCATTCGCTCACCCTGCGCGGCCACCGGACCAGCGTGTCGCTGGAACCCGAATTCTGGGCGGCATTCCGCGAGATCGCCGATGCGCAGGGCTGCGGAATCAACGCGCTTGCCGCGCGGATCGATGACGCGCGCGGGCCGGACATCGGCCTTGCCTCGGCAATCCGTGTCTTCGTGCTGAACCATTGGCGGCGCTGACCGGTCAGGCCGCCAGATCGTGCCGCAGTATCGCCGCCTCGGCCGTCGTCAGGCAGCGTCTGGCGAAGTCGCCATAGGCCATCGGATCACCCGCCACCTCGGGCAAGATCGCCTCGAGCGCGAAACGGTCATGCGGATCAAGCGTGTCAAGCGCCGCTGCCCCTGGGTGGAAGCTTTCGGTGGCCAACCCGTTTGCCCAGACAACCTCGTGCCGTTCCAGCAGGACATGCACATAGGTCACCTCGCGCGCGGCCAGATCGACCGTGATGGACCCGCCGTTGACCAGGTCGGCCGCCGCCACCAGAACTTCCTCGGCGTTGAACAGCGCACGCGCCGCAGGGCCGCGCACCAGCATCCGGTGACGCGGTGATACCAGAAGGTCGCGGTCTGGCCGGCCGACCCCCATGGCACCGGCACGGAACCGAACCGGCCGCAGGTGCGGCATGGCGTAGAGCCTTGCGCCGGTCATCCGGCGACGTCCGGTCCACAGCACCTCCTGCGGGCCGTCGTCACGCGTCTGTATGCGATCGCCGGGACGCAGATCCTCGATCCGCACGCTGCCACCGGCAGTGCGCAACAGCGTGCCCGGCGTGAAGCAGATTACCCCGGCCTGCGTCGCGGGATCGGCCACCGGCGCGTCACCCAGCGACGACCGCACGATCCAGAGATCGGTGTCCGGTGGTGGCAGGTCGCCCGCAAACATCACCAGCCGCGCGCCGGTATCCGCCACCTCGATCACCGTGGCGACATGGCACGTCCGCCCATCCGTCAGGACAAAGCCGCGATCCACCATCGCCTCGGCCCCAGCCATCGCGGGTTTCGGCACGGCCCCGTGGACCGCCTCCCCCACCAGCCGCCGCACCATGCGCGCCGCCCGCGCACGCAATTCCGCCCCGCCCTCGGCCCCGGTCAGAGGGAGGATCTCGGGCACCCCGTCAACCCGCACGGCCTGACCCGTCCAGCGCCACGCGGCGCCGGGGGCGATCATGCTGACAGGGGCAGCGCGAAGGCCGTCCACTTCCGTCTGAGACCAGGACATGACGAACGTCGCCCGAAAGCCCGTTCCCATCGCCTGTATGCCTGCTCGTTTTTTGTCGTTTGTGCACAAAGGTTAACAGGACGAACTTCACCTGAATAGGGCAGAAAAGACACAATTGCCGGAAAGTCGTGCAGGAGGTGGATCAGAACCTGATCCGCGCGCGAATCGACCCGACCATCTGTCCGTCATGCTGCCCCTCGAACTCGGGGCCCAGATGCGTCAGGCCATAGAACAGCTCCGAAGTCGCGCCCTGCCAATGCACCCCGGCGCGCAGCCGGTGGCGATTTTCGCGGTGGGCAGGCCCGCCGGCAGGCAGCAGCGCGCTGTCGAACACCCGCGCCACGTCGCCCCCGAAGGTAAAGCTGAACCCGGGTGCCTCGGGGCCCCGGATGCCGTGATAGCGCTGGCCGGTGGTGGTGTCGCGCAGCATCAGGGCGCCGGTCCCGAACCGGCCGACGGTGACATCCGCGCCGCTCCGCACGAAGGTCTCGATCCCCGCCTGCGCCTCGACAAAGGGACGGACGACCGTGCCGCCCAGGGCGAACGCGCGTCCGACCTCGACCGAGGCGGTCGGATGGATGCCGTTCGGGATCTGGCGCGACAGGTCGGGCTTCGGCAGGTCGAAGATGCCGTGCGCCCAGGACTGGAACCGACCCAGGCCCGTGCCCGGCCCCGTGCCGACCAGATCGAGGCCCAGCCGGGTCTCGAACCCGCTCATGTCGAAATGCGTGTGGACGCCGATCGACAGAAGGCCCGCGTAGCGCCGGTCGCCCGCAGCGGGACGGCTCAGGTTCTCGGGCGCCACGATCTCGGCCCGCAGGCGGTACTCCAGCATGTCGCCGAACCGCGCAGGGGCAGCCCCGCGCCAGTCGCTGCCGCGCACCATGCTTACGGTGTAGGCGCCCGTGCGCCACCGGTCGCGCGCATCGCCAAGGCCATCGTTGGAAAACAGCCGGCCAAAGCCCAGCGTGGTGCGATCCTGCGCGATCGCCGGTGCGGAAAGCATCGGAAAAAGCGCGATCAGCGCGGGGAGAACCCATCTCATCTCGAACCCCGTTCGTGTCAGGCCCCCCAGCCTGTTCCGGGATTTACCCCGAACCGCCCGCCGCCGCTAGTGCGCGCGGGACACATGCTGTGAACATCGCCCCGGAAGGTCCGGGCAACGCTCGAAAAAGCTGTTTACGCACGGCCTTGGCCCGGTCCGTCACCACGTGGCGCTTTCAAAACCTGTGCGGGTTTGCTTTACTCTCGCCACATTGTTCCGTGGGAGAACCTGTTATGAGCTTCGGAAAGATCATCAAGGAAGTCACGAAACACGCAAAGACCATTACCAGCGACAGCAAGGACCTCGCCAAGGTCGTCAAGGACCTCGAGGACAAGATCGGCGACACGGACAAGCCGAACAACGAAGTTCAGCAGAGCATGAAGAAGCTGTCCGAGACGATGAAGAAGATCTCGGACCTTCAGACCGAGGCGAACAAGATCTCGCAAGAGGTGATCAAGAACGTGCGCTGACGGTTCAGGTCAGTTTCCGCCCAGCAGACGGTTCAGCGCACGCCCCGCCTCATCGCGCAACGCCTCTTCCGCCCGGCGCTTTGCCGCATCCTCCAGGCTTTCGCCGTCCTGACGCACGACGCCCAGTTCCTCGGCGGCCTTGGCCTCTAGCTGGGCCCTGGCCTTTGCCTCTGCCTCCTTGGCACGCGCTTCCAGCCGCGCCCGTTCCTCGGCAAGTTCCTGATCGGCAAGCGCCTTCAGATCCAGCCTGAACCGCGGGTCGGACCACGGCCCGGACACGATCAGCGGCACCCGGACGCCGCCCGTGCCATCCTCCTTGGTCAGGGCCGTCGGCGTGATGCGGTAGTCGATCACCTGCGCCCCGAGCCCCACGGTGCCCTGCCCGGACGCCGTGACATAGGGTGCGGTCATCCGCAGGTCGTCATTGCGCAACACGCCATTCTCGACGGTGAAGCTCGCGCTGAGCCCGTTGAAGATCGTGGTCTGCCCTGGCCCGACATAGCTGGCATCCAGCCGGCGCAGCATTCCCAACAGGTCAAAGCCGCGCAGTTCGCCCTGGCCAAGAACCACGCGACCGTCACCCTTCAGCGACGCCATGATCGTCGCCATGCTGTCGCCGACGCCCAGGAACTTGACCCGCAGGTCTCCGTTGGAGATCAGCCGGTCATATCCGGCAAGCTGCGACAGCAGCGGCTGCATCGCCAGCCCCGCCAGCACCAGATCACCGCCGACAGACAACCCCCCGCGCCCGTTCACCACGAACTGCCCGGAAATCTGGCCGCCGAACGCCTGCAGTTCGCGTGCCTCGATCACGGCGCGCGCCCGGTCCACGGTCAGCATCATCCGCAGCGGCCCGGCCCTTGTGCCGCCAAGGTCAACGGTCTCGGCCGTCAGCGCAACCTCGGCATCCAGGGTCGCAAGCGCCGATACGTCGATGCGCTCGCGGCTCCAGCCCGCATCGGTTCCCGCGTCGCCCCCGCCATCGCCGCCCCCGGTCATGCCCGGCATGGTCAGCGTGCCCGCCTGCACCTGCGCCGCGAGTTTCGGGCGAGGCCCGTCAAGGGTCAGATCGGCGGCAACGGCGATGCGGTTGCCGTCCAGCGTGACCGCAGCATCCCGCAGATGCAGCGAACCGGCCGGCGCAAGCGTCACCTGCCCGGTCATCTCGCGCAGGCGCCGCCCCATCCCCTCAGGCAGGTCGGGCGGCGACTGCCCGGTCAGCGCGGCAACAGCGCGCATGTCGGCGAGGTTCAGCGCCAGGCGGCCCTCGGCAACCGCCGGAACCAGCCCGGCGCGCCCGTCGAAGTCCGCCGTGCTGCCGCCCGCGGCAACGCGCAGCGAAACGCCGCCGACCCCGCCCGCCAGCAGGGTTGCGGCATCCGCCAGCTCTGCCGAAAGCCGCAGCGGCGTATCCGCCATCCGGCCTTCGGCGGTCAGCGTCAGGGGCGCATCGGGGGCGGGCCAGGCGGCCTCGGCCGCAATCCCCTCGACGGCGATGCGCGTAGCCGACGCATGGTCGATCCACAGCACGGCCGCATCCGTCACGACCAGCCGGTCCCAGCCGGTCACCGTGCCATCCGCCGCAGCACCTGTCCCGTCGCCCGGCGGAGGCGCAGGGTTGCCGCCGAGGTTCCAGTTCTCCCGACCATCCGCGCCGCGCTCCAGCACCAGCCGGGCGCCCCGCAGATCGATCTGGCGGATCTTCACCTGGCCCCGCAGCGCCGCTGCCACATCAAGCGCGACCGACAGGTCCTCGGCGACAAGCATCGGCCCTTCGCCGGACCAGTCGGCATTGGCCAGCGTGACACGGCCGGTGGAAATGCCTATCACCGGCCACAGCGTCGGACGCACATCGCCCTCGACCGTCAGCGTCCGGCCGGTCAGCCGCTGGAACTCGGTGCCGGCGGCGCGCGCGATGACATCGGCCGGTATCAGCCACAGCGCGGCAAACGCCAGCCCGACAAGCACGACGATCACCGACAGGCCCCGCAGGATCAAGCGCATGGCCACCCCACTTTCCACCAGATATGGAAAGTGTAAGGCGCAGGCACCCCCCGGGGCAAGCCATCGCCACCCTCCGCCCGAAAAGGTGAGCGAACCGCCGCCGTGCGCCCCCCTGTTCGCGGCGCCGCCCCCGCGCTATACCGCGCGCATGACCACGAACCCGCCCCTTCTGCGCCCCGATCTGGCACGCGCCTCGGTCCCCGACACACCCCGTCGCGACGGGCAGCCGACAATCGGAATGGTCAGCCTCGGCTGCCCCAAGGCACTGGTCGACAGCGAACGCATCCTGACCCGGCTGCGCGCCGAGGGCTATGCGATCAGCCCGAACTACCACGGTGCCGATGCGGTGATCGTGAACACCTGCGGCTTTCTCGACAGCGCCAAGGCCGAAAGCCTCGACGCCATCGGCGAGGCGTTGCGCGAGAACGGCCGGGTGATCGTCACCGGCTGCCTCGGGGCCGAACCCGACTACATCACCGGTGCGCATCCCAAGGTGATGGCCGTCACAGGCCCGCACCAGTACGAGGCGGTTGTCGATGCCGTCCACGCCGCGGTGCCCCCCGCGCCGGATCCGTTCATCGACCTTCTGCCCGCGTCATCGGTCAGCCTCACGCCGCGCCACTACAGCTATCTGAAGATTTCCGAAGGCTGCAACCACAAGTGCCGGTTCTGCATCATCCCCGACATGCGGGGGCGTCTGGTCAGCCGCCCGGCCTTTGCGGTGATGAAGGAGGCCGAAAGGCTGGTCGCGGCGGGCGTGCGGGAACTGCTCGTCATCAGCCAGGATACCTCGGCCTATGGCGTCGACCTCAAGCATGCGGAGGACCGCGGGCACCGTGCCCACATCACCGACCTTGCGCGCGATCTGGGATCGCTGGGTGCATGGGTGCGGCTGCACTATGTCTATCCCTACCCGCATGTGCGCGAGCTGATCCCGCTGATGGCCGAAGGTCTGGTGCTGCCCTATCTGGACATACCGTTCCAGCACGCCCACCCCGACACGCTGAAGCGCATGGCCCGGCCTGCCGCCGCGGCCCGGACGCTGGACGAGATCGCGGCATGGCGAGCGATCTGCCCTGAGCTGGCGCTGCGGTCGACCTTCATCGTGGGCTACCCCGGCGAGACCGAGGCCGAGTTCCAGACCCTGCTCGACTGGCTGGACGAGGCGAAACTCGACCGGGTCGGCGCCTTCCGCTACGAGAACGTCAAGGGTGCGCGGTCGAACGACCTTCCCGACCACGTGCCCGACGAGATCAAGGAAGACCGCTTCGCCCGGTTCATGGAAAAGGCGCAGGCGATCAGCGCCGCGAAACTCGCGGACCGGGTGGGGCAACACCTGACCGTCATCGTGGACGCCGTCGATACCGAGGGCGCGACCTGCCGCACCATGGCCGATGCCCCCGAGATCGACGGGAACCTGTTCATCGACGAAGGTTTCGCAGGCCTGTCTCCCGGCGACATCCTGACGGTCGTGGTGGACGAGGCCGGGGAATACGACCTTTGGGGCCGCCCCGCCGCAGGTTGACGCAGGGGCAACCGCGCGGTTCCGGACGCATCCCACTGGACATGACGCGTGCAGCGGGTAACTTCGGCCCATGCCACAACCTTGCACGACATGCGGATCCCCGCCGGTCATTTGCCCCCTCGGGGGCGCAGCATGACGTCGGACCCCGGGCGCGACAGGCTGCTGCCCGCACCGGGCCACGCCGCGGCGGCGCTCGTCGAACTGCGGGCCGGACTTGCCGGACTGATCGGCGCCGATCTGTCACCGGGCGAACGGCAAAGCCTGATCACCGCCCTGGCAGCGGCGGAACGCCTGCGGGACATCGTCGGGGGCCCCGATCCGCAGTTTCCCGGCACGCATCCCGACATCGACCCCGCCGCCTTCGATCCCGCACCGCTCAACCGGCTTTTTGCACTGATCGGCCCTGCCGATGCGGCCGACCTGACCACCCGCCTGAAGGCGGATCTCGAAACCATGCGCCGCGGCATCGTCACGGCCTTCGGGCCGCCGCCGGACGTCGCCACGCTGCGCCGCCACGCACACAGCCTGATCGCGGTGGCCGGAACCTGCGGTGCCACCGGCCTGCACCGCGCCGCGCTCGCGCTTCAGGCGGGTTCGGACGCCACGCTTCACCCCGAACTGCCCCTTCTGATCGAGGCCTGTTTCGACGCCATCCTGGCCCGAATCAACACCGGCCTCGGCAGCCAGGCAACATGACAAAGGCGGCGGCACGCACCCTGCCGGATACCGGCCCCGACATCCTGGTGATCGAGGATGCGCTGTCGCTGCAACTCGTCTATCGCGCCCTGCTGATCGAGGCCGGGCACCGCGTCCGCACCGCAGGAACCGCAGCCGAGGCCATGCGCGCCTTCGAGACGCACCGCCCCGCCGCAATCCTGCTCGACCTGATGCTGCCCGATCGCGACGGCCTTGACCTGCTGCGCGACCTCCTTGCGCGGGAACCGGGGCTGAAGGTGATCGTGGTCACCGCCAACGGGTCGATCCAGCGTGCGGTCGATGCGATGCGGGCGGGCGCGCACGATTTCCTCGTCAAGCCGGTGGACGAGACGCGCTTTGTCGCCGCCGTCGCCAATGCGCTGCGCAGCGCGCCGCCTGCGCCCCCGCCCCGCATCGCCGCCGCAAATCCCGCCGGCATGATCGGCACCTCGCCTGCCATCCGGCGGGTCGACGCGATGATCCGATCGGTGGCGGGGTCGATGGCCACGGTGTTCATCACCGGCGAAAGCGGCACCGGCAAGGAACTGGCGGCGCTTGCCGTGCATCAGCATTCCGGGCGCGCCAACGGACCCTTCATCGCGCTGAACTGCGGGGCGATCCCGCAGGACCTGCTGGAGTCCGAGGTGTTCGGCCATGTGAAGGGCAGCTTCACCGGCGCCGTGTCCGACAAGCCCGGCGCGGCGGTTGCCGCCGACGGTGGCACGCTGTTTCTGGACGAAGTGTGCGAGATGCTGCCCGCGCTGCAGACCAAGCTGCTGCGATTCCTGCAAACCTCCACCGTCACCCCGGTCGGCGCGGTGCGGCCGCGCAAGGTGAACGTCCGCATCGTCTGCGCCACCAACCGCGATCCGCTCGACGCGGTCCGCCGGGGCCTGTTCCGCGAAGACCTCTACTACAGGCTCTATGTCGTTCCGGTCCACATGCCGCCGCTGCGCGAACGGCTGGGCGATGTGATCGAGATCGCCGAGGCCGCCCTGCAACGTTTTGCCGAAGAGGAAAGCCGGCATTTCGACGGGCTTTCACCCGAGGTGCAGGCGCTGTTCCGCGCCCATCGCTGGCCGGGCAACGTGCGGCAGGTGCTGAACGTCATCCGCAACATCGTGGTGCTGAACGATGGCGGACAGGTCACGCTCGAGATGCTGCCCGAGAGCTTCGTGGCAGAGGCCGCCGCGCTGGCCCGCAGCGCCGGGGCCTCGGCGCGGGCGCTGTCAGGGGGCGATCCCTTTGCCGGGCTGACACTCGCGCAGATCGAACGGCAGGCGATCATGGCGGCGCTCGACCGTCACGGGGGGTCGGTGCCCCGCGCCGCGCGCGAGCTCGACCTGTCGCCCTCCACGCTCTATCGCAAGCTCGATGCCTGGGGTGAGGGCCGCACCTGACGGCACCCGAACGTCAGACGAATTGCTCGCGGATCAGCCGCTCGTCCAGCCCGTGCCCCGGATCAAACAGGATGCGGTGGCTGACCGTCCCGTCGGATCGCACCGTCACACGCCGTACGCTTCGCACCGAATGGCGGCTGTCGGCATCCGCCATCACCGGGCGCTTCTCGGGCTCCAGAATCTCGAAGGTGACCTCGGCCGACTTCGGCACAAGGGCGCCGCGCCACCGACGCGGACGGAATGCCGCCACCGCCGTCAGCGCCAGCACATCCGCCCCGATGGGCAGGATCGGCCCGTGCGCCGAATAGTTGTAGGCGGTCGAACCGGCGGGCGTCGCCACCAGGGCCCCGTCGCAGACCAGTTCGCCCAGCCGCTCGCGCCCGTCGATCAGGATGCGCAGCTTGGCCGCCTGCGGCCCTTCGCGCAGCAGGCTGACCTCGTTGATCGCCAGCGCCCGGTGCAGGATGCCGTCGGCATCCAGTGCCTCCATCACCAGCGGGTTCAGCACCTCCTCCACCGCCGCCGCCACCCGCGCGGCCAGGCCCTCGGCGGCGTAGGCGTTCATCATGAACCCCACCGTGCCGCAATTCATGCCATAGACCGGCACGCCGAGCCCCTGCACCGCCGACAGTGTCTGCAGCATGAACCCGTCGCCGCCGAGCGCCACAATCACCTCGGCCGCCTCGGGCGGATGCTGGCCATGGACATCGGTCAGTTCAGTCAGCGCCGCCTGCGCGGCAGGCGCCGGGCTGGCCAGAAAGGCGATGCGCTCCATGGGCTCCTTCCCTCCGGCAACGCTGCCGGACCTGCGGCAGTCTTGCCCGCCCCCCGCCCCGGGCACAACCCCGCCCGTGCGGCCTTCGCGGGTGCCTGCATCTGCGTCGCTTTCGGCGCTTTTCGCCGGTGCCGTCCTGCTCTATCTGTGCGCCACCCCCGGAACAGGAGCCGCCCATGAACGCCCCCGCCGATGCCCCGCACCGCGATCCCGGTTTCTTCACCGACACGCTGGCCACCCGCGACCCCGCGCTTGCCGCCGCGATGGCGGCCGAACTCGGCCGCCAGCGCGACGAGATCGAACTGATCGCGTCGGAGAACATCGTGAGCCGCGCCGTGATGGAGGCTCAGGGCGGCGTGATGACGAACAAATACGCCGAGGGCTACCCCGGCCGCCGCTATTACGGCGGCTGCCAGCATGTCGACGTGGCCGAGAACCTGGCGATCGACCGTGCCCGCCAGCTGTTCGGCTGCGCCTTCGCGAATGTCCAGCCGAACTCGGGCAGCCAGGCCAACCAGGGCGTGTTCACCGCGCTCCTGACCCCCGGAGACACCATCCTTGGCCAGAGCCTCGACGCCGGCGGCCACCTGACCCACGGGGCCAGGCCGAACCAGTCGGGCAAGTGGTTCAATGCCATCCAGTATGGCGTCCGCCGCCAGGACCTGACCATCGACTACGACCAGATCGCCGCCCTGACCGCCGAACACAAGCCGAAGATGATCATCGCCGGGGGCAGCGCGATCCCCCGCCACATCGACTTTGCCCGCATGCGCCAGATTGCCGACAGCGTCGGTGCCTTCCTGCTGGCGGACATCGCGCATTTCGCGGGCCTGGTGGCTGCCGGGCTGTATCCCGATCCGTTCCCGCATGCCCATGTCGTGACCACCACCACCCACAAGACGCTGCGCGGCCCCCGCGGCGGCATGATCCTGACCAACGACGAGGACATCGCGAAAAAGGTCAACGCGGCGATCTTCCCCGGCATCCAGGGCGGCCCGCTGATGCATGTCATCGCCGCCAAGGCCGTGGCCTTCGGCGAGGCGCTGCGCCCCGAGTTCAAGACCTACCAGGCGCAGGTCATCCGCAACGCCCAGGCGCTTGCCGATCAGCTGATGAAGGGCGGGCTCGACATCGTGACCGGCGGAACCGACTGCCACCTGATGCTCGTCGACCTTCGGCCCAAGGGCGTGAAGGGCAATGCCACGGAAAAGGCGCTCGGCCGCGCCCACATCACCTGCAACAAGAACGGCATCCCCTTCGACACCGAAAAGCCCACGGTCACCTCGGGTATTCGCCTTGGCACGCCCGCAGGCACCACCCGGGGCTTCGGCGAGGCCGAATTCCGCCTGATCGGCGATCTGATCGTCGAGGTGGTGGACGGGCTCGCGGCCCATGGCGAGGATGGCAACAGCACCGTCGAAGAGGCGGTGAAGGCCAAGGTCGCGGCGCTCTGCGCCCGCTTTCCGATCTATCCGGGTCTCTGAACCGGGACGCCGGGGGGCACACCCCCGGCCACCCGCCGGACCGGCGCGCGGTCAGCCTGCGTCGGTGCGGCCGCGCCGGTCGCTCCGCAGGTTGGCGTACAGCACATGGTTGCGCCATCGCCCCGCGATCTGCAGATAGCTTTGCGCGACACCCTCGTACTTGAAGCCCGATGCCTCCAGCAGGCCGCGCGACGGCGCATTCTCGGGCAGGCAGGCCGCCTCGATGCGGCTCAGGTCCATCTCGCGGAAGGCGTGGTGAACGACGGCGCGGATCGCCTCGGCCATCAGACCCTGCCGGGCGTGCGGCGCCCCGATCCAGTAGCCCAGCGTTCCGGCCTGTGCGGGCCCCCGCCGGATGTTGTCCAGCGTGATCGCGCCCAGCAGCGCCTGATCCGCGCGCCGGATCATCAGCAACGGCAGCGCCGTTCCCTGCGCCTCGGCCCGGGCGGCCCAGTAGACACGGTTGGTGAACGACCGGCGCGACAGATGGTCGGGCGACCAGACCGGTTCCCACGGGGCCAGGAACTCTTCGCTCGCGCCGCGCAGGTCGGACCATGCCCGCCAGTCGGCATGCTGCGGCAGGCGCAGCGACATGCGCTCGGTCTCCAGCCTGACCCTGCGCCGGAACCCGAACATCAGGCGGCCAGCCCCTTCCGCATCGCCTCCAGGTCCGGCGCCGCCGTCACCGGCCCGTAAAGGGCCAGCGCGGCACCGCCCTGCGTCATCGACCCGGCAAAGGCCCGCACCGCCGCCACATCGACGGCATCGACCTTGGCCACCGCCTCCTCGACGCCCGGCACCCGGCCCCAGATCGCCACCATCCGCGCCAGACGCTCGGCCCGCGACGACGGGCTTTCCAGCCCCATCACCAGACCGGCCTTCAACTGCGCACGCGCACGCGCCACCTCGGCCTCGGTCATGTCATCGGCCGACCGCTTCAGTTCCTCGACGGTCAGCGCGGCCAGTTCGGCAACCTCCTCGCCCGAGGTTCCGGCATAGATCGTGATCGACCCGGTATCCTCATAGGCACCGGCCTGGGCAAAGATCGAATAGCACAGACCCCGTTCCTCGCGGATCTTCTGGAACAGCCGCGATGACATGCCGCCGCCCATCGCCATCGCATAGACCTGCGCGGCATGAACCCGGTCGTCACGATAGCCCGGCGCCTCCAGCGACAGCGCGAAATGCGCCTGCTCCAGGTCCTTCTCCTCGCGCCGCTCGACCCCGGCGAACCGCGCGGGCACGACGCCCCCGTCACCCACCGCCGCGCGCCCGCCCAGCAGGGCGGTGGCCTGTGCCACGATGGTGTCATGGTCGATGCCGCCCGCGGCCGACAGGATCATCCGGTCCGGCCCGTAATGGGCCGCCACGAACATCCGCATGTCGTCGGCCCCGAATCGCTCCACCAGGTCGGCAGGCCCCAGGATGGTGCGCCCGAACGGCTGGTCGGGATAGCTCGCTTCCTGCAGCCAGTCGAAGATGATGTCGTCGGGCGTGTCCAGCGCCTGCCCGATCTCCTGCAATATGACATGCCGCTCGGTCTCGATGTCCTCCGCGGCAAAGACCGGGTTCATCACGATGTCGGCCAGGATGTCGATGGCCCTCGCCACGTCGCCCGACAGCACGCGGGCATAATAGGCGGTCATCTCCTTCGAGGTGTAGGCATTGATGTAGCCTCCGACATCCTCGATCTCCTCGGCGATGCGCAGGGCGCTGCGCGTCGGCGTGCCCTTGAAGGCCATGTGCTCCAGGAAATGCGCGACGCCATTCTGCTCGCGCCGCTCGTGCCGTCCCCCGGCGCTGACCCAAAGCCCCACCGAGGCCGACATCAGCCCCGGCATCTCCTCCGTCACGATCCGCAGCCCGTTCGGCAGCGTGGTCAGGCGTGCGGTCAATCTGCGATCCTTTCGCGGATGAGGGACTGGATGGCCTGCAGGTCGTCGGGCACCCGGGTGACCCGCTCGGGCCGGTCGAACAGGTCGGCCATGCGCGGCGGCAGCGGCGGACGCAGCCCTGTCGCGGCCTCGACCGCATCGGGAAACTTCGCCGGATGCGCGGTCGCAAGCGTGACCATCGGCGTCGCGGGGTTGCGCGGCCGATGGCGGTTGGCCACGGCCACGCCCACCGCCGAATGCGGGCACAGCAGTTCGCCCGTCTCGGCCCGCGCCCGCGCGATCGTGGCCGAGGTCGTCGCCTCGTCGGCCATGCCGCTGTCATAGATCGCCGTCAGGTTCGCCATGGCGTTCTGCGACAGGCGGAACCCACCGCTGGCCGACAGTTCGGCCATCAGCGCCGCCACCGCCGCACCGTCGCGGCCATGCGCCCAGAACAGCGCGCGCTCGAAGTTCGACGACACCTCGATATCCATCGACGGGCTGATCGTCGGCGCGACGCCGTGCTTGGTGTAGGCGGCGGTCTCCATGCAGCGGTGCAGGATGTCGTTCCGGTTGGTGGCGATCACCAGCCGGTCGATCGGCAGCCCCATCTCGCGCGCGATGAAGCCCGCGAAGATGTCGCCGAAATTGCCGGTGGGGACGGTAAAGCTGACCGGGCGCTGCGGTGCGCCCATCGCCACGGCGGCATAGAAGTAATAGACCACCTGGCTCAGCACCCGGGCCCAGTTGATGCTGTTCACCCCCGCGAGCCGCACCCCGTCGCGAAAGGCGAAGTCGTTGAACATGTCCTTGACCCGCGCCTGGCAGGCGTCGAAATCGCCATCCACCGCCAGCGCATGCACATTCGCCTCGGCCGGCGTGGTCATCTGGCGGCGCTGCACGTCCGACACGCGGCCGTGCGGATACAGGATGAACAGCCGCACGTTCGGCAGGCCCCGGAACGCCTCCATCGCCGCAGAGCCGGTATCGCCGCTGGTCGCCCCGACGATCGTGATCCGCTCGCCCGATTTCGCCAGCTGCGCCTGCATCATCTGCCCGATGAGCTGCATGGCGAAATCCTTGAAGGCCAGCGTCGGCCCGTGGAACAGCTCAAGCAGGAAATGTCCGGGCGCCAGTTGCACCAGCGGCGCCCGCGCCACATGGCCAAAGCCCGCATAGGCCGCCGCGACCAGACCGCGGAACTCGTCATCGCCGAAGGTGTCGCCCAGGAACGGGCGCATCACGCGGAACGCCACCTCCTCATAGGACAGCCCGGCCAGCGCCGCGATCTCCTCGGGCGCCAGGGCGGGCACGGCCTCGGGCACGTAAAGCCCGCCGTCGCGGGCAAGGCCCGTCATCATCGCTTCCGCAAAGCTCAGGACCGGGGCCGCCCCCCGGGTGGACACATAGCGCATCGCGACCCCTTCAAACCGTCCTGCGCCTGATACGCCAGACCCAGAACGCTGTCATCCCCAGCCATACGGCCGCCAGCCCGAACCACTGCACGGCATAGCCCAGATGGTCGTTCGGAATGCCCCCGGTATCCACCGGCATCGGCTCCACCCCCGCCCCGGTCGGGGTCCGCGCCACCACCAGCACCGGCTCGGTCCCCAGCGCCCCGGCCATGGCGGGCAGGTCGCGCGCGAACCACAGGCCGGTGCGGGCATCCGGTGCGGGGGTGAACCCGTCCACCTCGTCCGGCCACAGCAGGTTGCCCTCCAGCAGCACCGGCCCCGCCTCGGGCCCCGGCCGCGCGCTGCCGCGCGCCGCCTCGGGCAGGAACCCCCTGTCGATCAGCAGACGCCGCCCGTCGCTGTCCTCCAGCACCGCGATCACCCGGTATCCCGCGCCGATCTGCTTGCGGCTGACCAGCACGTCCAGCCCCTGCCCGGTGAACCGCCCCGCCACCGCGACCGGCAGATACTGGTCGCGCGCGGGGTCCGGCGCGGGCGGCACCGCCCCCGGCACGGCCGCGATGCGCGCGGCGATGTCGGCCAGCACGCCCTCTTTCCAGGCCAGCCGCTGCACCTGCCACAGGCCCAGCGACACCAGCACGGCAAAGCCCGCCAGCCCGAGGATCACCGGAAAGATCAAGCGGCGCAGCATGGCCGACCCCTCAAACAGACGGGGCGCGGGCCGTCTCCGGCCCGCGCCCGCCAACCCCCTGATGCGGGGTCACCGACCCCAGATATAGATCGCCAGGAACAGGAACAGCCAGACCACGTCGACGAAGTGCCAGTACCAGGCTGCCGCCTCGAACCCGATGTGCTTTTCCGGGGTGAAGTGCCCGCGATACACCCGGATCAGGCAGACCGTCAGAAAGATCGTGCCGACCAGAACGTGGAACCCGTGGAACCCGGTCGCCATGAAGAAGTTGGCGCCATAGATGTTGTCCGAGAAACCGAAGGCCGCATGGCTGTATTCATAGGCCTGGAACCCGGTGAACAGCACCCCCAGCGCGATCGCCAGGATCAGCCCGTGCTTCAGGTCCTGCCGGTTGTTCTCATGCACAAGCGCGTGGTGCGCCCAGGTGGCGGCAGCCCCCGAACACAGCAGGATCAGCGTGTTGATCAGCGGCAGGTGCCAGGGGTCGAAGGTCTCGATCCCGGCGGGCGGCCAGACGCCATCGACGATCGGGCTGATCCCGTCGGGATGCATCGGGTACATCGCGTGCTTGAAGAAGCTCCAGAACCACGCCGAGAAGAACATCACCTCGGACATGATGAACAGGATGAACCCATAGCGCAGGCCGATCCGCACCACCGGGGTGTGGTCGCCCACCGCGCTTTCCTTCACCACATCCGCCCACCAGGCGAACATGACGTAGAGCACCCCGACAAACCCGATCAGACCCATCCACGGGCCGCTGCCGTGCATCCACAGCACGGCGCCGAACAGCATCACGAAGGCCGCGACCGCGCCAAGGAACGGCCAGATCGACGGGGCAAGGATGTGGTAGTCGTGGTTCTTGGCGTGGGCCATGGTTCCCTCGTTCAGTTGACCGCGCCGGTCGTTGCCGGTGCGATGGCCGCCTGTTCTTCCGGCAGCGGCGTTTCGTGGAATGTATAGGACAGCGTGATGGTATGCACGAACCGCCCCTCACGGTCGGTCACGATGCCCGGATCGACGTAGAAGGTCACGGGCATCTGCACCGATTCGCCCGGTTCCAGCACCTGCTGCTGGAAGCAGAAGCAGTCGATCTTGGTGAAATAGCCGCCGGCCGCGTCGGGCGTGACGTTGAAGCTTGCGGTGCCCGCCACGGCGCGGTCGCCCGGGTTCGAGGCCTGGTAGAAGGCCAGCCCGACCTCGCCGATCCGCACCTTCATCTCGCGCTGCATCGGCACGAAATCCCACGGCATGCCGGATTCCTTCGACGCGTCGAACCGCACCGTCACCATCTGGTCCAGCACCGTCCCGGGCGCGGCCGATGCCGTCGCCGTGGTGCCGCCATAGCCGGTCACTCGGCAGAACCAGTCATAGAACGGCACGGCGGCGAAACTCAGCGACAGCATGGTCACGCCCACGGCGGCCAGCTGCGCGGCGGTCCTCTGCTGCGGGGTCATTGGCCTGCCCCCTCGGACGGAACCATCTCGGGGCGCATCACATGGTCGAAACCCTGCATCGGATCGCCCCGCGTCACCTTGACCACGGTCAGCGCAAAGACCAGCGCGACAAAGGCCACCAGGGTCAGGCCCAGCCCCAGGTTGCGCGAGAACCGGCGACGGTGGATTTCGTGATCGGGCCGGAACGCCATGTCACCAGCCCCCCAGACCATGGGTCCGCAGCGCCGCCTCGGCGAGGAAGGCCACGAAATGCAGGAACAGATAGGACAGCGAGAACCGGAACACCCGCTTCTCGACGCGATAGCCATCGGCAACGGCCGCCACCTCGTCGCGACGCCAGATCCGCCAGGCGCCCAGCAGGAACCAGCCGTTCAGCACCACCGCCACGGTCAATGTCAGCGGCCCGCCGATCCCCGACAGCGCCGCCCAGACCGACACCGGCACCAGCGCCAGCGTGTAGCCCAGGATGTGCGCCCGCGTCGTGCGCCGGCCATGCGTGACCGTCAGCATCGGCACCCCGGCGGTGTGGTAGTCCTCCTTCATGAACAGCGCCAGCGCCCAGAAATGCGGCGGCGTCCACATGAAGATCAGCGCGAACATCAGGCAGGCTTCCACGCTGACCGACCCGGTCGCGGCGACCCAGCCGATCATCGGCGGAAAGGCCCCCGCCGCGCCGCCGATCACGATGTTCTGCGGGGTCGACCGTTTCAGCCAGACCGAATAGACCACCGCATAGAAGAAGATGGTAAAGGCCAGCAGGGCCGCCGCCATCAGGTTCGTGGCCAGCCCCAGCATCACCACCGAAATCCCCGACAGCGCCAGCCCGACCGCCAGCGCCTCGCCCGCCTCGACCCGGCCCGAGGGCACGGGGCGGCGGCGCGTGCGGGTCATCACCGCATCGATGTCGGCGTCGTACCACATGTTCAGCGCGCCCGAGGCCCCGGCCCCCAGCGCGATGAACAGGATCGCCGCAAAGGCTTCGACCGGGTGCATCGACACCGGCGCCACCAGAAGGCCGACCAGCGCCGTGAACACCACCAGCGACATGACGCGCGGTTTCAGCAGGGCGACGTAATCGCCGAACCCCGCATCGCCCGTCCGGATGGTGGTGGTCGTGTCGGTCATTGTTCCGTCCCTTCAGCGGGGCCGCCGCGGCGGCCCCGGTTCCGTCAGTTCGCCGCGACCTGCACCGCCGGCACCGATCCGGCATATTCGGCCTTCGCGCCTTCCAGCCATTCGGCATAGGCGGCCTCGCTGACCACCTTGACGGTGATCGGCATGTAGGCGTGCGCGATGCCGCAGAGTTCCGAACACTGGCCGAAATAGACGCCTTCCTGTTCGGCCTTGAACCACAGCTGCGCCAGGCGGCCCGGCACCGCGTCCTGCTTCACCCCGAAGGCCGGGATCGTCCAGGAATGGATCACGTCAGACCCGGTCACCTGCACCACGATGGTCTTGTTCACCGGCACGACCATGGCGGTATCGGTCGCCAGCAGGAAATGCTCCCGCTGATAGCCGGCCTCGACCAGCTGCGCCTCGACCTCGGGCGTCAGGCGGTTGTCGCCGCCGGTCGCCGGGGCACCGATCATGTAGCTGTCGAAGGCAAAGCCGTCATCCACATACTCATAGCCCCAGTACCACTGGTAGCCCGTCGCCTTGATCGTGATGTCGGCCGTCGGGATTTCCTGCTGCTTGAACAGCACCGGCAGCGAGAACGCGCCGATGAACACAAGGATGATGATCGGAACCACCGTCCAGGCCACTTCCAGCGGGCTGTTGTGGGTGAAGGTCGCAGGCTTCGGGTTGCGCTTGTCGTTGTAGCGGATCGCCACCCAGGCCAGCAGGCCGGTCACGAAGATCGAGATCACCGTGATGATGTAAAGCAGCATCGTGTCCAGCCAGACGATGTCATGCTTCAGCTCGGTCGCCGATGGCTGGAACCCCATCCCCCCGTCGACCGGCACACCGATGATCGGAAGATCCTGGGCAAGGGCGGCCCCGGCGGCCAGAAGGCCGGCCGTCAGGCCTGTGATGAGGGTCGAAATGCGCATGTCCGGTTCCCGTTTCTCTACGCGGCCTCTGCGGGCCGCCGCGATCCCGCCCTCCCGGCCGGAATCCCGTTGTCTCCACCGCCTCTGAAACCATATTGGGGGGAACCGGGCAAGTACCCCGGTTGCGGCACTTTGGCCCGCTTGACGCAGATCAAGGCGCCACCCCCGAGGAGCACCCATGTCCGACGCCCCCTTCCGCCCCTTCGACACCCACCTCGACCAGACGGCCGCGCTGCGCATCCTGCGGGCCGCGACCGCCGGCGCCGAGGATGGCGAGCTGTTCCTCGAACGCCGCCGGTCCGAGGGCATCGTGCTGGATGACGGCCGGGTCAAGACCGCCTCCTACGACGCCTCCGAGGGCTTCGGTCTGCGCGCCGTCCGGGGCGAGGTGGCGGGCTACGCCCATTCCACCGAGATCAGCGAACGCGCCCTGACCCGCGCGGCGGACACCGCGCGCCTTGCGGTGGGCGATGGCGGCGGCACGCTGGCCGCCCCGCCCCCCGGCACCAACCGCCGCCTCTATTCCGACGCCGACCCGCTCGATGACGCGGCCTTCGCGGTCAAGATCGACACCCTGCGCGAGATCGACGCCTGGCTGCGCGCCCAGGACCCCCGCGTCGTGCAGGTGTCGGCCACGCTGTCGGCCAGCCACCAGGAGGTGACGATCCTGCGCCCCGAGGGGCATCTGGTCTCCGACATCCGCCCCATGGCGCGGCTCAACATCTCCTGCATCGTCGAGCAGAACGGGCGCCGCGAATCCGGCGGCATGGGCGGCGGCGGACGCTTCGGCCTGGCCGGCCTGATGGCACGCGACCACTGGCAGGGCGTCGCGCGCGAGGCGCTGCGCATCGCCTTGGTGAACCTCGGCGCCGTCGACGCCCCGGCGGGCGAAATGGATGTCGTCCTCGGCCCCGGCTGGCCCGGCATCCTGCTGCACGAGGCCATCGGCCACGGGCTGGAGGGCGATTTCAACCGCAAGCGCACCTCGGCCTTCGCCGGGCTTCTGGGAACCCGCATCGCCGCCCCGGGCGTGACGGTGCTGGACGACGGCACGATCCCCGACCGGCGCGGCTCGCTCTCGGTCGATGATGAAGGCACCCCCTCGGCCCGCAACGTGCTGATCGAGGATGGCATCCTCGTGGGCTACATGCAGGACCGCCAGAACGCCCGGCTGATGGGCGTCGCCCCGACCGGCAACGGTCGGCGCGAAAGCTTCGCCCATATCCCGATGCCGCGCATGACCAACACCTACATGCTGGGCGGCAATTCCGATCCGGCCGCGATCCTCGCCGACCTGAGGGACGGCATCTATGCCGTGGGATTCGGCGGCGGGCAGGTCGACATCACCAACGGCAAGTTCGTGTTTTCCTGCACCGAGGCCTATCGCGTGAAGAACGGCGTCATCGGGGCCCCGGTCAAGGGCGCCACGCTGATCGGCGACGGCGCCACCGCGCTGAAACACATCCGCGCGGTCGGCAATGACATGGCGCTCGACCCGGGCATTGGCAATTGCGGCAAGGCAGGCCAATGGGTGCCCGTCGGCGTCGGCCAGCCCACGCTGATGATCGGCGGGTTGACCGTGGGCGGCGCCGCGGCGCGCTGACGCGCCTGACGGGCGTTGTCAGTTGACTCGCATTTTGTTCGAACCTAGCGTTTTTCGCGTCTGATCGCGGTCCCGGGCGGGCCCGATCAGCACGCCGTGCAACGAAGTTTCAGTGAAAGGTTAGGAAAGTGGCTGCGAGACTGACAGATGTATTCATGGTGAACTTCGCCTTCGAACTGGTGAAGAACGAACCCACCGCAAAACAGTTCACCAATCTCAAGGAACCCCGGCAGCTTGCCAAGATCTGGAACCGGCGCATCGACCCGCTGATCTATGAGGCTGTCGGACAGTTTCTGGAAGCCGACAAGTTCTTCCAGGTCGTCGGCGACAAGCCGATGCCAAAGGTCACGCCGCAGGGCTTTGGCGACGTGATCAAGATGCTGATCAATGCCAAGACCAAGAAGCCCGCAAAAGAGGCCGATGTCCTCAAGCGGCTCGAAGACAACGCCCTGCTGAAATTCGCCATGCGCAAGGGCTACGGATCGACCATCATCAACATGCTCAGCGCCGAGAAACTGCTGCAACTCTGATCGGGGCGCCACCGTCGGGGAAGACGGGGATCGGACCATGGACCACCCTGCCACCTTCCCGGCGACGCTGATGCGATCACCCCCGCCGCCGCCGTGGCGGGGCCTTGTCCTGGCCGTGATCGTGCTATGGGTCGCCCCGGCCATCCTCGGCGGCATCCTTCTGGCGGTCTTCGCCCTCGCCGGTCAGGTGATGGGCGAGGTCGCGCTTGCCCTCTGGGCGATCGCCATGGCGCTGCTGTTCTCGCCCTTCCTGTCCTGGATCGGCTGGGCGCTTGCGCTGCCGATCGTCTGGCTCCTTCTGGAACGCGGCCGCTTCGGCTATCTGCCTGCCGGGCTTGTCGGCCTGGTGGCGGGCGCACTGGCCGCACGCATCGTGTCCAGCGAACTGGCCACCGGCTTCGGCGTGGCGATGCTTCTGGCCCTCCGCGCGATCCTCTGGCGCATCGGACCGGCCGCCCGCGCCGGATGATCCCGCACCCCGGCCGCGCGTTGCGTTTACCCCGCCACCGGGGCGCGGCCTGTCGGGACGGATGCCATACGCGGAACCGACGCCTGCGGGACGGGAAACCGACGCGGAAATTCCTGCCCTTTCAGCCGTTAACCGCCGATTCGCCGCGCCTTCCGCCTCATCCCTTGCCGAACCGCCCGCGCAACGCCTCGGCAAGGGCACCGCCTGCCCCCGGCGTCGCAGGCGCCGCCTTGGCCGGGCGCGCCGCCGCTGCCGCAGGCCGTTCGCCGCCCCCGTCCCTGCGCATGCTCAGCGCGATGCGCTTGCGCGCCACATCCACCTCGACCACCCGCACGCGGACGATATCGCCAGCCTTTACAACATCATGCGGGTCCTTGATGAAGCGGTCGGCCAGCTGGCTCACATGGACCAGCCCGTCCTGGTGCACGCCCACATCCACGAAGGCGCCGAAGGCCGCGACGTTCGTGACCGTCCCTTCCAGCATCATTCCCGGGCGCAAATCCTTGATCTCGTTCACACCTTCGGCAAAGACGGCGGTGCGGAACGCGGGCCGGGGGTCGCGCCCCGGCTTTTCCAGTTCCGCCAGGATGTCCCGCACCGTCGGCAGCCCGAACCGGTCATCCACGAAGCGCGCCGGGTCAAGCCGCCGCAGCGCCGCCCCGTCGCCCATCAGCGCGCGAATGTCCCGACCGCAGGCCGCAACGATTTTTCTTGCAACATCATAGGCTTCCGGATGAACGCCCGAGGCATCCAGCGGCTCCTTCCCGCCCTGGATGCGCAGGAATCCGGCTGCCAGTTCAAAGGCGCGGGGCCCCAGCCGCGCCACCTTCAGCAGGTCGCGCCGCGTCGCAAAGGCGCCCGCCGTCTCGCGATGCGCCACGATCGCCTCAGCCAGCGACGGCCCCACCCCCGACACCCGCGCAAGCAGCGGGGCAGAGGCGGTGTTCAGGTCCACCCCGACCGCGTTCACCGCATCCTCGACCACGCCCTCCAGCGCCCGCGCCAGCCGCGTCTGGTCCACATCATGTTGATATTGCCCAACTCCTATCGCCTTGGGCTCGATCTTCACCAGTTCCGCCAGCGGGTCCTGCAACCGTCGCGCGATGCTCACAGCCCCCCGCAGCGACACGTCCAGATCGGGCATCTCCCGCGCCGCCAGTTCCGATGCCGAATAGACGCTGGCCCCTGCCTCGCTCACCACCACCCGCTGCGGCCGCTCCCCGGGCAGGCGCTGCAGCAGGTCATCCACCAGCTTCTCGGTCTCGCGCGATGCCGTCCCGTTGCCGATCGCGATCAGCCGCACCCCATGCGCCCCGATCAGCCGCGCAAGGCTCGCCTGCGCCCCCCGCAGGTCGGATTTCGGCGGAAATGGATAGACCGTATCGGTCGCAAGCACCTTGCCGGTGGCGTCCACCACGGCCACCTTCACCCCCGTCCGGATCCCCGGATCAAGGCCCATGGTGGCCTTGCCCCCGGCCGGGGCCGCCATCAGCAAGTCTTTGAGGTTGCGCGCGAAAACCCGGATCGCCTCGGCCTCGGCGGCATCCCGCAGCTCGGCCGTCAGATCCAGCACCAGCGCGGTGCGTATCTTCACCCGCCAGGCCCATGCCGCCGCCTCGCGCAGCCAGGCATCCGCGGCGCCCGTGCCTGCGGCCTTCAGAGCCGCGCCGCAGGCGCGCTCTGCCGTGCTCTGGCCGCGCGGCGCCTCGGGCTCCACCTCCAGATCGACGGTCAGTACCCCCTCGTTCCTGCCCCGCAGCATGGCCAGCACGCGATGCGACGGCGCCTTGGCCCAGGGCTCGGAATGATCGAAGTAGTCCGCGAACTTCTGTCCCTCGGCGGCCTTGCCCTCGACCAGCTTCGCGACGATCCGCCCCGCCTCGCGCAGATGCGCCCGCAGCCGTCCCAGCAGCGCCGCGTCCTCGGCCAGCCCCTCAGCCACGATGTCACGGGCCCCTTCGAGCGCGGCCTTCGTGTCGGGCACCGCCCCGGACAGGAAAGCGGCGGCCAGCACCGCCGGATCGGCCCGGCGATCCTGCAGAATCGCCTCTGCCAGGGGGCCGAGCCCGTTCTCCCGCGCAATCTGCGCCCGGGTCCGGCGCTTCGGGCGGAACGGCAGGTAAAGATCCTCAAGATCGGCCTTGGTCGCCGCCTGCGCGAAGGCCCGTGCAAGCTCGGGCGTCATCTTGCCCTGTTCGGTGACCGCGGTCACCACGGCGGTGCGCCGGGCTTCCAGTTCGCGCAGATAGTCCAGCCTTTCCGAAAGCTTGCGCAACTGCGTGTCATCAAGGCCCCCCGTCGCCTCCTTGCGGTAGCGGGCGACGAAGGGCACCGTCGCACCGCCGTCCAGCAGGTCAGCCGCGGCTTGCACCTGCGCGGCCGAGGCGCCGATCTCGGTGGCGATCAGGCGGGCGATGCGGGGGGCGGCGGCGTCGGTCATGTCATCCTCGCAGGTCGGGGGACGGTGACCATAGCGGCACCCCGCCGGGGGGCCAAGGGCAGACCCGGCGGCACGCCGCAAACTGAAGGACGGGGGATCGGATGGTACCGCCTCCCCGGCTCGAACGGGGGACCCCCAGATCCACAATCTGGTGCTCTAACCAACTGAGCTAAGGCGGCACTGGCGGGGCATTTACCCCCGGGGGCGGCGGAATGCAAGCCGCGATGCGACCGGGCGCCCCGCCACCCGCAGCCCCGCCAGAACCAGCGCCAGCCCGGCCCAGACACCCCAGCCCGCGGCCTCGCCGAGCAGCCAGGGCGCAGCAATCGCGGCCACAACCGGCGAAAGCCCAAGATAGAGTGTGGCGGCAGCGGGTTCGAGGTTGCGCAGCGCCGTCAGCCACAGCAGGTATCCCGCCCCCGAGGATAGCCCGATGGCAAGGACAAGCAGCATCTCATGCCCCTGCAACCGCATCAGGGCGGACGCGGGCGCCTCGGCCAGCGCGGGCAGCGCCAGAACCGCCACTGCGGCCGCCATGGCCAGGGCGCCGACCTGCAAGGTCGGGTAGCGCGCCAGATAGGGGCGGCTGGCAATCGCGGTAAGCGCGCCGGTCGCCGCCGCGCCAGCCACTGCCAGCAGGCCCGGCATGTCACCCCAGGCCACCGCCATCGGCCCCAACGCCGCCGCCACGCCCGCCAGAACCAGCACCATCGCGCAGAGCTTTCGGGGGGTCATCGGCTCGACGGCAAGTGCGGCGGCAAAGGCCAGCGTCATCGCGGGCATCGTGGCAAAGACAAGTGCCGCAGGTGCGGCGGGCAGGCTCTGCAGTCCCAGGTTCAGCAGCCAGACCAGCAGCGCGAACTGCGCCGCCCCCAGCAGCGCGATACCCGCCAGATCGCGCCGGGGGATCGGTGCGCGAGCCATCAGCGCGAAGGGCAGTGCCAGAACCAGAACGGCCACACCATAGCGCAGGCAGGCCAGCGTCGCCGGGCCCACCGCGTCGCCCAGGGCCCGCGTGGCCAGGATGCCACCGCCCACCTGCAGCCCGGTGAACGCCGCCGCCAGATGGCCCAGCCTGCGGTTCAAAGCGGACGTTCCCAGACCTGTTCGACGACGTCCTGACCGAAGGCATGCGCCGCCGCACTCGACACCAGGCCAAAACCGTTCCGGTCATACAGCCGCCCGGCAGCCCGATGGCTTTCATGCGTCCACAGCCGCATGCGGGCATAGCCCGCCCCGCGCGCAAACCGCAGACATTCCTCGATCATCCGCTGCGCAAGTCCGGTGCCCCGCTCGGAATGCTCGACAAAGAACAGCCGCAGGCGGGCGCAGTCGGCTTCGTCCGCGCCCTCGGCCATGCAGAAGATCGCCCCGACCCGCACACCGCCCCGCCAGGCGATCCAGCCACGCTCGCGCGAGGGGTCATGGCTGTTCAGGAACCGCGCCACGATGTCCGCCACCAGCCCCTCGAAGCTGGCGTCATAGCCTTCGTCCTCGGCATAGAGCACGGCATGCCGGGCGATCACCCAGCCTGCGTCGCCCGGGCGAAGATCGGCCAGTTCGGCCGCGTCGCGCGTTGCGGTCAGGTGTGTCCTGACCTGCGTCAGCGCCTCGGCCACCGCATCCTGCGCCTCGGGCGGCAGCGGGGACAGAACCTGCGCCACGGCAGCCCGCGACCGGGCCTGCAGATCCTGCAGCCGGCTGCGCCCGGCATCGGTCAGCACCACGTCGCGCTGGCGGGCATCCTGCGGATTGGTGCTGCGCATGATCCAGCCGCGCGTCTCGAAACCGCGCAGGACGCGGCTGAGAAAGGCTTCGTCGATGCCCAGCGACCGCGCCAGTTCGCGCGCCCGGACCGGGCCTTCGCCCTGAAGGTCGTGCAGGATGCGCACCTCGGTCACGCCCAGCCCCGAACCCAGGTAGCTGCGCCCCAGCAGGCCCAGATGCCCGGTGTAGAAGCGGTTGAAGGCGCGGATGCGGTCGATCGTGTCCATGGCAACTCTCCCTGCGCAGGTGCAGCGGATGGCATTTCCTTGATTCCGTCAAGCAATTGCCGCTTGCACCGCCCCGGCATCCTTCGCTATCGGCAGTCGGGCGGGATCCGGAGGGTTTCATGGGTATCGACAAGCAAAGCGACATCGCGGCGAACCTGCAGATCGGGCCCACCAGCATTGGCATGGTGCGCATCTACATCGAGGCCGAGGGCGGCATCGAGCTGCCGCTCGACTTCGACCCCGACGAGGCCGAGGAGATCGCCGAGGAACTGCGCGCGGCGGCCGAGGCGGCGCGGGCCATGGGCGCGGTCAAGCCGAAAAGGCGCTGACCCCGGGATCGCGCAGCGCCTGCAGGCGCAGCGCGGCATGGCGGGCGAAACGCTGCGTCATCGCGCGGCGCCGCGCAGATGCCAGCGGCGTATCCGGAGCCATGCGCAGGATGTCGGCATCCCAGGCATCGGCAAGGATCAGCCCGGTCTCTTCGGGCAAGAGCGCGACCGGAAACTCCGCATCGACCGCCCAGAAGAACCGGTCGCAGAATTCCAGATAACCCTGCCACTTGCGGTCTGCGGCATAGTCCGCCCGGCCCGACTTGCACTCCACCACCCAGAGTTCGCCGCGCGGCCCGAGCGCCATCACATCGACCCGAAGGCCCGGCGCCGGAACCAGTTCCTCGACGCAGGCAAAGCCCAATGAGACCAGATGGCGGCAGACGCCGCGTGCCAGACGCTGCCCCGGAAGGGCAGGCAGCGACAGATCTGGCGATGCAGTCAGCGGATTCATGGGGCAATCATGAACCAAAGGTGAACATGTCGCAAGCCTTGCGGTGGCGGCGCGGCAGCCCTATCTTCGGCGGCGGCGGGTTCTGCTCTGCGCGTGCTTGGCACTTTTCCAGTGGCCGATAAGCATTTCCGAGGGGGCTGGCTCTGCCAGGGTTCTGGCCCTGGTATCTGGCGCCCACCTGATACGTCAGGCTCTCGGGAAATTCACGCCTTCACGGCTGCTGCGGTTCCCGCCGCAACGAGATGGGGCGGACCTTGCGGCCCGCCCCTTCCGTTCCTGCCCGGCGCCGATGTCAGAAGTTCAGCACCAGCGACACGCCCAGCTTGTTGTCGGTGCGGATCGCCCGGCTGTCGTTGTAGTCGGTCAGATAGCTGACCCGTGTGGTCAGGCTGTCCGTCATCTTGAAGTTCACACCCAGGTCGTTGTTCGCCCGCAGCGCCGACTTCGAGTTCAGCACATCGGTATCCATCGTCACAAAGGCCGTTTCGGTCAGTTTCCAGAACAGCCGCGACGAGGCGATTGCGCCGCCTTCGGTGTCAGACACGCCGGTGCCGTCCTTCAGGTAGCTGACACCGGGGCCGGCCTGGACGCGCCAGGCCACATCGGACGTGTTGACGATCCGATACCCCAGACCAAAGCCCAGGAAGGCATCGGTCTTGACGTCGTCAACCGTCGTGGCCAGGCCGTCGGTCTTTACCCGACCGAGGACGAAACCATACGCGTTCGGTGCAAAGTAGTAGTTCGCGTCATAGATGCCGAACACGTCTTCCTTTGTCTTGGACCCGGCGGCCTCGGCAAAGTCGAGCGCGATGCCGATCGACTGCACGAAGTCGCCCTGCGCATGGCGCAACCGGGCCCCCAGGGTGAATTCCTGCGTGTCCTGGTTGCCGGTCTTGGCCGCATAGGCCAGCGAGGCCGAGCCGGACAGGCCCGGACGGAATTCAGGGTTGCCGAACCGGCTTGCGTCCTCGGCCCGCGCGATATCGTCGCGCACGGCGGTGTCGATGTCATCCAGCCGGTCCTCAAGCGCCCGGGTCCCCGTAAGGGTCGCCTGAGCGAACGCGGCCGGGGCCGCCGTGGCGAGAAGAAGCGCGGCGACCGCGCCGGTCGAAAGCATGGTCTTCATGGCAAATCCACTCCATAAGTCCCGGCCGGCACATGCCGCAGCACCGGGGGTTGCTACCGACTGCGCACATAAGCACCTGACCGGGAAAGAAAAATTCGGAATACTCATGGATGACCCGAGAATTACTCATCGCAGTCGGGGGAACCGGAGCGCCGCACAGCAAACGGCCGGGCAGAAGCCCGGCCGCGCAATCATGTGCTGCCTGTGGCGCTCGCGGCGCAACTTCGCGCAATCGCCCTACAGGCTGTCCAGAAGTTCCGCGATGTCGCTCTCGGTCCGCTCGGCAACATGACGCAGCGTCTTTTCGGCGATCTCGGCAAGATCCTCGTCCAGATCGTCGCGCCAGACCGACCAGACCGGGTAGGGAAAGCGCGGCACATCCTCGACAAGATGCAGCCGACCGGCATCGACGTGCCGCTTGACATGTGCCGCCGGCAGGAAGGCCGCCATTCCGCGCCCGACCGCGAAGCGCGTGGCAAGCGCGCCAACCCCCAGCGTCAGGCCCGTGGCGCGCAGGCCGGGCAGGTTCTGCCCCTGGAAGGCCATGAACTCGGCACCCCAGTCGACCTGCGCATAGCGACCGTTCAGATCTTCCACCGTCGCCCCCTCCCATGACGCCACCAGGACCAGTTCATCCTCGATCAGCCGCTCCACCGACAGGCCGGGGCGGACGCGCGGCGTATGGGTCAGCATCACCTGCATGGCGCCCTCGGTCATGCCAAGTGTCAGCTCCTCGGTCGTGCCCATGTCGGCGCGGATCCCGAGGTCGGGCACCGCCTCGCGCAGGGCGTCGATCCAGCGGAACCCGATGCGCGGCCACAGTGTGACCTGCGCGCCGATGGTCAGCACCCGCGCAAATCCGTCGGGCACAGCAACGCGGGCGCGCGCCTCTTCCCAGGTGCGGATCAGCGAACGGGCATAGCCCTCGAACTCGCGGCCGTTGGGGGTCAGTTCGGCGCCGGTCTTTGCCCGCAGGAAAAGCTGCTGGCCAAGCTGGTCCTCAAGCCGCTGGATGCGCAGCGACACGGCCGACTGGGTGACAAACAACCGCTCCGAGGCCGCGATGAACGACCCGGTCTCGGCAACCTGAAGGAACGTCTTGAGAAGCGCGAGGTCCATGCCGCCAGAGAGTGCGACCGCGCCGCAGCCGCAAGGGGGCTCGCGGCGCCGTGACGCGCCCGCGGATCAGTGCCGCCGATGACCGGCGGCAATCCTCACGGGAACGGTGGCGATGGCGGGGGGCCTGTCACCTTTCGTGAACCTGCCGCCGCCGCCCGACCCCCTGTCGCCCATGCGCATCACCGCCACGGCAAACTGAACGCCGGCAAAGACAATGCCGTTGAACACCACGAGCATCGCCGCTGCGACCATCCCCATGTCGGACCCGAGGATCAGCCGACGCAGATGCGCCACGTCAAGTAGCAGCAGCAAGCTTACGAAGACCCCCGACAGGGCAAACCCGATCAGCACATTCACGATGTAGAGACGCACGAGTTTCGGCATGGCACCCTCCGGCTGGGTCGCATCCTAGCACGGGCACCGCAACGGAAAAGCGCCGCCTTGACGCAGGGGGGATCAGTCGAGCGGGGTGGCGTATTCCAGAACCGTCCCGGGGCCGGTCAGCGCCATCCGCACGCCGTCCGTTTCGATCCGGTCGACCTGCGACAGCGCCGCGAAATAGCGCGACTCGAACTCGAGCGCGGGGCAGGCCATCCGCGTTGCCATCACCGGACCGGCGCGGAATGCGGGGGCCGTTCCCGTCACTGATCCGCTGTAGCGGTTGCAGGGTCCCTGCCCTGCAAGACGCCCGGGCTCGGGAAAGGCAAGCGTCACCACCACATCCGGTGGTCCCTCGCCGTTCAGTGCGATCAGCCGCCAGACCCCGGGCCCCTCTGCCACGTCAGAGGCGGGCGCCATGGCAGGCATCAGGCAAAGCGCGACAAGCAGGGCAAGGACAGGGCGCATGGTGGTCTCCTCCATATGGGTCCGGCATGAGACGTATCAGAATCCGTCCGGCTTGGCCTCATGCGCCATATGATCGAGCACCGCATTCACGAAGGCGGATTCCTTGCCGCCGGGAAAGAACGCCTGCGCGATCGCCACATATTCGGTGATCACCACGCGGGGCGGCGTTTCCAGTTGCGTCAGTTCCGCCCCGCCTGCCCGGAACAGCGCACGCAGCACCGGATCGATCCGGTCGATGGGCCATTTCGCGACAAGCGCGCGGTCAGTCATCTGGTCGATGATCGCCTGCGCATTCACCGCATGGGCGATCACCGAGCGGAACAGGTCCACGTTGCCCTCGGCCAGTTCCGCGACCTCGCCATCCTCGATCTCGACCGTCGCGCCGAAGCGGTGCGTCTCGAACTCGCGCGCCACGGCTTCCACCGTCTGGCCCGAGCTTTCCATCTGGAAAAGCGCCTGCACCGCATAGAGCCGCGCGGCCGACTTGGCCCGGCGTTTCTCCTCGGTCTTCATCTGCCTGTCGGTCACGCCCGGTGCATCCCTTCCGCACGAAAGCCGATTCCCTTGCGCTCGCCCGACCAGCGGCGCGCGAGCGCCACCAGATGCAGCGCCGCCGCGGCCGCGCCGCCACCCTTGTCCTGCCCGGCCGGATCGGCACGCAGCACGGCCTGTTCGCGGTTCTCGACCGTCAGGATCCCGTTGCCGATGCACGCGCCCTGCAGGCCCAGCAGGCTGATCGCACGCGACGAGTCGTTGCAGACCGTCTCGTAATGCGTGGTCTCGCCCCGGATCACGCAGCCAAGCGCGACATAGCCGTCATAGTTCGCCATGCGTTCGGCCAGCCCGATCGCCGTCGGCACCTCAAGTGCGCCGGGCACCTCGACCAGATCGACCTCGGCGCCGGCGGCTGCGGCCCGGGCCCTTGCGCCCGCGATCAGGTTGTCGGCGATGTCGCGATAATAGGGCGCGACCACGATCAGCAGTTTCACCGGCCGGTCGAAGGCGGGCAGCGGCAGGTTGTAGTGCGTTTCGGTTCCGGCCATGGATCACTCCGATGCGGGGATGCTGCGGGTGCCGACGATTTCAAGGCCATAGGCCTCGAGCCCGACCACCTTGGGCTTTGGCGAATTGGTCAGCAGGATCAGATCCTTGATGCCCAGCGACGACAGGATTTGTGCGCCCAGCCCGTACTGGCGCAGCGTCTGCGGCGAAACCTCGTGATCGCTGACCATCTTCATATGCAGGTCGCGCAGCAGCACAAGGACACCCCGCCCCTCGGCCGCGATCAGCCGCATCGCATCGCCGAACTCACGGCTGCGGCCGGGTGCGCCGAGACCGAGCACGTCAAGTTGCGGGTCCAGCGTGTGCATCCGCACCAGCAGCGGCCCGGGGGCGGTGATGTCACCCTTGATCAGCATCACATGCTCGGCGCCCTCGGTCACGTCGGTATAGACGCGCATCGTCCAGTCGCCGCCGAACTCGCTGGACACCTGACGCTCCGATGACACCTTCACGAGGTTGTCATGGCGGCGGCGATACGCGATCAGGTCGGAAATCGTGCCGATCTTCAGGCCGTGGCGCTGCGCAAAGGCGATCAGGTCGGGCAGGCGCGCCATCGTGCCGTCCTCGTTCATGATCTCGCAGATCACGCCCGAGGGGTTGAGCCCGGCCAGCCGCGCCACATCCACCGCCGCCTCGGTATGCCCCGCGCGCACCAGCACGCCGCCGTCGCGCGCGCGCAGCGGGAACACATGGCCGGGCGTGGCGATGTCGGCGGCGCCCCGGGTCGGGTCGATGGCCACGCTGACCGTGCGCGCGCGGTCGGCGGCGGAAATGCCCGTGGTCACGCCTTCGCGCGCCTCGATCGACACGGTGAAGGCCGTTTCGTGCCGGCTGGAGTTCTTCGGGCTCATCAGCGTCAGGCCGAGCGCCTCGATCCGCGCCGAGGGCAGCGCCAGACAGATCAACCCGCGCCCGTGGGTTGCCATGAAGTTGATGACGGCAGGCGTACACATCTGCGCGGGGATCACCAGATCGCCCTCGTTCTCGCGGTCCTCATGATCGACGAGGATGAACATCCGGCCGTTGCGCGCGTCGTCGATGATCTCCTC
Source organism: Paracoccaceae bacterium (assembly GCA_019454225.1). Lineage (NCBI taxonomy): Bacteria > Pseudomonadati > Pseudomonadota > Alphaproteobacteria > Rhodobacterales > Paracoccaceae > Paracoccaceae bacterium. The sequence continues at coordinate 1,843,203 of CP075370.1, read as the reverse complement.
GACCGAGGAAATCGCATCGGAGAAATCAGGGCTGTCGGTCATCAGGGTCCCCCGGGGCATTTCCCTGCCTCTAGCGCGGGCCGCGCGCGAAGGCCAGAGGCACGCCCCGTCACAGGGCGGCGAAGAACCGGTCGGCCGGAACAGCCGCGGCCAGCCGTCCGGCCGCCGCCCAGTCGGCCTCAAGCCCATGGGCCGCGATCAGGATCGCCCGGTCTGGGGGAACCGTGCCGAGCGCATCGCGCAGCCGCGCCCGCGCCTCGGAAAAGGCGGCCAGCGCCGCCGGGGCCGGATACGCTGCATCCAGTGCCGCCCCCGCCAGCGCCAGCAGGACCGGCGGGCTGATCGGCCGGGTGGCCAGCCCGATGCGCGCCGCCCCCGCAACCGCCGCGACCTTGCCAACACGGTCGGATGGCAGCGCGCGCCCGGCCAGCGCCATCAGCGCATTTGACGAAAACAGCACGGCCACCACGTCATGCCCGGTGGTCGCCCGGATCCCCGCATAGGTCCGGTAGTCGAGCCCAAGCTCGGCGGCACGCCGCAACCGGCCGCGCAGCACCTCGATGGGCAGGTGCGGCACCAGCGCAGCCCGCGCCGCGCCCCAGCAATGCCGCCGCCAGGATTGCCCGCCGTCCATCGACGGGCCGCGGTTGTGGCCGATCCCTGTCACATCCCCCACTCCCGCAACCGGGCGACATATCGCGCCAGGGTGTCGATCTCCAGGTTCACCGCATCGCCCTCCGCCACGCTGCCCCAGGTCGTCACCGTCTGCGTGTGCGGGATGAAGTTGATCCCGAAATCCGCTCCCTCGACCTCGTTGACCGTCAGCGAGGTGCCGTTCAGGCAGACCGATCCCTTGGGGGCGATGAACCCCGCCAGATGGTCAGGTGCGCGGAACGTGACCCGAAGGCTGTCGCCTTCGGGGCGCAGCCCGACCACCCGCGCCAGGCCGTCGACATGGCCCGACACGATGTGCCCACCCAGTTCGTCGCCCACCTTCAGCGCGCGTTCCAGGTTGATCCGCCGTCCCGGCCGCCAGTCGCCCGCGGTCGTCTTCGACACGGTTTCCGCCGATATCTGCACGTCGAACCAGTTGCGCGGCGCCGTGCCAAGCGCGATGACGGTCAGGCAGACGCCGTCGCAGGCGATCGATGCGCCGATGTCGATGGTTCCCGTGTCATAGGCCGTGGCAATCCGGGCGCGCAGGTCGCCCCCGCGCTCGACCTCCAGCACCTCGCCCATGTCGGTGACGATCCCGGTGAACATGTCGCTGCCTCCTGGTCCTGCTACCGAGGTAGCCGCCGCAACGCGCGGCTGCAAGTCCCGCCCAATTTCCGCCTGCATTGCCCTGTATCGACCCGATGCGCCACCTGTTCATTCCATCCGATTGCGGCAAGAATGACCGGCACGGCGCGGAGGAACGACATGCGCGCATCCGGCGAGGGCCGCCGCTTCCTGCTGCTCCAAGGGCCTCACGGGCCCTTTTTCCACCGCCTCGGCCGCATGCTGCGGTCTGCGGGGGCAGAGGTCTGGCGCGTCGGGTTCAACCGCGGCGACCGCGCCTTCTGGCCCGACACGGCCAGCTACATCCCCTATCGCGGCACGGTGGCCGACTGGCCCGGCGCCTTCCGCGCGCTTCTGGCAGATCGCGCCATCACCGACGTCGTGCTTTACGGCGATACCCGCCCGATCCATGCCACTGCCGTGGCCGCCGCGCGCGACGCGGGTGTCACCGTGCATGTGTTCGAGGAGGGGTACATCCGCCCCTACTGGGTCACCTACGAACGCGGCGGATCGAACGGACATTCCCGCCTCATGGATCTCTCCGTGGCCGAGATGGCGGCGGCGCTTGCACGTTCGGACGCAGAACTGCCCGACGCCCCCGCCCGGTGGGGCGACATGCGCCAGCACATGTTCTGGGGCGCGCTCTACCACTGGTTCGTGCTGACCGGCTTCTGGGACTATCGCAATTTCCGCCCGCATCGCGCGCTGACCGTCCGGCAGGAATTCCTGCTGTATCTGCGCCGGTTCCTGCTGATGCCGTTCCATCGCTGGGAACGCGCGTGGGAGACGTTCCGGATTCGCCAGGGCGGCTTTCCCTATCACCTCGTGCTGCTGCAGCTTGAGCATGACACCAGCTTCCAGAAACACTCGCCCTTCTCCACGATGACCGAATTCCTGGCCCTGGTGGTCGAGGGGTTCGCCCGTGGCGCCCCGCCGCATCACCGCCTGGTGTTCAAGGCCCATCCTCTCGAGGATGGCCGCGTACCGGTGCTGCACGACATCCGCACGCTTGCCCGCCGTCATGGCGTGGCCGACCGCGTGCATTTCGTGCGGGGGGGCAAGCTTGCAGGGCTGCTGAACCGGGCGCGTTCGGCGGTGACGGTGAACTCCACGGCCGGGCAGCAGGTGCTGTGGCGCGGCCTGCCGCTGAAGATTTTCGGGCGCGCGATCTACGGCAAGCCCGAGTTCGTCTCGGCGCAGCCGCTGGCCGAATTCTTCGCCAATCCCGACCGGCCCGACGCGCGCGCCTATCGCACCTTCCGCCATTACCTGCTGGAAACCAGCCAGGTTGCCGGCGGCTTCTACTCCTCGCGGGGGCGGCGCGAACTGCTACGACAGGTTGTGGACATGCTGCTGATGCCGCAGGATCCCTATGACGCGCTGACCGCCGGGATCGCGGCACCTCGGCAACAGTTGCGCCTCGTGACCTGACCGCCAAACCGGGGACTGGCGTTTTTTGTCGCCTTTCTGTAGGGTTGCAGACAAAACTTGAGGCAAAGCCAAGAACAACGCTCCAAACAAGGGGTCGAGCAGTGACAGGAATGGCAATCAGGGCAGCCCGCGGGGCCGTCCTCTTCGCGCTCGTATTGGGCGTTGCAGGCTGCGGCCTGCCGCGATCGGGCCCCAACAAGGCCGAGATCTTCAAGGGTTCCGTGCTGAAGGAAGGCGACGCCTTCATCGTCACCGTCAACCCGCGCGTCACCCGCGCGACCTCGGTGCTGCCCGCGCTCGGCTTCGGGTCGAACTTCCGGAACGCGGGCGTTGTCGGCTCGGACCTGATCTCGCCTGGCGACACCCTGGCCCTGACGGTCTTCGAGAACGTCAAGGACGACCCGCTTCTGGGCAACACCGGGCAACGGGTCTCGGTGCTGGAAACCGTGCAGGTCGATGGATCGGGCTTCATCTTCGTGCCCTATGCGGGCCGGATCAAGGCTGCCGGCAACACGCCCGAGGCCTTGCGCCAGGCAATCAGCCGCAAGCTCGACGCGCAGACGCCGGACCCGCAGGTCACCGTGCAGCGCGTGGCCGGCGACGGCTCGACCGTATCGGTCTCGGGCGCGGTCGGGGGCCAGGGCGTCTATCCGATCGAGCGGCCGACCCGCATGCTCAGCGCCATGCTGGCGCGGGCGGGCGGCGTCGCGATCGAGCCTGCATCGGCCATCGTCCGGGTGACACGCGGCGGTCATACCGGGCAGATCTGGCTGGAGGACCTCTACGCCAACCCCGCGCTCGACATCGCGCTGCGCCCGGGGGACCGGATCATCGTCGAACGCGACACGCGCGCCTTCGTGGCCCTTGGGGCCACCGGCGCGCAGAACCGCATCCCGTTCGAGACACAGGCGCTTTCCGCGATCGAGGCGATCGCCACCGTGGGCGGCCTCAACACCTCGCTCGCCGACCCGACGGGCGTCTTCGTGTTCCGCAACGAGCCTGCGGAAATCGCCAACCAGGTGCTCGGCCGCAATGACCTTCAGGGCGATCAGCGCATGGTCTACGTGCTCGACCTGACGCAGCCGACCGGCATGTTCGAGGCGCGCGACTTCCTGATCCGCGACGGCGACACCGTCTATGTCACCGAGGCGCCCTTCGTGCAGTGGCAGAAGACGCTGAGTGCGATCACCGGCACCGCAGGCGCGGCCAGCACGATCTCGGACATCGGCAGCGGTTCGTGACAACGGGATGAGCGCGGGCGCCCCCGACCCCGCTGCCGCCATTCCCCGGCGGCTGCGGGTGTTCAGCGCGGGCTTCCTGACCAATCGCCCGCTGCGCCGGATCATGGCCGCGGCGGGCCACGACCTGCGTGCGGGCTGGCCCGGCGAGGGCGAGGGCGTGGCGGTCTGGGGCCGGTCTCCCCATGCCTGGCGCGGGGAATGGGCCGCGGCCCGCAGTGGCGCGCCGCTGGTGCGGATCGAGGATGCCTTCCTGCGCTCACTGCGCCCCGGTCGCGCGGGCGATGCGCCGCTCGGCCTGATCATCGATCCGCTCGGGGTGCATTTCGACGCCGCGGCACCGTCGCGGATCGAGACCATCCTTGCAACCGACCCGCTGGACAATTCCGATCTTCTGACCCGCGCGAGGGACGGCATGGGCCGCCTGGCCCTGCATGACCTGTCGAAATACAACATGCACGATCCAGACGCCGCGCTGCCGCCGCCCGGCTACGTTCTGGTGATCGACCAGACGCGGGGCGATGCCTCGGTCCGCCACGCGGGGACCACGCCCGATGTCTGGGCGCGAATGCTCGGCGCCGCGATGACCGGGCATCACGGTGCCCCGGTGGTGATCAAGACCCATCCCGAAACCGCCATGGGCCTGCGCCCCGGCCATTTCGGCCCGGCCGATCTGCGGCCCGGCGTGACGCTGCTGTCGGCGCCCGTATCGCCCCGGCGCCTGCTGGAAGGGGCGGTTGCGGTGCATACCCTGTCGTCGCAGATGGGGTTCGAGGCGATCCTCGCCGGGCATCGCCCGCATGTCTGGGGCGGCCCCTTCTATGCCGGATGGGGATTGACCGAGGACGATCTGGCCTTTCCCCGCCGCAAGCGCCGCCTGACGCGGGCGCAGCTCTTCGCGGCCGCAATGATCCTTGCACCGGTCTGGCACGACCCCTGCCGCGATCGACCCTGCACCTTCGAAGAGGCGCTCGACCAGATCGAGGCCGAGGTGCGGGCGTTCCGCGAGGATCGGCGCGGCCATGTTGCCTGCGGCATGCGGCTGTGGAAGCGGCCGCGCCTGCAGCAGGTGTTCGGGCGCGAACGCCCGCTGGTCTTTGCCGACACGCCGGCCCGGGCGATTGCCGAGGCGCGGACGCGCGACCGCCCCATCCTGATCTGGGCAGGGCAGGAACCCGAGGGCTTTGCCGACGCGGCAGGTGCCCCGGTGCGCCGGGTCGAGGACGGGTTCCTGCGCTCGCGCGGCCTTGGCGCCGCCCTGGTGCCGCCACTGTCGCTGGTGGCCGACGATCTGGGCATCTACTACGACCCCACGCGCGAAAGCCGGCTGGAACGGCTGGTCCTGGCGCCGCTGCCGCCCGGCGGGGCGCGGCGGGCAGACCGGCTGGCGGCGGCCCTCGTGGCGCAGGGTGTCACGAAGTACAACCTGCCGGGCGCCCTGCCCGAGCTGCCGCAGGGGCACCGCCTGCTGGTTCCCGGTCAGGTCGAGGACGACGCCTCGATCCGTCTCGGGGCAGGGACGGTGCGCACCAATCTGGCGCTGCTGCGGGCGGCCCGCGCCGCCCATCCCCGCGCCGTCATCGTCTACAAGCCGCATCCGGACGTCGAGGCCGGCCTGCGGCCCGGAGCCATTGATGACACGGCGCTGCAGGGCCTGGCGGATGTCGTGACCCGTGGGGCAGATCCGGCCGCGCTGCTGGCGGCCTGCGACGAGGTCTGGACGATGACCTCGCTGATGGGGTTCGAGGCGCTGCTGCGCGGCAAGCCGGTGACCTGCCTGGGCGCGCCGTTCTATGCCGGATGGGGCCTTACCGCCGACCTGGGGCCGGTGCCGGACCGCCGCCGCCGCGCGCCCGACGGGCACCCCCTGCCCCGCCCCGGCCTGGCTGCGCTGGTCCATGCCGCGCTGATCGCCTATCCGCGCTACGTCGACCCGATCACCCTGCGGCCCTGCCCGCCGGAGGTCGCCGCCGACCGGCTGGCCAGCGGCGCGGTCCCGAAGGCCGCCCTGTGGAACCGGCTGCTCGCCAAGGCACAGGGCGCGCTGGCCGGACAGGCGCACTGGTGGCGGTAAGAAGTCACTTTCCGCAGGTGGTAATGCCTTTCTCGACCATCTCTTGCCATTTCGGCCCAAGCACACCCTTGGCATCCACGCCGTTGGAATAGCCAGGATCAGCACGATTCAACATTACAACGCCCAACGCTGCGTCGTGACTGCCGTAAATCATTGGCCCACCTCCACCGAATGTTGTCGTAGCATTGCCGTAGGTTGTGTTGCCGTAGTTCTGTAGCGTTCCTGTGGTGGTCGCATAGGTTGGCGAGCGCTGAATAACCCCCACATTGTTCGCCGACTGCGCACCGACAATGACGAATCGTTCAAATCCCCTTCGAATCGTCTCAACAGCGGCCATCCTCGCCGCAACGCCCTGTGCCCCGGAAGAACCGCAGACGGGGGCAGCTGAGGTATTGATAATTATCTGATTTCTAGCAACCGGCGTGACTGAGGTTGATGCACATGAGGAGAGTAGAAAGATTGCGAAAGGAATAAATTGTTTCATTGATCACCCCTGTCACAGTAGCGCCGACTATTTATTGCGCGTACTGATGTGTCAATCGCGTCAGTAGATGTACCGAATCTGCTCGGTCCAGAACCGTTCCATCCGTTTCAGGCTGGTGGTGATCTCGTCCATCGCCGACAGCCCGATCACGCCCCGCCGATCCAGAGTCGCGGCATGGCGCGAGAACAGGTCCGACAGCAGGGCCCGCACCCGCCGCCCCTTTTCGGTCAGCCGCACCCGCACCGACCGGCGGTCCACCTCGGACCGCTGGTGGTGCATGTAGCCCAGATCGACCAGCTTCTTCAGGTTGTAGCTGACGTTCGACCCCTGGTAGTAGCCGCGCGTCTTCAACTCCCCCGCCGTCACCTCGTTGTCGCCGATGTTGAACAGCAAGAGCGCCTGAACCGCGTTGATCTCCAGCACGCCCAACCGCTCGAACTCGTCCTTGATCACGTCCAGCAACAGCCGGTGCAGCCGTTCGACCAGCGACAAGGCCTCAAGGTATCCTGTCATCATCGCCCGGTGCGAACCGTCCAGAACCTCGTGCTGCATGATCCTCTCCGCCCGTTGCAACCGCGGGGCAGAATCAGCACGAAGCGCAAACATTCCGTAAACTCGCGGCGATTTCGCCGCGAATTATCAGGCGGGTCGGTCGCGTCGGACGAAGGCCGCGATCTCGGCGATCAGCGGCGCATGGGCGGCGGGTGCCGCCTGCGACCCCAGGACCCAGGGCAGCAGGTCCTGATCGTTTTCCAGCAGCAGCCGGTCGAACCGGTCCAGCGTCCCGTCATCCATCGCCGCCAGCCGGGCATCGGCAAAGGAACCCAGGATCAGATCCATCTCCTTGGTGCCCCGCCGCCAGGCGCGCATCGCCAGGCGTTTCAGCCGCGCCTCGGGCGTCTCGGCGACCGTGGTCATGCGGCATCCTCGCGCAACAGCACGCGCAGCCGTTTTTCCGCCCGCCCGACATCGGCGGACAGCACAACGAGCGCGTTGCGCAGCCGCGCAAGATCGGTCAGCACCTCCTGCGCCTCGGCGGCCAGCACGGTCTGCGCGGGCGGACGGTCCAGCCCGTCACCCTCGCCCGTCAGCAGCCAGCGGATCGACACGCCCAGCATTCCGGCCGCCATCTGCAACCTGTTGGCGCGCGGGTCGGCCCGGTCGTCCTCCCATGCCTGGACGGTGGTCAGCCGCACGCCCAGCCGGCGCGCCAGATCCTCCTGGCTCAGCCCCGCCGCCTCCCGCGCACCGGCCATCCGATCGCCGAAGGTCGCGGCCTCGTCGCTGAACCATCCCTGTTCCGTGTCGGTCATCTTGCCTCTCCTGCCTGCGATACCGCTTGAACGCCGATGCACCGGACCCTAAGAGAACCTGCCCCGAACGTCCACCCGAGAGGTCCCGGCCGATGGCCTTCCTGTCCGATACGCTTGCCCGTGTGAAACCCTCGCCCACCATCGCCGTGACGATGAAGGCGGCCGAACTCAAGGCCGCAGGGCGCGATGTGATCGGTCTCGGCGCGGGAGAGCCCGATTTCGACACGCCCGACCACATCAAGGCGGCCGCCAAGGCGGCGATCGACGCGGGTCGCACGAAATACACCGCCGTCGACGGCATCCCCGAGCTGAAAAAGGCGATCTGCGCCAAGTTCGCGCGCGAGAACGGGCTGACCTATGCGCCGAACCAGGTGACCGTGGGCACCGGCGGCAAGCAGATTCTCTACAACGCGCTCGTCGCCACGCTGAACCCGGGCGACGAGGTGATCATCCCCGCACCCTACTGGGTCAGCTATCCCGACATGGTCCTGCTGGCGGGCGGCACGCCCGTGCCGGTGACCTGCGGCATCGAGACGAATTTCAAGCTGACGCCCGCGCAGCTCGAGGCCGCAATCACGCCGCGCACCAAGTGGTTCATCTTCAACTCGCCCTCGAACCCCACCGGCGCGGGCTACACGGCCGACGAACTGAAGGCGCTGACCGACGTGCTGATGCGCCACCCGCAGGTCTGGGTGATGTCGGACGACATGTATGAACACCTGGTGTTCGACGATTTCGTCTTTGCCACCCCCGCGCAGGTCGAACCGGGCCTCTACGACCGCACGCTGACCTGCAACGGCGTGTCGAAGGCCTATGCGATGACCGGCTGGCGCATCGGCTATGCCGCAGGCCCCGCGCACCTGATCAAGGCCATGGGCACCATCCAGTCGCAGTCCACCTCGAACCCGTCCTCGGTCAGCCAGTATGCGGCGCTCGAGGCGCTGACCGGGCCGCAGGATTTCCTTGTCCCGTTCCGCGCCGCATTCGAACGCCGCCGGAACCTCGTGGTCGGGATGCTGAACGACGCGCCCGGCATCGTCTGCCCGAAACCCGAAGGGGCGTTCTACGTCTATCCCGACATCTCGGGCCTGATCGGCAAGACCACGCCCGCCGGAACGAAGATCGCCGATGACGAGACCTTCGCCACCGCGCTCCTGGAAGAGACGGGCGTGGCCGTGGTCTTCGGCGCGGCCTTCGGGGTATCGCCCAACTTCCGCATCAGCTACGCTACCGCCGACGACGTGCTGCGCGACGCCTGCACGCGCATCCAGCAGTTCTGCCGGAGCCTCGCATGACCGACCGCGCCACGCCCAACCTGCCCGCCCGCGATTTCGGCGAAACGGCAGCCTTCTGGGCGCGGCTCGGTTTCCGGACGTCCTATCGCGATGATCACTGGATGATCCTGGCGCGCGGCGACATGCAGGTGGAGTTCTTTCCCCATCCCGGCGTGGACAAGTGGTCAAGCTGGTTCTCGGCCTGCCTGCGCGTCGATGATCTTGACGCGCTCCATGCCGAATGGGCGGCACTGGACCTGCCCCGGGACAACACCGCGATCCCGCGCCTGACCGCGATCACCGACCGCCCCCCGGTGCCCCGGATGTTCGCAATGGTCGATGCCGATGGCAGCCTGATCCGGGTTCTCGAGAACGGCAGATAGGGCAGCGATGGCCGGCGATCTTCCCGACCATTACTTCCGGGTGCGCGAGAACGGCGCGGCTGTCTATCGCGTGGACACCGAGAACCGGAACCGCCGGATCGAGATGGACCAGATCGCCACGGTCAACGTGAAGAACGGCGACGTGAAACCCCACGGCGACCGCAAGCTGACGCCCGAGGATCGCGCCGCCATCGACCGCTGGCTGAAGGATCGCCAGAGGCTGCTGGCGATGCGCGAGGTCGACGACATCCTGCGCGCCGTCGACCATCTGAACCTGACCGCGCAATGGGTGCAGTCGCGGGCGACCGACGCCCAGCTGGAACAGGTGACCGACACGCTGCTGCTGGCCATGCATGACCTGCGCAGCGTGCTGGTGCGGAAAAAGGCCGAACGGCTGACCCGCGACACGGACACCGCCGAATAGGCCTGCCGCCGCGAAGATTCTGCCGTTTTTCGCCCCGGCCCGGAATGCCCGGGCAAGTGTGCCCCGCCCACCGCCCGTTCCGCGCAAGAATTCACCGCACCATGGCGATTTGATCAAAACTTCTTCCGCTGTGGCCGGCGCAGCCCCATCACCCCCGTTGCGCCCCCCGGCGCTTCCCTGCGAAGATGCGGCGAAACCGGCACCGGAGGGGAAGATGCTGAACGCAGAAGTGGCCAGGCGGCGCGATCAGGCGATCTCGCGCGGCGTGGGGATGATGACGCAGATCTATGCCGACCGCGCGCTGAATGCCGAGGTCTGGGATATCGAGGGCAACCGCTACATCGACTTTGCCGCCGGCATCGCCGTCGTCAATACCGGCCACTGCCATCCGCGCGTCATGGCAGCCGTGACCGAACAGCTGGGCCGCTTCACCCACACCTGCCATCAGGTCATGCCCTACGAGCCCTACATCCGCCTGGCCGAGCGGCTGAACGACAAGGTTCCGGGCGACTTCCCGAAAAAGACGATCTTCGTCACCACCGGCGCCGAGGCCTGCGAGAACGCGGTCAAGATCGCCCGCATCGCCACCGGCCGGAATGCGGTGATCGCCTTTGGCGGCGGCTTCCACGGCCGCACCTTCATGGGCATGTCGCTGACCGGCAAGGTCGAACCCTACAAGAAGGGCTTCGGCGCGATGATGCCCGATGTCTATCACGTGCCCTTCCCGATGGGGCCGCACGGCATCTCGACCGCCGATGCGATGAAGGGCATGGAAAAGCTGTTCAAGGCCGATCTCGACCCCGCCCGCGTCGCCGCGATCATCTTCGAACCGGTGCAGGGCGAGGGCGGGTTCTACCCCGCGCCCACCGACCTGGTGCGTGCCATCCGCCAGCTCTGCGACCAGCACGGCATCGTCATGATCGCCGACGAGGTGCAGACCGGCTTTGCCCGCACCGGCCATCTCTTCGCGATGCAGGCGCATGGCGTGGCCGCCGACCTGACCACCATGGCCAAGGGCCTGGCGGGCGGGTTGCCTCTGGCGGCCGTGACGGGGCGGGCCGACCTGATGGACGCCGCCAACCCCGGGGGCCTCGGCGGAACCTATGCCGGCAATCCGCTGGGCATCGCCGCCGCCAATGCCGTGCTGGACGTGATCGAGGACGAAGACCTCTGCGCGCGCGCCAACGAACTGGGCAGCCGCCTGAAACAGCGGCTCGAGGCGATCCGCTCCACCACGCCCGAGATCATCGACATCCGCGGTCCCGGCTTCATGGTGGCGGTGGAATTCGCCAACCCCGGCAACGGCGAACCCGATGCGGGCTTCACCAACCGCGTACGGCTCGAGGCGCAGAAGCGCGGTCTGATCCTGCTGACATGCGGCGTCTACGGCAATGTCGTGCGGTTCCTTGCCCCGATCACCATTCCCGACGCCCATTTCGCCGAAGCCATGGACATCCTCGAGGCTTCCGTCGCGGCGGCCCGCGCCTGAACCGGGCCCCGGCAACGATCCCGGCCCGCTGCCCTGCAGGGTGGCGGGCCGTTCGATTCCGGCCAACGACCGGCTAGGCGGCCCCGGCACAACCGGCTAACCTCACGCCCGAAACGCAGGGAGGTATCCATGACGCATGGTTTCGACACGCTTCAGATCCACGCAGGCGCCCGGCCCGACCCGGCCACGGGCGCGCGGCAGGTGCCGATCTACCAGACCACCGCCTATGTCTTCCGCGATGCCGACCATGCGGCGGCGCTCTTCAATCTCCAGGAGGTCGGCTACATCTATTCGCGCCTCACCAACCCCACCGTCGCGGCGCTTCAGGAACGCATCGCCACGCTCGAGGGCGGGGCCGGCGCGGTCTGCTGTTCCTCGGGCCATGCCGCGCAGATCATGGCGCTGTTCCCGCTGATGAACCCGGGCTGCAACGTCGTCGCCTCGACCCGGCTCTACGGCGGCACGGTGCAGCAGTTCACCAACACGATCCGCAAGTTCGGCTGGTCCGCCCGCTTCGTCGATACCGAGGATCTGGACGCCCTGCGCGCCGCCATCGACGAGAACACCCGCGCCATCTTCTGCGAATCGATCGCCAACCCGGGCGGCTACATCAGCGACCTTCCGGTCCTTGCCCGCATCGCCGAGGAACATGGCCTGCCGCTGATCGTCGACAACACGAGCGCGACACCCTACCTCTGCCGCCCGATCGAGATGGGGGCGACGCTGGTCGTCCATTCGACCACGAAATACCTCACCGGCAACGGCACGGTGACGGGCGGCGCCATCGTCGATTCCGGCCGGTTCGACTGGTCGGCCTCGGGCAAGTTTCCCTCGCTCGCCGATCCCGAACCCGCCTATCACGGGCTCAAGTTCCACGAGGTGCTCGGCCCCATGGCCTTCACCTTCCATTCCATCGCCGTGGGCCTGCGGGATCTTGGCATGACGATGAACCCGCAGGGCGCGCACTACACGCTGATGGGGATCGAGACGCTGTCGCTGCGGATGCAGAAGCATGTCGCCAACGCGCAGATGGTCGCCGAATGGCTGGAAGGCCACCCGCTTGTGGACACCGTGACCTATGCGGGGCTGCGGTCATCGCCCTGGCACCACCGGGCCGAAAAGGTCTGCCCGAAGGGGGCGGGGGCGCTGTTCACCTTCGCGCTCAAGGGCGGCTATGACGCCTGCGTCAAGCTCATCAACAACCTGAACCTGTTCAGCCATGTGGCCAACCTCGGCGACACCCGGTCGCTGATCATCCACTCGGCCTCGACGACCCACCGCCAGCTGACCCCCGAACAGCAGATCCGCGCGGGGGCCGCGCCGAATGTCGTGCGGGTGTCGATCGGAACCGAGGATCCGGCCGACATCATCGCGGATCTGGATCAGGCCCTGACCAAGGCCCACGCCTGATGGCGACGGGCGGGGCCGCCATGGCCCCGCCCGGCCTGCCCGTCAGGGCAGGAGTTCCCATACGACGGTAACCGAGGCTCGGATCGCGACCTCGCCCTGCTCGACCGGCACCGGGCTGGCCAGGGCGGCATCGGCACGGAACATCGGCGCCGGCATCCCGCCGCCGCCGCCCTCGCCGATCGTCAGCACCCGGCCCAGCCGCACGCCCGCCGCCGCCGCCAGCAGTTCGGCCCGGCGCCGCGCATCGGCCACCGCGCGGTTGCGCGCCTCGTCCATCAGCGGGCCGGGCTCCGCCATGCCGAAGGCCAGGCCGTTCAGCGTGTTCGCCCCGTCCTTCACCGCCGCATCCAGCACCGTCCCCAGCCCGTCAAGGGCCCGCACCCGCACGGTCACGCCATTCACCGCCTGATAGCGGTCGATCCGCTGGGGCCGGTCCCCCGAATAGTTGGACCATACCGGGTTCAGCGACAGGCCCGAGGTCTGGATGTCGCGCCCCTCGATCCCGGCGGCACGCAGGTTCGCGATCACCGTGGCCAGTGCCGCCGAATTGGCCGACAGCGCCTCGGCCGCCGTGACGCCCTCGGTCGTCACGCCCAGCGTGAGGGTCGCGAGGTCCGGCGCGGCCTCGACCTGGCCCTCGCCGGTCACCGTGATCTGCGGGATCGCCGCCAGCGGCAGCGGCGCATCCGCCCGGGCGGGCAGGCCGAAGGCCACCAGCGGCAGCGCCGCAAGCGCGGCCAGGGCAAGGGTGGTCAGGACAGGTGTGGTCTGGGGGCGCATCGGTAACCTCCGTGATCTGCGCGACGCTTCCCCATTGTGACGCAGGTCGCAAGCCGTTCCTTGGATCGCCGGGGCGGTCGGCTTTCCTTCGGCGGAAACCTGCTGTAGGAAAGAAGAATTTCGTGGCGTGCGCTACCGGCGCGCCGCTTAGCCATGCTAGACCGGCCCGCGATGAAACCGAACTTCGCCCTCACCCTGACCTTCGAGACGATCGGGATCCTGCGCCGCACCAGACGCGGCTGGATGGTCGTCGGCGAGGTGGCCACCGACAGCCCCGACCTGGAAGAAGCCCTGTCCTACCTGCGGTCCAAGGTTCTTGGCCTGTCGCCGCAGGGCTTTACCACCAAGGTTGTTCTGCCCGCCTCGGAAATCCTCTACACCCGCATCCCGGCTACCGGCACCGCGGACGAACGGCGCGCGACCGTCCGCGCCGCACTGGACGGGATGACGCCCTATGCGGTGGACGATCTGGTCTTCGATCTGGCCGAGGACGGTCAGGTCGCCGTCGTCGCGCGCGAGACGCTGGAACAGGCCGAGGCCTTTGCCACGCAGCACCGGCTGAACCCGGTCAGCTTCGTCGCCATGCCGGACAGCGGGCAGTTCCCGGGCGAACCGTTCTTCGGCACTGCGCAGTCGGCGGCGGCGATGATCGCGCCGGACGAAACCGTGGAACGCGACGACCAGCCTGTCGCGGTCGTGTCACGCGACGACGTGCGCGCCGCCCGCGCCGCCGAGGTGGCCAAGGCGACCGAGGCGGCACGCCTCGCCGCGGAAAAGGTGGCGGCAGCCGCGCGCGACAGATCGGGCGGCGCAGCGCCGCAGACCGCGCCCCCGGCAGAACCCGCCGCACCCGCACAGGCGATTGCGGGCGGCCCGGATGCAACCCCGGCAACCGCCCCCGCCGACAGCGCGCCCCCGGTCGAACCGCCCGCCGCGGCGGCGCCTGCCGCCACGCCGGACCCTGCGGCCGACACTCCGTCCACCGACAGCGCGCGGACCCCGCCCGAGGGCGACGCGCCACCGCCCGAGACGGCGGCCCCTGCCCCGAAGCCGGATGATGGCATCAAGCCTGCGGCCGACGGCCCCGCAGTCGAACCCGCGCCCCCGGCCCCGGCCGTGCCCGAGGCGGCGCCCGACACGGCGCCCGAGCCACCCATGGCCAAGGCCGAACCCGCCCCGGTCTCCGGGCCAAAGCCCGACCCCCTGGCGCCACCGCCGCTTGGCCGCCCGGCCGCGACCGCGTCGCCACCGCAGGACAGCGCCACCGCGCCGGAACCCGCAGCCGCAGCGGATGCGAAACCCGCGGGCGCAACCGTCGCCCCACCCGATCCGAAACCCGCGGCTGCGGATGTCGCGCCGCCGCCCGTCGCCGCAGCCGCGACGGGGGCCGACATCGCGGCGGCCCTGCCCGATGCGCCGGGTCCGGCCGGGGTCAAGGCCCCCGCGCGCGCCTCTGGCGCCGAACCCGCGCCGGACACCACACCCCTCGCCAGGCCCGAGGTCGCGACGGCCGACACCGCAGCGGCTTCGGCCGATGCCGCACCGGTCGGCAAGGCCGCGGCAGCGAAAACCGCCGACCCGGCGACACCCGGAGCCCCCGCCGCGGCCGCCGCCGGAACCCCGACAGGCACCGCACCGCCGGAACCCTCGCCCTCCTTCTCCAGCCGCCGCCGCGCCGATGCCGGTTCGGCACCGCAGCGGGGCGCCGCGCCGCCGCCCGCCGCCCGCAGCACCGGCCCGGCGGTCGCGCCGCCGCCCGCACCGGCGCCGCGCGCGCAGCCCGTGGTTCCGCCCCCGGCGGCCGCCGCGACACGGACAGAACCGGTTGCCGCCGCCACCCTGACCCAGCCACCCCGCGCCAGCGCATCGCCCCGCGCGGGCGCGACGGCAACGGTCGGCGGCAAGGCCAAGTCGATCATCACCTCCGTCACCGCCCCCATGATCCCGGGCAAGCGCGTGCAGACCCGCCCGCTGCCCCCCCCGGCCCAGCCCGGCGCCACCCCCGCCCCGGCACAGCCCGCCGCCAGGCCCGCGACCGGCACGGGCCTTGGCCGCAAGGCCGCTGCGCCCCCGCGCGGCAAGCCCCGGTATCTCGGGCTCGCGCTGACCGGCGTGCTGCTGCTGTTCCTTGCCATCGTCGCGGCCTGGTCCTCGATCTACCTGTCGCGCGACGACACCGCGCCGGACCCTGCGGTCCAGGTGGCCGAAACCCCGGCCCCCGATGCGCCGCTGCCCACCGCCCCGCCGCCGCTTGAGGTGACGGCGGGCGACTCCGTCGCCCCGCCACCCGCACCTGAGGCCGTGGCCGAACCCGCGCCCGCCGCCGATCCGGCCGGAACCGAGGTCGCGGCCGCCGACGCCACGGCCGAGGCCGAACCGCCTGCCCCAGCCGAGGTCCCGCCGGACCCGGAACCCGCGGCCGAGGAAACGGCGGTCGAGATACCGCCCGAGGCACCGCCCCCCGGCCTGAACGACGTGGCCGCCACCGCTGCCGCACGGCAGGCGCAGGCCACCGACGCGCAGCCCGAAATCTTCCTTCCCTCGAACGATGCAGCCCCCCCGGGCTTTGACGCGATGGCCCTGCCGGGCCCGGTCGCCCGGGCTGATCCGCCCCCCGCCGCGCCGATGCCGCCGCCGCCGGCCGGAACGGTCTATACCTTCGACACCGATGGCCGGATCGAGGCCGGACCGCGCGGCGTCGTGACGCCCGATGGTGTCTGGCTGATCGCCGCGCGGCCGCCGGTGCTGCCACCGGCCCGCCCCGCGCCACCGGCCGCCGCGCCCGAGGCCGCCCCCGCCGCCGAACAGGCGCAGGCCCCGCCGCCAGACCCCGCCACCGCCACCGAAGCCACTGCCTTCCAGCCCGATCCCGCCGCCGCCGCCCGCCGCCCCGAAGGCCGCCCCGCCGCGCTCACCCGGCCCCCCGCATCCGAGACGCCGCCCGATGCCGATGTGCAGGCCGAGGATGACGCGGCGCTGACCACCCCCGCCGATCCGCGCTTTGCCACGCTGCGCCCGCGCGGGCGCAGCCCCGCCATCCTCGCCCGCGCGGAAGAGGCGCGGCGCACGGCCGAGGCGGCCTCGCTGGTCGCCACCACCGCCACGGCTTCGGCCTTCGCAGATGCCAGCCCGCTGGCCGTCCCGATCTCGCGCCGCCCCGCCGCCCGTCCCCGCGATTTCAGCCGTGCCGTTGCCGCCGCCGTCGCCGCCGCGACCGGCGCCGCCCCGGTGGTCGAGGCCGCCGCGACCCGCAGCGCCCCGGCCGCCCCCGCGTCGCAGCCGCGCGCGGCCGAGCCCGAGGAAGAGGACGAGCCCGAACTCACCGCCGCCCGCGCCGCGCCGCGCATCCCCACCCGCGCCGACGTGGCACGCCAGGCGACCTTCGCCAACGCGATCAACCTGTCCCGGCTGAACCTGATCGGCATCTACGGCACCGCATCGAACCGCCACGCGCTGATCCGCACCGCGAACGGGCGCTATACCAAGGTCAGGGTAGGTGACCGGGTGGATGGCGGCACGGTCGCCGCCATCACCTCGACCGAGGTGCGCTATCAGAAAAGCGGGCGGATGCTGACGCTCGCCATGCCGCGCGGCTGATCACGACGCCTTCAGGACGCCGCGCTCGATCTGGTCGGCCTCGATCGATTCAAACAGCGCGCGGAAATTCCCCTCGCCGAACCCGTCATCGCCCTTCCGCTGGATGAACTCGAAGAAGATCGGGCCGATCACGGTCTTCGAGAAGATCTGCAGCAGGATGCGCGTCTCGCCGCCATCCACCACGCCCTCGCCGTCGATCAGGATGCCGTGCTTCGCCATCTGCTCGATCGGCTCGTCATGGCCCGCCACCCGGGTTTTCGACAGCTCGTAATAGGCCATCGGCGGTTTCGGCATGAACTTCAGCCCGCGCGCCGCAATCTCGTCGGTCGCGGCATAGATGTCCTGCGCGCCCACCGCGATGTGCTGGATGCCCTCGCCCTTGTAGCGCTTCAGGTATTCGACGATCTGCCCGGTCTCGCCCCGGTCCTCGTTGATCGGAATGCGGATGCGCCCGCAGGGGCTGGTCAGCGCGCGGGAAAACAGGCCGGTATACTTGCCCTCGATGTCGAAGAACCGGATCTGCCGGAAACCGAAGATCCCTTCATAGAACCGGAACCAGGTGTCCATGTTCCCCTTGTGAACATTGTGCGTCAGGTGGTCCAGATAGTGGAACCCCACGCCTTCCGGCTTGGGCGAGGTGACGAAGTCGAACCCCGCATAGGGGTGCGCGCCGTCGCGGTAGGCCTCGATGAAATAGATCAGCGACCCGCCGATGCCGACAATCGCCGGCACGTCCAGCACCTTGTCCGCCCCCTCATAGGCCGTGGCACCGCGCGACACCGCATGTGCCAGCGCGTGCTGCGCATCGACCACCCGCCAGCCCATCGACGGTGCGCAGGGTCCATGCTCATCGACAAAGCGGCGCGCATGGCTGCCGGGTTCGTCATTCAGCACATAGGTGATGTCGCCCTGCTGCCAAAGCTCGACGGCGCGGGTCGGATGGCGGGCGGTCATCGCATAGCCCATCATCGCGAACAGGTCGCGCAGCTTCTGCGGCTCGGGATGGGCGAACTCGACGAACTCGAACCCGTCCGTGCCAGCCGGGTTCGCCTCGGAAATGACAGCCTGCGGGGCCTGGTGCGGGAAGGGTCCCATGATGCGCTCCTGTTCTCTGGTCAATGCCAGAATACCGCATCTCACATGCAGGTTTTCCGCGTTCTTTCTTTCCAGACACTGAAATCGCGCGTATCTCTCGCATCAGTTGGGCATCGAACGAGGGATTCCCGCATGATCGACGCGACAGACACGCGCCTTCTTGCCGCGATTCAGGACAATGCCATGCTGACCGCGCAGGACCTCGGCGAACGGCTGAACCTGTCCGCCAGCCAGGCCGCCCGCCGCCGCCAGCGGCTGGAGGCGGAGGGCGTGATCACCCGCTACCGCGCCGAGCTCGATCCCGCCCGGATCGGCCTGGGCGTCGAGGCGTTCATCCGCGTCGTGATGGCCACCCACAGCGAACAGAACGCCCGCGACTTCGTGCGCCTGACCCGGGTGCAGCCCGAAATCACCGGCGCGTGGACCCTCACCGGCGAGGCGGATTACCTGTTGCGCGTGTTCTGCGCCGATCTGGTGGCGCTCAACCGGCTGGTGCAGCAGGTGCTGCTGCCTCATCCCGCCGTCAGCCGCGTGCAAAGCCAGATCGTCATGGAACGGATCAAGCCCGACGCGCCGCTGCCGCTCTGACCCGCGCGTTGCGTTAACCCCGCCCCCGGGGCACGGGCCGTCGGGACGGATGCCATACGCGGAACCGACGGCTGCGGGACGGCGGACGGCCCCGGGGTTTTGCCGCAGTTCCAATGCATTAACCCCGAAGCGAATCACCCTGCGCCGTCACAGCCGGGCCAGCTTCTCCGCCGCATGGTCGGCCGCATCCTCGAACGGGGTCAGCACCAGGTCCGCGCCCTGCGCCCGCAGGGCCTCGCCCTGCTCCGCGTCCCCCGCCGACAGGGCCACGACACCCCGGAACCCCGCCGCGCGCAACCCCTGCACCACCGCCACATGCGGGTCGGCCTCGCTCAGCGGACCGCGCTCGCGCGGCACGGCGGAAATGACCGCCCGCACCTCGGTCAGCGGCAGATGCGCCACGAACTCGGGATCGGTGGCATCGCCGAACGCGCCCGCCATGCCCATCTGACGCCATCGGGCCAGGGCCTCGGGGTCGAAATCGACGCCAAGCACCCGAAAACCGCGCGATGTCAATGCCTTGCCAATACGTCGCCCATAGCGGCCCAGGCCGAAGATGACAAAGTCATGCGGCGCCTCCGTCTCGCGCCCTTCCTCGGCCAGCTCACGGAACGGTTCGCGCCGCTCGGCCCAGCCCAGCAACGGCTCGCACAGCGCGTACAGTCGGTGCGAGAACGTGATCATGTAGACCGACAGCGCGATGGTGATCAGCCCGACGATGGTAACCAGCCCGACCGCGCTTTCCTCCACATGCCCAAGGCTCAGCCCCATCGCCATGAAGATCAGCGAGAACTCCGAGATCTGCGCCACCGTCAGCCCGGCCAGAAACCCGGTCCGCTTCCGGTACCCCATGTACCCAAGAATGATCAGCACGATCAAAGGGTTGCCCAGCAGCACAAAGACCGACAGCACCGCAGCCGGCCAGACCTGCGCGCCGATGGTCGAAAGGTCCAGCCCCGCACCCAGGTTGATGAAGAAGAACAGCAGCAGAAAGTCCCGCAGGCTGGCCAGCCGCGATCCGATGGCGTCGCGGTACTCGGTCGACGCCAGCGAAACCCCCGCCAGCAGGCCGCCAAGTTCCTTGCCAAAGCCGATCATGTCCGACAGCGCCGCAAATCCCCCCGCCCAGCCGACCGCAAAGATCACCATCAGCTCCGGCGACCGCGCGATCAGCCGCAACAGCGGCCCGGCGGCATAGCGGATGAAGACCAGCGTCCCGGCGATCAGGCCCACGCCGCCAAGCGCCAGCCGCAACACATCGCCCCCGCCCGCGCCGTCCTCGCCCGTCCCCATGCCGAACGCCGACAGGGCGATCATCGCGAAGACCACGAAAAGGTCCTGAACGATCAGGAATCCAAGCGCGATCCTGCCGTGCAGCGCCGCGATTTCCTGCTTGTCCGACAACAACTTGACGATGATGATGGTAGACGAAAACGTCAGCGCGACCGCAACGTAGACCGCCGTCAGCGCGTCGATCCCCAGGGCCACGCAGATCAGGAAACCGAAGACGGCGGTAAACCCCACCTGCCCCAGCCCCGTCGCCACGGCGACCCGACCAAGGCTTTTCACCAGGGAAAGATCCAGCTTCAGCCCGACCAGGAACAGCAGCACCGCAATCGAGATCTGGCTCAGCGTCTCGATGAACTCGGGCGAGGAGACCAGCCCCAGGGCACCCGGTCCGGCCAGGATGCCGACCGCGATGAAGGCCACGACCAGCGGCTGCCGCAGCATCAGGCCGACGAACCCGGCCCCGGCGGCAAGGATCACAAGGCCCGCGATCTCGTAGAACACGTTCCCGCCATGCATCGCCGCCCGCCTTTCATCCCGCCGTTACACCGCCCGGCACGTGCCTGGAATCCGGCCGATCAGCCGCCCGATACCCCCGCCTCCGCAAAGGTTGCCATGCCCGCGTGGCATTCGACCGCCGCCCGCATCACCGCCATCGCCAGTGCCGCACCCGAACCTTCGCCCAGCCGCAGCCCAAGGTCCAGCAGCGGTTCCTTGCCCAGCATCGACAGCAGCGCCCCATGCGCCGCCTCGGCCGAGACATGCCCGGCGACCGCATGGTCCAGGCAGCCCGGCACCGCCTCATGCAGCACGGCGGCGGCCGCGCAGGTGATGAAACCGTCCAGGATCACCGGGATCCGCTCGACCCGGGCCCGGGCGATGGCGCCCGCCATGGCGGCGATCTCGCGCCCGCCGAGGCAGCGCAGCGTTTCCAGCGGCGGCACCCCGGCATCGGCTCCGCCATGCCGCGCAACACCTGCCGCCACGGCTTCGGTCTTGCGGGCCAGTCCGGCATCGTCCACCCCGGTGCCCCGCCCGACCCATTGCGCCGGGTCGCCGCCATAGAGCGCGCAGGCAATCGCGGCGGCCGACGTGGTGTTGCCGATGCCCATCTCGCCCACCACCAGCAGATCGGCGGCGGGATCGACGGCTTCCCAGCCTGCGGCCAGGGCCTGCATCACTTCGCGCACCGACATCGCGGCGCCCTCGGTGAAATCGGCGGTCGGGCGGTCCAGATCCAGTGCCACCACCGACATCGCCGCACCGGCGACGCGCGACAACTGGTTGATCGCGGCCCCCCCGGCCTCGAAGTTCGCCACCATCTGCGCCGTGACAGCGGCCGGAAAGGCGCTGACACCCCGCGCGGCAACCCCATGATTCCCCGCGAATATCACGACCTGCGGCCGGGCCAGCACGGGGCGCGCCTCACCGCGCCAGCCGGCGTACCAGACCGCCAGATCCTCCAGCCGGCCCAGTGAACCGGGGGGTTTCGTCAACTGTCCCTGCCGGTTCTGCGCCGCCGCGATCGCACCGGCGTCAGGCCCGGGCGCCCCCGCCAGCGTCGCGCGAAAGGACTGGAGCGAGGTAAGCGGGGCCATGCGCGTTCTCCGTTGCCGAATGCCTGGCACTTGGCTACCCACGGCAGACCACGATGGCCAGCCCGAAAGCGACCCCGCAATGATGCACCGCGTCCTGTCCGATCTGGCCGAGGCCGCCGCGCTGCTGACGCGCCTGCCGGTCCCCGCCCACCGCCCGCGCGGCGCAGCCTCTGCCTGGGCCTGGCCGGTGATCGGCGCGGGCCTGGGGCTGCTGGCCGGGCTGGCGGGCCAGGCGGCGATGGCGGCGGGCCTGCCGCCGGGCGTGGCGGCGGTCTGCGTGCTGCTGGTTCTGGTGCTGACCACCGGCGCCCTGCACGAGGACGGGCTGGCCGATACCGCCGACGGCCTGTTCGGCGCCCGCGATCCCGCGCGCCGCCTCGCGATCATGAAGGACAGCCGGGTGGGCAGTTTCGGGGTGATCGCACTGTCGCTGGTCACGCTGGCCCGCTGGTCGGCGCTTGCCGCCCTCGCCGAAGGCGGCGGGCTGCTGGCGGCATGCGTGGCGGCGGGGGCCCTGTCGCGCGCGCCGATGGCGGCGATCATGGCCGCGCTGCCGAACGCGCGGGGCGCGGGGTTCTCGCATGCCACCGGCAGGCCCCCGGCGGGCACCGCCTGGGCCTGCGCCGGGGTCGCCATCGCGATCGGCCTTGTCGCGCTTGGCCCCGTGGTGGCGGCGGTCGCCATGGCAGGGGCGGTTCCCGCGATGCTGGTGGCCTGGACGGCGCGGGCCCGCATCGGCGGCCAGACCGGCGACATCCTCGGCGCGGCGCAGCAGGTGACCGAGGCGGCGGTACTGGCGCTTGCCGCGGCCTGGACGCGCTAGGCCCGAACGGAAACGGCGGCCCCCCGGGGGGACCGCCGTCCTTTGCACGCCGCAGGATGGGTCAGGCCGCGCGGGTCAGCAGAACCTCGTCCACCGCCTTCTGCGCGCCCTTCTCGTCCAGGTTCGACACCGCCGCAACCTCGCGCGTCAGGCGTTCCAGCGCGGCCTCGTAAAGCTGGCGCTCGGAATAGCTCTGTTCCCGCTGGTCGTCGGCGCGGTGCAGGTCGCGCACCACCTCGGCAATCGACAGCAGGTCGCCCGAGTTGATCTTCTGCTCGTATTCCTGCGCCCGGCGCGACCACATGGCCCGCTTGACCTTGGCCTTTCCCTTCAGCGTGTCCAGAGCCTTGGTCACCACATCGGGCGCCGACAGCGGGCGCATCCCGATCTCGGTCGCCTTGTGGGTGGGCACGCGCAGGGTCATCTTGTCCTTCTCGAAGGTGATGACGAAGAGTTCGAGCTTGAAGCCCGCGATCTCCTGCTCTTCGATGGAAATGATCCGGCCCACGCCATGCGCGGGATACACGACGAACTCGTTCGGACGGAAATCAGGCTTACGGGTCTTGGTCATTCGGTGCGCTTCCTCGGTCGGTTTGCATGCCCATCACCGGCGACACGCCACCGACCGCGGCGTGGCATCCGCGATGATGACGGTCATTTGTCACAGATGAACCCGGCCCAGGGTGGCAGTCCCGGGCCAGGCGGCAGGCTCCCATGCTTCTTTGTAACTGTTGTATAGCACAAAAAAGCCGCAAATCCAACGGGCGCCCACGCCGCAGGCATGCCGCAGCCCTATTGGAATCATTCACAGATTCGCGCGAACCCGCCGGACACCGCGCTTGACGCAGCGTCAGCCGATTCGGCGCCCGCTCAGCCGCCCTCGCCGGCGGCGGGCGAGAAGTACTTGTCCAGCTTGCCGGTTTCGCCGTCCCGCTCGGTCGCCTCGGGCAGCGGATCCTTGCGGGTCACGATAACCGGCCACATCGTCGAATACTTCCGGTTGAACTCGACCCATTTCTCCATGTCCGGCTCGGTGTCGGGGCGGATCGCGTCGGCCGGGCACTCCGGCTCGCACACGCCGCAGTCGATGCACTCGTCCGGGTGGATGACCAGCATGTTCTCACCCTCGTAGAAGCAATCGACCGGACATACCTCGACGCAGTCGGTGTACTTGCAGGCGATGCAGTTGTCGGTGACGACATAGGTCATGGGTCGGGTGTCCCTGGGTGTGGCACGCGCCTAGCTAGCCCGGCACGGCAGATCATTCAAGCGGGCCGGGGCCCTCAGCATCGCCCGAATCGAGATCGGCATAAAGCGCCTGCGCCTCGGGCGCCGGGCCGCGCCGGTCACCGAGCGCAAGAATCCGCACCACCCGGATGCGCCCGCCCTGCGGGAAGGTCAGCACATCGCCCGGCGCAACGCCATGCGCGGGCTTGCCGATGCGCTGCCCGTTGACCCGCGCGGTACCGCCCTCGATCATTGCGGTGGCCGCGCCGCGCGCACGGAAGAACCGTGCGTGAAACAGCCACTTGTCGATGCGCAGCGTTGCGCGCGGGGCGTCGCCGGGGGGCGGGGCCGCCATTGTGCCGTCAGGCCGGCAGCCGCGGTGTCACAGCCGCCCCTTCAGCGCGGCCAGCACGGCAAAGGGATTGTCGGGGTCGATGGGCTTTTCGGGGCGCGGCGGGCGCGCCTCGTGCACCTTCGGCCGGCCGTCGCGCGGGCGGTGGTCCGGCTTGCCGCCCTTGCCGCCCGGTTTCCCGCCATGCTTGCCTTGGCCGCCGCCATGCGGCTTGCCGCCGTGCTGGTGGCGCGGACCGCGGCCCCCTTCGCCCTCGGGGCGGGCTGCGGGTTCGGCGGGGCCTGCCTCGGCCGCCGCAGGCTGTGGCGCCGGGGCGGCGTCGCCCCGGGGCGGACGGCCGCCCTGCGGCTTCCGGTCGCCACGCGGACGGTCGCCACGGCCGCGGTTGCCGCCGCCGCCGGTGCCACCCTCTGCACCCTCGCCCTGCCCCCGGCCCTGGCCGCCCCGGCGCGCGTCGCCGCGCGGGCGCGGTGCCCAGGTGAAGGTGTAGAACGCTTCCATCTCGACCGGGGCCGCCGCCTCTGGTTCTTCCACGGCAGCCGCCTGTGGCCCCTCCGACGCGGCCTCGGGCGCCGCAGGCTGGGCGGGTTCGGCCGGTGCGGCATCCGGCGGCACGTCGGCTGCCCCTGCTTCGGCGGGCGCCTCGGTGGCCGGGAGTCCGGTCGCCGCCGCAGCCGCCTCGGGCCTGACCTTGGGCCGCTCGGCCTTCTCGGCGCGATATCCGAGCCCCCCCATCAGGTCGGCGAACTGGTCCATCGTCATGCCGGTGATCGACAGCATTTCGGGCATCGCCTCGAATCCCGCGCGGCTGTCCTTGGCCCGCAGCAGGTCGGCCAGCCGTTCCAGCATGTCGATGCGGATCGCCCGCGCGCCCGCCGGATGATAGCCCGACAGCGTGTAGTGCCCGCGCGGCACCTCGCGGAGGTTCGGAATGGTCACCAGGCCAGGCGGCGGGCTTTCCGGAAACTCGGACAGCCCAGCCCACAGCGACCACAGCACCAGCCGCAGCCGCGTCGGTGCCGGTTTCAGCAGGGCCTGCTGGAAGATCGTGTACTGCCCGAACCGCACGCCATTCTTGCGCAGTGCCGCCCGCGCCTCCTGGTCGAGCGCCTTGACATCCTCGGCCACATCGGCGCGCGGCAGCACCCCCATCGCCTCGACCAGGCGGAACGCGACGCCCCGCGCCAGTCCGGTCACCGCCTCGTCCTTCTGCAGCGCCAGCAGCGGCTCGAACAGCGACGCGACCTTGCGGTCGATGAAATGCTGCAGGCGGCGGCGCACCTTTTCGGCCACGTCGGGGCCCGCCTCGTCATCGACGAAGGGTTCGACGGCCGGGCGCAGCGCATCGCCCCCCTTGACCAGCTTGCCGACCGCCGTGGTGCCCCACATCAGCCCGCCCTGTTCGGTATAGTCCAGTTCGGTGTCCGGCGCGTTGTAGAACCGGTCCGCCCGCAGGTGGAACTCGGGGCGCAGGGCCTGTTCGGCCGCCTGGCGCAGCACGCGCGCCTCGTCGGGCGATCCCGTCGCATCCTGCCGGAAGCGGAAACCCTCCAGCCGTCCGGCGGGCTGCCCCTCGACGGTCACCTCGCCCTTGTCATTCACCTCGGCCACAAGGCTCTCCTTCTGCTTCAACCGGCGCAAAAGCACGGATGTGCGCCGGTCCACGAATGCGCGGGTCAGTGCGGCGTGGAGCGCATCCGACAGGCGGTCTTCTACCGCGCGGGTCTCGCCGCGCCAATGGGGTTCATCGGCGACCCAGCCCGCGCGTTGCGCCACGTAGGTCCAGGTGCGGATGAAGGCGAGCCGTTTCGACAGCGTGTCGATGTCGCCATCGGTGCGGTCGATGCGGGCGATGGCGGTGGCGATCCAGTCCGAGGGGATCTGCCCGTCCGACAGGAAGCCGAACAGACGCGCCAGCAGCGTCGCATGGTCATGGGTGCCCAGCCCGCGGAAATCGGGCACCCGGCACACATCCCAGAGCCGCCGCACCGCCTGCGGGCCGGTCAGCCGGGCCGCCACCTCGGGCATCTCCATCAGCGTCTTCAGCGCGATCTGGTCATCGGCCTCGCGGGCCCTGATCAGCCATTCGTTGGCCGTCGGCGCCTCCAGGCTGGCCACCAGCCGCGCGGCCGTGCCGAAGTCCAGTTCGCCGTTGCGCCAGAACAGCCGCCGGACCGGCGCGAACCGGTGATTCTCGATGGCCTCGATCAGTTCGTCGTCCAGCAGCCCCGCCTCGCCCGTCACCCCGAAGGTTCCCGGCGTCAGGTGGCGCCCTGCCCGGCCCGCGATCTGGCCCATCTCATGGGGGAACAGCGGGCGCATCCGGCGCCCGTCGAACTTGTCCGTCGCCGAAAAGGCGACATGCCGGATGTCAAGGTTCAGGCCCATGCCGATGGCATCGGTGGCGACCAGGTAATCCACCTCGCCGTTCTGGTACAGGTCGACCTGCGCATTGCGCGTGCGGGGCGACAGCGCCCCCATCACCACCGCCGCGCCACCCTTCATGCGGCGGATGACCTCGGCCATCGCATAGACATTCTCGACACTGAAACCCACGATGGCCGATCGCGCGGGCATCCGGCTTATCTTTTTCGAACCTGACCAGCTCAGCGTCGAAAACCGCTCGCGGCGCATGAACTGCACATGCGGCACCAGGGCCGCGATTGCCCCCCGCATCGCCTCGGACCCGAGGAACATGGTCTCGACCAGCCCCCGCGCGTTCAGCAGCCGGTCGGTGAAGATGTGGCCCCTGTCGGGGTCGGCGCACAGCTGGATCTCGTCGACCGCCAGGAAATCGGCCCCGATGTCGACCGGCATCGCCTCGACCGTGCAGACCCAGTAGGCCGCCCGTTCGCCCACGATCCGCTCCTCGCCCGTGACAAGCGCGGCAACCGAGGGGCCGCGCGCCTTGACGATGCGGTCATAGACCTCGCGCGCCAACAGGCGCAGCGGCAGGCCGATCACGCCCGTGCGATGCCCCAGCATCCGCTCGATGGCGTAATGCGTCTTGCCGGTGTTGGTGGGGCCCAGGACGGCCGTCACGCGCGAAGGTGTCAGCATGTGGCGTGCCCCGCCCGGGCGTGGTCAGGTCAGAGTTCCTGCCCCGACCGCTTGGCTTCCAGCCGGGACACCGCGTCCCTTACCCCGGCAAGGTGGGGATGTATAGCAAGCGCGGCGCGATAGACCTCAAGCGCCTCGGCCTCGCGGTCGGTTGCCTCCAGGATCGCGCCAAATCCGGCAAGCGCCCCGAAATGCCGCGGCTCCAGCCGCAGGACCTCGGCGATGTCGGACACCGAAGGGCCATACTGGCCGGCCTGGAAATAGGCGGTCGCCCGCGCATTCCACCCCTCGGCAAAGCCCGGGGCATGGTCGACAAGCGCCGTCAGGTGCTCGATGGCCGCATCCAGCTTGCCCTCGCGCATCGCGTCGCGGCCGCGCTGCAGCAGAAGGTCGGCCGAGGCAGAGCCCGATTTCGACCAGGCATTCCAGATCTCGCGCTCGACCCGCCGGGCGGCGCGCTCGTCCGCTTCCTTCAGGCGTGCAAAAAGGTCATCCGTGCTCGCGTCCTGCGCGAAACCGGGCACCGCCAGAAAAATCGGCACGAGTGCCGCAACGATATATTTGTGAAACAGCCCGCGTGCTTTCATAACGGCAAGTGTAGCGTGGGCGGGCCCGAATGCCAGTGGGGCGGCATCACGACTTCGGAACAGACGGAATGGAGACTGGGATGAGCGACGTGATCGCCGCGGCCGTGGCCGCGCTGAGCGAAAAGGTAGCCGGGTTCGACGGCGTGGCGAAGTTCGTGATCGAGGGCGAAGGCTCGATCATCGTCGATGGCGACGGCGTGCGCGCCGGCGATGACGAGGCCGATGTGACGCTGACGGCGGATGCCGATGTGTTCCAGGCGATCCTTTCGGGCGACATGAACCCGACCGCCGCCTTCATGCAGGGCAAGCTCGCCGTCGACGGCAACATGGGCATGGCGATGAAGCTCGGTTCGATCCTCGGCTGACGTTGATGGAAGGCGAAGCGCCGCTGCATCACGGCATCGCCGATGGCCCGCCCGGGGGGCGGGCGTTCTGGCTGCGGGCCGATGACGGCCTGCGCCTGCGCGCGGCGCATTGGCCGGGCGGCGACCGTGGCACGGTGTTCCTGATCCCCGGCCGCACCGAGTGCATCGAGAAATACGGCCGCGCGGCGGGCGATCTGGTGGCGCGGGGCTTTCATGTGCTGGCCATCGACAACCGCGGCCAGGGTCTCGCGGACCGGCTGACCCCGGACCCGATGCTGGGGCATGTGGGCCGCTTCGCCGACTATCAGCGCGACCTGCGCGCGGCGCTGCCGCTGGTGCAGGCGCTCGGCCTGCCCGCCCCGCTGCACCTGCTCGGGCACTCGATGGGTGGCGCCATCGGCCTGCGCGCGCTGATCGAGGCGTTCCCGGTGCGCTCGGCCGTGTTCTCGGCACCGATGTGGGGCATCGCCATGGCACCGATGCTGGCGCCCGTGGTCCGTGTGATGGGGGCCGCGGCGCGGGCCACGCGGCTGGGCGCGCGCTATGCGCCGTCGACCAGGCCCGTCCCCTACCCGCTGGCCGCCCCGTTCGAGGACAACACGCTGACCACCGACCGCGCGATGTGGGACTGGATGGGCGGCCAGTTGCGCGCCCATCCCGAACTCGGGCTGGGCGGGCCAAGCCTGCACTGGCTCGACTGCGCGCTGGCCGAATGCAACTGGCTGGCACGCCAGCCGCTGCCCGCGATCCCGGCGCTGGTGATCGTCGGAACCGGCGAACGCATCGTCGAGGTGCGGCGCCTGCGCGCGTTGATCGACCGCTGGCCCACCGCCCGGCTGGACATGGCCGAGGGCGCCCAGCACGAGGTGATGATGGAAACCCCCGCGATCCGCGCCCGCTTCTTCGACGCGGCGGCGGCGCATTTCGCGGCGGTTCCTAACAAACCGTAAACGCGGAACGACAACCCATTGGAATCGTTGGGCCCGAAAAGCGTCCCATCGTGGGACGCCCCGGCGCGATCAGATCTCGATCCGCGAGAACCCGTCGCGCAGCGCCTTTGACCAGGCCTCGGACATCGCGCGGAACGCCTCGTCGCCTGCCTCGATCCGGCGGCGCTCGGTCACCCGGCAGGCATCCCGCGCGATCACCGCCAGGTCCAGCGGCATTCCCACCGACAGGTTCGACCGCAGGGTCGAATCCATCGACAGCAGCACCGCCTTCTTCGCATCGGTCAGGCTGGTGGTGGGCTTGACCACCCGGTCGAGGATCGGCTTGCCATACTTGTGCTCGCCGATCTGCAGGAACGGCGTGTCCTCGGTCGCCTCGATGAAGTTCCCCTCGGGATAGATCAGGAACAGCCGCATCGCCCCGCCCGCGCGCTGCCCCGCCACGATCATCGTCGCGGTCACACCCTGCGCCATCGACATCTTCTCGTCGATCTCGCGGCGCACCTCGGCCAGCATGTCGCCGATGATCTGGGCGACCTTCAGCATCGTCGGCGCCAGCATGATCGAGGTGTCGGGCGTGGGTTCCGGCCCGTCGATCGCCTCGCGCAGGCGGGCCAGCGTCGTCTGGCTGACCGACAGGCTGCCCGCCGTGAGGATCGCGATGACCCGTTCGCCCGGTTCCTCGAACACGAACATCTTGCGGTAGGTCGCGATGTTGTCGAGCCCGGCATTGGTGCGCGTGTCCGACAGAAGGACGATGCCCTCGTTCAGCATGAGACCGACGCAATAGGTCATGAAAGCCCCCCGGGTCGCGCAGGGGGAACAGCTAGCGCCCGCAACGCCCGGGGGGAAGCGGCACGGCGCGCAAGCATCGGGATGTTGCGCCGAAGGCACGCCATGCCGCGCTCAGAGCCCCCGCGCCCAGTCGAGGATCAGCGCGGTTGCCCAGGCGGTCTGGCCCGGCGACAGCACATCGCCCGCGATCACATGGGCGTAGGGATCGTCGGCCGGGGTCAGATCCGGCTCGACCAGCCGGGCGGGCGCGCCCCAGGCCGACACGACAGCCGCCGAAGCCCCGGCATCAACCACCCGGTCCTGCGGCGACCGGATGACCAGCAGCGGCACCGTCATCGCCCCGAAGTCCAGCGCGCGCGCATGGCGCATCAGCGTGGCCATGGGAAACAGCGCAGCGGTCGGATAGCGGGTCGTCCACCACCGCGCGTGATCCGCGTTCACCGGCGTGAAGGCCCGTTCCGCCCCTGCCACCCAGGGGCCCCAGTGCCGCGCCAGCGGCATGTCGAGGATCGCGCCCGCAACCGATGCCAGCCGGTAGTTCGGCGACACGAACACCGCGCCCGCCACGTCGCGGGCCCCGGCAGGGTCGGCCAGCCCGACGGTGGCCAGGGTCGCCCCGGTCGAGGTGGCGATGATCAGCACCCGATCGCCCAGCCGCCGCCCGATGGCCAGGGCCTCGGCAAGGTCGGTCATCCAGTCCTCGGGGCTGGCCGTGGCCATCGCCGCCCCGTCCCGCCCATGCCCGGCCAGCCGGGTCAGGTAGAGGTTGGCGCCAAGCGCCCGCGCCACGTCCTGCGGCACCGGGGCGATTTCGTGCCAGGTGGCCGAAAAGCCGTGGACATAGACCACCGCCATCGCCGTGCGGACGCCCGGTTCGCCCGCCCATACGATGGCCTTCCCGGCGCCGGGCACGATGTCCGGGATGACCGCCTCGCGCGCCGCGAGCCAGGCATCCAGGTCTTCGGGCAGCGCGGCCGCATCGAAGTCCAGCGTCGGGTCCATCCGGTCGCGCGGCACGAGAAACCACAGGGCGGCGACCGTCACGATGACCAGGACAAACACGCGCCCGATCCATTTGCCAAGGCTACGCATCGTTGTCTCCGCACAGGTCGTCCACCGCCGCGCCGATCACGGCAAGCGCGCCGGGCGATGACAACCGATGGTCGGCGCCCTTGATCAGGGTCAGCCGGATGTCGGGGCCGTTCGCATGATCCATCAGCCGCAGCGCCACCGAGGGGGGCACGTCGGTGTCGGCCGTGCCCTGCACCAGACGCACCGGCATCGGCAGGTCGAGCGCGTCGCGCAGCACCAGATGGCGGCGCCCGTCCTCGATCAGCCGGCGGGTGTAGACATAGGGACCGTCGGCATAGGCCGAGGCGCGTTCCACCCGGCCCGCGGCCATCAGCTGCGCACGGTCGGTATCCGACAAGCCCGCCCAGACCAGATCCTCGGTGAAGTCCGGGGCGGCGGCGACCCCGACGAGGCCGATCACCCGGTCGGGCATGGCGCGCGCCAGCAACAGCGCGATCCATCCGCCCATCGACGACCCGACGATGACCTGCGGCCCCTCGGTCAGCGCCGCGACGGCCGCCATGGCGTCGGCCGCCCAGTCGCCGATGCAGCCCTCCTCGAAGGTGCCCGAGGACTCGCCATGGCCGGAATAGTCGAAACGCAAGAAGGCCCGTCCCGCGATGCGCGCGCGTTCCTCCAGATAGACCGCCTTGGTGCCTGTCATGTCCGACCGGAAGCCGCCCATGAACACCACCCCCGGCCCGCGCCCGGGTGTGCGGTGGTGGGCGATGCGACGGCCTTCGGGTGTCGTCAGGTAGTCCGTCATGCCGCCCCCTAGCCGATGCTCTGCGCCAGCACGCGGCTGATCGCCGACAGGCTCTGTCCGCTTTCGGCCCGCCAGCGGTCGAACGCCGCCTGCACCGCCGCCATGGCCTTGCGCGATCCCGGGGGGCCGTCGATCACCCCTTCGGCGACCAGCCGAGCCACCACGTCGCGCGTCAGGATGAAGCTTTCCTTGCCCATCTGGCGCAGCATGTATTGCCCCGTCGTGCCGCCGAGCCGGCTGCCGCCCCGGCCCAGCCAGTCCAGCAGCCCGACGAAATCGGAGGCGGGCCAGTCGCCCACCCGGCGCCCGAAACCGCCGGTTTCGCGGATGAAGGCGGCGTTGTCGCGGATCGCCGCGATCTTGGCGCCGCTGCGGATCACCCTCGGATCCGACACAAGCGCATCGAACCAGTCGTCATCCATCATCGACACACGGCCCACGTCGAAGCCGTGGAATGCCGTCTCGATGCCGGGCCATTTCGCATCGACCACGGACCAGCTGATCCCGGCCTGAAAGATGCCGCGGGCCATCGCGGCCAGCCAGCGGTCGTCGGGGATCGCGGCCAGTTCGTCTGGCGACTTCGGCACGGGCACGCCCGCCAGCACCCTGTCGGCCCCGCCTTTCCGTTCCGCCGCGATGGAAAGGATTTCGTCGAAACTGCGCATCCGCCCCTCCCTGTGCCGCGGCAGGCTGGCAGAGTGCCGGACCGTTGACAATGCCATGCGCTGCGCGCAGAACGCCGCGACCATACCCGCAACCGGGCGTTCCGTAGGCGCCGAACCGACGAGGAGAGCCAGCCATGGCCCCGATATCCCTGACCTTCCCCGATGGCGCCGTGCGGTCCTTCCCCGCCGGGACGACCCCCGCGCAGGTGGCCGCCGCCATCGCGCCCGGGCTGGCGAAGAAGGCGATCAGCGCCAGCGTGAACGGCGCGCACTGGGATCTGGCCTGGCCGATCGAGGCGGATGCCGCCATCGCCATTCACACCATGGCCGACGAGGTGCAGGCGCTCGAACTGATCCGCCACGACCTTGCGCATATCATGGCCCGCGCGGTGCAGGAGATCTGGCCCGACGTGAAGGTCACCATCGGGCCGGTGCGCGACCACGGCTGGTTCTATGACTTCGACCGGGCCGAGCCCTTCACGCCGGAGGATCTTGGCCAGATCGAGGCGCGGATGAAGGCGATCATCAACGCCCGCGATCCGGTCCGCACCGAACTGTGGGACCGCGCCCGTGCCCGCGCCCATTACGAGCAGCGCGGCGAACCCTTCAAGGTCGAGCTGCTGGACCGAATCCCCGAGGGCGAGCCGATCCGCATGTACTGGCACGGCCCCTGGCAGGACCTCTGCCGGGGTCCGCATCTGTCCCATACCGGGCAGGTGCCCGCCGATGCGTTCAAGCTGACCCACGTGGCAGGCGCCTACTGGCTGGGCGATGCCACCCGCCCGATGCTGCAGCGCATCTATGGGGTGGCGTTCCGCAGCCGCGACGACCTGAAGGCGCATCTGACCATGCTGGAGGAGGCCGCGAAGCGCGACCACCGCAAGCTGGGGCGCGAGATGGACCTGTTCCACATGCAGGAAGAGGCGCCGGGACAGGTGTTCTGGCATCCGAACGGCTGGACGATCTATACCGTGATCCAGGACTACATGCGCCGCCGCCAGCGTGCCGATGGCTATGTCGAGGTGAACACGCCGCAGGTGGTGAACCGCAAGCTGTGGGAAGCCTCGGGCCATTGGGAGAACTACCGCGAGAACATGTTCATCGTCGAGGTCGACGAGGATGGCGCGCGGGAGAAGACCATCAACGCGCTGAAGCCGATGAACTGCCCCTGCCATGTGCAGATCTTCAACCAGGGCATCAAGAGCTATCGCGACCTGCCGCTGCGGATGGCCGAGTTCGGCAGCTGCGCGCGCTACGAGCCCTCGGGCGCGCTGCACGGCATCATGCGCGTGCGCGGCTTTACCCAGGACGACGCGCATATCTTCTGCACGCTCGACCAGGTGGAGGCCGAAAGCCAGAAGTTCATCGAGTTCCTGGCCCGCATCTATGCGGACTTCGGCTTTGACAAGTGGCGCATCAAGCTGTCGACCCGCCCCGAAAAGCGCGTGGGCAGCGAAGAGATGTGGGACCGGATGGAGGCCGCGATGGCCAATGCGGTCACGGCGGCAGGCCACAGCTATACGATCTTCCCGGGTGAGGGCGCGTTCTATGCCCCGAAGCTGGAGTTCGTGCTGACCGATGCCATCGGCCGTGACTGGCAGCTTGGCACGCTGCAGCTGGACCCGAACCTGCCGGAGCGGCTGGATGCCAGCTATATCGGCGAGGACGGCGCGCGGCACCGGCCGTTCATGCTGCACCGCGCCGTGCTGGGGTCGTTCGAGCGCTTCATCGGCATCCTGATCGAGAACCACGCGGGCAAGCTGCCGTTCTGGCTGGCGCCGCGCCAGGTGGTCGTGGCGTCGATCGTGTCGGATGCCGACGATTATGTGGAAGAGGTTGCCGCAGCGCTGATCATGGCCGGGGTGCGGGCAGAGGCCGACACCCGCAACGAAAAGATCAACTACAAGGTGCGCGAGCATTCGGTCGGCAAGGTGCCGGTGATCCTTGCCGTCGGCATGCAGGAAGTGGCCGCGCGCAGCGTGTCGGTCCGCCGTCTGGGCGAGACGCGGGTGGAGTCCGTGCCGCTTGACACGCTGGTCACGGCGCTTGCCGCCGAGTCCCGGCCGCCCGATCAGCGCGCCGCCGATCACAGCCGCGTCAACGGCGCGCAACAGCCGTAACGCCGCACGGGGCCGCGCCGAATGGCTGGATGGCATCGCAATGGTGCGATCCGTCCAGCATCCGGAGTTACTCATGGCCCAGAACCTGTCCACCCTCGCTATCGCCGGCGCGCTTGCCGCCGCCTTCGCCGGTCACGTCGCCACGCCCGCCAATGCGCAGGCACAGGAAAAGTGCTTCGGCGTCTCGCTCGCCGGCAAGAACGACTGCGCCGCCGGTCCCGGCACCACCTGCGCGGGCACCTCGAAGGTCGACTATCAGGGCAACGCCTGGACGCTGGTTCCGGCGGGTTCCTGCACCACCATGGAACTGCCCGACGGCCGCATGGGCAGCCTCGAGGCTCTGGAGCGCGACCTGCCGCAGGGCTGATGCCCGCCGCCCCCTCCGGCATGCCGGAGGGGGCTTTCCACCGACGGAGGCACCGATGCTCGACCTGATCCCCGCACATCTGCCGCCGCGCCCCGGCGTCGGCTTCAAGCCCCAGCATTTCGCTTCGATCTCGGCGGGGCAGGACGCCGTCGGATGGATCGAGATCCACGCGGAGAACTACATGGGTGCCGGCGGCCGCCCGCTGGCACAACTGCGCCATCTGGCGGGACAGATGCCGGTGTCTGTGCATGGCGTGGGCCTGTCGATCGGCGGCGAGGGGCCGCTGGACGCGGATCACCTGGCGCGTCTGCGCCACCTGTGCGACTGGCTGCAACCCGCGAGCTTTTCCGAACACCTGGCCTGGTCGAGCCACGAGACGACCTATCTGAACGACCTGCTTCCCCTGCCCTACACCGCCGCGACGCTGGCCCGCGTCTGCGACCATATCGACCGCGTGCAGGACGTGCTCGGGCGGCGGATGCTTCTGGAGAATCCGTCGACCTACCTTGCCTTCGCGGCGACCGAGATGGACGAGGTGACGTTCCTGTCCGAAATCGCCCGGCGCACCGGCTGCGGCCTGCTGCTGGACGTCAACAATGTGTTCGTCTCGGCCACCAACCAGCAATTCGACGCGAATGACTACATCCGGCGGTTTCCGCTGTGGCTGGTCGGGGAAATCCATCTGGGCGGCCATGCCGAGGATGCCGACGACCACGGCGCGCCGCTGCTGATCGACAGTCACGGCAACGCGGTGGCCGATCCGGTCTGGGCGCTCTACGCGCGGACCATCGCGCTTGGCGGGCCGAAGCCCACGCTGATCGAATGGGACAACGACGTGCCCGAATGGCCGGTGCTGCAGGCCGAGGCGGCCCGGGCGGCGCGCCTGCTGGAGGCGGTGGCATGAACGCCGGTTTCACGGCCGCACTGCTGGATCCGGCCCGGCCGGTGCCCCCGGGCCTGACCGATCCGCAGGGCCGCCCCGCAGGCCGCCGCTTTGCCGTCTACCGCAACAACGTCGCGGTGGGCCTGACCGAGGCATTGATCGCCGGCTTTCCGGTGCTGACCAGGCTGCTGGGGCAGGATTTCTTTCGCGCGATGGCGGGGGTGTTCCTGCGCGCCCACCCGCCGCAAAGCCGCATCCTTGCCGACTACGGTCAGGAGATGCCGCTGTTCCTGCAAGGCTTTCCGCCGGTCGCGCATCTTCCTTACCTGCCCTGCACCGCCCGGCTGGAACTGGCCATGCGCGCGGCCTATCACGCGGCCGATGCAACACCGCTCGCGCCCGGGCGGCTGGCCGCGGTGCCGCCCGAACGACTGCCCGGGCTGCGGCTGCGGCTGGCCCCCGCCGTGCGGGTCGTCCGGTCCGCCTGGCCCGTTCACGGGATCTGGGCCGCCAACATGACCGATGCGCCACCGCCCGCGATGCGGCCCGAGGACGTGGTCATCCTGCGCCCGGATTTCGACCCCGTCCCTGCCCTGCTGCCGCCCGGTGGCGCCGCGTTCCTCGCCGCGCTGATGGCGGGCGAGACGCTGGGCAGCGCGGTCGAACGGGCTGGCGAGGCGCATGACATCAACGCCACGATCGGGCTGCTGGTCACCGGCGGCGCGATCACCGATCTGGAAGGGGACCGCCCGTGAACCGCCTGCTATCCTTGCACGACCGGATTGCCGACCACGCAGACAAGGCCGCGCCCGGCCTGTTGCCCCTGATCGCGCGCGCCGCCTTTGCCGCCGTGCTGCTGATGTATTTCTGGGCCTCGGCCGTCACCAAGGTCGGCCCCGGCATCGCCGGCCTGTTCGTGCCCTCGCAGGGTGCCTACATCCAGATCTTCCCGCGGGCGGTCGAGGCCGCGGGCTACGACATCTCGCAGCTCGGGGCGTTCCACTGGCTGGTGGTGCTGGCTGGCACCTGGGCCGAGTTCATCCTGCCCCTGCTGGTCGTCATCGGGCTGGCCACGCGGCTGGCGGCATTGGGAATGATCGGCTTCGTCCTTGTCCAGAGCGCGACCGACGTGATCGGCCATGGCGTCGGCGGGGAAACGCTGGGGGCGTGGTTCGACAGGGCGTCGGATGCGCTGATCCTGGATCAGCGCACGCTATGGATCGTGGTTCTGGCGATACCGCTGGCCATGGGTGGTGGATGGCTGTCGGCAGATGGATGGCTGCGCGCGAAACGCACGGCATCTTGATTTTTCGGGGGGTTTTGGCAGAGTCGACCCCGTGACGACAGCCTTTCTGACCTGATCCTGTCTGCTGAGCAGCCGGACGACACAAGGCCTGGCAGCACGCGCCCCCGGCAATGGCGCCCGGGGCGAACAGAGATTGGGGGATGTGGGGAATGCCCACCGGCACCGTGAAGTGGTTCAACGCGACGAAGGGCTATGGCTTCATCGCCCCCGACGACGGCGGCAAGGATGTGTTCGTCCACATCTCGGCGGTCGAGCGGGCGGGGCTCAAGGGTCTGAACGACAATCAGAAAATCGGTTACGAACTGCAGTCGGGCCGCGACGGGCGCGCCTCGGCCAGCGACCTGCGCCTGCTTTGACGCCGGCCGTCAGGCCGTCAGCGCGGCCTCGGTTGCCGCATCCCAGCCGAGCCAGAATCGGCCGTCCGATTCGATGACCGGGCGCTTCATGACCGAGGCCTGCGCCGCGATCTGCGCCTCGGGGTCCGCTGCCTTCAGGAAGTCGCTGAAGGCGCGATAGGTCGTGGACTGGCGGTTCACGATCCGGTCGCCGAATTCCTGCACCAGCCGCGAAATCTCTTCCGATGTCAGGGGGTTGGCCCGGATGTCGCGGAACGTCACGGGCTTTCCCGCGGCGGTCAGCGTCTTCAGCGCGCGCTTGCAGGTGTCGCAGGTCGAAATGCCGTAGAGGATCATTCGTTAACCGGAGGTTGATGGTCTGGCAGGCGTATGGCACGCGTCTGGCACGCGTATGGCGTTCTAGGACGTTCCGGCGCCCCCGAAAAGCCCCCGCGCCACCGCCACGCCGGCCCAGGCCGACACCGCCGTCAGCACCGTCCCCCAGGCCACATCGGCCGCCACCATCGCGGGGTGCCAGTCCTTCATGATGGCATAGCTGGTGAACTCGTAGGTGCCATAGGCCATCGCCCCGATCACCGCCGCCGGGATCACGACCGAGGTCCCGTCCCGCAGCGCAGGCCAGGCCGCCAGATAGACGAGGCCCGCCACATAGGCGAGGTAGAAGGCCGCCGCCGCCGCCAGCCGGATATCCTCCAGCATCAGCGGCCCGATGTGGCGGGTGAAGAGCGGCTTCATCACCGTCGTCAGCATGATCGCATCGAGGATCAGGAAGGTGGCGGCGGTGGCGAGGTAGAGGGTGGCGATCTGCATGGCGGCGGCTCCTTTCGGCTGCATCTAGCACGGCCGACACGGGCGGACAGGGCCGACGCACCCGGGCGCCGCCGCCGGGCACGGCCCGCCGCATGCGGGTGGCCACAGCCCGGAACCCTTGATCGGAAAGGAGAATCGGTCAAAGGTGAATCCGGGCCACATATCTGGTCCGGGGTTCCACCATTGCGGTTCGATGGCCTCGCCATTTCCCGTTCAGGTGGTTTTTTGTTATGCCAGGTGACGGAGGTTTCTGATGGCCGCGAATGACCCGAAGAAGAAGGCCGCCGCAATCGGATCGGCGATGGTCCATGCCCGGAAGGGGATGATCTATCTCGTGTCGGAGATCGGCGGCCAGAAAGGCGGCGCGGGCAAGGACCTGAAGACGCTGCTGGTGGATTTCCAGAAGCTCGAGATGGCCTTTGACAAGATCACCAGGGACATGCCCGACAGCGGCAAGGATGTGCAGACCTACATCGACGCGGTCAAGGGCGACATGGACGGCATCCGCAAGGCGATGATGGATATCGTGGTCGAGGTCGGGGACAGGACGCCGAAGGGCAAGGAGATCTCGAAGATCCTCGTCGATTTCCAGAAGGTCGAGGCGAATTTCAAGACGGCGGCGAAGTCGCTTTGACGGGCGGGCGGCGGCCCCGCATTGATCGCGGGGCTGGGGCACCTGCCGTCTTTTCCGTCCGGAATTGACGCGCTCCATGCGTTTCAGGAATTGACGGCCGTCCGCGCATCGGCCCGGTTTCGCAGCGACCGGTTGTTCCGCCGCCACACGGCGCGTGCGGGAAGAGGTTGCGCGGGCGAACGGTGCGCCATGAATGCGCACCCTACGGGCCTTGCTTCAGCTCCAACTTCTAGTCTGATACCGCTGGATAGTCAGACCTGAAACCTCTTGTAGGAATTGTATCTGATCATTTTCAGGAAGTTTGGAAAATCTTGCAATGTCAGAGTTAGTTAAGGCGGACATACCTGCTTCAGTAAGTATATAGCGTGAGTATTCAGTGGTAGAAATCACAGCAGGATGTGATTCTATAAAATTGTGCCGACGTAACTCTCTAACGCTTGGATGCTCACGCAATAGCTGAACGTAGTCAGGCGCGCACGAATGCACAAAGCCTAAGATAACGCGAGCCTCAATTGAAAGATCAACTCTTGATGCCGACACATTTTTAGCAATTCTCCTAATGCGACCAGAAGCCCAACCCAGCAAATTCAAAAGCAAATTCAGCGCCAAGATTGCTGAACTTACCCAGAACGTGATCGCAAACAACAACTTAAAGCTTGCTACTTGGTCAACAAGGCCAAAGTGGGTTGAAATTCCAAATAGATCAGTCAAGAATGCGCCTGAACCAAGGGCGACAATAAAAAAAATGTGCCATGGCTTGGCTATACTTC
Source organism: Paracoccaceae bacterium (assembly GCA_019454225.1). Lineage (NCBI taxonomy): Bacteria > Pseudomonadati > Pseudomonadota > Alphaproteobacteria > Rhodobacterales > Paracoccaceae > Paracoccaceae bacterium. Next base: position 1,803,553 of record CP075370.1, on the reverse strand, counting down.
CTACCCAATCGGCTACCTTATCCCAGAAACCATTCACCCCCAAACCCCCACAAACTCCCGCCACTCGCCCTTGCTCATGCCGGACTCTTCCTGCGTTACCACCTCGCCCGCCAGCCGTCGTTTCAGCACCGCCACGGCCTTGGCCGACAGGTTCACCCCGCCCATCCGGTAATCCTCGAACGCCGCGAAGGCCAGGGGCACCCAATCGCGCACGGTGGCCGCGATCGCCTCGGCGTAGACGCGGATTTCGTATTGCGCGTGGGCATCGGCGCGCAGGCGCAGGAAATGGAACAGGTTGTGGAGGTCGGTCTTCCAGTACCACTGGGTATAGATGTTCATCGGCAGGTTCATCCGCGCGAGTTCGCGCGCAAGGCCCTGCTGGCCGTCCTGCGACAGCATCGCTTCGTAATGGTCGTACATCTGGGCGGCATCGGACTTGAGCATCGCCAGCACCCGCGCGGATTCGGCGCCCGACAGCACCTCGCCCCGGCCCTGGTTGTTGACGGTGGACTGCGCGGCCAGCTGTTCCGGCGCGGGGATGTAGAATTCGCGGTCAAGGATCGAATAGCGGGCCGAGTATTCGTTGACGTTGGCGGTGCGGTGCCGGATCCACTGCCGGGCCACGAAGACCGGCAGCTTCACATGAAGCTTGACCTCGCACATCTCGAAGGGGGTCGAGTGCCAGTGCCGCATCAGGTAGCGGATCAGCCCCTCGTCGTTCTGCACGTGCCGGGTGCCCGCGCCATAGGACACCCGGGCGGCCTGCACGATGGCGGCATCGTCGCCCATGTAGTCGACCACCCGGACAAAGCCGTGGTCCAGCACCGGATGGGGGATGTAGAGATGCGCCTCCATCCCCGGCGAGACGGCGCGCAGCGTGGGGCGTGGCGCGGCGCGCGAGGATGCGATCTCGGCCTCTTGGTCGGGGGTGAGCATGGGCGCCTCCGGCTAGATGTGGGGGGTGGACCGGATGAGACTACGACATGGGGGGTGCGGGCGGCAAGGGCGCGCGACATTCCTGCATCATCCGGACGGACCGGGCAGCCGAGGGGGCGGAAAAGATTGACAGATTCCGCTCATGCAGGCAGCGTGGCCGCAAAACGAACATAACATGGCGAGCAGTGACCATGAGATTGATGACGCTTGCGCCCCTGGCGCTGATGCTGCTTGCGGCATGTGACGGGAATCCGTTCGCGGGGGGAACCGACCCGACGGATCCCACCGATCCGACAGACCCCACCGACCCGCAGCCCACCGACCCGGTGGTGGTGGCCGAGGTGCTGGCCGCCAACATGAAGTCGGTCGCCTATGACGCCGACACCGACACGTTCCGCATCACCATGCAGGCGCTGGATACGACGCCGGTGACCGCGACCTGGACGCGCCGCGCGGCGCTGGACATGCCCGGCTACCGCGCCTACGCGGTACAGGAAGACCCGCTGGACCGCATGTTCGTCGGCCTGGCCAGCACGATCCCGACCACCGGCGGCAGCGTGACCGGGGTTCTGGGCGCCGATGGCGGGCAGTTCAACAAGGTGTTCCAGGGCGCATCCTATGGCCGCACGGGCGAGTACAGCGCGCCCGTGGGCACCGGCGCGCCGGGTTCGGGCCAGGTGAGCTATGCCGGAAGCTATGCCGGGATGACGAACATCGCCGCCCCGCGGCCCGGAGAGATCCTGCCGGTCGCTCCCGGAACCGCGCCCGAGGTCATCCCCGGGCAGCCGGCCCGCGTGGGGGGCGACATCTTCATCAACGCGAACTTCAGCGACAACAGCGTGAACGGCGCGATCTACAACCGGATCCTGATCGACTACGGGTTCAGCCTGCAGTCGGTGATCCTGACGCCCGCCGACATCCAGCCGAACGGCACCTTCCTGGGCGAGACCGAACGCTGGGTGAACGACGATCCGAACATGCCCAAGGTGGGCGACTATGGCGGCGTGTTCGGCGGCACCGGCGCAGATGGGGTGGCCGGTGCGGTGGCGCTGACGCGGATCTTCTGGGGTAGCGGGCCGCGCCCGGTGGATACCGACCCGGGCGACGAGATCCAGGGCGGGCTGGAACACGGGCTGTTCGTGCTGCAGCAATGCGGCGCAGCGGGCGCCCCGGCCATCTGCTCGCAGGTGCGGCCGGACTTTACCAATCCCTGACGATGGGGGCGCGGCGGATCCTTCGCGCCCTGGCGGTCATCGCGGCGGTGGGGATGGCGGCGGCATCGGGTGCCGGACCGGCGCCCGGCACCGCCGAGGGGCGTTTCCTGTCGGTCGAGGAGGCGCGGGCGATGGGGATCGCCGCCATCGAGGCGGCGCGGCCCGACGTGGCGGCGGACATCGCGCGGCAGATGCTGGCCAAGGACGCCGCCGACCCCTTCGCGCGGTTCCTGCTGGCGCGCGCGCTGATGGAGATGGGCGACCTTGCCTCGGCGCGGGGCGAGGCGCGGCTGGCGTTCCGCCACGCGCGCAGCCGCGAACAGCGGCACCAGGCGGCACGGCTGGCGGCGCTGGTGGCCTGGAACGACGGGCGTCATTCGGTGGCGCAATACTGGCTGCACAGGTCGGCCCTCGCCGCCCCGGCCGAGGTCAGCCGCACCGAGCGCCTGCGCGAACTGTCGGCGGTGCGCGCGGCCAACCCGGTGGACGTGAGTTTCGGCTTTTCCGCGATCCCGACCGACAACGTGAACGATGGCGCATCGTCCGAGTTCAACATCATCGACGGCGTTCCGGTGGTCGGGTGGCTGAGCCCGGACGGGCAGGCGCTGCCGGGCGTCGTGTCGCATCTGCGGGCGGGGATCGGCTATCGACTGCCCGAGGTGCAGAACCTGAGGGTCGGGCTGTCGGTTGACTGGCGGCGCGTCGACCTGTCCAGCGCGGCGCGGGCCCGGGTGCCGGACCTCGACCCGCGCAGTTTCGATTCGGGGCGTGTCGAGGTGGGGTTGCGCCGCACCTGGCGGCCCGAGGGTTCGCCATGGATGGCGCAGGCCGGGCTGACGGCGGGCGTGCAGATCAACGGCCGCGACACGGCCTATCGCTATGCGCGGCTGGACGGCGCGGTGATGCGCGGGATCGGCAACGCGACCGGGGTGGACGCGGGCTTTGCCATCGAACGGCGCGGGGCACAGGGCAGCCAGACCGATCCGGCCTGGGCCAAGAGCCTGTCGCTGGGCCTGCGGCGGCTGATCGGCGATGATGGCGGCCAGCTGACCACGCGGGTCTATGTCAGCCGCTATGACACGCCGATCGCCGGGCGCAGTTCGGAGACGCTGGGCCTCGACGTGAGCTATTCCTTCGGGCAGCCGCTGGGACCGGCGATGATCGCGCTTCAGGCCGGCTATGCCGAGACGCGGTTTCCCGACTACATGGTGGGCTTCATCGTGGTGCCCGGCGGGCGGCAGGACCGCAGCGTGAACGCAGCACTGACCGCGACCTTCCCGAAATACGCGGTGGGCGCGTTCGAGCCGCGGCTGACGATCAGCCACGGGCGCACCGATTCCAACGTCAGCCGCTTCGACACGCGGCGCAGCGGCATATCGCTGGGGCTGAACGCCAGTTTCTGACGGCAGGGCGGCGGGGCGGGCTCAGGCGCGCTCGATCCGGCACTGGTAGCAGTTGTTCCGGGCCGAACGCACATGCAGGTAGGCAACGCGCGGATCGTCCAGCAGGGCGGCAGCGCGCGCCGGGATATCGGGCGTGGCGACCACGGCGCCGGTTCCATAGACGATGCGGTCATCCGCGCCATAGCCGCGCAGGATGTAGTCGGGCGAGGCCAGCATCGCGGGCATCCCCGCCCCGCCCCCCGCGGCGCAATCATCGGCGCAGAGGAAGATCGGGCCGACCTCGGCATAGGGCTGGGGTGCCGGAAAGGGGCGGTGCGCCAGCACCAGCATCGGGGCATCCTCGGGCACCATGCCAAGGCAGTGGCGGCAGGGATTGCCGCCGCCCCGGGCCAGATGGCGTTCCGGCGGCTGGCCGTTGGCATCGAGGGCACCGGCGCGCCAGTTGCGGACGGTTCCGGTGGGGATCGGCAGGAAGCGGATGGTCATGGCGGGTCTCCTTGTCCGGCCACCCTGCCCTGCCGCCCCGCCGCGCGCGACCCGGACCCTGCGGTTTCGGCCGGGTGCCTGCGGACACCGCCGCGCCGGTCAGGAGGGGTCCGGCAGCATCCGCCCGAGGTTGCGGCCCCCGAGGATATGCAGGTGGTAATGCGGCACCTCCTGCACCCCGGCCTCGCCCGCGTTCGAGATCGTGCGGAAGCCGCCGCCGCCCTCGCCCGGCGAGACCCCCGCCATCGCGCAGACCTGCGCCGCGACGCGATGGAAATCGGCGATCTCCTCGGCCGTCGCCTCGGCGGCGAAATGGTCGAAGGCCACGTAGGGGCCCTTGGGGATCACCAGCACATGCACCGGGGCCTGCGGGCGGATGTCGTGGAAGGCGAGCGTGTGGGCCGTCTCGACCACGGTGCGGTTGGGGATTTCGCCGCGCAGGATGCGGGCGAAGACGTTTGTCGGGTCATAGGCATAGGCCATGGCGTCAATCCACGAAAAGGTATTCGGTTTCGGCGATCTTCCTCGCCCGGTCACCCGGGATACCAAGGAAGGCGGACAAGGCAACCGTGTTCTCGTCGACCCCGGCGGATTGCCGCATCCGGTAGAGCCCGGGGAAGTCGGCGTCGCGGATGCGGTCGCTTTCGAACTTCAGGTCGTAGCGGATGGTGGGCATCAGCCGGGCGATGACCTCGCGCGGGGTGCGGTCACCGGCCAGTCCGACGCGGCGGGCGTGGCCCAGGAGGTAGTCCTCGGTGAAGTCGCACTCGATTTCCAGGAAGCGGGTCTTTGCCTTGTCGCTGGCGAAGTCGCGCATCAGGTCGACCGAGGCGGGATCGAGGCACATCACCAGATGGTCCGACTGCCACCAGTCGAACAGCATGCGCACCAGCGCGCGGCGGTGGCGGGTGCGTTTTTCCAGCGTCGTCTCGATCCCGCCGAGGTCGGGGAGCGGTGTCGATGCCTCGTTGAACAGGTAGTCCACGGCCGGATAGTTGGTTTCCTGCCGGACCCGCTCCACCAGCCGCTTGGCGACATGCCACTTCTTGCACACCACCATCAGCAGCGTGCGTTCGCGCCCGAGGCTCGATTCCGTTTCCCAGAACCGGGGGGCGAAGCGGCGGCCGATGCGGCCCCGGCCCGACAGGAACTGGAACAGGCTGCGGCCCTCGTTCGAGATCGGGAAGCGCAGGCCGGTGGCGGCGTAGAGCTGGCCCAGGCGGCTTTTCAGATCCATCGCGTCGGGGCTGATCTTGCGCGCGAACAGATAGTCCTGCGAGGTCAGCAGGTCGTAGTGGTCGTTGTAGAAGGTCACCGGCATCCCGTAGTCGGTGAACATCAGGAAGGTGAGCGTACGGGTGCGTATCTCGGCCTCGGGCACCAGGTGGCGCACGATGGTCTGGAAGAACGTCTCGTCGGGGATCCAGGTCGTGGCGAAGAAGCGCATCACGTCGCGGCGCCGCCTGCAGAAGTCGAGCACCGCCTCGATGGTGCGGCGGCGCAGGCACCACCACTGGCTGCCGATCATCATCTGGATGTCGGCCGGCACCTTGCGCGTCAGGCCCAGCCGCTTCTGCCAGGACATCGAGGCATAGAACATCGCCTTGCGGGTGCGTTCGTTAAACCAGTGGCGGTAGATCAGCCGTTCTTCCTTGATGCCGGTCTTGATCCAGTCCGACTTGAAGAAATCGAAGCTCTCGATGAAGTCGGCATCGTCGCGATCGAGGAAGTCATGGGCGTATTCGGCCGACTTGATCGGCATGCAGTCGCCCGAGAGCATGTAGAAATGGGTGGCCGAGGGGAAGGCATCGACGGCGGCGCGCGTCGCCTCGAGCGTGGCGGCAACGAGGCTCCATTCGCCCCAGCCGCACCTGTGGCGACGCCGCGCGAAGGCCACGCCGGGGTTGGTCTCCAGCGCCGTGCGGATACGGTCGTAATCGGCGGGGCGGGCGCGGCCGTCGAAGTGGATCGCGACATAGTCGCCCGCCGCGGTCAGCCGCCGCGCCTGGGCGATGATCCCCTCGGGATCCTTGTGGCAGAGCAGGATGTAGGCGATTCTTGCCATGGTCGGAAACGATGCTGCCCTGTCCTGCCCGGTCGTTTCCAGTAAAGTGCTTCATGTGCCGTTGAAAAGACAGAAGTTGTTTGCTTCTGTGCAGCAGGCGTCATGCGGCGGGTGGCCCGCCGCGGGCGGCAGGAAGGCAAGGAGCGTGAGGCATGGGGTTTCCCGGCACCTGGATGACCGAGAGCGGCAGCGTGATCTACCGCGTGGTGCCGAAATGCGCCTGTTCCACCATCGGCCAGATCATGTTCCATTCCGATCACGGCCGGTTCTTCGACGGCGACATCCATGACGCCACCTCGGGGCTGCACAAATGGGCGCAGGAGAGCAGCCAGGCCGCCATCGAGAAGGCGGTAAAGGGGCGGCGCACCTATGCCTTCACCTGTGTCCGCAACCCCTATACCCGCGTTCTGTCGTCGTTCTTCGACAAGATCTGCGGCATCCAGCGGAACGGCAAGCGCTATCGCGGCAACCTTGTGCCGCTGCTCACCCAGAAATACGGGATCGAGGTGGGCGGGCCGGACGGCAAGGAGCCCTTCGACCAGGTTGCGAGCTTCCGGCGGTTCCTGCTGTTCGTGCGCGACACGATCCGCTGGAAGAAGCCGATGGAACCCGACATCCACTGGTCGGCGATGTCGGGGCATATCTCGACCTTCATCGTCAACGGCGGACGCTATGACCGCATCTTCTTTACCGAGGAGTTCAATCCCGGGATGCAGGGGGTGCTGGATGCAATCAAGGTGAAGCATCCCGTCGACCTGGCGACGATCCCGCGCTTCAACGAAAGCGAGGGCCACGGCCCGAAGCGCGAACATCCGGTCGAGGCCTATTTCGACGATCTTTCGATGCATCTGATGTGGGAAATCTACAAGCGCGACTTCCAGCTGTTCCGCTATGACTTCGACAACCCGGGCAACAAGATGCCGAAGGGGGAGGTCGATCTGGACGAGGTTCACAAGAAGCTGGGCGATTGAGGCGCGCGGTGCGGTGCGGGACCGCCGCGTGGCTGTCGCGAAGCATCGGGCGGACAGCGGCGGCGTGAGCCGACGATACGCGCGAGCCTGGCGGGCTGACGCCGATGCCCGCGCAGACTGCCGGTAAATGGTGCAGCCGCCCGGACCGGCAGCGGGGGCCGGGGGACCTGCGACGATTTTGCGTTGGCGCCCCCGACCCGCAGGTCTAGGGTCCAGCCAACCGGACCGGCAGGAGAATCGTGATGAATTCGCCCTATTCCGACCTTCCTCCGAAGGCCTACTGGCGCAATGCGGTGGCCGAGCGCGAACCGCTCGACCCCGGCGAGCTTTATGTGCCGCGCTTCCCGATCAACAAGCGGATGCGGATCGTCACGGCGGGGTCGTGCTTTGCGCAGCACGTGGGCCGCACGCTGCGGAAGGGTGGCTTCAACGTGCTGGACGTCGAGCCTGCGCCAGCGGGGATCAGCGACGAGGCCGCGAACAGGTTCGGCTATCGGCTGTATTCGGCGCGCTACGGCAACATCTACACGTCGCGGCAACTGTTGCAGTTGCTGAAGGAAGCCTGGGGCGAGTTCACGCCCGCCGATCCGGTGTGGGAGCGCAAGGGACGCTATTTCGACGCGCTGCGCCCCAGTGTCGAGCCTGACGGGCTGGACACGCCCGAACTGGTGATGGAGCATCGCAAGCTGCATCTTGAGAAGGTGCGCGAGGCGTTCGCGGCCGCCGACCTGTTCGTCTTTACCTTCGGGCTGACCGAGACATGGTCGCATCGCGCGACCGGCACGGTCTATCCCACCGCGCCCGGCACCATCGCGGGAACCTTTGACCCCGAGGTCCATGCCTTCACCAACCTGGGCTTCCAGGCCGTGCTGGCGGATTTCCGCGAGGTGCGTCAGCGGCTGGTGAAACTGAACCCCAAGATCCGCTTCATGCTGACGGTATCGCCCGTGCCGCTGACGGCGACGGCCTCGGGACAGCATGTCGAGGTTGCGACCTGCTATTCCAAGGCGGTGCTGCGGGCGGTGGTCGGCACGCTGTACGAGGAAAGCGCGCGGACCGACTATTTCCCGTCCTACGAGACGATAACCTCGCTGAACAATCGCGGCGTCTACTTCGAGGCGAACAAGCGGTCGGTGTCGAAGCTGGGCGTCGAGACGGCGATGGGCCTGTTCATGCGAAGCCACGGGGCGGCGGCGGAGGCGGCCGAGGAGACCCCCGCGCGGCGCGGCGACCGGCCCGGCAAGCCGGCGGGTGAACGCCGCCAGAAGGCTGGCCGGCCGCCGGTGCAGGAGACCGAGGATCTGGTCTGCGAGGATGCCCTGCTGGACGCGTTCGCGCGATGATGCGGATCGTCGTTGTCGGCAATTCCCATGCGGCCGCGATCCGCATGGGATGGGATCTTGTGGCGGCCGAGTTCCCCGAAGTGTCGCTGACCTTCCTTGCCGCGCCGCGCGCGGTGTTCGAGACCTTCGCCCATGACGGCAAGGGGCGGTTCGGCCTGGTGGACCCGGGCGGGCTGACCCCGAACATGCGCAAGGTGGTGGAGAGCCTGTCGGGCGCCGAGGGTGCGGCGCTGACCGTCGATCCGCGCGCCTTCGACCATGTGCTGATCGTCGGGCCGGAATGGGGCGAGTTCTCGCTGTTCGCGATGCTGGCGCATTTCGGCATCGACGGGGTGCTGGACCATCCCGGGGCGCCGCGGCTGTCGGCACCCGCCTTTGCCGCGTTCTGCGACGATCTGGTGCGGCAGTCGCTGGCGGTGCGGATGGCCGGGCTGCTGGCGGGGCACCGGGTGGCGGTGATGCCGCGCCCGCGCCGGTCGGAGCTGGGCCTTGGCAGCGATGCGGCGGGGGAAGAGACGGTCGTGCCGCGCCTGCCCGCCGGGCTGGACCCTGCGGGGGTGGAACGCGGCTTTGACCTGCATGCCGACCGACTTTCGGCGGCGCTGGGCAGGCTGGGGGCCACGCTGGTCCGCCAGCCCGCCGCGACCGTGGGCACGCGGCACCTCAGCCGGGCAGAGTATTCGGTCGGCCGAAAGGTGATCGAGCGGCGGGGTGTGACGACCGAGACGCTGGATACCGTGCCCATGAACGCCGACTATGGCGCGCTGTGCCTGCGGGGGTGGCTGGCCGGCCTGGCCTGAGCGCGGGCGCGAACGGACGGGCCGACGCCCGGGCATCAGCGGCGGCCGGCAACGCTAGACATCCAGTTCCTCGACGAACCGCGCGTTCTCCTGGATGTACTGGAACCGCAGTTCGGGCTTCTTGCCCATCAGCCGCTCGACCAGTTCGCCGGTCTCGCCGGGTTCATCCTCGTCGATGCTGACCCGGATCAGCTTGCGCGTGGCGGGGTTCATCGTGGTGTCCTTGAGGTCCTTGGCGTCCATCTCGCCCAGTCCCTTGAACCGCTGCACGTCGATCTTGCCCTTGCCGCCCAGCCCCCTGGCCAGCCATTCCTCCTTTTCCGCATCGTCGGCCACATAGATGCGCCGCGCCCCCTGGGTCAGACGGTAGAGCGGCGGGCAGGCGAGGTAGAGGTGGCCCTTGTCGATCAGCGGCCGCATCTGGCTGAAGAAGAAGGTCATCAGCAGGCTGGCGATATGGGCGCCGTCGACATCGGCGTCGGTCATGATGATGATCTTGTCATAGCGCAGGTCATCGACGTTGAACTTCGTGCCCATCTGCACGCCCAGAGCTTCGCAGATGTCGCGGATCTCGGAATTCTCGTGCAGTTTCGACGAGGCGGCGCCGAGCACGTTCAGGATCTTGCCCTTGAGCGGCAGCAGCGCCTGGGTCTCGCGGTCGCGCGCGCCCTTGGCGCTGCCGCCCGCGCTGTCGCCCTCGACGATGAACAGTTCGGTGCCCTCGCGGTTCTTGGCGGTGCAGTCGGTCAGCTTGCCGGGCAGCCGCAGCTTCTTGACCGCCGACTTGCGCGCGGTTTCCTTTTCGGCGCGGCGCCGCAGCCGTTCCTCGGCGCGCAGCACCATGAAATCGAGGATGGCGCCGGCCGATTTCGTGTCGGATGCCAGCCAGTTGTCGAAATGGTCGCGCACCGCCCCCTCGACCAGGCGCCCGGCATCCTCGGTCGCCAGCCGGTCCTTGGTCTGGCCCACGAACTGCGGGTCGCGGATGAACACCGACAGCAGCGCGCATCCCCCCGTCAGCAGGTCGTCGCGCGAGATGAGTTCCGCCTTGCGGTTCTTCACCAGGTCGCCATAGGCCCGCAACCCCTTGAGGACGGCCCACCAGAACCCCGCCTCATGCGTGCCGCCCTCGGGGGTGGGGACGGTGTTGCAATAGCTCTGGATGAAGCCGTCGCGGGCGGGCGACCAGTTGATCGCCCATTCCACCGATCCGGGCAGACCGTATTTCTCCTGGAACGAGATGCGGCCGGCGAAGGGGCGGTCGGCATAGGTCGTGGTCTTTTCCAGCTGGTCCGACAGATAGTCGGCCAGCCCGCCGGGAAAGTGGAACACCGCCTCCTGCGGCATGTCGCCGTCGGGCAGGGCGGATTTCCAGCGGATTTCCACGCCCGAGAACAGATAGGCCTTGGACCGGGCCATCTTCATCACGCGATGCGGCTTGAGCGTCTGGCTGCCGAAGATCTCGGGGTCGGGGTGAAAGGTCACGGTGGTGCCGCGACGGTTCGGTGCGGGCCCGATCTTCTGCAGGGGGCCCAGTGGGGTGCCGCGCGCGAATTCTTGCGCGAAGAGTTCGCGGTTGCGGGCCACCTCGACCCGCATCCGGTCGGACAGGGCGTTGACGACGCTGGCCCCCACCCCGTGCAGGCCGCCGCTGGTCTCATAGGCCTTGCCGCTGAACTTGCCGCCCGAGTGCAGGGTACACAGGATGACCTCGAGCGCGGACTTGCCGGGAAACTTGGGGTGCGGGTCAATCGGGATGCCCCGGCCGTTGTCGCGGACGGTCACCGCGTGGTCGGCGTGGAACTCGACCTCGATCCGGGTGGCGTGGCCCGCCACCGCCTCGTCCATCGCGTTGTCCAGAACCTCGGCCACCAGATGGTGCAATGCGCGTTCGTCGGTGCCGCCGATATACATGCCCGGCCGCTTGCGCACCGGTTCCAGCCCTTCCAGCACCTCGATGGACGAGGCGTCATAGGTGTCGGCGCCGGAAAGAAGGTCGTTGGGCATGTGGCAGCTCCTGGGCGGGTCGCGGCGATAGTGGCAGGCGGGGGCACCCGGGGCAAGATGTGGGGTCGGACACGCCGCCGCAACCGCGGGGCGGGCACCACACCGACCGCCGGGCCGCGTGGCCGGGCGGCCGCGGGACTGCTGCGGACCGGATGCGTCAGGCCGGTTCGGCGCTGCGCTGCGCCCACATCTTCTGGAAGGCCGGCCGTGCCTGGCAGCGGGCGAGCCAGGCCGAGACCGCCGGAAAGGGGGCCAGCACCGGCTTGTGCAGCGCGCCATAGCGCAGGCATTCGGCCACCATCACATCGGCCACGGTAAAGCGTCCGCCGACCAGCCACTCGCGCCCGGCAAGGTGCTGTTCCAGCCGGTTCAGGGGGCGTTGCAGAACCTCGGTCGCGGCGGCGATACGGGCCTTGCCCTGGGGCGTGTCCTCGAGCTTGTCCATGAATGTATAGAGAATCTCGACCCCCGGACCTTCCAGGCCGGTTGCGCCATACAGCGCCCACTGGTCGATCTCGGCCGCCTCGCGCCAGTCCTGCGGGGCCAGCGGGCCGCCGTGGCGGCGTGCGATGTGCATGCAGATCGCCAGGCTTTCGGTCAGCACCAGACCGTCATCCTCCATCGCGGGCACCTGGCCCTGCGGGTTCACCGCAAGGAAGGCGGGCGAGGCCGTGTTCAGCGGCGCATCCGCCGCCGCAGGGTCGGCCAGCCGGCGGGCCTGAATGACCGGCACATGGGCAAAGTCGAGCCCGATTTCATGCAGAAGCCAGAGGGGCCGCGTGGCGCGCGACCGGGCGACGCCGTAAAGGGTGATCATGGGGGTGTCCTTTCCGTTCCGCGCCAAGGCTAGGGCCGCGCGGGCGTGACGGAAAGGGGACAATTGCAACGGAATCATGACAGGCTTGACCCATGTCATTCAGGGCTGCCACCGCGCACCGCATCGTCGCCGCGATCCCGCAGACAGGAGAACGCCATGGACGACGCCCGGACGATCCCCGCCGATATCGCTGCCCCGGTGCCCCAGCCCGCCCCCCTGCCCCGGCCCGACGCCCACGACGGCGGCCCGCGCCGGTTTGCCGCCGTCGATCCCGACCGGATCCGCGAGGCCTTCGAGACCGGGCAGTATCCCTATCACCGCCCGCTGGGCCGCGCCGCCTATGAGGCCGAGAAGCTGCGGCTTCAGGCGGAACTGCTGAAGGTGCAGATCTGGGCGCAGGACAGCGGGCAGCGCTTCGTCATCCTGTTCGAGGGGCGCGATGCGGCCGGAAAGGGGGGCACGATCAAGCGGTTCATGGAACATCTGAACCCGCGCTATGCACGGGTGGTCGCGCTGACCAAGCCCTCTGACCGGGAAAAGGGCGAATGGTTCTTTCAGCGCTACATCGCGCATCTGCCCACTGCGGGTGAAATGGTGTTCTACGACCGGTCCTGGTACAACCGGGCGGGTGTCGAACGGGTGATGGGGTTCTGCACGCCCACCGAATACCTGGAATTCATGCGCCAGGCCCCGGAGTTCGAGCGGATGCTGGTGCGGTCGGGCATCAGGCTGCACAAGTACTGGTTCTCGGTGACGCGCGAGGAACAGCGCGCCCGCTTCATCGCGCGGGAAACCGACCCGCTGAAGCGGTGGAAGCTGTCGCCGATCGACAAGGCGAGCCTGGACAAGTGGGACGACTATACCGAGGCGAAGGAGGCGATGTTCTTCCATACCGACACCGCCGACGCGCCATGGACCATCGTGAAGTCGAACGACAAGAAGCGCGCGCGGCTGGCCTGCATGCAGCACTTCCTGTCGGGGCTCGACTATCCGGGCAAGGATCCGGCGGTCGTGCAGCCACCCGACCCGCTGATCGTGGGCGCGGCGCGGCAGGTGATCGGCGGCGGGGCCCTGCGGCACGCCGCCCCCGCGCGGCCCTGACGGCGCGCTTGCCGCGGGGCCGCCGCACCCCTAGCCTTGCCGCAGACAGGAGGCCGGCCATGTGGGACGAACGCTACGCGACCGACGACTATATCTTCGGCACCGAACCCGCCGCCTTCCTGGTGCGGGCGGCCCCGATGATCCCGCCGGGCAGCCGCGTCCTGTGCCTGGCAGAAGGCGAGGGTCGCAACGGGGTCTGGCTGGCGGGTCAGGGCCATCGGGTAACGGGCATCGACCAGTCGGCCGTGGGCCTGGCCAAGGCCGCCCGGCTGGCCGCGACGCGCGGGGTCACGCTGACCCTGCGGCAGGCCGACGTGATGGCCTGGGACGGATCGGACGGGCCCTGGGACGCGGTGGTCGCGATCTTCGTGCATTTCCACGTGCCCGAGCGCGAAAGGCTGGCCGCCGCCTGCGCGCGGGCGCTGCGGCCCGGCGGGCTGTTCCTGTACCACGGCTATGGACCTGCCCAGCTGGCGCTGGGCACCGGGGGCCCGAGGGACCCGGCGATGCTGGCCGAGGCCGAGGCGATGGTGGCGGCGTTTCCGGGCTGGGGCGTGCGGGTCGCGCGCGACCACGAGGACATGCTGGCCGAGGGGTCGCGGCATGTGGGCAGATCGGCGCTGGTTGACGTGATCCTGACCGCGCCGGGGGTGGATGCGCGCGCGCCGCAGGGATAGGATCGCGCGATGCGCCACATCCTTGCCGCCATGACCATCGCCTTCGGACTGGCCGGACCGGCCCATGCGCATCCGCATATCTTCATCGACACCGGGCTTGAGGTGATCTTCGACACCGAGGGGCGGGCCACGGCGGTGCGGGTGACCTGGACCTATGACGATTTCTATTCGCTGCTGATGATCGAGGACCGCAAGCTGGACGCCGATTACGACGGCGTGCTGACCCCCGAGGAGGAGGCGCAGCTTTCCGGTTTCGACATGGATTGGGACCCGGACTATCTGGGCGATCTTTACGTTCTGGCCGGCGAATTCGAGGTGCCGCTGTCGCGTCCGTCCGACTGGTCAGCCAGCTATGCCGACGGTCGCATAACATCGACCCATCTGCGGACCTTCGTCGAGCCGCTGGCCCCCGGGGCCGATCTGGTGATCCAGGTCTACGATCCGGGCTATTACACCGCGTATTTCATCGAGGGACAGCCGGTCCTGACGGGTGCGGGCAGCACCTGCACCGTTCAGGTCTTCGAACCCGACCGCGCGGCCGCCGACAGCCGCCTGATGGCGGCGATCGAGGAAATGGGTGCCACGGGCGATCTGGAGATGGACTTTCCCGCCATCGGATCGGCCTATGCGGAAGAGGCGCGGGTGACATGCGTGAACGGGTGATCGGCGGCACGGCGCGCGGGCCCTCCCGGGCGGGCCTGTGGCGCGGCCTGATGGCGGCGGGACTGGTGGCGGCGCTGCCGCTGCTGGTGCTCTGGGCCACTGGCGGGATCGACACGGTTGCGGCCTGGGCGGCCGAGGGGCAGCGATCGGCGCAGAACGCGCTGGCAGGCGCCATCCGGCGGCTGCGCGGCGGCGATCCGGGCGCGCTGGCGGCCCTGCTGTCGCTGGCCTTTGCCTACGGGGTGTTCCATGCCGCCGGGCCGGGGCACGGCAAGGTGCTGATCGGCGGCTATGGCGTGGCGCGGCGGGTTCCGGTGCTGCGGCTGGCCGCTCTGGCCCTGGTGTCGAGCCTGGCACAGGCGACCGTGGCCGTGGCCATCGTCTATGCCGGGGTGTTCCTGCTGGACTGGACGCGCGAACGGATGGTGGGACTGGCCGAGGACATCATGCTGCCGCTGAGCCATGGCGCGGTGGCCCTGATCGGACTGTGGCTGGCGTTCCGGGGGCTGCGCGGGCTGCGGCGCCAGGCCCGCACCGCATCGGCGCATGACCACGCCGGGCGCGACCACGGGCACGGACATGACCACGGCGCGCAGCAGCATCACGACCATCACCACCACGACCACCACCACGACGAACCGGCCTGCGCCGCCTGCGGGCACCGCCACGGGCCGACGGCCGAGGAGGCGGCCCGGGTCACCTCGCTGCGCGAGGCGGCGGCGCTGGTTGCGGGCGTGGCGATGCGGCCCTGCACCGGGGCGCTGTTCCTGCTGATCGTGACCTGGCAGATGGGCATCGGTGCCGCCGGGATCGCGGGGGCCTATGCGATGGGGCTGGGCACGGCGCTGATCACCGTGGGCGTGGCCGCCCTGTCGGTCTGGGCGCGCGAGGGCACGCTGTCCACGCTCGCCTCGGGCCGGATCGCCCGGGCGCTGCCGGTGCTGGAACTTGCCGCCGGGCTGGCCATCGCGGCGCTGTCGCTGACGATGCTGCGCGCGGCGCTGTAGCGGTCAGGCAGGGACCACCACGCCGACAAGCCGGTCCAGATCGGCCAGCATCCGGGACCGGGGGCGGTCCTGAAACTCCAGGAACTCCGCCATCCCGGTCATCGCGTTCAGCCGGTCGCCGGAAATCACCTCGGGCGCCGCCTCCAGCGCCGCGCGGGCCGCCCGGGCAAGCGCGGCGAAACGGTCGACGGCCTCGGGCGTGGTCAGCGTCTCGTCCAGTTCCGGGTCGAGGCAGCCGGGCATGTAGACCTCGGCCATGCCGCGCCAGGCCGACAGATAGGGATGATCGACCTCGGGAAAGCGGGCGGGGTCGGCCTCGGCGGTGTGGCGCAGCCAGGCCAGGGTCACGATGATCTCGGCGTCATGCATATGGGCCGAGCGCGGGCCGAACGAGACATAGGAATGCGCCATGGTCTACTCCAGGAAGATGATCGGCTTCGCGTTCTGTATGGTCAGGCCCTTGCCGACGGCCTCTTTCAGACCCTCGGCGATCTTGCTCTGCAACAGGATGCGTTGATCGGAGGTCAGGCCCAGCATGTCCACCACCATTTTCTTGGTGGCGGTGTTGGTCGTCAGGTCCTTGACCACCGACTTGGCCAGACCTTCGACCATCTTGTCGTTGATCGGGAACGCCGCCCCGGTCCTGCTGTTCAGCAGCGGCCCCTTGAGGCTGAGCAGATCGGCCCCGTCCATCAGGTCGGCCCCTTCCTCGGTGGCCGATGTGATCGGCCGTCCTGTCGCCTTTTCCAGCCGGGCGCCGCCGATCCCCTCGGCAAGGTCGGTCACCTTCTGCTCGTGATTCCAGCTCATCGCCTTGACGCGCGCGGGATCGAGATCCGCCGCCGGCGGCCCCTTGTGCAGCGTGCTGGGCGTCGGGATATCCGCGTCGCGCAGAAGCTGCTCGCCGATGTCGCGGCCCATGTCGTCAAGCAGCCCCCGGGCGGATTCGGGCAGCGCGCCACGCGCGGCCTTGTCCATCCCCTCGATCTCGCGCCGGAGTTCGGCAAGATGCGGTTTCAGCGCCTTGGCATAGGCCGGGTCGGCCGCCGCCCTGGTCAGCGCCTCGGTCAGGTTCGCGGCACCGCCGGGCAGCGTCTCGGCCCGCTTCAGCACGGCATCATAGGCCGGGACGGTGCTGCGCGCCTTGGCCATCGGTTCGAGCACGTCCGTCACGAAACGGCCCGCAGGCATGTCGGGTGTCTTGGCCCAGACCTTGAACGCCTCGTCAAGCTGGGCGTCCGACATGCCCAGATCGACCGCGCGCCGGGCGATGGTCTTGTACTCCGCCACCGCCATCTCGTAGGCCTTGGCGATCTTGTTGACGGCTTCGGGCGACAGCGCGTCGACGCCCTTGATCATGTCGGTGGCGTATCGGGTCTTCAGGAACGCGTCGAGCCGCGCCACGCCCTTGCGGATCGACATGCAGACCGGATAGGCGAACTGCGCGGCCAGATCGAGAAGCGGCGTCACGAGCGGGTCGATGTAGCCCGCGACGCGCCCGCCGCGCGCCAGCTTTGCCGCCGCCCAGGCGGCATTCGCCTCGGCCTCGATGCGGGCGGCGCGCATGACCGCCGCACGCACCGCCTTGTCCGCCTTGCCCAGATCCTGCTCCAGCCGCGCGAGCGCCCGGGCCACATCCTCGGCACTGGTCACGGTCTCCTGCGCCGCGTTGAAGCTGCGCACCGCCTTGCCGGCCTCGCTTCCGGCTTCCAGCAGCTTGGCGATATGCGCCGCCTTCGCCGTCGCGCGGATGCCCGAGGCCAACCCGAGCACGTCCAGCGGCAGGGTGGCCAGCGACACGACCACCCAGGCGAAGGACGGATCGGCCGAGGTCAGCCCGGCCTTGTTGGCGGCGTGTTCCTCGACATAGGCCGTGTAGGTATCCCACGCGTCATAGGCACCCAGACCAAGCGCCGCCGCGCCGCCCAGGACAACGACGGTGCCTTCGCCGAAGGTGAACAGCCCCGCAACGATCGCCAGCCCGCCGATGGCCAGCTTCCTGCCCAGGTTGGCCATCTGCTCGTCGCCGACCTTGTCCTTGATGACGGCTTCCTGCACCGAACCCGGCATCACGCCGCTGATCGCCCCGGCCCGCGCGATGGCGGCGTCAAAGGCCCAGATCTTCTCGGGGTCTTCGGCCAGAACCTTCCGGGTCGTGGCGATCCCGTCCCTGCGTTCCTCGAGCAGGACCATGATCCGGGCGCGCAGATCGGACGGGTCCGTCGCGTCGGTCAGAAGGTCGATCATCTCGTCGTCCAGATCGAACTCGGGGTTTTCGGCCTTCCGCAGCTCGAACAGCTTGGTCAGCCCCGGATCCCTGGCGATCGCGGCCTTCACGGTCTCCTTGATCTTGGGGCGGATGTCGTCCTTGTCCGGGCCGCCGCCAAACACCCAGGATGACTGGTTCGCCGGGTCCGCCGCGAGGCGGGCATATTCGGCCCGCACATCGGCAAGCGCGTCGAACATGGCGGCGACGCCCTCGCCGGTCAGCACCTCGGACTCGAAGGCGGCCAGTTCGCGCAGCCGGCGGTCCATTGCGTCATTCGCGATGTTCACGGCCTCGGTCTGGAACGCCTGGGTATAGGCCTCGATGTCCTTCTCGAACGCGTCCTCGGACGGATAGCCCCAGTCGGCAAGCTCCTGCTTCAGGCGCTGCTGGGCGGCGAAGGTCTCGGCGTTGTACGCCATCGTGAATTCGTCGGGCGGCATCCCTGGTTCGCTGGATGCGGGCAGGTAGGCCCGGTTCGCCGTGTCGTAGGTCTCGAACAGCGCCTTCTTGCCCACCAGCGCATTGTGCGCCGTGTCCAGCGCATCCCGGCTTTGCTGCCGCCCGGCAAGCTCGGCCAGATAGCGGTCGACCGAGGCCGCGAAGGCGGCGATGTCCGTGGTGGCGTGGGTCGCGCGCGCCCAGTAGTCGGCGATCGCCTCGTCCGACAGGCCCCGGACCTTTTCGGCAATGGCAAGGATCTGGTCGATGTTGTCGGCCGTGACCGGAACGCCGCCCGCCCTGAACCGGAAGAAGCGCTTGGCCTCCGGGGGTATGCGGTCCATCCGCCGCTCCTGGTCCACCACATCGGCGCGGAACGCCTTCCAGGCCTCGGACATCGCCTTGAAGTTCGGGTCGCTTGGATCGAGCTTTTCGCCCGGCTTGTAGTTCGTCTTTTCCCAGAACAGCGCGTCGGTCGCGGCATTGACGTCATTGCGCCGCGCATCGCCGTACTGCTTCAGCGTGTCCTCGGTCTGCTTCAGCTTTTCGTCACCGACCGGGCCGAGATCGTTGAAGTAGACGATGACCAGAACCGATCCGGCCTTCACATGCTGCTCGGTCACGACGAAGTCCAGCGGATGCACCCGATACCTCGGATCGCGGTTGTCCTCTTCCGCCTGCGCCCGGGTCATGCCGCGCGCGACCATGTCCACGTGGTTCGAGAATTCGAGATTGTCCATCACCCGGGTTACGGGAATGGCATAGGGCACCGCGCGCCGCTGCACCTGCTGGGCGGGCGCATCGGCCCCGCCGGTTCCGGCATCGCCCCCGCCCCCGCCGCCCGGTCCGCCCCCGGTGGTTTCCTCCTCGGCATCGGGCGGCGCGCCGACCCCGGCTGCCGGTGCAGCGAAGGACGCCTTGACCAGCCTCGGACCGTCGGGCGGACCGGCATTCCCGGCCGGACCGGGGGCAGAACCACCGCCGCCCCCCGCGGCCGTCAGCGCGTCGCGGATCTGCGCGATGGCCGCCGCCGCGGCATCCGCATCGCCGACCCCCAGCCCCGCCTTCATCGCCTGCAGCAACGGCTGGTAGAGCGCCCGCGCCTCCGGCCCGCCGGCCTTCATCGCCGGGGCAAGGTCGGCCATCAGCGCCGATGCCTCGGCCTTCAGCGTCCGCATCGCCTCGGCATTGCCGGACAGCGGATCGGCCGTTGCCGCGACGGCCTCGGTCTCCTCGTCATCGGCCAGCTCGCCCGACGGGCCCCGCGCGATCACCCGGTACAACAGTCCGCGGTCCTTCAGATACAGCCGCGCGCGTTTCGGCAGGCTGGTCGGGGGGTCCTCGACACAGGCGAGGACCAGGCTCTTGCCCTCAACCGTCATCTGGCCCCAGCCACCCCGCGCCGTCGCGCCCTCGGACTTGGCCTGGCGGATCAGCAGCTCGACCGGACGGCGCTTGTGGGCCTTCATCACCGCGCCGTCCGACGACAGCAGCCATGCAAAGTTGTAGGGCCGCTTGCGCAGCGCCCGCATGAGCGCCTCCAGATCGCCGGCCTCGGCGGCAAGGTCGTCTTCGTCGTCCTCGTCGCCGTCGCCGCGCGTGTCGGGGGAATGCTCATCCGCTGCCCCCTCCGGCGACGGACGCGGCGGCGCCTGTTCTTCCTCGGGCGCCGGTTCGCCGGCATCGGCGCCTGCGGTCTCACCCGTCAGCTCAAGGACGATCTGCATCGCCTGTCCGCGGTCCGAGAAATGCCGCTTGGCCAGCACCTGAAAACCGCCCGGCACCGCCTCTTCGCAGGTCAGCACCACGCGGCTGCCCTCGACCCGCATGGTGCCCCAGACCCCCTTGCCGCCACCGCCCGACCGCGCGGCACGGCGCAGGGTTTCAACCGGCTTGCGGGGATCGGCCTCGACCACCAGCCCGTCCCGCGCCATCAGCATCGCGAAGTTCACCGGCTTCTTCCGCGCGGCGGCAATCGCCGCGCCGAGAATCTTGCCATCCGCATCAAGTCCAGACTTGTCGGCCACGCAACACCTGCCTGAAATACTCAAGGTTGAAATCGGCGACCCGCGAATCGCCCGGAATGACATACAGGATAGGGGCACCGTCCGGCCCCCGACAAGATCGGTGCCCGTCAGCGTGACCACCCGCGCGGTATCCGGCCGATCATCCGGCGGACGCGCGCGTGTCAGCGCTGCGCTTTCCGGCCTCGTTCTAGTAGCGCCCGGCGCGGTTGACCGACCCCGTCATGGCGTCGGGGCGCCCCTCCAGCCAGGCGGTCAGGTTGGCATCCAGGATCGCCTGCAGCCGCCTTTCGGTCGAGGGCGCGCGCGAGGCGCAGTGCGGTGTCAGCACCACGCGGGGATGGACATAGACCCAGTGACCCTCGGGGGGCGGTTCCTCGGCCCAGACATCCAGGGTGGCGCGGGCGATCGGGCCCTCCAGGGCCGCGCGCAGGGCCTCGGGCTCGATCAGGGCGCCTCGCGCGACGTTGATCAGGTGCTGTCCGGGGCGGCAGTGACCAAAGGTTGCCGCGCCGAACAGGCCGCGCGTGGCCTCGGTCAGCGGGGCGCACAGGACAAGGTGGTCGCTTTCGGCGCAGAGTATCGGCAAGGGCACCAGGGCGACGCCGTCGGGGGCGGTGGCCTGCGTGCGGCGCGTGGCGCGCACCACCATTCCGAACGCACGGGCGCGTTCGGCGATGGCCCGTCCGATCTCGCCATAGCCCACAAGACCCAGCGACCGCCCCTCCAGGCTGCCCCCGCCAGGCGCCCGCCACTGATCGCGGCTGGTGACGCGCAGCGCGGCAAGCCCCTTTTCGGCATCGAGGACGGCGGCCATCACGTACTCCGCGATCGCGGGGGCCGAGGCGCCGCGCGACACCGTCAGATACGGCAGGCCGAACAGCCAGTCAGGCGCGTCGTCCAGCCCCGTCGGGCGAACATGCATCCATTCCACCCCCCCGGCCCAGGCGGGGGGCAGCCGCGACAGCCGCCGCAACATGCCGTTGCCCACCAGGACGACGCTGGCCCCCTCTGCCACGCCCCAGGGGTCGTCGGGGCCCAGGCGGTCGATCCGCGTTCCCGCAGGCAGCCGGGCGCGCAGCCAGTCATGCCGGTCGGCGCCGAACTGGTGGGCGATATGCAGGGGGCGGGTCATCCCGCGGCGTCGGGCGTGGCCCATCCGCCCGGGGCGGTGGAGGCGCGGACCACCAGTTCACCCGGCAGCGTGAACTGCCGCGGCGGCCCGATGTCATCGGCCACCAGCAGTTCGACGGTCTTGGCCACGATGGCCGGAACCGGCTGGCGATAGGTGGTCAGGGCGTAGCCGGTCCAGGCGGCCATCGGGATGTCGTCGAACCCCGTGACCGCGATCTCGCCCGCGCGACCGGCGTCCCGGATCGCGTCGATCCCGCCGAGGGCAAGGATGTCCGAGGCATAGACGATGGCATCGGGGTTCTGCGGCAGCAGGTCCAGCGTGCCGCGGCGGCCTGCGTCATGCGTGTAGGCCTCGTACGAGGCGGTGCCGACCAGACGCATCCCAAGCTCGGCCAGCCGCGTGGTAAACGCCCCCCGCCGGGTCATGCCGATGGTCGAACCGGTCAGACCCGCGACATAGCCGACCCGCCGCCGCCCGATCTGGTGCAGGTGATCGACCAGGGTGCGGAAGCCTAGCGCATTGTCGCAGCACACCGTCGTGATGTCGTCATGGCCCAGCCGGTTGAGCAGGATCGCCCGCCGCCCCTCGGTTGCCCAGGCCATGGTGCGGGCGTTCAGCACCGTGGCCGAGATGATGACCACGGCATCCACATTGTAGGTGCGGATGGCGTGAAGCTGGTCCTCGATGCTGGCGCCGGGCGCGATGTTGAAGAACAGGCTTTGCAGCCCCGCGCCCTGCAATCCCTGGGTCAGCTGCGCCAGCAAGGCGGGGTAGAACGGATTCTGCATGTCGGACACGACGACGCCGACGATGTTCGTGCGCCGCTTCGTCAGCATCGAGGCGATGGCGTTCGGCTGGTATCCGTAGTCGCGCGCCGCGCCCAGG
This sequence comes from Paracoccaceae bacterium, assembly GCA_019454225.1. Taxonomy (NCBI): domain Bacteria; kingdom Pseudomonadati; phylum Pseudomonadota; class Alphaproteobacteria; order Rhodobacterales; family Paracoccaceae; species Paracoccaceae bacterium. Next base: position 1,781,312 of record CP075370.1, on the reverse strand, counting down.
ATGCGGTTGCGCAATTCGGGCGTGATGCTGCTGCCGGGGGTGAAGGCGCGCGACACCGCCGACTGGCTGACCCCGATCAGCGCCGCAAGCTGGCGCGCGGTCATCGGGCGTGGTGCGGCGGGGCCTGTCTTGTTCACCGGTCGGGTTCCCGTGGCTGCATGATTCTCACGTTTAGCACTATGCGCGTGGCCCGGGCCATGGGGCAGAGATTTGCATGAATGCGGTTTCACGACAACCGCAATACGCCGCCGCAGGGCAGCATCGCGGCCGCAGAGAATCTTGCGCCCGCAGAAATCGACCGCTGCACAAGACAGGTTTCAGAACCGGAGGTCTGCCCGCATATGGCCTTAATATTGTTATTTTACATACTATTATGACTCACCGAAGAACGGCGAGGCTAGGATCCGTCAGCCTCGGGGCGCTGACGAACCCTCCGATCCCCGCGTGCACCCCCTTCCGTGATTCAATTCCGGAATCCCGAAATCAGGTATTGAATACGGATGCCAAACCTGCTCATCATCAAGGGCAGGACACAGCGCGCCCCGCGCGCCGCCCGGGGAGGGGCTTGCAGTGTCGGACCAGGAAACAGGAAAACCGGCAGCCATCGCCGCATCCGCCCACCGCATCACCTCGGTCGAGGCGTTCCAGGTGGCATGGAACCCGGGCGATCCGCCCGGACGGCGAACCGCGATCGTGCGCGTCCGTACCGACAGCGGCCTTGTGGGGCATGGCGAGGCCTCTCCGATGATGGGGGGCGACCACAGCCTGCTGGTCGTGCGCGACTTCGCCGCCAGCCTGATCGGCGCCGACCCCTTCGACCAGGCGGTGATCCAGGACCGGCTGTTGCACCGCTACATCAAGCTCGGCCCCGAAGGCGCGGTGACCGGCGCGCTGGCGGCGCTGGACATCGCACTGTGGGACATCAAGGGAAAGGCGCTGGGCCTGCCGGTCTACAAGCTTCTGGGCGGGGCCTGGCGCAACAGGCTGCCGTTCTATGCCTCGATCGGCGGCAATGCCACCCGCACCGTCGACGAGGTGGTGCGCACGGTCGAGGCGCGCTGGCGCAAGGAAACACCGTCAGCCATCAAGATCCGCTGGGATGGCGACCGGACCCGGCAGGACCACGACATTCCCGGAGACATCGCCAAGGCCCGCGCGGTCCGCAGGCTGGTCGGCGACGACTTCCCCCTGGCCTTCGACGCGAACAACCAGTACTCGGTCGGCGGCGCGATCCGGGTGGGGCGCGCGCTCGAGGACCTCGGCTACATCTGGTTCGAGGAACCGGTGCAGCACTATGACGTGCGCGCCATGGGCGAGGTGGCGCAACGGCTCGACATCACCGTCTCGGCGGCCGAGCAGACCTACACGACCCAGGCGCTCGTCGACATGATCCACGCGGGCGTCCGGATGGTGCAGCCCGACATCATCAAGATGGGCGGCATCACCGGGCTGATGCAATGCGCGGCGATCTGTTTCGCGCACGGGGCAGAGCTTGTCCCGCACCAGACCCAGCCGGGCATCGGACATGCCGCGAACCTGCATGTCCTGGCGACGCTGATGCACAACACCAAACCCGCGGAATTCGCGGACCCGGACACCCGGATGCATGTGGCCTTCGAGAATCCGTTGCTGCCGCGCGATGGCATGTTCGACGTTCCCGACGGGCCCGGGCTGGGCCTGCGGGTGCGCGACGACGAACTGGACCGGCGGCGCGCCTGACATCGGGCCGGGCAGGATCAGGTTTCAAATCCGGCGGAACAAGAACCGGGAAAGCGACGCGCCAGGGCAGAAGCCCCGCAACCGACGATAGGGAGGACGACACATGATCACGAGACGGACACTTCTGGGAACGGCCGTTGCCGCATCGGCAAGCGGTCTTTTCGCGCCTCGGCTCCGCGCCGCGGCACCCGACACGCTGCGTTTTGCCAGCGCGGCAGGCGGCCCCCGCAGGCTGGACCCGAACCAGACCACCCAGGGGTCGGACAACTGGGCGGTGGTTCAGGTCTTCGAATACCTCGCCCGGCCGCCGGACGGCAATTTCGGCGTCGCCCCGGGCGACTTCGAGCCATGGCTGGCCGAAAGCTGGACGATCTCGGACGACGCCAGGACCTGGGTCTTCACGCTGCGCCAGGGCGTGCAGTTCCACAAGGGCTATGGCGAGATGACGTCCGAGGACGTCGCGCGGTCCTTCATCCGCGCCCGTGACGAGGGGGTGAACGCCGCGAACTACAGCAACCTCGCCGAGGTGATCGAATCCGGCAAGTACGAGGTCACGATCCGGCTGCACAATCCCGACCCGATGTTCCTCAGCTCCACGGTCGCGGCCCGCCATGTCATGGTGATCTCGAAGAAGGCCGAGGCCGAGATGGGTGAGAAGTTCCTCACCGAGGCCATCGGCACCGGGCCCTACAAGCTCGACCGCTTCGACAGCGAGAAGGGCATGTTCCTGAGCAGGCACGAGGATTACTGGGGCGAACCCGCGATCATCACCAATGTCGAATGCCTCTACATCGCCGATACCACCGCGCGCACGTTGGCGCTGATCTCGGGCGATGTCGACATGGCCGAAGGCGTGCGCCAGCCCGGCTGGGTGCCGCAGATCCAGAACCAGAAGCCGGACCTGCTGTTCGACATGACCGTTCCGGGGTCGTTCAACACGCTGTTCTTCAACCTGGCCAAGGACCCGCTGCAGAACATCCAGGTGCGCAAGGCGATCATGCACGGCATCAACAAGCAGGAGATCGTCGACGCCCTGCAACCGATGTCGCGGATGGTCTACACGCTGAACCCGCCGAACTATCCGACCGGCTTCTCGCTCGAGGAACTGCCCGAGGATCTGCGCTACGAGTACGATCCGGACGAGGCGAAGAAGATGCTCGCCGACGCCGGGTTCCCCAACGGGCTGACCATCCCCGTCAACACCTCGCAGCGCGAGGACTACAGCACCCAGCACCTGATCATCCAGGAACAGCTGCGCCAGATCGGCATCAACATCGACCTGACGATCATGGACCATTCGGCCTATCACGCCACCAACCGGCAGAACCTGAACACGCTGAACATCAACTCGTCGTCGCTGCCGCCGGTGCCGCTCTATGTCTTCAACGACTATGCGGTGTCGACGGCAAACATGACCGATGACGGCAAGGGCGGGGCCAACTATTCGCACTACGGCGTGCTGATGCCCGGCGTCGATCACCTGCTGGCCGAGATGCTGCAATCCACGACGTTCGAGGATTACGTCGCCAAGGGCCGCGAGGTCGAGTTGCAGATCCAGCGTGACCTGCCGATGGGCGGCCTTCCGACGCTGTCCTATCTGGTGGTGCGCAACCCGCGCATCGACCTCGGATACGAAGTGCAGGGCGGCTATGCCTACTGGCGGTTCTGCAAGGCAAAGATCGTGGCCTGACGGGACCCTGCGCATGGCGAGATACCTTTTCCTCAGGCTTCTGGACATGGTTCCGACCGTGTTCCTGGTGCTGACGCTGGTGTTTGTCGCCATGCGCATCCTGCCGGGCGATCCGGCGCTGGCCGTTCTGGGACAGAACGCGGACGGGGGGCAGCTTGAAGCCTTCCGCGAGCGCATGGGCCTGAACGACCCTCTGTGGCTGCAATATGTGAAGTTCCTGCGCGATGCCGTGCAACTGGACTTCGGCCGTTCGCTGATGACGAACGTGCCGATCAGCACGCTGATCGCAAACAACCTGCCGCACACGATCTACCTGACCATCACATCGGTCGCGATGGGGCTGATCGTCGGTGTGCCGCTGGGGATCTGGGCCGCGACGCAGCGCAACAGATGGCCCGACAACGGCCTCCGGCTCTACGCGCTGATCGGCTATTCGGTGCCCGACTTCTATCTGGGCGCGATCCTTCTGGTGGTGTTCTCGCTGCACCTCGGGTGGTTCCCGATCAACGGGGCCGGCCAGGGGTTCTGGGGCGGGCTCTATCACCTTCTGCTGCCCGCCGCGGCGCTTGCCTTCCTGAAATCGGCCTTCATGGGCCGGCTGACCCGCACCTCGCTTCTGGAAGTGATGGGGCGCGACTATGTGCGCACGGCGCGGGCCAAGGGCGCCCGCGAGGGACGGGTGATCTTTCGCCACAGCCTGCGCAACGCGCTGCTGCCGCTGTCCACCGGTCTGGGCCTGTCGATCCTGGCCACGCTGTCAGGGTCGGTCGCCATCGAACTGGTGTTCAACCGCCCCGGCATCGGCCGCCTTCTCATCACCGCGATCCAGGAACGCGACTATCCCGTGATCCAGGCCGGGGTGATGATGTTCGCCTTCTTCGTCATCATCGTGAACCTGCTGATGGACATCGTCTATATCATCGTCGACCCGCGCATCCGGGTGAAATCATGACCGGAGCGCGCATCGAGCGGCCCACAGCCGAGGCGATTGCCGAACGCGAGGTCCTGGCGCCCGAACCGGGCTTCCGCGAGGCGTTTTCCGCCGTCGTGATGGGGCGGCCCTCGACCCAGATCGCCTTTGTCGTCGTGCTCGTGTTCATCGCGGTGGCGGTTCTGGCCCCGCTGATCGCCCCCTACGATCCGCTGCGCCAGTCGATCATGCGGATCAACCAGGCGCCGTCGTCGATGCACTGGCTGGGCACCGACCAGTTCGGCCGCGACGTGCTCAGCCGGCTGATCCACGGATCGCGCAATTCCCTGATCTTCGGCCTGCTGTCACCGGTCTTCGCGGCCTTCTTCGGCACGGTGCTGGGGGTGGCGGCGGGCTATTTCGGCGGCGTGGTCGACCGCGTCATCAGCCGCGTGATCGACATGCTGATGGCCTTTCCCGAACTGCTGCTGGCGATCCTGATCGCGGCCGCGCTCGGCGGCAGCTTCTGGAACATCGTCGTCGTCCTGACCGTCGCCTTCACGCCCGGCTTTGCCCGTGTCGCCCGCGCCTCGACCCTGTCGGTCAAGCAGGAACCCTATGTCGAGGCGGCGATCGCGGCCGGGGTCTCGACGCCCCTGATCATCATCCGCCACATCGTGCCGAACATCCTGGCGCCGATCGTGGTGCTGATGGCCCTGTGGTCCGCCAGCTCGATCCGGATCGAGGCCACGCTGTCCTTCCTGGGCATCGGCACCCGGCCGCCGAACCCGTCCTGGGGTAACATCATCCGCGATGGCCTGAACAGCATGTTCGCGACCCAGTGGCCGATCATCGCCGGCGGCCTTGCCATCACCATCGTCGTTCTGGCCATCAGCATCATCGGAGATGCCGTGCGCGACTTCCTCGACCCCGAGACCAACCAATGACCGCGCCGCTGCTGGATATCCGCGACCTCACGGTCGAGTTCGGCCCCGTCAGCCGCCCGTTGCGCGTGGTCGACCGCGTCTCCTTCGGCATGCGCCCGGGCGAGGCGCTCGGCGTCGTGGGGGAAAGCGGGTCGGGCAAGTCGATGACGGCGCTGTCGGTCATGCGCCTTGTCCCCGAACCGCCCGCCCGCGTCACCGGGCAGATCCTGTTCGACGGCAAGGACCTGCTGAAGGTGCCCAGACGGGACATGCCCGCGATCAGGGGCAAGGACATCGGCATGATCTTTCAGGAGCCGATGTCCTCGCTGAACCCGCTGATGACCATCGGCGACCAGATCGACGAGGCGATCATGCTGCATGATGCCGCCACCCCCGCCGAGCGGCGCGAACGGGTGATCGGGCTGCTGCGCCTTGTCGGGATGCCCGACCCGGAAAGCCGCCTTGGCGCCTATCCCAGCCAGTTCTCGGGCGGCATGCGGCAGCGGGTGATGGCGGCCATCGCCATGGCCTGCAACCCCCGGCTTCTGGTGGCGGACGAACCGACCACGGCGCTGGACGTGACGATCCAGGCGCAGGTGCTGGAACTGATGCTCGACATCCGTCGCCGCTTCAACTCGGCCATCCTGCTGATCACGCACGACCTGGGCGTGGTGGCCGAGGTCTGCGAGCGCGTCGTGGTGATGTATGCGGGGCGGATCATGGAGGATGCCGACGTCGCCTCGCTGTTCGAGAACGCCCGCCACCCCTACACGCAGGGCCTGATGAAATCGATCCCGACCCTGACCGACACGCGCAAGCGGCTGTACCAGATTCCCGGTTCGGTGCCCCCGGCGGGAACGATCCGCGAAGGCTGCCCCTTCCGCCCCCGCTGCCCCCTGCGGATGGATCGCTGCGCGGTCGAGATGCCCCCCCTGGTGTCGCACGGGCCGACGCATCGCGCCGCCTGCTGGGCGACCATGCAGGAGGCCGCAGCATGAGCGTGCTGATGGATGTGCGCGAGGTCAGCAAGACCTTTGTCGACACGACGCTGCGGCTGGGTCCGAAGCGCGCGCCGGTCCGCGCGGTGGATCGGGTCAGCTTCCAGGTCCACCGGGGCGAGACGCTGGCCGTCGTCGGCGAATCCGGCTGCGGCAAGTCCACGCTGGGCCGCCTGCTGCTGCACCTGATCGACCTGTCCGAAGGATCGGTGGTGTTCGACGGCCGCGACATGGGGGCGCTGCCCCGCGAAGACCTGCGCCAGATGCGCCGCCAGATGCAGATGGTGTTCCAGGACCCGTTCGGATCGCTGTCGCCGCGCCGCACGGTGGCCGACATCATCGCCGAACCGATGGACAGCTTCGGCCTGTCGGGCTCGCGCAAGGAACGGCGCGAGAAGGTGGCCGACCTGCTGAACATGGTCGGCCTGCCCCCGGCCTACATGGACCGCAAGCCGCGCCAGTTCTCGGGCGGCCAGCGGCAGCGCATCGGCATCGCGCGGGCGATCTCGGTCGACCCTTCCTTCATCGTGGCGGACGAACCGGTTTCGGCGCTGGACGTGTCGATCCAGGCGCAGATCATCAACCTCATGCAGGATCTGCAGCAGGACAAGGGTTTCTCGTTCCTGTTCATCGCGCATGACCTGGCGGTGGTGCGCCACATCGCAGACCGGGTCGCGGTGATGTATCTGGGCCGGATCATCGAGATGGGGACCAGGGACCAGGTCTATTCCGCCCCCCACCACCCCTATACCGAGGCGCTCCTGTCGGCGGCGCCGCGGATCGACCTCGCCGCGAAAAGCCGCCGCATCATCCTTCAGGGCGATGTGCCCAGCCCGTCGAACGTGCCCTCGGGCTGCGCCTTCCGCACCCGCTGCCCGCTGGCGACCGACCGCTGCGCGCAGGAACGCCCGGACCTTGCAGAGGTCGAGCCGGGGCGCACCGTGGCCTGCCACTATCCCGCGCCCTTCCCGATCTCCCGGCGGAGTGGGTCGGCATGAACGGGGCGCTTGCGGGGTTGGTGGTGCAGGACCGGTCCGGCACCATCGCGGGGCAGTTCTGCGGCAAGCTGCTGACCGATTTCGGGGCCGAGGTCTGGCTCGACGCGACGGACCATCCGGCCGCTCTTGCGGCGGGCGGCACGGGCGATCTGGCCAGCCCGCTTGACCTGCACCTGAACCTCGGGAAACGCCGCGGCGTGCCGCCGGTGCCGCCCGATGTCATCCTCTGCGGTCCGGCCGATGATCCCGCCGCCCTGCGGCACCGGCACCCGCAGGTGCTGGCGGTGGTCATCACCGGCTTCGGCGATGACGGGCCCAAGGCCGGATGGCGCGCGCCCGAGATCGTGCTGCAGGCCGCCTCGGGCATGATGATCTCGAACGGCATCCGGGGCCGCGAACCGCTCTACGGCACCGGCAACCGCGCCTCCTATGCCGCCGGCCAGGCGGCCTACATCCAGATCATGGCCTCGCTGCGCGCCCGCGCGCGGACGGGCCACGGCGATACCATCCGCATCGACGCCGCCGAAACCGCCGCCGCCATGTGCTTTCCCTATGTGCTGCAGGCCATCTACAACGGCACCGACCGGCGGCGCGGCGACCAGGACATCCCGGCGGGCGAGGTTCTGTGCCGGGGGTCCTGGGTGTGCCTCTGGGTCTATTCCAACCGCTTTGCCGCGCTCTGCCGGTCGCTGGGGCTGGACGATTGCCTTGCCGATCCCCGCTTTGCCGAGGCCCATACGCGGCAGGACCACTGGCAGGCGTTCTTTGCCCTCGTGCAGGCCCGCGTGGCCGACCGTGACCCCGACGCCTTTGTCGCCGAACTGCAGGGCATGAACATCATCGCGGCGCGGGCGTTCCGCATCAGCGAACTGCGCGACAGCGCCCATCTGGCCGCGCGCGGCTACTGGCGCCGGCTGACCCTCGGCGGGGAAGAGGTCGTACTGCCCGGCCCGCCCTTCCGGATGGGCCTGACACCGGCACGCGAACCGAAGGACAAGGCCGATGCTGCCGCTTGAGGGGATCCGCGTCGTCGAACTGACCACCGCCTGGGCCGGGCCGATGGCCGGGCGCATCCTGGGCTGGTATGGCGCGGAAAGCTTCCACATCGAAAGCCCGACGCGCACCAACACCTGGCGGTCGAACCGCGACAGGCCGAACCCGGTCACCTATCCCGATCTCGACCCGGGCGACCGGCCCTGGGACCGCTGCTTCACCTTCAACTCGCAGAACGTCAACAAGCGTTCGCTGGTGGTCGACCTCAAGAACCCGCTGGGTTTCTCGGTGGTGCGCAGGCTGGTTGCCCTCTCCGACGTGCTGATCTGCAACTTCCGCCCCGGCCTGCTGCAACGCCTCGGGCTGGACCATGCCACGCTGTCAAGGGACCACCCGGGCCTGATCGTGATCGAGATGCCGGCCTACGGTCTGTCGGGGCCCGCCTCGGGTTTCGCCGCCCTCGGCCCGACGATGGAGATGGCCGCGGGCATGTCGGCGATGATCGGCTATCCCGGCGGACCGCCGACGATCACCGGCCCCTCCTACATGGACCCGATCGGCGGCTTCAACGCGGCGGCGGCGATCCTGACCGCGCTGCATCACCGCGACCGTACCGGCCTCGGCCAGCATATCGAACTCGGGCAGGTCGAGGGCGCGATGCAGTTCATCGGCCCCGAACTGATCGCCGGGCAGGACATCGTGCCTGACGGCAACCACCTGCCCGACATGGCACCCCACAACGCCTATCCGTCGCCAGGCAAGGACAACTGGATCGCCATCGCCGCCCCGTCGGACGCGGCCTGGCTCCGGCTGGCGCGGATCATCGGCGGCGAGCGGCTGGTGCAGGACAGCCGTTTCGCCACACTCGAGGCGCGCAAGGCGAACGAGGCCGCGCTGGATGCCCTGATTGCCGACTGGACGCGGGAACAGGACCGGCACGCGCTCGCCGCGGCATTGCAGGCGCAGGGCATTCCGGCCTCGGCCGTCGAAACCGCACCCGACCTGGCCCGGTCCGACTATCTGCACGGACGGGGGTTCTTCACAACGCTCGATCACCCGGTGGCGGGCCGGCACGATCATCCCGGCCTGCCGTTCCATTCCGAGATCGCACAGGGGTCGGCCCGCAGCGCCGCGCCGGGCTATGGCGAAGGCAACGAATACGTCCTGCGCAGCGTCCTGGCCCTGCCCGAGGACGAGATCGCGGCAATCCTGGCCAGCGGTGCGCTGGCCGACGTTCCGGCGCCGGGCCTGTGATGCGCGACCTGCCCGAACGGATCGAGGTCACCGCCACGCTCGATCCGCGTCCCCGCTACAAGGGCACCAGCCACGATGACGCCACGGCCCGTGCCATGGGCTTCCGCGCGGCGCTTCTGCCGGGGGTGTTCGTCTACGGTCATGCGACGCGCCCGGCGGTCATCGGCTGGGGCGAGGATTGGCTGGCCCGCGGTCAGGCCAGCGTGCGGTTCCGCAGGCCGGTCTTTCACGGCGACCCGCTGGTCGTCCGGCGCGGGCCGGTCACCGCCGCATCCGGTGCGCTGACCGCTTCCGTCACCGTCAGCCATGCGGACACCGGCGAGGTCGTGCTGGATGGCAGCATCGGCCTGGCCGCGCGGGCCCCCGCGCCGCCGCAGGCCCTGCCCATCCTGCCCGCCTTCGCCCCAAGGCGCGCCATCGGCCCGGGGGCGGTGCCCGAGGGGCTGCAACTCGGCAGTGGCGAAACCGTCCTGTCGCCGCAGATCGTCACCGAATCCCTCGCCGATTTCCACGAAACCGCGCCGATCTTCGCGGACCGCAAGCTCGTCCATTCCGGCTGCCTGATCCGCGCGACCATGGGCGATGCCCTGGGCAACCTCCTGCTGCCCATGCCGGTCATCTTCACCGGCGTCACCGTCACGCATCTCGCCGCCGTGCCGCAGGGGGCCGTCTGCCGCACCTCGGCCCGCATCACCCTGGCGTGGGAAACGCGCGGCAAGCATTACTTCGAGACCGAGGAATGGCTGATCGCCGATGGCAGGCCGGTCGCCTGCCACCTGCGCCAGAACCTCTACGCCATCACCGAACAACCGGGCCGCCCGCCGCAGCCCGCCGGGGGGACAACCGCATGAAGATCGCCCGTATCGAGACCTTCACCAACCGCCTGATCGGCTTCGTCCGCGTCACCGCCGACAGCGGCGAACAAGGCTGGGGCCAGGTCTCCACCTACAACGCCGACATCACCTGCCAGGTGCTGCACCGCCAGGTGGCGCCCCATGCCATCGGCGCGGATGCGCTGGATTTCGCCGCGATGATCGACCTGATCGGCGAACGCGAATGCAAGTTCCCCGGCACCTACCTGCGCCGCGCCACCGGCGGGCTCGACACCGCGCTCTGGGACCTGCGGGGCAAGGTCGAGGGCAAGCCCGTCACCGCGCTGATCGGCGGCAGCCCCGGGCGCCTGCGCGCCTATGCCAGTTCGATGCGCCGCGACATCACCCCGCAGGACGAGGCCGACCGCCTCTGCCGCCTGCGCGACGAAAAGGGCTTCACCGCCTTCAAGTGGCGCGTCGGCAAGGAATGCGGCCGCGACATCGACCAGTGGCCCGGCCGGACCGAGGCCATCGTGCCCCATGTCGCCGGGGCGCTGGGCGACGGGATCGACAAGCTCGTCGATGCCAACTCGGGCTTCACCCCCGCCCGCGCCATCGCCGTCGGCCGGATGCTCGAGGACAACGGCATCTCCCATTACGAGGAACCCTGCCCCTACTGGGAATACGACTGGACGCGCGAGGTGCGCGACGCCCTGTCGATCGACATCACCGGGGGCGAGCAGGATTGCGAACTGTCCGCCTGGAAGACGATCATCGGCACCCGCACCGTCGATGTGGCGCAGCCCGACATCCTCTATCTCGGCGGCATCTGCCGGACCCTTCAGGTGGCGCGGATGGCCGAGGCCGCAGGTCTGCCCTGCACCCCGCATTCGGCCAATCACGGCATGGTCACGCTGTTCTCGATGCACCTGCTGCGCGCGATCCCCAACGCGGGCAAGTATCTCGAATACTCGATCGAGGGCCCCTACAGCCAGCAATGGGCCGACGGCCTGTTCCTCGAACGCCCCTTCGAGGTGACCGACGGCCATGTGCAGGTCAGCGACGCGCCGGGATGGGGCGTCACGGTCAACCCCGCCTTCCTCGACGGCGCCAGCCATGCGCTGACCGAAGCCTAGGCCGCCCGCGCTTCGGCTCCGTGCTTCGGATCTGGCCGCGCCTCAGATCAGGCCGCGACGCGCAAGGTTGGCCATCAGCGCCCGGATGCCGAAGGTCCATTCCGGACATTCGGTGCTCAGCGCCACCCGGTTGCGCAAGGCGCCCAGCCCCTCGGCGGATATCGTGACGACATCGCCCAGCCGGTGCGTGAAGCCGCCGCCAGGCTCATCCCGGTCCTCGGTCGGCGCGAACAGCGTGCCGAGGAACAGCATCAGCCCGTCGGGATACTGGTGATGCCGCCCGATGGCCTGCGCCACGAGGTCCGCAGGGTCGCGGCTGATCTGCGCCATGGATGACCGCCCCCGCAGCACGAACCCCTCGGGCCCCTCGACCACCAGCGACAGTTCCGCCCGCCGCACGTCGGCCAGCGCATAGCCATCGTCGAACAGCCGCAGGAACGGGCCGATCGCGCAGGACGCATTGTTGTCCTTGGCCTTCGACAGCAGCAGCGCCGACCGCCCCTCGACATCGCGCAGGTTCACGTCATTGCCAAGGGTGGCCCCCACGATCCGCCCCCGCGACGACACCGCCAGCACGATCTCGGGTTCGGGGTTGTTCCATTTCGACACCGGATGCAGCCCGACATCGGCGCCATGCCCCACCGATGACAGGACCTGCGCCTTGGAAAACACCTCGGCGTCCGGGCCGATCCCGACCTCCAGGTACTGGCTCCACAGCCCTTCGGCGATCAGCGCCGCCTTCACCGCCATGGCCTCGGCCGAACCGGGCCGGATGTTGCGCAGGCTGTCGCCGATGGCCGCCCCCACCCGCGCCCGGATCGCCTCGGCCGCCGCCGGGTTCCCCGCCGCCCGTTCCTCGATCACCCGCTCGACCATCGACCCCGCGAAGGTCACGCCGCAGGCCTTCACCGCCTGAAGGTCGCAGGGCGCCAGCAGGTGCCGGACCGACGCATCGCCCACCGGCGCGGCAAGCAGGTCCGCCACCGGCCCCAGGTCGCGCCCCGCCGCCCCGCGCACATATCCGGCCGGGTCCTCCATCTCGCAGATGTCGCACACGAGCGGCGCCTCGCGGCCGGTGATGTCGAACACCACGCCATCCCGCACCGTCACCACCGACGGACCCCCGGCGCCCGGGTCCCATATGCGCCCGATCAGTGTTCCGTCCATCCTGCTGCCTCCCGTCGATGCCCGCGCCTGCCGGCGGCGAACGCGGCGGGCCACGGTCCCGCCCCTGCCCCCGCCGGTCAAGCCCCGGCAGGTCCGCCGCGCCTACCAGTGCGCAATTGTCCCGTCCGGCAGCACCGCCTCCAGCGCGGGCACGATCTCGGGCGCAAAGGGGTGCCGCGCGGCGGCCTTCTCGTCAATCTCGACCCCGAAGCCCGGCCCCTGGGGCACCTCCCAGCAGCCATCCACCAGGCGCATGGGATGGGCGAAGATATCGTCGAACCACGGCACAAGGCCGACCGCCTCTTCCTGGATCAGGAAGTTCGGCGTGGCGACGTCGAAATGCAGCGCCACGGCCCCCGCGACCGGCCCCATCGGGTTGTGCGGCGCGATGCCCATCTGCCCGGCCTCGGCGATGGCCGCGATCTTCCTGCCGCCGGTCAGGCCACCGCAGTGGCTCAGGTCCGGCTGCACATGGGCCACCGCGCCCAGTTCCGCCAGTTCGGCGAACTCGCGCAGCGTGAACAGCCGCTCGCCCGTGGCCAGCGGGCAGTTCACCCGGCGGGCAAGGCCAGCCATGGCGGCGGCATTGCCCGGCTGGATCGGTTCCTCGACGAACAGCGGGCGGATCGGGGCGATCACGTCGATATAGGCCCGGGCCACCTCGGGCGATGCGGGCCGACCGTGGAAATCGGTCATGATGGCCACATCCGGGCCGACCCGTTCCCGCACCGCCACGGCCAGCCTTTCCACATGCAGCAGTTCGGGCACCGTCGCCTCGAAGGCGCAATAGGGCACGAACCCCAGCTTGACCGCATTGTATCCCATCGCCACGGTCTCCTCGACGGCGTCGCAGAAGGCGCCGATGTCGGCGGTGCCCACCTGCGCGCCGATCCTGGCCCGCCGCAGATGCGTATAGACCCGGACCCGGTCGCGCACCTGCCCGCCCAGCAGCTGCCATGCCGGAACGCCCAGATCCTTGGCCTTGATGTCCCACAGCGCCTGGTCGATGGCCGACACCGCCGTCAGCCCGATCGACCCCAGCGGCCAGAAGCTGAACTTGGTCATTCTGGCAAAGATGTGCTCGATCCGGCGCGGGTCCTCGCCGATGACGAACTGCTCCAGATCCTCGATGGCCCCCAGCACCGCGCGGGTCTTCCATTCCAGCGTCGCCTCGCCCCAGCCGTGCAGGCCAGGCTGGTCGGTCTGGACCTTCACGAATATCCAGTTCCGGTGGATCGCGTTCACCACCACGGTGCTGATGCCGGTAATCTTCATCAAGTCTTCTCGCCTAGATATGTGCGTTCAGGGGGCCGGGCATCAGTTCAGCAGGTTGGGCAGCCAGCTGGATATGCCGGGTATCAGACAGATCAGCGCGATGGCAGCCAGTTGTGCCAGCAGGAAGGGTGCCAGCGCGCGAATGAGCGGGAACATCCGCACCCGCGCCACGCGCATCACCACGAACAGCACCACGCCCACCGGCGGCGTCACCAGCCCCATCGCCAGCGTCAGCATGATCACCATGCAGGCCTGCATCGGGTCGATGCCCAGCTTGTAGACGACCGGCATGATCAGCGGCGCAAAGATCAGGATCGCCGCGCCGATGTCCAGGAACGTGCCCAGCACCAGCATCAGCCCCGCCACCGCGAACAGGAACAGCACGGGGCTGTGCTCGAACAGGCTGGCCGCCGAGGCCACCCACGCCGAAATTCCCAGGATGTTCAGCGCGTAGGACAGGATCGTCGCCGCCGCGACCAGCAGATAGATGCTGGCCGAGGTGCGCGCCGCCCGCAGGAAGGCCAGCCACAGCCCCCGGAGCGTCATCGCCCGGAACACCACCACCGACAGGAACACCGCATAGGCCACCGCGATCCCGCCGCCCTCGGTCGCGGTGTAGATCCCCGCGATCATCCCGCCGACGATGACGACCGGCAGGGTGATCACCGCCAGCGCCTCGACCGCCATCCGCGCCATGCCCTCGCGCCGGAACTCCAGCCTGCGGGGCCTCGGCACGCGGCCGCGCAGCGCGTCCACCGCCACCACGGCAGCGCAGGCCCCCGCCAGCAGCAGCCCCGGCAGGACACCCGCCAGGAACAGGTCGATCACCGAAAGCCCGGTCACCGCCGCCATGATGATCGCCAGGCCCGAGGGCGGGATGATCGGCCCGACCAGCGACGAGGCTGCCGTCACCGCCGCCGAATACTCGCGGCTGTAGCCTTCCTTCGGCATCTCCTCGGTGAACACCCGGCCCAGCGCCGCGGCATCCGCCACCGCCGAGCCCGAGATGCCCGCGAACAGCACCGAGGTGCCGATATTGGCAAAGGCCGTCCCGCCCCGCAGCCAGCTTGTCGCCGCCGACCCGATCGAGATCAGCCGCGCCGTGATCCCGCCCTGGCTCATGATCTCGGCCGCCAGGATGTAGAACGGCACCGCCAGGAACACGAAGCTGTCCACCCCGGTGAACAGCCGCGTCGCCACGACGCCCATCGGAATGCCCGCGATCCAGACGCCCAGCATCCCGGCGAGGCCCAGCGCAAAGGCCACCGGAACGCCCAGGAACAGCAGGCCCAGCCCCAGCGCGGCAACCCCGATCATCGCGCGTCCCCCCCGCCCGCCAGCCCGTCGCCGGGGGTGCCGTCGCCCCGGTCAGGCTCGAACCCGGCCAGCCAGCTCAGCGCGATCTGCACCAGCATCAGCGCCGCCCCGACCGGCAGCGCGGCATAGGGAAGGATCATCGGGATGCCCGAGGCCGGCGCCGTCTGCGCGGCGTTCCGCATCGCCAGCGGCCAGCCGTAGATCAGGATGACCACGCAGAACACCGCCGCCGCCGTGTACAGCGCCGACTTGACGAACCGGGCGTGCTGCGGCCGGACCAGCCCTTCCAGCGCCTCGATCCCCATGTGCTCGACCCGGAAGATGCAGGCGACGCTGCCCAGCATCATCAGCCAGATCATCGCGTAGCGCATCACTTCCTCGGTCCAGCTGAAACCGGTGCCGAACAGATAGCGCCCGCCCACCTGCGTCAGGTTCAGCAGCGTGACGGCGATCATCAGCAGACCCGCCGCAATCTCGGTGCTGCGGGCCAGCAGCCGGGCGGCCGTGGTGGCGGCATGCGTCATCGGAATTCCCTTGTGCGCGGGGCGCGCGCGGCATCCTGCCGGCGCGCGGACGCCGCCCCGGTCCGGTCCTGCGACCGGGCCGGGGCCGCGCCGCGATCAGTTGCCGTAAAGCTCGGCCTTGGCCGCGTCCACCGCCGCAGTCAGCTCGTCCACCAGGTCGCTGCCCACCCGGCTGCGGATGAACTCCAGCACCGGGGGCTGTGCCACGGCCTTGAAGGCCGCCTTCTCCGCCGGGGTCGAGACGTGGATCTGCATGCCCAGCTCCTCGGCCAGCCTGCGGCTGTAGCGCCAGTCGCCCTCGGTCTTCAGCAGGTTCTCGGTCCAGGCCATCAGTTGCGCGGCATCCTGGATCACCTGCTGGTGCCCCGGCTCCAGCGAACTGAACCAGTCGTTGTTGGCGATGATCACATGCAGCCCGAAGGTATGCTCGTTCAGCGTGTAATACTTCTGCACCTCGCCGTGGCCGCCGTTGTAGACCACCGCCGGCGGGTTTTCCTGCCCGTCGACCACGCCCTGCCGCAGCGCCATCACCACCTCGGCGCCGCTGATCGGAACCGCCGTGGCGCCCAGCGAATTGACCATCGTCATGTAGACCGGGCTTTCCATGGTCCGGATCTTCAGCCCCGCGATATCCTCGGGATTGACCAGCGGCCGCACGTTGTTGGTGAACGACCGGAACCCGTTCTGCGAGAATGCCAGCGCCCGGATGCCGGTGGTCGCCAGCATGTCGTCCTTCATCTTCTCGGCAAAGTCGCTTTCCAGCACCTTCCAGGCCACCGGCGCGGATTCGAACAGGTAGGGAATCGACCACACCTGCATCGGCGCATAGAAGCCGCTCATCGCGCCATCGGCCGGAAAGCTCAGCTCAAGGCTGCCCTGCTGGACCATCTCGATCATCTCGCGCTCGCCGCCCAGCTGGTTGTTGGGGAACAGCCGCACCGTGATCTCGCCGTTGGTCTTGAACTCGACATATTCCTTGAACCGCACAAGGGCCTGATACTCGGGGGAATCGCCCTCGGGCATCCCGATGCCGAACTTGATCTCCGTGGCATCGGCATCGGATGCACCCACGGCAAGGGACGCCGCCACCAGGGCAGCCGCACAGATCACATGTTTCATGTTCATTGGTCCTCCTCCATTTGGCTGGGTCCGCGGGCGCATGGTCTTGGTGCTTGCTGCCAGACGTTGCCAGTGCAGGCCGGGTGGCACTACATAGGATGTAGAATGAACAGTTCTAGATCACATGTAAAGAAGGATCGAGCGCTTGACCCACAGGCACGCGACAGCCGCAGCCCCCTCGCGCCGTCATCTGGACCTGCAGATTCCGGCCGAATTCACCTCGGCCCTGCCCACCGGCGCGGCCAAGCAGGCGGTCGAGGTCCTGGGGCAGCGGATCACCAATGACGTCTACTCGCCCGAGGCGGTGATGCCGACGGAAGAGGAGCTTGCGGAATCGCTCGGCGTCAGCCGCGCCACGCTGCGCGACGCCATCAAGGTGCTGTCGGGCAAGGGCCTGGTCCGCACCGCGCGGCGCTACGGCACGCGCGTGCGCCCGATCGAGGAATGGAACCTGCTCGATGCCGATGTGGTCATGTGGCACGACCCGGCACATCCGCGCATCCGCCGCATCTTTGCCGAAACCACCGAACTCCGCGCCATCCTCGAACCGGCGGCGGCGGCGCTGGCCGCCCGCCGCGCCACGCCCGAACAGGTGCGGACCCTGCTTGCAGCCGCAAATGCCATCCACCCCGGCCAGGTCGATGTCGAACACCTGTTCGACGCCGACTGCCGCTTCCACCTGACGCTGCTCGACATGACGCGGAACAACGTGATGCGGCAGATGCGCCCGATCATCCTGACCATGCTGCGCGTGTCCTACGAATTCGGCGTGGGGAACCCGCAGAACGAAAAGGTCAGCCGCGAAGGCCACATCGCCGTGGCCGAGGCCATCGCGGCCCGCGACGCCGAAGGCGCGCGCAAGGCGATGTCGGCGATGCTCGACCTCAACCGATCGCTCGCGGAAGACTACTGGCGCGGGGCCTAGCGCGGCGGCACGTCGGGGCGAAGTCTTGACAAAGGCTTAACGCGGCCAGGTCAAGCCATTGAAAACAAACGGCCCGAAAAATGTCCCACCGTGGGACGCCCGGCGACCCGCGCGCGCCCCCTTGCCCTGCCCGCGCGCCCGCGCTAGGGCGCGGTCATGTCGATGTCGTCCACCCTCCAGCCTCCGCTCTCCGCGGCGGGCCATGCGCGCGCCACGCTCGTGCTGGGGCTGCCGCTGATCGGCAGCCACCTGGCGCAGATCGCGCTGCATGTCACCGACACCATCATGCTGGGCTGGTACGGGGTGCTGCCGCTGGCCGCCGGCGTGCTGGGCGCGTCAAGCTTCTTCATCGTCTTCATCCTCGGCTCGGGCTTCGCCCATGCCGTGATGCCGATGGTCGCGGCCGCGCTCGGCCGGGGCGACCCCGCCCAGGTCCGCCGCGACACCCGCATGGCGCTCTGGCTGTCGATCGGCTTCGGCCTGGCCTTCTATCCGGTGTTCTGGTGGTCCGAACCGATCCTGCTGGGGCTGGCCCAGAAACCCGACGTCTCGGCTCTGGCCGCCGACTACATGCGCGTCGCCGGACTGGGGCTGATGCCGGCGCTGATGGTGATGGCGCTGAAGAACGCGCTGGCGGCACTGGAACGCACGCAGGTCGTGCTGTGGGTGACCGTCGCGGCGGCCCTGCTGAACGCGGCGCTGAACTGGGCGCTGATCTTCGGCAACTGGGGTGCGCCGGAACTGGGCGTGATGGGCTCGGCCATCGCCACGGTGGCGGTGCAGGTCTTCTCGCTGACCGTGCTGGTCGTCTATGCCAGCGTCCTGCCCGCGCTGCGCCGCTACGCCTTCTTCGTGCGGTTCTGGCGGCCGGACTGGCCCGCGCTGGTCCAGGTGTTCCGCCTCGGCTGGCCGATCGGACTGACCGGGCTTGCCGAAGGCGGGCTGTTCCAGGCATCGGCGCTGATGATGGGCTGGATCGGCACGGTCGAGCTTGCCGCCCACGGCATCGCCATCGAGGTGACGGCGCTGACCTTCATGGTCCATGTCGGCCTGTCGAACGCGGTCACCGTGCGCACCGGCCGGGCGCATGGCATGGGCGATGTCGCGGGCATGCGGCTGGGCGCGCAGGTCGCGGTCGTGCTGTCCTTCGGCTTTGCGCTGGTCACGGTCGCGCTGTTCCTGGCGCTGCCCGAAAGCATCATCGCGCTGTTCATCGACCCGGCCGACCCGGCCGCGCCGCTGATCCTGGCCTTCGGCACCACGCTTCTGGCGGTGGCGGCGCTGTTCCAGCTGGCCGACGGCATGCAGGTCATGGCGCTGGGCCTGCTGCGGGGCGTGCAGGATACCCGCGTGCCGATGTGGCTGGCGGCCTTCAGCTACTGGGCCATCGGCATCCCGACCAGCTATGTGCTGGCCTTCCCGCTGGGGATGGGCGGCCCCGGCCTGTGGCTGGGGCTGGTGGTGGGGCTGACGCTGGCGGCGGCACTGCTGATGGCGCGGTTCTGGCGACGGCTGCCGGGCTGACCGGTCAGCCCTCCCACCCCTCGACGATCACCAGGTCGGCCTCGGACACCGGCAGGCGCAGCGCGCGGGCGGCGGCGTAGTCGGGGTCGTCCCAGCAGGCGCGGGCGGCCTCGATCGTGGGGAACTCGATCACCACGGTGCGGGCGCGCGACCGGCCCTCGGCCTGGAACGCGGCGCCGCCGCGCACCAGAAAGCGGGCACCGTGGCGGGCGAAGGGCACCGCATTGGCGCGCCGGTAGGCCTCATAGGCCTGCGGGTCGGCCACATCCACCTGTGCCACCCAGTATCCCTTTGGCATGATCGCTCTCCTCTCTCCGTGACGCGCCGCTCAGGCGCTGCCGAACACCTCCGCCACCCCGGCCAGGCCCTCGGCCGTGCCCCAGGGCGGGTTGACCACGAACAAGCCCGATCCCGCCATGCGATGCCCCGGCCGCACCGGCGGAAACCGCACCTCGTGCCGCAGTCCCTCGGGAAACATCCCGGCCAGCAGGTCCAGCATCGCCAGATGCGGCCCGGACGCGAGGATCGGATACCACAGCGCGATCACGCCGACGTTCCATTTCCGCGCGATCCGCCCCATGGCGAGGGGGATCGCGTCGTAATCCTCCTTCACCTCCCAGGACGGGTCGATCAGCATCAGGCCGCGGCGCGGCATCGGGGGCGTCAGCGCCAGCGCCATCTCGATCCCGTCGCGGTCATGCAGATGCGCACCGAAGCCCGACATCGCCGCCGCAAGTGCTGCATGTTCCCGGGGGTGCAGTTCCGCCAGATGCATCACATCGCCCATCCGCAGTGTCAGCGCCGCGATCAGCGGCGACCCGGGATAGGCCTGCGCGCCCCAATGCGCCCGGACCTGCGCCAGCCGCCGCGCATAGGGATGGTCAGGCGGAAACCGCCCGGCCAGCCGCCCCACGCCCGCCGCCGCCTCGCCCGTCCGGCGCGCCTCTGCCGCGTCGAGATCATAGAGCCCACGGCCCGCATGCGTCTCGATATAGGTCAGCGGCTTGTCCTTGGCTGTCATGTAGTCGAGCATCAGCGCCAGCCCGGCGTGCTTGTGCACATCCGCCGGGTTGCCCGCGTGATAAAGATGCTGGTAGGAAAGCATTCCTGTTCCCTACCCGCCCCCGCGCCGCCGGGCAAGGCGCCCGGACAGCACCGTGAAAGCCCCGATGCAGAAGAAGCGCGGCCTTGTCATCTCGAACTGCCAGGCGGCGCCCCTGGCCCAGATGCTTGGCTATTTCTGCCGCGACATGCAGTTCACGGCCTTCTCGGTCAACCAGACGAACGAGGCCAACCGGGCAGCCCGCATCGCGGAACTGCTGGCAGGCCCGGGGTCCGGGGCCGACGTGGTGCTGTCGGTGCCGCTGTCGGCCGAGTTCGGTGCCCTGTCGCGGCCGCAGATCGCCGGAACCTTCGCCGGACGGCCGGTGCTGCTGATCCACAACATCTATTTCGCGGGCCTGCATCCCGACCTTACCTATGTGGGCGGCATGGGGCAGCGGGTGCAGGGGCCGATGGGCGACTACCATTCGCGGATCGTCGCGCTTTCTGTGGCGCAGGGCCTTCCGCCCGAGACCGCCCGGGCCCTGTTCCGCCCCGAGGTCTACCGCGCGCTCGGCTACAACCGGGCCTTTGCCGCCTCGCTTGCCGAGTTCCGCGAACGCGAGTTGCAGGTGGACGTTCCGTTCGCCGACCGGATGGCACGGCTGGTCCGCCGCGAACGCGGCTTTCTGACGGTGAACCACCCCACGGCGGTGACCTTCGCGGCCTATGCGCAGGTGATCGTCAGCCATCTCGAGGAACGCGGGCTCGCCCATCCGTCGGGCCTGCCGACCGATCCTTCGGTCCTGCCGAACGCGCTGGCCCCTTTCGGGGTTTTCCCGGTCTACCCGGAAATCGCCGCGCGCCACCGCCTGCCCTATTCCGACCCCTACCTGTTCCGGCCCGGCACCGTGGAGGGCATGCCGAACGTGCTGACGCTGGACGATTTCGTGGCGCTGGGACATGCCGCGCTTTCCGGGCTGCCGCGCGACCGGCTGGCGGCCTCGCCGCACCTGCGCCCGCACATGGACGACTTCGCCCGCGTGGCGGCGCGGTTCGCCGCCTAGAGCTCGATCTCGCCCTGCGGCTGGGGTGCGGGAAGGCCGGGCAGCGCCGGAGGCGGCGGGGCACCCGGCCGGCGGCGGATCAGGATGTCGCCGTTCGGCATCCGCTCCGGCGCCTCGTACTGCGTGACATCGCCCATCAGGTCCACAAGCTGCCGCAGCTTCGGGCCCATCTCGCGCAGCGCGGGCTCGATGTCCTGCAACGCGCGGCCCATCTCGTCCAGGGCGGGCTCCATCTCCTGCATGAGACCGCGGAACAGCAGGCGCGCGCCCTCTTCCATCAGGCTGAACCCGTCGTCGCCCCCGGGCGCGGCCTCTTGCGCCCGCAGCGGGGGCGACAGGGCAACGACCAGTCCGATGGCAAGGGCGACGGCACGCATGGGCACAGTATGCGCCCCTTCGATGACGCTTTCAAATCACATCGCGAACCGGCGGCAGGTCGACCGAGACAGGGAAATGGTCCGAGGCCGCCAGCAGCGCCTCGCGCAGGTCGGGCACGGCGGCGATGCGGGGGTCGTTGAACGGATGCCAGATGCGCCAGTCGGGGCGCAGCGCCGCCAGATCGGGCGACACCATCACGAAATCGAGCAGCGCCTCGAAATACCGGCGGTGCTGTTTCTGGAAGAACCGCGCCGTGGTCGGCGCCAGTCCGATCCGCCGTCCCAGCGTCATCGCCGCATGGGGATCGTGCACCCGCAGCGCCGGTTCGGCCCCGGGCCCCAGCACCACCTCGACCCCCGACCGCCCGAACAGCCGCTCGTAGTCGTCCAGGCCCGGGCCGTCGTTGAAATCGCCCGCCACGATCACGCTGTCGCCCGCCGCCAGATGCGCCTCGACCCGGCGGCGCAGCCAGACGCATTGCGCCAGCTGCTTTCGGCGGTTCTCGATGGCGATGCGGGTCGCGTGGTCGGCGTCGCGCGCGCCGTAGGGCGCCTTCGACTTCGCATGAACCCCGATCAGCCGGAACCGCCGCCCGCCGCCCGTCGCCGCCAGTTCCAGCGGCGGGCGCGACCACCGCACCATCTCGGGCAGGTCGTCGGCGTCGAGGTCCAGATGGAACACCCCGTCGAACCGCGGCGCATGGCCGCCGGGCGGGCCGTCCTGCGGGTCATGGTGCAGCGCGATCCGGTCGGGATCGTACATCACCGCGATTTCCTGTTCGCTGTCGGACGGATGCCCGCTGATCGCGCGCCGGGTCCGCAGCCCGCAGGCCGCCGCGAACCCCTCGAGCGCCCGCACGCAGGACCGGCGGGCCGACTGGTCAGGCGCCTCGACCACCACCAGCGCATCGGCCTGCAGCGCCGTCATCACGATGCCGATCGCGCCCAGTTGTTCGCCGCGCGTCACCCCGTGGCGCTGCGACGGCTCGGCGTCGTCCAGCATCCGCCCGGCATCGTCGAACAGCGCATTGAACCACTCGACATTCCAGGTCGCGATCCGCAGCCCGGGGGTGGATGCGGGTGGGCCGCCCTCAGGCGGGCTGGCGGGCATTGATCTCGGTCCAGGCCTCGTTCACGGCGATCAGCCTGCGTTCCGCCAGCTTCACCGCCTCGGGCGGAACTCCCCGCGCGATCAGCGTGTCGGGGTGGCTGTCCTTGACCGCCTGGCGCCAGGCCTCGCGCACCTTGTCCATCGGCGCGAAGGGCGACACGCCCAGCACATCATAGGGATCGCGCGGGGCGCCATCGACAAACCGCGCCCGGATCGAGCGGAAGCACGGTCCCCCGACCCCGAAGATCCGCGCCACCTCCATCAGGAAGGCATCCTCCGAGGGGTGAAAGTCGCCATCGGCCATGGCGACGGCGAACAGCCCCTCCAGCACGTCCATCAGCGTCTTGCGGCCGTCCTCGCCGGGGAACATCGCCGCCACCTTGCGCGCATAGGCATCGAACCCCGCCACGTCCTGCCTGGCCAGATCGAACACCCGACCGGCGTTGCCCTCTTCCTCGGGCGGGATCATGAAGATGCGGCGGAACGCGGAAACCTCGTCGCGCGTCACCTGGCCGTCGGCCTTGGCCATCTTGGCGCCCAGAGCGATCACCGCGATGGTAAAGCCCACCGTCCGCTCGGGCGAGGCAAGCGGTGCCCCGCGCAGCCGGTCAAGGATCGCCGACAGCCCTTCACCCCGGCCAAGGGCCGCGACTGCCTCGCTGATACGGGTCCAGATCGACATGAGGGCGGGCGCGTCACAGATTATGCGCGCGCAGCATAGCGGGAAGCGCGACGCCTGTCAGAGAAATTTCTGCATCAGGACCAGATCGAACCAGCGGCCGAACTTCCAGCCCACCCGATGCAGCACGGCCACCTCGGCATAGCCGATGGCCGCGTGAAAGGCACGGCCGGCCGTGTTCTCGGCCGACACGCCGCCGAACATCGAACCGGCGCCGCCGGCGCGGGCATGATCCTCGACCGTGGCCATCAGGCGGCGGCCGACCCCCCGGCCATGCGCCGCCGGATGCAGCAGGATCGTATGCTCCATCGTCCGGGCATAGCCCGCCCCGCCCCGGAACTGCGCATAGGTGGCAAAGCCCAGAACCGTGTCGCCCTCGGCCGCCACGAAGAACCCCTGACCCGCCGCCTGCCGCGATGCGATCATCGCGGCCACCTCGGCATCGGTCTTTTCGACCGGGTTGAAGGTGATCCCGGTATCGCGAATCACCGGGTTCCAGATCGCCAGGATGCCCGCCGCATCGGCCGCGTCTGCCGCCCGGATCATTCCAGCCACCGGCGCCCCCGGGGCGTGTCGAACTCGGCCCGGATCGCCACCGGCCCCGACACCACCGACACCCGCGCGTCGCGCAGCGGCGCCAGCGCCCGGCGCAGCGCATTGGCCTCGGGATGCGTCACGATCAGCCGCCGAAGGCTGACCCCCGACACCGGCAGCGCGCGGGCCGGATGCGCCGCGCCCTGCCACTGGATCAGGGCGGGAAAGCATTCGCCAAAGGGCAGCCGGCCGTCGTCGGGTATCCCCATGCGCCAGCGATACGCGCCGCGTTCCAGCGCCACGGCGCGGCCCGCGCCGGGCGGGGCGGCGGCCAGTGCGGCATCAAGGTCGTCGCAGGCGGCCACCCAGTTGGTCAGCCGCGCCGCGCCGCGCCGCTCGTCCAGCCGGAACCAGCGCGGACGCCCCGGCGGTGGCGCCGCCGGATCGGGGGTGATCACCTCCAGATAGATGTCGCCAAGGCCCAGCAACCGGTTGTGCGTGGACATCAGCGCGTGTTTCCCGCCCGGCCCCAGCGTCACGCCAAGCCAGGCCTCCACCGTCGCGACGCCGTCATCCAGATCGGGCGCCGTCACCGCCAGATGGTCAAGCCGCCACATGCCCGCCTTCCCGCACCACGCGCCCCGTTGCCCGCAGGGCCAGCACCAGCGACTGGAACCGGGCCTGCGCCACCTCGCCGAACAGCGCGTCGCCGGTCGGTGTCAGCAACAGGTCCAGTTCCCGCTTGCGCGGCCGCCAGCGCAGGCTGCCCGCCTGCGCCGGATCGCCCACCGAAAACATCGCACCGAACCGCATCGCCTTGCCCAGCACCTCGGCCTCCTGCAACTCGTCCTCGTCAAGCAGGTGGAACAACGGCTCCAGCCGCGATCCCGACCGGCTGTTCTTGTAGCGGTGCAAGAGCGAGAGGCCAAGGAACACCCGCCCCGGATGGTCCAGCCCGCCCAGGTTGGCGCGCGTCGCATTGTCGAAACAGACCTCGGCGCGATAGTCGGGATGCGCCCGCCATGTCGTGTCATGCAGCAGGCAGGCGGCCTTGATCAGCCGCAGCCTGCCGGGCGCCGCGCCCTTGAACAGCGGCTCCAGGAACGCGAACAGCTTCTTGCCGAACCCCGGCATCCGCGCCTGCGTGATCTCGGCCACCCGCGCCGCCTCGATCAGCGGGTCGCGGGCGCGCAGCCTTTCGGGCATCTGCTCGTAAAGCAGCCCCTCGCGGATGCCATAGGCCGACACGTCGATCTCGCGCGGGCGGAAGATGCGCACCAGTTCGCGCAGCACCTCGACCGCCAGCGGAACCAGTTCCATCCGTTCGGCCCCGGTCCCCGTCCGCGCGCGCAGCAACGCGAGGTCGCTTGCCGCGATCCAGTCGAGCGTTTCCAGCAGCGATTTCGGCGTCATCCGGTATTCGTGCAGCACCGTCAGCGGATAGGCACGGCGTTCCATGTCCAGCCGGGCGATCACCCGCCACGACCCGCCCACAAGATAGATGCGGTCGCCCTGGGGCTTCAGCTCGTCCGCCAGCCCCTTGAGGATGCGCCGGACATGCTCGCGCCGCTTGCCCGCGCCCCCTTCGATCTGCTGCAGGCGGAACGGGCCCAGCTGCGACGTCGCGCGCCGCCCGACCCGGCCCTCGCCGATCCTGGCCATCTCCATCGAGTTGCCGCCGATATCGCAGACGATGCCCTGCGCATCCGGCCAGCCCAGCAGCACGCCCTGCGCCGACAGCCGCGCCTCCTCGTCGCCCGAGATGACCCACAGCTTGAGGCCGGTCGCCGCCTCGACCTCGGCCTGGAACGCCGGGCCATCCTCGGCCTCGCGCACCGCCGCGGTGGCGACGCAGGTCAGCGAATCAACCTGCATCCCCTTGGCCAGCAGGGCGAACCTGCGCAGCGCGACCATCGCGCGCTCTTTCCCCTTGGGGTTAAGCCGCCCGGTCTGCGCCAGCCCCTGCCCCAGCCCCGCCATCAGCTTCTCGTTGTAGAAATAGGCGGGGCTGCGCGCGGCGCCGTCGAACACCACCATCCGGATCGAGTTCGATCCCACGTCAACCACGCCCACGCGGCGCAGCGCCCGGGTCGAGGGATCATCGAACAGCGGCTTGCCGAACGGTCCGGCATCGTCGGTGGCCTGTTCGCCCATGCCATCGCCCATCGCCGCCCTCCGTCTTGCGGCGCGACCATGCCGCCGGTCCCGGCTCCGGTCAACCGCCGATTAGTCGGAAGGCACGCTCTCGTCGCGCGGATGCGCCAGGCGCGGCACATCCTTGGCCCCGGCCCTGCCGCGCCCCGAAAGCGACGGATTCTCCATGAAGAACTTGTGACAGTTGAACAGCTTGCCATCCCGCGCCGCCAGTTCGCGGGCATAGCTGCCATCGGCCGACAGAACCCAGCTCTGCGCCTCGTCCGCCAGGTTCGCTGCCATGATCTGACTGACGATCTGGGCCTTCACGGTGGGGTTCAGCGTTTCCACCAGCGTTTCCACCCGCCGTGTCAGGTTCCGTCCCATCCAGTCGGCCGACGACAGGAAGACCCGCGCCTTCTTCGACGGCAGGCCGTGGCCATTGCCGAAACAGACGATCCGGCTGTGTTCCAGGAACCGCCCCACGACCGATTTCACCCGGATGTTCTCGGACAGCCCCTGCACCCCCGGGCGCAGCCCGCAGATCCCCCGCACCACGCAGGAAATCCGCACGCCCGCCTGGCTTGCCGCATAAAGCGCGTCGATCACCTCGGATTCGATCAGGCTGTTCAGCTTCAGCCAGATCTCGGCGGGCCGCCCGGCCCGCGCATGGTCGGCCTCGGCGGCAATCAGGTCCAGCAGCCGCGCCTTCAGGCTGATCGGCGAGATCGCCAGATTCTCCAGCCCCGCGGGCTGCGCATAGCCCGACAGGTAGTTGAACACCTTGGTCGCATCGCGCCCCAGTGCGGGGTCGCAGGTGAAGAACGACAGGTCCGTGTAGATGCGTGCGGTGATCGGGTGATAGTTGCCGGTGCCGTAATGGGTATAGGTCACCAGATTCTCGCCCTCGCGCCGGACGACGGTGCTGATCTTGGCGTGGGTCTTGTAGTGGATGAAGCCATAGACGACATGCGCGCCCGACCGTTCCAGCCGCCGGCTCTGGCGGATGTTCGCGGCCTCGTCGAACCGCGCCTTCAGTTCCACCAGTGCGGTCACCGACTTGCCCGCCTCGGCCGCCTCGCACAGCGCCGACACCACCGGGCTGTCCCAGCTCGTGCGATACAGCGTCTGCTTGATCGCCAGCACGTTCGGGTCGCGCGCCGCCTGTTCCAGAAACCGGATGACCATGTCGAAGGTCTCATAGGGATGGTGCAGCAGCATGTCCTTCTGCCGGATCGCTGCGAACATGTCGCCGTCATGATCCTGCACCCGTTCGGGCACCCTGGGCGCGAAGGGCGGCCACAGCAGATCCTTCCGCGCGGGCAGCACCAGTTCCTTCAGGTCGGCCATTCCCAGCAGTCCGCGCACCTCGACCACCTCGGGTTCGGTGACGCCCAGTTCCTCCATGATCATCGCTCGCAGCGTGGCAGGCGCCCCCGCCGTCATCTTCAGCCGGATCACCTCGCCCCGGCGGCGGCGCTTCAGCGCCACCTCGAACTCGCGCACCAGATCCTCGGCCTCGTCCTCGACCTCAAGGTCGCTGTCGCGCAGCACCCGGAACGCGCAATGCCCGCGGTCGACATAGCCCGGAAACAGGATCCCCAGATGCAGCAGCAGCAGTTCCTCCAGCGGCAGGAACCGGTGCTCGCCTGCCTTGGAGGGCAGCGCGACAAAGCGCGCCACCTGCTGCGGAATGGGCAGCAGCGCCTGCAGCGGCCGCCGGTCGACCGCGCGTTCCAGCTCCAGCGCCAGGCAGAATCCGGTGTTGGGAATGAACGGGAAGGGATGCGCCGGGTCGATGGCCAGCGGCGACAGCACCGGAAACACCTTGTGCAGGAAATGCGTCTCCAGGTGCTTCAGGTCGCGCGCGGTCAGCTTGGACCGCGTCAGGATCGCGATTCCCTCGGCCTCCATCGCCTTCTTCAGCCGGTTCAGCACGGTCTGCTGCATCCCCATCAACCGCCGCGCATCGGCGTTGATCAGGTCCAGCTGCTCCGCCGCGCTGCGCCCGTCCTCCGACAGTGTCCCCGATCCCGACCGGACCATGGCCATCAGACCCGCCACCCGGACGGTATAGAACTCGTCAAGGTTGGTGGCCGAGATCGACAGGAACCGCATCCGTTCCAGCAGCGGCACCGCCGGATTGGACGCCTCGTCCAGCACACGCCAGTTGAAGGCAAGCCAGGACAATTCGCGGTTGAAGAACCGCCTGGGACCGGCGGTTTCGGCCTCGGGCAGGGTCTCGGGGGCGGGGAAGGGGGCGTTCAGGAAATCGGCCTGGGTCATCGCTGCGAATACTCGGGGGAACGGTCGCCCATCGTGGCGCAACGGCGGCGAAAGGGCAATTTTCTTTGCAGAACGCAGGCGCGAATCTTTGGTGACACGCCGGGCTAGCCCTCGGCCAGCGCCAGTCGCGCCACCGCCAGCGTCACCGCCCCGCCCCGCGCCAGCGCCAGCGCATCGGCCCGCGCCACCAGGTCGGCCGCCGTCGACAGGCTGCGCTCCATCCGCGCCGCCAGATGCGCGATCACCGCGGGCGGCACCGCCACCTGCCGGTCGGCGAACAGCTTCACCAGCACTGCCGACAGCAGCGCGTCGCAGGGCGGATCGATCCGCACCACCGGAATCGCCTGCATCCGGCTGGCAAGGTCAGGCAGCGTCAGGCCCCAGCCCGCAACCCCGGTCCGCGCCGTCAGCAGCAGATGCCCCCCCGCCTCGCCCAGCATGTTGTGCAGGTGGAACAGCGCCGCCTCGCCGGGCCCCGCCACGCCCTCGGCATCCTCGACCAGCACCGCCCCCGCCGCCGCCAGGCCCGGCACGTCCGCCCCGGCCAGCGCCGCGCCCGCCACCACCGCCGCGCCCTGCGGCACCAGCCCGCGCCACACCTGCGCCAGATGCGTCTTGCCCGCGCCCGCCGCCCCGGTGATCAGCATCCGCCCCCCCGGCCAGCCGCGCCACCCCTCGACCGCCGCCAGCGCCACCGCGTTCGACGGCGCCACGAAGAAATCCGCCCGCCCCAGCGCCGTGCGCAGGGGAAGGTCCAGGGCCAGCTGCCGCGTCATGCCCGCTCGCGATCGGGGGGCTCGGGCGGCGGCGGCATCTCGACCCGCGCCTCGGCGCCCCGGTACAGCAGGCTCGACTGGTACTGTGCGATGCCGAACCGCGTCAGCACGCCGATCGCCGCCGCCACCGGCACCGCCACCAGCATCCCCAGGAACCCGAACAGCGAACCGAACACCGACAGCGCGAACAGAAGCCACACCGGATGCAGCCCCACGCTGTCGCCCACGATGCGCGGGGTGATGATGTTGCCCTCCAGGAACTGGCCCGCCATGAAGATGCCCACCACGATGCCGATCGACACCCAGTCGCCCCAGAACTGGAACAGCGCCAGCCCGATGGCCAGCGTCCCGCCGACCAGCGCGCCGACATAGGGAATGAAGGTGATCGCCCCGGCGATCGCCCCCACCACCAGCCCGAACTGCAGCCCCGCCAGCATCAGCGCCACGGCATAGAAGGCCCCCATGATCACGCAGACGCTCAGCTGCCCGCGCACGAAGGCCGCCAGCACCGCATCCACCTCGGCCGCCAGCCGCCGGATCACCGGCGCATGGTCGCGCGGCAGCATCGCGTCAAGCCGCGCCAGCATCCGGTCCCAGTCCATCAGCAGGTAGAAGCTGACCACCGGCACCACCACGATGAACACCACCGCGTTGATCACCCCCATGGCCGAGCCCAGCACCGCCTGGGCCAGTTCCCCGCCCTTGGCGCGGATCGTCTCGCCGATCTGCACCAGCGTCTGCCGCGCGGTCGAGGTGTCGTCGGCCAGTTCGGGAAACCGCTCCAGCGTGAAGTCGTGCAGCCGGCGGAAGATCTCGGGCGCCGCGTTCACCAGCTGCGTCAACTGGTTGAACAGCGTCGGAATCACCGCCAGCACCAGCGTCACCGCGATCAGCAGCGCGGCCAGGCTGATCACCGCCGTCGCCGCCGCCCGCCCCATGCCCAGCCGCGCCAGCCGGTCGGCCACCGGGTCCAGCAGATAGGCCACCGCGCCGCCCGCCACGAAGGGCAGGATCACGTCGCCCAGAAACCACATCAGCGCCAGGAACACCGCCGCCGCGATGGCCCAGTATTTCGCCTGTTCCTGCATCGGCAGCGCCATCATGCCCCCCGCCCGGCCCGGCATCAGACATGGCCCATGGGGGGGCCGGTTGCAAGGTGCGGTCAGGGGGGCGGGGGCGGACGGTAGGCGGCAGGGTCGGCCAGCCAGCGGCGGTATTCGGTGTCGAAGTCCTGCCAGTCGAGTTCGCGCTCAGGCCAGTGCGCCGGACGCACCGTGCCGCCGGGCAGGATCACGCTGGCATCGCCGAAGGCCGACGCAACCTGACGGCGCAAAATCGTGACGGACGAAAGATCAACCTCCCGCAGCACCGCACCGCGAAGCCTGGCGTCACCGAGGTCCGCACCCTCCATCCGCGCCTGCCGGAGGTTGGAACCCTCCATCCGCGCCAGCGTGAGGTCTGCCCCCTCAATCCGCGCCGCCCCGAGGTTTGCCCCCTGCAACCGCGCGTGCCACAGGTATGCACCCTCCATCCGCGCTTTCTCAAGGTTCGCCCCCTCCATACGCGCAGTCCCCAGGAATGCTCCCTCCATCTGCACCCCGCGCAAATATGCGCCCTGCATCTGCACGGACGCAAGGTTTGCACCCTCCAGCCGCGCCTGCCCAAGGTTCGCACCCTCCAGCCGCGCCCCCCCGAGGCTCGCCCCCTCCAGCCGCGCTTGCCACAGTTCTGCCCCCTCCAGCCGCGCCTTCTCGAGGTTCGCCCCCTCCAGCCGCGCGCCCTTCAGCTTGGCGCCGGACAGGACCAGACCCGACAGGTCGGCGCCTTGCAAATCGGTGTGCCGCAGGTCGGGGCGGTAGCCCGCGAAACCGTCGGCACGTTCCTTCCACGCAGCCAGACGGACCTTCCAGGCGTCCATCTCTGCCCAAGGGATCGCCGCCTCGCCCGCAGACTCGGGCGGTTGGGGGGGCGGTGTGTCGAAGATCCATTCGGCGCGCGGGTCAGCATCCGCGCCCCATCGCGCCTCGGCCTGCCGCTGTCCGGCATCGCGCCGCCCGATCACCCGCAGCGCCTGCCTGACGTCGGCGCGCGGCTCTTCCAGCGAACCCGCCCATGCCCGCGCCATGGAATCGAAGCTCTGTCCAAACCGCTCTTGCCGCTTCTCCAGATACGTCTCCCGCTCCGCCTCGGTCACATCGTCCTCGAGCGGCTCCCACTCAGGCAAGGGAAAGTCCTCCGCCCCGCTTGCAGGCGCATTCTCCCGCACATAGGCGCAGAGGATTTCCATCACCCGCACATGATCCCGCCCCCGGTCATGCCGCGTGCTGTCCTGCGCGATGCGTTCCAGCGACAGGATGGCCCCGATCCGCACCTCGATGTTGGGCCTGCTTTCCTCGACCGTGATCTCCGTTCCGTCCTTATCCCTGCGGCGCAGCTTGACCGTCTTTTCCGCACCCAGTTGCTCCACCGCCTTGGAAATGCGGTCGGTCATGTGCCCCTCACGCTGAAAGTTCAGCGTGGTCTGCCGGATCGCCGTGTTCCAGATCAGGAAGGGCGCGCCCAGCAGGGCCACGATCAGCCCGCCCGCGCCCAGCGTGGCCCCCGGCACCGACCCCGCGCTCGCCCTCAGGGCCGAGGCGATCAGCCACAGCGCCGCCCCCAGCAGAAAGACGACCAGCACCACCAGCAGCACACCCGCCAGCCCGCCCAGCAGGCGCGACCGCGTCCAGTGCGGGGGCCGGGCCAGGCCCAGCCAGTCGGCAAGATCGCGCGGGGGGTCGTCCTTTGGCATGGCGCACGATCCGGCATATTGGTTACCAGACCCTTATGAACCGCCCCCGCCGTGGCGCAAAGGGCGTTGCGCGGACCCGTTGCACCGCGCACGGCCTGTCGGGACGGATGCCATACGCCGGCCATACGCGGGCGGGACGGAAAACGGACGGCGAAATGCGCCCGCTTGCCTGCCCCGCCCCTTCCCGCTAGGAACCGCGGAACCCTGTCCGAAAGGCCCCGAACATGCGTCTTTCCCGCTACTTCCTGCCCGTTCTCAAGGAAAATCCCGCCGAGGCGCAGATCGTCTCGCACCGCTACATGTTGCGGGCGGGCATGATCAAGCAGCAGGCCGCCGGCATCTATTCCTGGCTGCCGCTGGGCTTCCGCGTGCTGCGCCGGATCGAGGAGATCGTGCATCAGGAACAGATGCGGGCGGGCCATATCCCGCTTCTGATGCCGACCCTGCAACCAGCCGATCTGTGGCGGGAATCAGGACGTTACGACGACTACGGGCAAGAGATGCTGCGCATCACCGACCGCCAGAAGCGCGAGCTGCTCTATGGTCCCACGAATGAGGAGATGATCACCGACATCTTCCGGTCGCATGTCGGCAGCTACAAGGATCTGCCGCTGACGCTCTACCACATCCAGTGGAAGTTCCGCGACGAGATGCGGCCCCGCTTCGGGGTCATGCGGGGGCGCGAGTTCCTGATGAAGGACGGCTACAACTTCGACGTCGACCGCGACGCCGCCCTGCACGCCTACAACCGCCACATGGTCAGCTACCTGCGCACCTACGAACGCATGGGCCTGACCGCGATCCCGATGCGCGCCGCCTCGGGGCCCATCGGCGGGGACAATACCCATGAATTTCTTGTGCTTGCGAGCACCGGGGAATCCGAGGTGTTCTACGACTCGGCGGTCACCGACCTGAAACTCGGGCAGCGCCAGGTCGATTTCGACGACCGCACGCAGGTCGAGGCGATCTGCAAGGAATTCACCGCACTCTATGCCCGGACCGACGAGACCCACGATCCGGCGCTGTTCGACCAGATCCCGGCGGAACGCCGCAAGGTCGGACGCGGGATCGAGGTGGGGCAGATCTTCTATTTCGGCACGAAGTACTCGGCCGCGATGGGGGCGACGGTGGTCACCGCCGACGGCAACCGCGTGCCGGTCGAGATGGGAAGCCACGGGATCGGCGTGTCGCGCCTGCTGGGCGCGATCATCGAGGCCAGCCACGACGACCGCGGGATCATCTGGCCCGAGGGCGTGACCCCCTTTCCGGTGGGCATCGTCAACCTGAAGCAGGGAGACGCGGCCACCGACACCGCATGCGGCAACATATACAACTTGTTGATGGATCGCGGCCTTGAGCCACTATATGATGACAGGGATGAGCGTGCGGGCGCCAAATTCGCCACGATGGACCTGATCGGGCTGCCCTGGCGCATCACCGTGGGGCCGCGCGGGCTGGCCGCGGGCAAGGTCGAGCTTGTCTCGCGCCGCACCGGCGCCACCGAGGAGATGAGCGCCGAGGCCGCCGTCGCCCGCATCGCCGAAATCTACGCCGGGCGCTGACGCCCCGAACCGAAGGGGAAACGCCTTGGCCGAACCGCCGCCCGATACCCTGAACGCCGAGTTCAACCGGGTCCTGACCGAGGATCGCGCGGCGCTGGGCCTGCCCGACCACTTCGGCCGCTGGCTGTTCGCCGAACGGCTGCGCGCCCGGGGCGAACGCGGCGAGATGGGGTTCTTCGCCTATGAGGGGCCGGGCCATGTTGCCAAGTTCTTCGGCTGGCATCGCAAGGCAGCCTTCCCGGATTACCTTGCGGATCATGGGGTTGCACAACTTGCCAGGGTTTCGGCCGAACGGGACGCGCAGGTCTTCGACCGCCTGGGCCTGCCGCCCGACCCGGCGCTGATGGCGCATATGGGGCGCTACAACGCGCAGGACCACATCCTGATGCATGCCTATCCCGTGCCCGAACGCATGCGGCCCCGGGTGCTGCTGGATTTCGGCGCGGGCCACGGGCGGCTTGCCAACCTCGGCTTCAACGCCCCCGACCCGAAACAGCGGCTGACGCATTACATCGCGGTGGATGCCATCCCCTCGACCTATTTCGTACAGCGCGCCTATCTGTCCGCGCTTGGCCTGAAGGTGTGGGACTACCTCGACCACCGCGAAACCCGCCCGGACGCGGCTGCGGTCAGGGCAGCCATGGCCGACCACCAGGTCATCCACCTGCCCACCTGGCGGCTGGACCTGTTGCCGGACGGCGTGGCCGACATGGTGTCCTGCGTCCAGGTGCTGAAGGAGCTTCCCGGGCAGATGGTGGTGGACGCCGTGCGGGCCTTTGCCCGGCTGACCGGGCCCAACGGCGCCGTCTATCAGCGCGACCACCTGCAGTTCCACGATCCGAACCACGTTCCGATCGACCGCCTCCTGGCGGCCGCGGGCTTTGCGCCGGAATGGACGCCGCCGATCCGCGACCGGACCGACCTGCACGGCGTGCCGCGCATCTGGCGGAAGGTGGACCCGTCGATCTGGGTCTGGCCGCAGAACGGCTGACCGGCATGACGATCGACCCTGCCCGCCGCCTGATCCAGTTCTGGGACAAACCCGATCCCCCGCCCGAGGTGGCACGGCTGATGGCCGCCTGGGCAGACCGGTTCGGCCCGGGCTATCGGCGGTTCGATCTGACGGCCGCCCGCGCGCTGATCGCCGAGCGCTTTCCGTTGCGCATCCAGACGGCCTTTGCCCGCTGCGGTGTCCCGGCGATGCAGGCCGATTTCTTCCGCTATTGCGCACTTTTCGCGGATGGCGGGTTCTATCTCGATGCCGATACCGAACCGCTGGGCGACCTGTCGGCCCTGGCCGCGCCCGCCGCCCGGGCCATGCTGATGGACCGGCGGGGTCGCATCGCCAATGACGTGATGTTCTTCCGCAAGCCCCGCGATCCGCTGCTGTTGCGGGTGATCCGTTCCGCCACCCGGAACATCGAGCGTGCCACCTCGAACAATGTCTGGGAGGTGACCGGCCCCGGCATCATGACGCGCCTGCGCAGTGACCCGGCCGAGGCCGGGCTGTTCGACGGGATCGACCTGCGCCCCGTGGCCGAGGTGGGCGAGGCGGTACGATTTGTCTGGAAACTGGACTACAAGGCCGGTGCCGATGACTGGCGCAGCGCCCACAAGGACGCACGCAGCATCTACCGCGACCCGGAAGGACCCGAGGATTGACCCGCCCTGCCCCGTTTGCCGCCTTCGAATGGATGATCGCATGGCGCTACCTGCGGGCCCGGCGGGCCGAGGGCGGCGTCAGCGTAATGACCTGGATTTCGCTGATCGGCATCACCCTGGCGGTCTTTGCCCTGATCGCGACACTGGCGGTCCGGGCGGGGTTCCGCGCCGAGTTCGTCGATACGATCCTCGGCGCGAATGCCCACATGACCGTCTATTCCGGCGCCTACACCGCCGATGACGGCCGCACGATCCGGGGTTTTGCCGATTATGACGCGGTGACCGACCGCCTGAGGTCGATACCGGGCGTCACCCGCGCCGCACCGCTGATCAAGGGGCAGGTCATGGCGACGGCCGGCGGGCGCAACGTGGGGGTCGAGATCTATGGCATGCGCGCCGAAGACCTGGCGGGGGTGCCCCGTGTCGCCAGCGGCCCGGACCAGGTGGGCGACCTGGCGCGCTACGAGGACGGCATCGCCATCGGGTCGGGGGTGGCGCGGGAACTGGGCGTGACCGTGGGCGACCGCATCCGCCTGATCTCGCCCGACGGGGCGCGCACCGCCTTCGGGTCAAGCCCGCGGGTCAATGCCTATGACGTGGTCTATGTGTTCACCGCCGGCCGATGGGATATCGACCGCACCCGCATCTACATGCCCTTCGACGAGGCCCAGTCCTACCTGAACCGCGAGGGGTTTGCCGACGAGATCGAGGTGATGGTGGAAAACCCGGATTCCATAGATGGTTACGCGGGGGCAATGATGCGGGCGGGCGGCGAGCGGACATTGCTGTGGTCATGGCGCGACAGCGCGGGCAGCTTCCTGCGCGCGCTCGACATCGAGGACAACGTGATGTTCGTGATCCTGTCGATCCTGGTGCTGATCGCGGCAATGAACATCGTGTCGGGGCTGATCATGCTGGTCAAGAACAAGGGCCGCGACATCGGCATCCTGCGCACGATGGGGCTGACCGAGGGGTCGATCCTGCGGGTGTTCTTCATCTGCGGCGCCTTCACCGGCGTCCTTGGCACCGCCATGGGTGTTGTCCTTGGCTGCCTGTTCGCAATCCATATCGAGACGGTCTTTGCCGCGGTGAACTGGGTCGCGGGCGGGGGCGTGTGGGACCCGTCGATCCGGGGGATCTATGACCTGCCCGCCAAGCTTCTGCCGGGGGACGTGCTGTCGGCTGTCGCGCTGTCGCTGGGCCTGTCCTTCGTCGTCACGATCTTTCCCGCGCGCCGCGCCGCGCGGATGAACCCGGTCGAGGCGCTGCGGTATGAATGACCCGACGCTGGTTCTGGACGGTATCGAGAAAGGCTACAACCGGGGCCGCCATGGCGAGGTGATGGTGCTGCGCGGCGCGAGCCTGGCGATCGCCCCGGGCGAGGTCGTGGCCCTTGTCGCGCCATCGGGCGCCGGCAAGTCGACGCTGCTGCACATCGCCGGGCTGCTGGATACGCCCGATGCGGGCCGGGTGCGGCTGACCGGGCAGGACATGACGGGCCAGCCCGACCGGACCCGCACCGCGGCGCGGCGGTCTCTGGTGGGCTTCGTCTACCAGTTCCATCATCTTCTGCCCGAGTTCACGGCACTGGAAAACGTTGTGCTGCCGCAGCTTGCCAACGGAACCCCGGCGACCGAGGCGCGCAGCCGGGCGGAGGGCCTGCTGTCGCGCGTCGGACTGTCGGAGCGCACCGGGCACCGCCCCGCCGCGCTTTCGGGCGGAGAACAGCAGCGGGTGGCCTTCTGCCGGGCCCTGGCCAACGCGCCGCGCCTGCTGCTGGCGGACGAGCCGACCGGCAATCTCGATCCGGCCACCTCGGACCAGGTCTTCGGCACGCTGATGGATCTGGTCCGCCAGACCGGGCTTTCGGCGCTGATCGCGACCCACAACCTCGACCTTGCCGCGCGGATGGACCGAGTCGTGCGGCTGGACGCCGGCCGGGTGAGCTGAGCGCGGGCTTGCCGCGCTCCCCCCGGCATGCGAGCCTTGCGCAAAAGAACAACCGGAGGCCCCGATGCAGCCCCTGACGATCATCGCCGCGCTTGGCCTTGCCGCCGCCGTGGCGGCCTGCATGCCCGTGAAGCCCGCCATTCCGACCGGGTCCGAGGACTATGCGACCTACTGCGCAGCATGCCACGGCGCCACCGGACGCGGCGATGGGCCGGGGGCAGCGGGCCTGACACGGCGGCCCGCCGACCTGACACGGATATCCGCGCGCAACGGCGGCAGCTTTCCGGCGACGCGGGTGATGGCCAAGATCTGGGGCTATACCGGCGGGCGCGACGGCGGGGCGGTGATGCCCGCGTTCGGACCGCTGCTGGACGGCGATCTGGTGCCCTACGACGGCGGCGACGGCATCGCCACGCCCACACCCGTCCGGCTGGTGCAGATCGCGGAATACCTGCGCGGCATTCAGGGCTGACCGGCCGAGGCGACCCGCGTGTCGGGCATGGTGCCCGAGATTTCCAGGATCAGCTTGCGGCGCACCGCGTCGGTGAAGCCGTCGGCCGTCTCGGCCGCAACCACGAATGCGCCCGGCCCCCCGATGATCTCGGCCTCGAATTCCGCGACGAGGTCGCGCGGCCCGAGGCTCGCCTGACACATCAGGCACAGCACGGCGAGGCCGTTGATCGTGATGCCCGCCGCCAGAACCTCGGCCCGCGCGGGCGCGATCGCGATGCCGGTGCGGTTCCATGTGCTGTCCGCGGAAAAATCGATCACCTGGCGCAGCCCCTGGAACCCGTTGGTCTCGATCAGTTCCTTGCCCTTCAGCAGCGCCGCGCCGAACCCGTTCCGGCCGTAGGCAAGCCGGGGCTGCGGCAGAAGCGCTGCGGCAAAGGCGCGCGCGCTGTCCTCGCCCTCGATCAGTGTCCAGGGCACCACCACCGCCTGGCTGTCGGCGCCCCCCATCTCGACATAGGTCACGGCGATACGGCCGGTCAGCGTGTTCGCGATTGCGGTCAGCACCCGCGGGTCGGTGATCGCATCGGCATAGCCCTGCCGCTGGAACATCAGTTCGGTGTGGTCGATCGATCCCGTGGTATCGGCCAGAAGCACGAGTTCCACATCGACCTCGGTCGCCGCGGCAGGGGAAGCCAGGCAAAGGGCAAGCAGGGCGGCGCGGATCATCGGCGGGTCCTTTCGTCGTCCGTTGGGGGACAAGCCTAGACCGCCAGCCGCGCAGGGCCAGACCACGATCCCGTGAACGCAGCCGATCAGCCCCGCCGGCAGACGCGGGCGCGGCCGTCGAGGCCGGTCCAGGTGACGGCGTTCACGTCGCCCCGGATCGCCATCCCCTCGCCCGCGTGGTCGATGGGGGGACCCTCGCCCTTGCGGCGGGTCAGGCTGAATACCGGGCCATTGCCCACCGTCACCTCGCCACGGCCCAGGGGCTCGCTGCGTTGGGTATAGCGGATCATCTCGCCCGTCCCGCAGACAAAGCGGTAAGGCACATCGGAATTGGGGAAGGACGCGGGGTCCGGCGGCGGTGGACGGGGCGCCGGGGGAACCACCACCACCGGCGGCAGCGGCGCGCCGCCCGCCATCACCAGATGCCTGGCCGATGACCAGCCGGTCTGGCCCCGCCGCGTGCGCACCTCGTACCAGATCAGGCCAGCCCTGCGGCAGTCACGCTCGATCGCCCGGACCAGACCGCCGCCGACAAAGCCCTGCTGCAGGTCGGCACAGGCCTCGGCGCAACGGCGTGTCAGGGCGTGCGCGCGCCCCGTGGCCCGGATGTCGCGCTGCCCGGGCAGCAGATCGCCGATCTTGCGATAGCTGGGCGCCGGGCCCTCGCGCAGCGTCAGCGTATCACCCGGCCCCACATCCGAAAGGCGCAGCGGTTCGCCGGGGTCGGGGCGGCAGATGTTTCCGGCAGCGGCCGGTCCTGCCGTCAGCAAGGCCAGCAACAGGACGCGATGGATCATCGGCACAGGCTCCGGTCGGGTCCGTGCAGCGTCGCGGGCGCGAAGCCCCGGGTCAAGCCCCGGAGGTCAGGCTGCGCGGCGCGTCGCCCGGATCAGGTCGAGGATCTCGCGCGCCGCCTCGGGGATGTTGGTGCCCGGGCCGAAGATCGCCCTTACCCCGGCCAGCTTGAGGAATTCATAGTCCTGCTGCGGAATGACGCCGCCGCAGATCACCAGAATATCCTCGGCCCCCTGCGCCCGCAGCGCCTCGATCAGCTTGGGCGCAAGGGTCTTGTGCCCCGCCGCCTGCGAACTGATGCCCACGACATGCACATCGTTGTCGACCGCGTCCTGCGCGGCTTCTTCGGGCGTCTGGAACAAGGGGCCCACATCGACGTCAAAGCCGATGTCGGCAAAGGCCGTCGCGATCACCTTGGCGCCGCGGTCGTGCCCGTCCTGGCCCATCTTGACCACCAGCATCCGGGGGCGCCGCCCCTCTTCCTCGGCGAAGGTCTCGACATCCTTCTGGATCGCCGCGAAGTCAGCGTCGCCCTCATAGGCCGCGCCATACACACCCGCCAGCGTCTTGACCTCGGCGCGGTGACGGCCGAACACCTTTTCCATAGCCATGCTGATTTCCCCCACCGTTGCCCGCGCGCGTGCGGCCGCCACTGCCGCCTCCAGAAGGTTGCCACCGTCACGCGCGCGGCGTTCCAGTTCCGCAAGCGCAGCGTCGCAGGCCGCCCCGTCGCGCGCGTCGCGCGTCGCCTTCAGCCGCGCAACCTGCGCCTCGCGCACCGCGACGTTGTCGATATCGAGGATGTCGATGGGGTCTTCCTTGGCCAGACGGTACTTGTTCACACCCACGATGACCTCTTCTCCCCGATCGATCATGGCCTGCCTGCGGGCGGCGCTTTCCTCGATCCGCAGCTTGGGCATGCCGGAGGCGACCGCCTTCGTCATGCCGCCCATCGCCTCGACCTCTTCCATCAGGGTCCAGGCCTGTTCGGCCAGTTCCGCGGTCAGGCTTTCGACATAGTAGCTGCCGGCGAGCGGGTCGACGACCCGCGTCACGCCGGTTTCCTCCTGCAGGATCAGCTGGGTGTTCCGCGCGATGCGGGCCGAGAACTCGGTCGGCAGCGCGATCGCCTCGTCGAACGAATTGGTGTGCAGCGACTGCGTGCCACCCAGGGCCGCGGCAAGCGCTTCATAGGCGGTGCGCACGATGTTGTTCATCGGATCCTGTTCCTGAAGCGACACGCCCGAGGTCTGGCAGTGGGTGCGCAGCATCAGCGATTCCGGCTTCTTCGCGCCAAAGCCCGTCATGATGCGGTGCCACAGCAGACGCGCCGCGCGCAGCTTGGCCGCCTCCATGAAGAAGTTCATGCCGATGGCGAAGAAGAAGGACAGACGGCCGGCGAAGGCATCCACATCCATGCCGCGCGCAAGGGCGGCACGGACATACTCGCGCCCGTCCGCCAGGGTGAAGGCCAGTTCCTGCACCAGGTTCGCGCCGGCCTCCTGCATGTGATAGCCGGAGATCGAGATCGAGTTGAACTTCGGCATCTCGCGCGCGGTGTATTCGATGATGTCCGCGATGATCCGCATCGAGGGTTCCGGCGGAAAGATGTAGGTGTTCCGCACCATGAACTCTTTCAGGATGTCGTTCTGGATGGTCCCCGACAGCGCGGCGCGTGGCACGCCCTGTTCTTCGCCGGTGACGATGAAGTTTGCCAGAACGGGGATCACCGCACCGTTCATCGTCATGGAAACGCTGATCTTTTCCAGCGGGATGCCATCGAACAGCACCTTCATGTCTTCGACGCTGTCAATGGCCACGCCCGCCTTGCCGACATCGCCCAGCACGCGGGGGTGGTCGCTGTCATAGCCGCGGTGCGTGGCCAGATCGAAGGCGACGCTGACACCCTGCTGTCCTGCGGCAAGGGCCTTGCGGTAG
Organism: Paracoccaceae bacterium; assembly: GCA_019454225.1. Taxonomy (NCBI): domain Bacteria; kingdom Pseudomonadati; phylum Pseudomonadota; class Alphaproteobacteria; order Rhodobacterales; family Paracoccaceae; species Paracoccaceae bacterium. Next base: position 1,740,144 of record CP075370.1, on the reverse strand, counting down.
AAGGCGTTCGATTCCTCTGCGGTGGAAAAGCCGGCGTATTGCCGGATCGTCCAGGGACGGCCCGCATACATCGTGGCCCGGACGCCGCGCGTGAAGGGGGCAAGCCCCGGCAGGCTGCCCATATGCGAAAGCGCATCCGTATCGGCCGCCGTATAGAGCGGCTTGACATGAATGCCTTCCAGCGTCTGCCAGGTCAGGGCGTCGGGATCGCGCCCACGCAACTCCTTGGCGGCAAGCGCGCGCCAGGCAGCCAGATCTTCGGTCATCGCACACATCCTTCAACCGCTTTGGATTCTGCCGTCCCTGCCCTATATCGAAGGTGGAGGGACCCGCATGAAACCGCTTCACATCCTTGTTCTGTCGGTCTTTCTTCCGGCCGCCGCCGCTGCCGCGCAGGAGGTCGCCGCGCCTGTCGCCACAGAGTCCGCAGGGGCGCCTGCCGAACGGGCCATGATCATCGACGCCGCAGGCGCGACACTCGCCGAGTTCCAGTGGCTGCGCCGCCCCGTGCTGGTCTTTGCCGACAGTCCGAGCGATCCCAACTTCATCCGCCAGATGGAACTGATCGAGCGCGACATCGACGCCCTGGCCGAACGCGACGTGATCGTGATCACCGACACCGATCCGGTCGCCATGGGATATTTCCGCACGCGGTTCCGGCCACGGGGCTTCGGTCTGGTCCTGATGGACAAGGACGGCGTGACGACGCTGCGCAAGCCGCTGCCCTGGGATGTGCGGGAGATCTCGCGCGCCATCGACAAATGGCCGATGCGGCGGCAGGAGATGCTCGAGCGGTATCCCAGCGGGCGGTAGCCCATCACTCGAACTCCATGATCACGTCGTCCACCTTGAGGCTGGCGCCGGCCATGGCGGCAATGCGCTTGACCCTCCCCCGGCGCTCGGCCCGCAGGATGTTCTCCATCTTCATCGCCTCGACCGTCGCCAGGGCCTGGCCTTCCTGCACCTCGTCGCCTTCGGCCACGCTGAGCTTCACGACCAGGCCCGGCATCGGGCAGAGCAGGTATTTCGACGTATCGGGCGGCGCCTTTTCCGGCATCAGCGCCGCGAGTTCCGCCTGGCGCGGGGTCTGCACCAGAACCTTGAGATCGGCGCCGCGCAGCCGCAGCCGGAACCCCATGGGCACCTTGGCGACCTTCATGACCAGCGGCGCCCCGTCGACCGTGAGCCGTGCGAGCGGCTGGCCCGGCGTCCAGCCGCTTTCGACGCGGTGGGATGTGCCATCGTCGAAGGTCACGGTCGAACCTGCCCGGTCGGCGGCGATCCTGACAGGTCGCTTCTCGCCCTGGATGCTGACCACCCAGTCATCGCCAACGCGGCGCTGATGGTTGTCCATCGTGCCGGAGATGCGGGTGCGCCGGATCTCTGCAACCCGATGCATGGCGGCGGCCGCCGCCGCGACCCGTTGCAGCGTGGCCGGATCGAGCCGCGTGCCCTGAAACCCGTCGGGATACTCCTCGGCAATGAAGGCCGTCGTGATGTTGCCCGACACGAAGCGCGGATGATCCATCACCGCGCCCACGAAGGGCAGGTTGTGACCGATGCCTTCGACCTCGAACGTGTCGAGCGCCAGGCGCATTTCCTGGATCGCCTCGGCACGCGACGGCGCCCAGGTGCAAAGCTTGGCGATCATCGGGTCGTAGTACATGCTGATTTCGCCGCCCTCATAGACGCCGGTATCGTTGCGCACGATGCCGCCCCGTTCGGTGGTTCCCTCGGCAGGGGGGCGATAGCGGGTCAGGCGCCCGATCGAGGGCAGGAAGTTGCGATAGGGATCCTCGGCATAGAGGCGGCTTTCCATCGCCCAGCCGTTGATCTTCAGGTCCTCCTGGCGGAATGGCAGGGGTTCGCCATTCGCCACGTGGATCATCTGTTCGACAAGGTCCACACCGGTGATCAGTTCGGTCACGGGGTGTTCCACCTGAAGGCGGGTGTTCATTTCCAGAAAGTAGAAGTTCCGGTTGCCGTCGACGATGAATTCCACCGTGCCCGCGCTGGTATAGCCCACGGCCCTGGCGAGGGCGCAGGCCTGTTCGCCCATGGCCCTGCGCGTGGCTTCGTCGAGGAAGGGGCTCGGCGCCTCCTCGATCACCTTCTGGTTCCGCCGCTGGATCGAGCATTCGCGCTCATGCAGGTAGACGCAATTGCCATGTTTGTCGGCCAGCACCTGGATTTCGATGTGACGGGGCTGGGTCACGAACTTCTCGATGAAGATGCGGTCGTCGCCAAAGCTCGCCGCCGCCTCGTTCTTCGAGGACTGGAAGCCTTCGGCCACCTCGCCCTCGTTCCAAGCGATCCGCATGCCCTTGCCGCCGCCGCCCGCGCTGGCCTTGATCATCACCGGATAGCCGATCTGGCCCGAAATGCGGACGGCCTCCTCGGCATCCGCGATCAGGCCCATGTAGCCCGGGACGGTGCTCACCCCGGCGCCCTGGGCGATCTTCTTCGAGGTGATCTTGTCGCCCATCGCCTCGATCGCCGGCGAAGGGGGGCCGATGAACACCACACCCTCCGCTTCCAGCGCCGCCGCGAAGGCGCGGTTCTCGGACAGGAACCCGTAGCCCGGATGAACCGCCTGTGCACCGGTCGCCCTGATCGCCTCCATGATCCTGTCGATCACGATGTAGGATTGCGCGGCAGGCGGCGGGCCGATGTGCACGGCCTCGTCGGCCATTCGCACATGCAGCGCCTCGCGGTCGGCGTCGGAATAGACGGCGACCGTTGCAATTCCCATCTTGCGGGCAGTCTTGATGACACGGCAGGCGATCTCGCCACGGTTGGCGATCAGGATCTTGTCGAACATGAAGGGTCCCTGGATACAGGCCGGACAGCGCCCGGCGAAACGCAAAGGACCGCCCGGGCGGTCAGCCCGGACGGTCCTTCGTGCGATTGAGGCGCCGCAATGGCGCCGGTCAGGTCAGTAGCAGCGCGGCAGCCCCGGAATGCCGCAGGACACCGCACCTGCGGCCCCGCCGAGGAGCGCACCGGTAAGCACGTCGCCCTTTGTGGCATCGGCAATGATCGCGCCCGCGGCGGCACCGCCAAGCGCCCGCTCGGTGGGGGAAGACATGCATCCGGCAAGCGCCATGGACGCCAGGACGGCGAGAAGAAGGGATTTACGCATTGTGCTCGGCCTCTTTGCGAGTGTTTTGTATTCCCGCAATATACCGCAAGCCGCGCGTCTGAAAATGACAATTCCCGTCCGGCGCGGATTTCCGCCGAATCGCACCGCCCCGCGCCGCCGTCCGAAAGGTCCGGCCCGGTCTGGGGGAAACCGGGCCGGCAGTTCGGGGAAGGGGTAACCGCGCAGACGGAACCGAACACGGGCCACACCCGCTGCGCCGCGTCATGCTGCACCCGCAGTGCGCGGCCTGCATAGCCCCGATGACCGCGCCGCTGCGGGGCCTGCGCCGGTTCCTGCCGATCGGGACGGGCGGTCGGCAGGTTCATGCCCAGTCCCCGTCGTCATCCGCATCCGCTGCGGGTGTCGCCGCATCGGGTGCAAAGACCTGCGGAAACGCGGCCATCGCCCGCGCGACGTCGATGCGCATCATCGCGTCATAGCTCTCGGGATCGAACGGGTCTTCGGCGGGCACCACCTCGCGTCCGAAAAGCCAGGACAGGCGACCGGCGTCCAGATTGCCGCGCACGAAGGGTTCTTCGCCGAAATGGTTCCAGAGCGCCGCCATGAACGCCTCGTCCGCCCGCCGGTCGACCGCCTTGCGATCCTTGTAGCGCTCGCGGCGGACAATGCGTGTCACGCCATCCTTGTGGTTGGCGCGGCGGATGACGAACTGGAAATCGCTGCCGGGAAGGCGGCCGGGAAAGCCGCGGTGCTTGATCATCGCACACCCCCCGGTCCGGGGCGGCGGGAGCAGGCGGGCCGTGTCAGTTCCGACGCGGCCCGCCCGAATGGATCACTTGTACTTGCCGGTGTAGACCGGTTCGGTCGTGACCGGCTGATCGACGTAGACGACTTCTTCCTTCTTGGGCGCGCAGGCGGCTGCGACGGCCACGAAGACGAGCGCCAGAATGGCGCGGGTGCTGCTCGGCATCCTTTTTCACTCCTGTGTTCTTGCGGCGGCTCCGGGGATCGTTTCCCCCGGCCCCCCCGATGCGAGGCATTGACCGCTTGGGATCGGTCAGCGGAAACAATACCTTGGACGGGCGCCGAAGGACATAGCCAATCGCCCCCGGCCGCCCGTTGTGGCGCACCTACATCAATCCGCACCATCCGGACGCCTGATCGGACCACATCTTGTGGATACATCAGAAAGCCTCCCAGATGCAGATGCCATCTTCGACACGATAGGCCTCGAAGAACTGTGTCGCCTCGGGGTCGGCCTCTCCGAACACCACGGGACGGTCCGACAGCGACACGATGACCTGTGCGGGAACCGGACCGATGTCGGACAGGCGCGGCAGGGCATAGTCCTGGCAGAGGAACGCCATGTCCTCGACGGCCGCATCGAAGGTGATGCCACCGCCCGGCGCGATCTGCGGCGCGAGGAACCGGAACCGGAAGGTCAGGCCCTCGGGGCCTGGCTCGGCCCAGATCACCTCGATCAGGGTGACCGACTGCCCCGAGGGCACGGGGATTGGCGTGTCATCCGCGGCGACCGCGCTGCCCTGCCGCATCTGGACCGGATGTATCCGCCCGCCGGTCATGCCTTGGTCACCATCACGCGGCGCGCCTTGGGCGGCGCGGGCAGGTCGGTCAGCGTCCCGAATGCCGCGAGTTTCGCGGCCTGGTCCGCCGCGGTCGACTCGCGCAGGTCAAAGATTGCCGCCCCCCCGGGTTCAAGCGCGTCACGCAGAAAGGGCAGATACAGGTCAACCGGATAGTGGAAGCCGCAGGACAGGAACGACACCGCCAGATCGACCGGCCCGGCTGTCTCGGGCGCGCGGTCGCGGGGGTTCAGCGTCTCGATCATGTCCGGCGCAATGCCGTTGTCCTCCAGAATGCGGCGTGCCACCGACAGCGACGCATACGCCGCGCCCTCGGCCTTGAAGCCGAAGTGCCGCCGTTCGTTGGATTCCAGGTCGATCAGCAACAGGCGCGCGCCGTGTTCCCGCGCGAGGAAAAGGTCGAAGAACGCATAGCCGCACCCGATGTCAGCGACCCGGCGCGGCTTTCGCGCCGCCAGAACCGGTGCAAGGGCCCGGTATTCGGCATGGATGACGCCTGCGGCACGATAGGCGATCTCGGCCCCCAGGCGGGCGACTTCGGCACGCATCGGGGCATCGTCACCCGCCTCCCAGGCCCGGATGACCTGGCCCGAGCGCGGACGATCGAACATCACCTCGGACCGCTGCAGGATGAGGTTGACCAGATCGTCATCGGCAAGCGCCGAAAGCGCCAGGTTCCGCACGGCAGGATCGGCGGCTTCGGCCGCAATGTCGGGGGTCAGTGTCACCTTGGTCTCCCTTTGCCCGGCGAAGGCCGGATTACAGGGGAATGTTATCGTGCTTTTTCCACGGGTTTGTCAGGCTCTTGTTGCGCAGGCTGGCAAATGCCCGCGCCACCCGTCGCCGTGTCGAATGCGGCATGATCACCTCGTCGATGAAGCCCTTTTCGGCGGCGACGAACGGGTTTGCAAAGCGCCCCTCATAGTCCTTGGTGCGCGCCGCGATCTTGTCCTTGTCGGCCAGTTCGCTGCGATACAGGATTTCCACGGCACCCTTGGCGCCCATCACCGCGATTTCCGCCGTCGGCCAAGCATAGTTGAAGTCGCCCCTCAGATGCTTCGACGCCATCACGTCATAGGCACCGCCATAGGCCTTGCGGGTGATCACGGTCACCTTCGGCACCGTCGCCTCGCCATAGGCGAACAGCAGCTTGGCGCCATGCTTGATGACGCCACCATACTCCTGCCCCGTCCCCGGCAGGAACCCCGGCACATCGACGAAGGTGAGGATCGGGATCTCGAAGGCGTCGCAGAACCGGACGAACCGCGCGGCCTTGCGGCTGGCGTCGATGTCCAGACACCCCGCCAGCACCATCGGCTGGTTCGCCACCACGCCGACCGACTGGCCCTCCAGCCGGATGAACCCGGTGATGATGTTGCCCGCGAAGTCACGCTGGATCTCGAAGAAATCACCCTCGTCGGCAACCTTCAGGATCAGCTCGCGCATGTCGTAGGGCTGGTTCGGGTTGGCGGGGATCAGGCTGTCAAGGCTGGGCTCCAGCCGGTCGGGTGCGTCGAAGAACGGCCGCACCGGCGCCTTCTGGCGGTTGTTCAGTGGCAGGAAATCAAACAGGCGCCGGGTTTCGGCCAGTGCCTCGACGTCGTTCTCATAGGCGCCGTCTGCCACGCTCGACTTCCGCGTGTGGGTCGAGGCACCGCCCAGTTCCTCGGCCGTCACCACCTCGTTCGTCACGGTCTTCACGACGTCGGGCCCGGTCACGAACATGTAAGAGGTGTCCTTGACCATGAAGATGAAGTCCGTCATCGCGGGGGAGTAGACCGCCCCGCCCGCGCAGGGCCCCATGATCAGGCTGATCTGCGGCACCACGCCGGAAGCCATGATGTTGCGCTGGAACACGTCGGCATAGCCTGCGAGCGAGGCCACGCCCTCCTGGATGCGGGCGCCGCCCGAGTCGTTGATGCCGATCACCGGGGCGCCGTTCTGCATCGCCATGTCCATGATCTTGCAGATCTTCCGTGCATGCGTCTCGGACAGCGAGCCGCCGAAGACGGTGAAGTCCTGCGAAAAGACATAGGCGATCCGGCCGTTGATGGTGCCCCAGCCGGTCACCACGCCATCGCCCGCGGGGCGCTCGGACTCCATCCCGAAATCGGTGCAGCGGTGACGGACGAACATGTCGAATTCCTCGAACGATCCCTCGTCCAGCAGCAATTCGATCCGCTCGCGCGCCGTCAGCTTGCCCTTTGCATGCTGTGCATCAACCCGTCGCGCGCCGCCCCCGGCCCGCGCATCCGCGCGCCGACGGTCAAGCTCATCCAGAATGTCCTTCATCGCCACCTCCCTCGGTGTTGCGCGCGACCATAGGGCCGGGCGATCGTCGCGGGAAGCGGAAGATGGAAAATTTGCAAACTATTGGCAGATCATCATCAGATAATCGCAAATCAGCAAATCAGAGACAATCGGTTCCACCTGTGGCAGCGATGCGCGGTCGCAACCGCATCGGACATCATGCCCAACATTCCCGTTCCCGTCCTGACCATCGGGCTCCTGCTGGCCTCAAACGTCTTCATGACCTTCGCATGGTACGGCCATCTGAAATACAAGTCCGCTCCGCTGGTCACGGTGATCCTGATCAGCTGGGGGATCGCGTTCTTCGAGTATGTCCTCCAGGTGCCCGCGAACCGTATCGGGCACGGGCATTTCAGCGCCGCCGAACTCAAGACCATCCAGGAGGTCATCACCCTGACCGTCTTTGCCATCTTCTCGGTATGGTTCCTGAAGGAGCCGCTGTCATGGAACCATCTGGTCGGCTTCGGCTTCATCGCGGCGGGGGCGTTCTTCATCTTCCACAAATGGGCATAGTCCGCTGTGCGTCCGGGCCGGTGGACAGCGCCGGCCGCGCGGTCTAGGGCCTAGGGAATGACCGATCGTCCCATCTCTCGCTTCCTTGACCGACGCACCCCTCCGCATCTTGTCACGCTGGTCCTGATCTCGGGCATCGCGGCCCTTTCGCTGAATGTCTTCCTGCCGTCGCTGCCCTCGATGGCGACGCATTTCGGGGTGGACTATGCGACGATGCAGCTTTCGGTGTCGCTCTATCTGGGCATGACGGCCGTGCTGCAGATCTTCGTGGGGCCGATCAGCGACCGCTTCGGACGGCGCCCGGTGATGCTGGCCGCCACGGCCACCTTCGTGGCTGCGACGCTGGGCGCGATGCTGGCGCCCGCCTTCGGCATCTTCCTTGCCTGCCGGATGATCCAGGCAATCATTGCAACCGGGTTCGTGCTGTCCCGCGCGGTGGTGCGCGACATGGTCGGGCAGGATCAGGCCGCCTCGATGATCGGCTGGGTCACGATGGGGATGTCGGTGGTGCCGATGATGGGGCCAGTCCTCGGCGGCGCGCTCGACGCGGCCTTCGGGTGGCAGGCCTCCTTTGCCATCCTCGCACTCTGCGGCATCGGCCTCGGCCTGCTGATCTGGGCCGACCTGGGCGAGACGGCGCGCGGCCGCGCATCCAGCTTCCGCGAACAGGCGCGGCAATACCCCGAGCTTCTGCGGTCTCAGCGGTTCTGGGGCTATGCGCTTGCAGCGGGCTTTGCCTCGGGGGCCTTCTTTGCCTACCTGGGGGGGGCCCCCTATGTCGGCAGCGTGGTCTACGGCATGAACCCGGCCCAGCTCGGGCTCTGGTTCGGGGCGCCGGCAGTGGGCTACATGATCGGCAATGGCCTGTCGGGGCGCTATTCCGTGCGGTTCGGCGTCAACAGGATGGTGCTGGCCGGCGCCTGCATCGCCACCGCTGGCCTGGGCCTGTCGGCCGCGCTGACCGCAGCGGGCATCGCCGGACCGCCGGTGTTCTTCGGGCTGATGATCAGTGTCGGCCTTGGCAACGGAGTCCTCCTGCCATCGGCGAACGCCGGCATGCTGTCGGTGCGTCCGCAGCTGGCGGGGTCGGCGGCGGGGATCGGTGGCGCGCTGATCATCGGCTTCGGCGCGGCGCTTTCCGCGCTGGCGGGCATCTTGCTGGCCGTCGGTGACGGCGCCATGCCGCTGATCATGCTGATGCTGCTGTCGTCAGCGGCTTCGCTGCCGTGCATCCTCTGGGTCATTGCGCGGGCACGGGCTGTGGGCGCGGCGCCTTGATGGCTTGACCCGAACACTTTGCAAAGCCAACGCTGCGCTTGCAAAGGGAGGTGTCGATGGCGGTCCAGAAAATCTACGCCGGCACGCGGCTGCGCGAACTTCGCACGCGTCTCGGGCTCAGCCAGACGGCCTTTGCCGAACGGCTCGGCATATCGCTGCCCTATCTGAACCAGATGGAGCACAATCACCGTCCGGTATCGGCGGCCGTGCTCCTTTCGCTGGCCAAGGATTTCGGGCAGGACGTGGCAACCCTGTCCACCGGCGATGCCGAGCGGATGGCCGCCGATCTGCGCGAGGCGCTGTCCGATCCGGTTCTGGGCGGCGCGATCACGCCGGTGGCCGATCTGCGCCTTGTGGCCGCCAACGCGCCGGCACTTGCCCGCGCCGTGATCGACCTGCATCGCGCCTATCGGCAGACACATGAGAGGCTGGCGTCACTGGATGAGGCGCTTGGTCGCGATGAGGCCACGCTCCGACCATCGCCATGGGATGAGGTGCGCGACTTCTTTCACTACTGCGACAATTATATCGATGCCATCGACCGGGCGGCGGAACATTGGGGCGCGGCAGCAACCTCCTCACCCGAAATACTTCTGCTCGCGAAGGAATGCCTTTCCGGCCTGGGTGTCGAGATACATTTTTCCGATATTTCCTTGCTGCGCGACTACGACCCGCGCACACGTCGCCTGCATCTTCCGGCACGGGCGCACCCGGCAACACGCGCGTTCCAGTTGCTGCATCAGGTGGCGCTTGCCACGCAGGCCCCGCTGATCGAGGCGACCCTCGACCTGGCCCAGTTCCGCTCGGACGAGGCCCGCGCCATCGCGCGCATCGGCCTGGCGAACTACTTCGCCGGTGCGGCGCTGATGCCCTACCGCCGCTTCCAGGAGGCCGCCGAGGAGACGCGGCACGATCTCGAACGGCTGGCCGATGCCTTTGGCGCCTCGATCGAACAGGTGGCGCACCGGCTGTCCACGCTGCAGCGCCCGGGCGCGAAGGGGGTACCTTTCTTCTTCGTGCGGGTCGATCAGGCCGGCACCATCACCAAGCGGCACTCCGCGACGCGGCTGCAGTTCGCCCGCTTTGGCGGCGCCTGCCCGCTCTGGAACGTCCATCAGGCCTTCGAGACGCCCGGGCGGTTCCTGCGCCAACTGGCCGAGACCCCCGACGGCGTGCGGTACCTCTGCCTGGCGCGCGACGTGTCGAAGCCGGCGGGTGCCTGGGGTGCGCCGGTCCGCCGCTATGCCATCGGCCTGGGCTGCGAGATCGCGCATGCCGGACGGCTTGTCTATGCCGACGGAATGGATCTGCGGGGCCGTTTCGAACCCATCGGCATATCCTGCCGCATCTGCGAGCGCCCGGGCTGCCACCAGCGGTCCGTGCCCCCGCTGGAGCGGCGATTGCGGGTCGACCCCGACAGACGCGGGACCCTGCCCTATGACATCGGCTGAGGATCAGCCCGCAAGCATGCGCGATATCTGATCTTTCAGCCGCACCCGGCGCTGTCGCAGCGCCACCTCCGCCGCTTCGGGGATCGTGTCGAGCCGGGTCTCCGCCCGGTGCACGGCGCGATTGACCTCGTGATACTCCTCGACCAGTCGCGCAAAATGCGGGTCGCTGAGCTTCAGGTCATGAAGGCGTTCAGCCCGGTCGGGAAACTCTTCGGCAAGTTCGTGGGCCGTATGCGACATCGGTGCCTCCGTCGGTTCTGTCACCACGAGCATTGCGCGGTCGACGCGGGCGCGCCTTGAGATGGATCAATCGCTACCTCTGGGCGTTGCGCCAGTCGGGATGCATCCATGGCTCCAGGTTCATCGGGGCAAGCGGCACACGGCCCAGCAGGTGATCGGCCATCTTCTCGCCGACCATGATCGAGGGTGCGTTCAGGTTGCCGTTGGTCACGCGGGGGAAAACCGAACTGTCGGCCACGCGCAGGCGGTCGACACCGATCACCCGGCCTTCGGGGTCGACCACCGCCATCGGATCGTCACGCCGTCCCATGCGGGCGGTCCCGCAGGGGTGATAGGCGCTTTCGGCATGGTCACGGATGAAGGCGTCGATCTCGGCATCGGTCTGCATCGCCGCACCCGGCTGGATCTCGTGCCGGACATGCTCCGCCATCGCTGGTTGTGTGAAGATTTCTCGGCAAAGCCTTACACAGGAACGAAACTCGCTCCAGTCATCGGGATGGGACATGTAGTTGAATCGGATCACCGGCGCTGCTTCCGGGTCGGATGATCGGAGCGTCACGGCACCGCGGGACTTCGATCGCATCGGTCCCACATGGGCCTGAAACCCATGCCCCGCGGCAGCGGCCTTGCCGTCATAGCGCACGGCAATCGGCAGGAAATGAAACTGGATGTCGGGATAGTCGATTCCCGCAGCCGAGCGGATGAACCCGCAGGCCTCGAACTGGTTCGAGGCGCCAAGGCCCTTTCGGGTGAACAGCCACTGCGCCCCGATCACGCCCTTGCCAAGCAGATTCCAGTATTTGTAAAGTGTTACAGGCTTTTGCGCCGCGAACTGCATGTAGACCTCCAGATGGTCCTGCAGGTTCGCCCCGACCCCCGGTCGATCGGCGGTCACCGCGATCCCGTGATCGCGCAGATGCGCGCCCGGTCCGATGCCCGAGAGCATCAGGATCTTTGGCGAGTTGATCGAGGATGCCGCCAGAACCACCTCGCGCGCGGCGGGAATCACCTCGATCCGTCCGGCGCGCCGCACCTCGACCCCGGTTGCACGGCCGCCTTCGATCACCACGCGCCGCGCAAGCGCCCGCACCACCTGCACATTGCCGCGCGTCATCGCAGGGCGAAGATAGGCATTGGCGGCCGACCAGCGGCGCCCCTGCCAGATCGTCGCCTCCATCGGGCCAAAACCCTCCTGCTGGGCGCCGTTGTAGTCGGGTGTCACCGGATAGCCCGCCTGGCGGCCAGCCTCGATGAAGGCGGCAAAAAGCGGGTTGCTGCGCGGCCCGCGGGTGATGTGCAGCGGCCCGTCGCTGCCGCGCCACGCAGGATCGCCCCCGTCGGCATGGCCGTGCCAGTTCTCCATCCGCCGGAAGTAGGGCAGAACGTCGGCATGCGACCAGCCGGTCGCGCCCGCCTCGGCCCAGTGATCGAAATCGCGTGCATGGCCGCGGACATAGACCATGCCGTTGATGCTGGACGACCCGCCCAGCACCTTGCCGCGCGGCGTGGCCAGAACCCGCCCGCCCAGATGCGGCTCCGGTTCCGACTTGAGCCCCCAGTCATAGATCGACATGTTCATCGGATAGGACAGCGCGGCGGGCATCTGGATGAACGGCCCGGCGTCGGACCCGCCATGCTCGATCACGGTCACCCGAAGCCCCGCCTCGCCCAGCCGGAAGGCCATGGCACAGCCCGCCGACCCTGCCCCGACGATCACCACATCGGCCGTCATCAGTAGGGTGCCTCGATCGCCTGCATGCCCACATAGACCGACTTGACGCGGGTATAGTGCTCGACCGCCGCATTCCCGTTCTCACGTCCCACTCCGCTGGACTTGACCCCGCCGAAGGGCATCTCGACCGGGGTCAGGTTGTAGGAATTGATCCAGCAGGTCCCCGCCTGCAACCGGGCGATCACCCGGTGCGCGCGGGCCAGATCGGCGGTGAACACCCCGGCCGCAAGACCGAATTCGCTGCCATTGGCGCGGGCGATCACCTCGGCCTCGTCCACGAAGTCAAGCACCGCCATGACCGGCCCGAAGACCTCTTCGCGCGCGATGGTCATGGTGTCGGTGACGTCGGCAAACACCGTGGGTTCGACGAAAAGTCCACCCGGGCTGCCGCCGCCGCAGACCAGACGCGCACCCTCGGCCCGGGCCTGCGCGATGTAGGACATCACCTTGCCATGCTGCACCTCACTGACCAGGGGACCGATCTGTGTGTCATCATCCAGCGGGTCGCCCATGCGCATCGCGCGCGTCCGCAGGGCAAGGCGGTTCAGGAAATCCTCACGCACATCCCGGTGCACGAAAACCCGCGTGCCGTTCGAACAGACCTGCCCGGCGGAATAGAAGTTGCCCATCATCGCGGCACCCACAGCGCCGTCGAGATCGGCATCGGGAAAGACGATCAGCGGTGACTTGCCGCCAAGTTCCATCGTCACCGCCTTGATCCCCTCGGCAGCCATGGCATAGACCCGTCGCCCCGTCGGCACCGAACCGGTCAGCGAGACCTTGGCCACGCGCGGATCATTCACCAGGCGGGCACCCACATCGCGGCCCCCCTGCACGACGCTGAACAGACCCGGCGGCAATCCCGCCTCGGCCAGGACCTCGGCCAGTTGCAGGGCGCCCAGCGGCGTTACTTCGGACGGCTTGAACACCATGGCGTTGCCAAGTGCCAAAGCCGGCGCCGCCTTCCAGCAGGCGATCTGGCTGGGATAGTTCCACGCCCCGATCCCCACGCAAACGCCCAACGGCTCTCGCAGCGTATAGGCGAAATCGGCACCCAGCGGGATGGTCTGGCCGGTGACCGTGGGCGCAAGCCCCGCGAAGAACTCGAGCGCATCGGCACCCGAGGGCCAGTCCGCCACGCGGGTTTCCTGTATCGGCTTGCCGGTATCGAGCGTTTCGAGCCGCGCGAGGTCTTCGCCCCGCGCGCGGAGGATATCTGCGGCGCGCCGCAGGATGCGGGCACGTTCGACAGGCCGCGTTGCGGCCCAGGCGGGCTGCGCCGCCACCGCGGCGGCAAGCGCCGCGTCGGTGATCGCCGGTGTTGCCTCATGCAGGCGGGCGATCTCGGCGCCTGTCGCGGGATTCAGCACGGGCAGGACCGCGCCCGCGGTGTCCTCCGCCCAGGCCCCGTCAACGTGATGGCTGGCCTTTGGCTGTGCAATCATCGTCCACCCCCCAGATGCGCGGCCAGATAGGCCCGTGCCGTAGCCACCGCCGCACCGGCATCCGGCGCCCCATCCTTCAGGACCTCGCGCAGATAGACGCCGTCGATCAGCGCCCCCAGCCCATCCGCCAGGGCACCGGCACGCGCGTCAACCAGCGGGCGCAGGCAATGCAGCAGGTTCGATCGCAGCCGACGCTGATAGATCGCAAGCAACCGCTTCGCCTCGGGCACCGACTGCGCCAGCACATAGAAGTTGAGCCAGGCCCCCACCACTTCGCGCCGGAAGTTGGCCGGGCTGAACGACGCCGCGAGAATGGCATCCAGTCGGGCCTGTGGCGTGCGGGCCATCGCCAGGGCGCCGCGCACCTCGGCACCATAGAGCGTCAGCACATGCCGCATGGCAGCCAGGAACATCGCCTCTTTCCCGCCAAAATAGTGATGCGCAAGCGCCGTCGACATGCCGGCACGCCGTGCAATCTGGCCGACGGTCACATCAAGGCTGCCGGTGCGGCCGATCTCCACGATCGTGGCTTTGACGAGCGCGGCCTTTCGGATAGGCTCCATCCCGAGTTTCGGCATGCGTCTGCCCCAGATAATGCTTGCATGTCCGTGCTTGCGTGATCTTTATTGACTCGTCAATCAACAAAAACACAGGGAGCCTGATCGATGACCTTTCGTTCGATACTGCTGGCGGGCACTGCCGCGCTGATTGCCCAGCCGGCGTTGGCCGCGGGCTGCGACAAGGTGATCTTCTCGGACGTCGGCTGGACCGACATCACCGCCACCACGGCCGTCACCTCGGTGGTGCTGACCGCGCTTGGCTACGAGACCGAAACCAAGATCCTTTCGGTGCCGGTGACCTATGCGTCCCTCGCCAACGGCGATGTGGATGTGTTCCTCGGCAACTGGATGCCCACGATGGAGGCCGACATCGCCCCCTACCGGGATGCGGGAACCGTGGATACCGTGCGGGTCAACCTGACCGGTGCGAAATACACGCTGGCGACCAACAAGGCCGGCGCCGACCTGGGCATCACGGACTTCGCGGCAATCGCTGCAGCCAAGGACGCGCTTGACGGCAAGATCTATGGCATCGAGCCCGGCAATGACGGCAACCGCCTGATCCTGGACATGATCGAGGCCGACGCCTTTGGCCTGAAGGGCTGGGAAGTCGTCGAAAGCAGCGAACAGGGAATGCTGGCGCAGGTCGCCCGTGCCGATGGTCGGGGCGAGCCCGTGGTGTTCCTGGGATGGGAGCCGCATCCGATGAATGCCAGTTTCCAGATGACCTATCTGGAGGGCGGCGACGACTGGTTCGGCCCCAACCTGGGCGGCGCCGAGGTGCTGACCAACACGCGGGCGGGCTATGTCGCGGAATGCCCGAACACCGGCAAGCTGCTGTCGAACCTGGAATTCTCGCTGGCGCTCGAGAACGAGATCATGGGTGCCATCCTGAACGACGGCAAGGATCCGGCCGAGGCCGCGAAGGAATGGCTTGCGGCCAATCCGGGCGTGCTGTCGGGCTGGCTGGACGGCGTGACGACCAGGGACGGGGGCGACGCCATGGCCGCCGTGACGGCCGCCCTGCAATGACCCCGGGCGGCGGGGAATACCCCGCCACCCCTTCGGGGAACTCGGTCCCATCTGAAAGGGGTTCGGCTTGGATTTTCTGACCGACTGGCTGACCGGCACAAAGATCCCCGTGGGCCGCACCGCCAAACAGGCATTCGACTGGTTGCAGTCGAATGCCGCACCCATGTTCGATGCCATCGCCGATGCGCTGACGGCGTTGATCGACGCCATTCTCTGGGTGCTTCAGACGCCGCACCCCTTCGTGATCATCGGCGTCTTCGTGGCACTGACCTGGGTATTGCAGAGGTCATGGAAGACCTGCCTGCTGGTCGTTCTGGGATTCCTGTTCATCCTGAACCAGGGGTACTGGAAGCCGGTTACGGAAAGCCTGACCCTGGTGCTTTCGGCCTGCGTTGTCTGCATGGCCGTGGGGGTGCCCATCGGCATTGCCGCCGCGCACCGGCCTCGGCTCTATCAGGCTATGGTGCCGGTGCTCGACCTGATGCAGACGCTGCCCACCTTCGTCTATCTGATCCCGGCCATCGTGTTCTTCGGCATCGGCATGGTGCCCGGGCTGATCGCCACGGTTATCTTCGTGCTGCCCGCGCCGATCCGCCTGACGCATCTGGGCATCTCATCGACACCCCAGGCGCTGCTTGAGGCGGCGACGGCCTTCGGTGCGACCCCCCGGCAGCGCCTGTGGAAGGTAGAGCTTCCCTATGCCTTGCCACAGATCATGGCGGGTCTGAACCAGACCATCATGCTCTCGCTGTCCATGGTGGTGATCGCGGCGCTTGTCGGCGCCAACGGTCTGGGGGTGCCGGTGGTCCGGGCCCTGAACAGCGTGAACACGGCGCTTGGCTTTGAAAGCGGGATCATCATCGTCGTTGTCGCGATCCTTCTGGACCGCATGCTGCGGGTAAGCCGGAAATGAACGCGGTCGAGTTCGACAAGGTCTCCATCGTCTTTGGCGAGGCTCCGGAACGCGCGTTGCCGCTGATGGATGAGGGCAAGACCCGCGCCGAGGTTCAGGCGGCCACGGGCCAGGTGCTTGGGGTGCACGACTGCAGCCTGACCGTCGCGACCGGAGAAATCCTTGTGCTGATGGGCCTTTCGGGCTCGGGCAAGTCCACGCTGCTGCGCGCGGTCAACGGCCTCAACCCGGTGGCCCGGGGCAGCATGATCGTGCGCGACGGCGACTGGGAATGCGATGTCGCCACCGCGCCGCCCGAGGACCTGTTGCGCCTGCGGCGGGAATGCGTGGCGATGGTGTTCCAGCAGTTCGGCCTCTTGCCCTGGCGCACGGTGCGCGAGAACGTGGGGCTTGGCCTGGAACTTGCCGGCGTCCCCGAAGCCGCACGCCGTCCCAGGGTCGATGCGCAGCTTTCGCTGGTGAACTTGACCCAGTGGGCCGACCGCAAGGTCGGCGAATTGTCGGGCGGGATGCAGCAGCGCGTCGGACTGGCGCGCGCCTTCGTCACCGACGCGCCGATCCTGTTGATGGACGAACCCTTTTCGGCGCTTGATCCGCTGATCCGTTCGCGCCTGCAGGACGAGCTTCTGGATCTCCAGGCCAAGCTGAAGCGGACCATCGTCTTCGTCAGCCACGACCTCGACGAGGCATTCAAGATCGGCAATCGCATCGCCTTGATGGAAGGCGGACGGATCGTGCAGATCGGCACGGCGCGCGAGATCATCGCCAACCCGGTCAGCGAATACGTCGCCGACTTCGTGGCCCACATGAACCCGCTGTCAGTGCTGACGGCGGGCGACGTGATGGAGCCTGGCAGCTGCGAGGGGCCGCAGGTCCCGGCCGAAACACCGGTCAGGCTGGTCATGGGGTTGATCCGGGACGGCGAGGCCGCAGTGGGTGTGTCCGACGCCGCGGGTCGGCCGTTGGGTGTCATAAGGGCCGGCGGTCTGCTGGGGCGTCTGCTCGATCCGCGCGGATGACGACGCCCGACATCGGCGCAGCTAGAGCGCGAACAACTGGCGATGCGCGGCCAGCCAGTCGAAATCGGCCGGGGCGAGCGCCGCGAAATCGAGCGGCATGAAAGGCAGGTCCGGGGGCGGTTCACCGGCAAAGGCCTGCACATAGCCGATCAGCCCTGCCTCGGCAGCGATTGCGTCAAACCTCGCCTTGGCCTGCCTGCGCCCCGCCGGGGTGAACAGCGAATAGGCTGCCGTGTCGCCGGGTATCGCCTGCTTGCCGGCAGCCGTCTTCAGGAAGGCGTGCCGGTCAATCCCGAATCGCAGCCTTTCCTCGACACGTGGCAGATGCGTCAGGATCGTCTGCACCTTGTACCCCGGCCTGACATTCAGTGCCGGTCCGGAAACCGATCGCAGCGTGCCCTCGGCCAGCATGAGGCGCCGGTCGAATTCGGCCAGGATGTCATATCCCTTGCCGGCAAAGGCGACCTCGACGCCTTCCGCAACCAGACCTGTCAGACCCAGGCACAGGTTTCTGAACCAGCCGGGGCGCGGCGCCAGGTAGTCCTCGAACGAGGTCCCGGCGTTTCCGAAGCGCGCGCTTTGCAGATACATCGATTCAAGGAACGCGGTCATCTCGCGCAGGTAAATCACCGGCATGAGCCGACCCGCCCCCCGGATCGTGGCCAGCCATCGTCGAAGCATCGGGGCGGTCGCATGCCCGCAGAGATTGGCGAATGCCTCCGAACTGTAGACGGCCGTGCAGTCGCCCCGGTATCGGGGCAAGCCGAGCAGATCCGTCACCAGCCCCGCAGCATGGACCTCAGGTTCGCCGCCCGCGTTCAGATGGGCGCGCAGATCCTCGGCAAGCTGGTGATGTGCCCAGCGACTGTCGCGCGCGTAGGTCGGATAGATCACATGCGGCGCGGTCCTGTCCGTGAGGCGCCGCAGCGCGTTCTGCAACGCCGTCGTGCCGGTCTTCGGCATGCCGAGATGGATCAGGACACGACGCCCCGATGCATCCCCGCCGGTCATGCCCCGGCTTTCCCGGTCGTCCCTTTCGATGCCTTGCGGGTTGTTCCGCCTGCCGACCTGGCGGGCTTGGCCGCGGCTGCAGGCTTCGCGGCCTTGCGTGCCGGGGCCTTCCTCGGCTTCGCCTTCCCTGCCTTCTCCGCGACGAGCGCAATCGCCTCGTCCAGGGTCACCGTCTCGGGGGAAAGTTCCTTGGGCAGGGTGGCGTTGACCTTGCCCCATTTCACATAGGGGCCGTAGCGCCCGGGCATCACGGCAACGATGCCGCCGTCCCGATGTTCGCCAAGCTCCCGCAGCGGCGTGGCCGGGGCCGATGTCGCGCGGCCGCGTGTTGCCTTCTGCGCCAGAACCTCGACCGCCCTGTTCATGCCGATGGTGAACACCTCTTCCGCGTCGGACAGGTTCGCATAGGTCGCGCCATGCTTGACGAAGGGCCCGAACCGCCCGATCCCCGCCTCGACCGGGCCACCCTCGGGATGCTCGCCCACCAGTCTGGGCAGGGACAGCAGCATCATCGCGCGTTCCAGCGTGATCGTGTCCGGCGACCACCCCTTGGGCAGGCTGGCGCGGGGCGGCTTTGGCTCTGCCTCGGTTGCGTCGCCGCGCTGCACATAGGGGCCGAACCGGCCGGACTTCACCGCCACCGCAAGGCCGTTCTCGTCATGGCCAAGGATGCGGTCACCGCCGCCCGCGCCCTCCTCCGCCCCGGAGATCGGGCGCGTGTAGCGGCATTCCGGATAGTTCCCGCACCCGATGAAGGCCCCGCCCGACCGCGCGGTCTTGAGATGCAGCCGTCCGGTCCCGCAGGTCGGACAGGACCGGGGGTCGCTGCCGTCGGCACGCAAGGGGTAGAGATGCGGCGCAAGGAAATCGTCGATCTTGTCCAGCACCTCGCCAATCCGCAGGTCGGCCGTCTCCGCGACCGCGGCCGAGAAGTCGCGCCAGAACCGGGCCAGAACATCCTTCCAGTCGCGACCACCCGCCGAGACATCGTCAAGCTGCCCCTCAAGATCGGCGGTGAAGTCATACTCCACGTAGCGGCGGAAGAAATTCGTCAGGAACGCCGTGACCAGCCGCCCCTTGTCCTCGGGGATCAGGCGGTTCTTGTCCTTCTTCACATATTCCCGATCCACGATCGTGGTCAGGATCGAGGCATAGGTCGACGGTCGCCCGATGCCCAGTTCCTCCATCCGCTTGACCAGCGTCGCCTCGGTGTAGCGGGGCGGTGGCTGGGTATGGCTCTGGCTGGCCAGGATGGCCCCGTCCGGACTGATCACGGCAGAGCCCGCCCGTTCGGTCGGGGCACTGTCGGTCACGGTCCCGGCGGAACCGGCGACCGCCTTCTGGAAGGCAGCGCGATATGCGTCCTGCCGGGGTGTCACCGCCTCGTCAGCCATGATCTGCGGCAGCCTGCCGTCGTCATCGCCGTCATCGTCGCGGCCCTCGTCATAGACCTTCAGGAAACCGTCGAACAGCACCACCTGCCCGGTGGCGCGCAGACCGACCTGCCGGTCAGGGCTGCCCACCTCGACGGTCGTGCGTTCCAGCCGCGCCGCCGCCATCTGGCTGGCCAGGGTCCGCTTCCAGATCAGGTCATAGAGCCCGGCCTGGTCACGCTCGCTCAGGCGCAGTTTGTCGGGCGCCGCTGCCATGTCCGTGGGCCGGATGCATTCATGCGCTTCCTGGGCGTTCTTGGCCTTGTTCTTGTACATGCGCGGGCTGTCGGGAACGTAGCGGTCGCCGAACCTCCGGCGGATCTCGTCACGCGCGGCCATCACCGCCTCGGGCGCCATGTCGATGCCATCGGTTCGCATGTAGGTGATGTGACCGGCCTCATACAGGCGCTGCGCGGCGCTCATGCACTGCTTGGCGCCAAGGCCCAGCTTGCGGCTGGCCTCCTGCTGCAGGGTGGATGTCATGAACGGTGGCCAGGGGTTGCGGGCCGCGGGCTTTGCCTCTACCGATTCCACGCGCAATGTTCGCGAAGTGATCGCCTTTACCGCAATCTCGGCCGTTTCTGCTGTGGATATGTCGAACTTGTCCAGCTTCTTTCCAGCCAGCGAGACCAGTCGCGCCTCGAAATCCTGACCGCGCGGCGTCGTCAGCATGGCCGCCACGGTCCAGAACTCGCGGGGTCGAAACGCTTCTATCTCCATCTCGCGCTCGACGATCAGCCGCAGGCAGACCGATTGCACCCGCCCGGCCGACCGCGCGCCGGGCAGCTTGCGCCACAGCACCGGCGACAGCGTGAACCCCACCAGATAGTCAAGCGCGCGCCGCGCCAGATAGGCCTCGACAAGCGGCTGATCGACCGCCCGCGGGTTCGCCATGGCCTCGCCCACCGCGGCCTTGGTGATGGCGTTGAAGGTGACCCGCCTGACCTGCTTGCCCTTCTTGAGGCTGGAGGACAGGGCCTCCTGAAGATGCCAGGAAATCGCCTCGCCCTCGCGGTCGGGGTCGGTGGCAAGGATCAGCGTGTCATCGGTCTTGAGCGCGTCGGCAATCGCCTTCACATGTTTGCGGCTTTCAGGCGCAACCTCCCAGGTCATCGCGAATCCGCTGTCGGGGTCCACCGATCCGTCCTTGGCGGGCAGGTCGCGCACATGGCCGTAGGAGGCGAGCACGGTAAAGCCCGGTCCAAGATACTTGTTTATTGTCTTGGCCTTGGCAGGAGACTCGACGACAACTACAGCCATGAAACCCTCATCAATGGCCGCGCCGCCAGGGGGGGCGGCGCGGGCGGGGCACCATGTGGGCGGGGGCCGCGCATTGTCAATCAGGGCGAATGCCGCGTCAGACGGCGCGCGACAGCAGGCCCCCGGGCGCCCGCAGCACGCGCCCCTCCATCTCGAGCGTCAGCAATTCGGGGGCGACAAGCGCCGCCGGCATCGCCAGGTCACGGATCAACTGATCCTCGGGCAGCGGTGACGGGCCCAGCCGCGACAGGATCCGTGCATGCACCTGTGCCACGTCCGTCAGCGGGCGGCGCGCGGGCACCGGGCCGGGCAGCGGCGGGCGCGGCGGTTCCGGCGGCATCGCGGCGACCGGCGGCACCGCCAGCCCCGCGCCGATCGCCTCGACCACATCGGCGACCGATCGCACAAGGGTCGCCCCCTCGCGGATCAGCTGGTTGCAGCCGGCGGCGCGGGCATCGAACGGATGGCCGGGCACCGCCAGCACCTCGCGCCCCTGGTCAAGCGCCGCGCGGGCCGTCAGCAGGCTGCCCGATCGCGCCGCCGCCTCGACCACGACCACGGCACGCGACAGGCCGGACACGATGCGGTTTCGCTGCGGGAAATGCCGCGCCTGCGGCTCGGTGCCCACCGGCACCTCGGACAGCACGCAGCCACGCTCCGCCAGTTCGGCCAGCAGCGCGGTGTTCTCGGGCGGATAGGCGATGTCCACGCCGCCAGCCAGAACCGCCACCGTGCCCCCCGCCATCGCGCCCTGATGCGCCTCTGCGTCGATGCCACGCGCCAGGCCGGACACGACCGTGAATCCCGCCTCGGCCAGCCCCTCGGCCAGTCGGCGCGCCATGCGCAGCCCCAGGGACGAGGCATTGCGGGCACCCACGAGCGCGACCATCGGGCGTGCCAGATGCCGTGCATCGCCCCGCAGCCACAGGCAGGGTGGCGCATCGGCGATCCGCGCCAGCGGCCCGGGATAGTCCGCCTCACCCCGGCAGACCAGCCGCGCACCGACCCTCCGCGCCGCCGCGGCCTCGGCCCGGACCACACCTTCGGGGCAGGGCTCATAATCCGCGACGCCTGCGACCGCGGCGATACCGGGCAGCGCGGCAAGCGCCGCGCGCGCCGTCCCGTGCGCGGCCATCAGGCGGTGAAATGTCGCCGGACCGACCCGGCGCGACCGGATCAGGCGCAGCCAGTCCAGCCGCGCCCCGGGGTCGCCCGGCGGGTCATAGGTCGCGGCCGGTTCGTCGAAACCTTCGTCCATGGCGTTCCCCGGGGCCTGCCCGACCCTGTGCGACAAATGGTTAACACAACGTGAACTGTCGGATGCCGGTGCATGCACGGCGCATCTTTGCGCCGCTGCCCGCGGCCGCTATATCCGCTGGATGCTCGACGCGATCCTCCGCCGCCTGTCCGGCCCCGCCCCCGTCCCTGCCACACCCGATGCGGGTCTGGCGCTCGCGGCGCTGCTTGTCCGGCTCGCGCGGGCCGACGGCGACTATGCCGAGGCCGAGCGCCATCGCATCGACCAGGTGCTGGCCGCCCACCTGTCGCTGTCGCCCTTTGCCGTCGCTGATCTGCGTTCCCGGGCCGAGACGCTGGAATCGCAGTCGCCCGACACCGTGCGCTTCACCCGGGCACTGAAGGAGGCCGTGCCGCTCGAGGCGCGGGCGCATCTGATGGAGGCGATGTGGTCGGTCGTTCTGGCCGATGGCGCACGCGACGCCGATGAAGACCGCCTGATGCGACTGATCGCGGGGCTTCTGGGTCTTACGGATGTGGAATCGGCGCAGGCACGGCAGCGGGCGTCGGGGGCCGCCCGATGATCGCCGCGCTGCCGATGTACGATCCGCCGCCGCTGCGGGCGGCGAACGACCGGCTCTGGGCCCTGATCCGCGATGACCTGCGCGCGCGGGGCCGGGCTGCGCCCGAGGTGCTGACGCGGGGGCAGGATGATCTTTGGCCGGTCTGGACGGCGCCCGACCTCGTGCTGGCCCAGACCTGCGGCTTTCCCTTCCGCGCCCGGCTGCATGACCGCGTCGCACTTGTGGGCACACCCGACTATGGTCTGCCCGACTGCCCGCCGGGCCACTACTGCAGCGTG
Source organism: Paracoccaceae bacterium (assembly GCA_019454225.1). Classification (NCBI taxonomy): domain Bacteria; kingdom Pseudomonadati; phylum Pseudomonadota; class Alphaproteobacteria; order Rhodobacterales; family Paracoccaceae; species Paracoccaceae bacterium. The sequence goes on along the minus strand of CP075370.1, from coordinate 1,717,142 downwards.
GTTGTCGCGCGCCGGGACGATCCGCGCGACCGCCTTGACGGCTTTGCCGGGGCGCGGCTGGCGTTCAACGACCCGATGTCGCAGTCGGGCTGGGCCGCCATCGCGCAGGACGCCGCACGGCTCGGGCTGCGCCCAGGCCCACAGACCGGAGCACACGCCGCCTCGGTCCGCGCCGTCGCCGGCGGGCAGGCCGATCTTGCGGCGATCGACGGCGTGACCTGGTCCATCCTGGAGGGAATCGAGGCCGCCGCCGCCGCGTTGCGGGTGATCCATCGCACCCCGCCGACGCCCGGCCTGCCCCTGATCGCGGCCCGCGAGGCCGACACCGCGACGCTTTTCGCGGCAACCGCGGCCGCCATCGCCGCGCTGGCGCCCGATGACCGCGCGGCGCTTCGCCTGCGCGGGATCGTCCGGATACCGGCATCCGACTATCTGGATGTGCCCATACCCCCGCCACCTGACCAAATCGGCGGCATTCGCTGACCGATCCGGCACCTGCCTGCGCCTGACTGTCCGGAAAGACCGTTGCAATGGCGCAGGACTTGCGCCCTACTCGCCCACCACGCCCGAAGGACGCCCCCTTGAACGCCGACACCCCGGTCATCGAGATTCGCAACCTGCACAAGAGCTATGGCCCGCTCGAGGTGCTCAAGGGCGTCGACATGCGGGCCCGGCGCGGCACCGTCGTGTCGCTGATCGGATCGTCGGGGTCCGGAAAATCGACGCTGCTGCGGTGCTGCAACCTGCTGGAGGACAGCCAGCAGGGCGATGTCATCTTCGAGGGCGAGGCCGTGCGCTGGAAGGGCCAGGGCCTGCAACGCCAGCCCGCCGACCGGGCGCAGGTCACCCGCATCCGCACCAACCTGTCGATGGTTTTCCAGCAGTTCAACCTCTGGGCCCACCTGACCGTCCTGCAGAACGTGATGGAGGCGCCGGTGACGGTGCTGCGCCGCGACCCGAAAGAGGTCGAGGACAAGGCGCGCGCCTATCTTGCCAAGGTCGGCATCGCGGACAAGGCCGATGCCTGGCCCGCGCAGCTCTCGGGCGGCCAGCAGCAGCGCGCCGCCATCGCCCGCGCCCTGTGCATGGAGCCCCGCGCGCTCTTGTTCGACGAACCGACCTCGGCGCTTGATCCCGAACTCCAGCAGGAAGTGGTGCGAGTCATCAAGGATCTCGCGGGTGAGCACCGGACGATGCTTCTGGTGACCCATGACATGAAGCTGGCCGCCGACCTTTCGGATCATGTCGTGTTCCTGCACCAGGGCCGGATCGAGGAGGAGGGCCCGCCATCCCAGGTGTTCGGGCAGCCGCGCACCGACCGGCTGCGCGCATTCCTGTCGGCGGGGGCGTGATGCCGGTGGTCCGCGCGCTGATCCTGTCCCTGGCGCTTGCCCTGCCCGGACATGCCGAAACCGTCCGGCTGGCGACCGAGGCCGCCTTTCCCCCCTTCAACTTCATCAATGACGCGGGCGACATCGCAGGCTTCGACCGCGACTTCGGCGATGCGATGTGCACGCGTGCCGGGCTTGACTGCGCCTGGGTCGTGGTGGAGTGGGACGCGCTGATCCCGCAGCTTCAGTCGGGCAATGTCGATGTGATCCTGGCCGCGATGACCATCACTGCGGAACGCCGGCAGGTCGTGGACTTCACCGCGCCCTATGTGCCACCCGAACCTTCGGCCTACATCGCGCGCGACGCCGATGCCGATCTCGACGGCGGGCTGGTTGCGGCACAGGCGGCCTCGGTCCACGCGCAGCATGTGGCGGCCTCGGGCGCGGTCCTGGTCGAGTTTCCCACCACCGACGACGTCGTCGCGGCCGTCCTGCGGGGCGAGGCGGATGCGGGATTTGCCGACCAGCGGTTCCTGTCGGAAACCGCCGCCGGGTCGGGCGGCGCGCTGATCCTCGCCCGTTCGGGCGTTCCGCTGGGCGAGGGCTTCGGCCTCGCGCTGCGCAAGTCGGACACCGGCCTGCGCGGGCAGATCGATGCCGCGATCGCCGGGATGAAACGGGATGGAAGCCTGAACGCGCTTCTGCTGAAATGGTTTGGCGAGGACGTGCCGACCTTCTGACTGCAACTTCGAACGGCGGGCCGCAAAGGCCCCTAACAGGGAGACGACAATGAAGAAACTGATCCTGACCACGGCCCTTCTGGCCTTTGCCGCGGGCGCATCCGCCGCCCAGACCGTCCGCATGGGGACCGAGGGCGCCTACCCTCCCTACAACTTCATCAACGACAAGGGCGAGGTCGACGGGTTCGAGCGCGAACTGGGCGATACGCTGTGCGCAATGGCGGGCCTGACCTGCGAGTGGGTCACCACCGACTGGGACAGCATCATCCCGAACCTGCAGTCGGGCAACTACGACACGATCATCGCCGGGATGTCGATCACCGAGGAACGCGACAAGGTGATCGACTTCACGCAGAACTACATTCCGCCGGCGGCCTCGGCCTACATGGCGCTCAAGGCCGATGCCGACATTGCGGGCGGCGTGGTCGCGGCGCAGGTCGGCACGATCCAGGCCGGCTATGTCGCCGAATCCGGCGCGACCCTGCTGGAATTCGCGACACCCGACGAAACCGTCGCCGCGGTGCGCAACGGCGAGGCTGACGCGGTCTTCGCCGACAAGGACTATCTTGCGCCGATCCTGGCGGAATCGGGCGGCCAGTTCGTCTGGGCCGGCGAGGACGTGCAGCTTGGCGGCGGCGTCGGCATGGGCCTGCGCGAAAGCGACACCGAGCTGAAGGCCAAGTTCGACGCGGCGATCGGTTCGATGAAAGCCGACGGATCGCTGAATGCGATGATCAAGAAGTGGTTCGGCGAAGACGCCACGACCTTCTGATGGACATGCCCCCGCCCGGCGCGGTCCGGGCGGGGGCAACCCCGCGATGTTCAGCGCCTGCGCCGACCCCAAGGCCATCGACGGCCTGACATGGCTGATGTGCTACCTCACCACGGGGAAGCACCTCGATTTCTATTGGTCCTTCATCACCGTCCTGACGCTGCTGGCCATCACCGCGCCGGTATCGCTGGCCTTCGGCTTCGGTGGCGCCATGGCGTCGCGTTCGTCGATCCTGCCGCTGCGGTGGTTCGGAAAGGGCTACACCGCGATGGTGCGGGGCGTGCCCGACATCGTGTTCTTCCTGTTCTTCGTGATCGCCATCGACCAGGGGCTGGAATGGCTGGTCCATCAGGCCCGCTGCCCCGACTGGACCGAACCGATCCGCAACGGGCTGGAATTCCGCGTCTGCCCGGCGGCCAAGGTGCCGCAGGGCTCCGCCCCCCAGGCGCTGCACGATCTCTATGGCTTCGCGCTTGCGGTGATCACCTTCGCCATCGTCTTCGGCGCCTTCGCGGCCAACGTCCTTTACGGCGCGATGCAGGCCGTGCCGCGCGCGCAACTGGAAACCGCGGAAGCCTACGGGATGTCCGCCCGCCAGGTGTTCCGCCGCGTGCTGGTGCCGCAGATGTGGGTCTATGCGCTGCCCGGCCTGTCGAACCTGTGGATGATCCTGATCAAGGCAACACCGCTGCTGTTCCTGCTGGGGGTCAAGGACATCGTCTACTGGGCACGCGAACTTGGCGGGGCCAAGACGCAGGCCTACGAATATCCCCATCCGGACTGGCGGCTGTGGTACTTCGGCTTCCTGCTGATCTTCTACCTCTTCATGACCTGGGGCTCGGAACGGGTGCTGTCGCGGCTGTCCGCCAGGCTGTCGCGCGGCCAGGCGACGGCGGCGGGCGAGGCCCTGCGAAAGGCTGCCGCATGACCTGCTGGGAAACGATCCAGGCCTATGCCTTCCGCAGCCTCGGCTACGGCGAACGCCTGCTGCCGCGAGAGGATTTCACGCTCTGCCAGCAGTTCACGCTGATCGGATCGGGTCTGATCTGGAACGTCTACTTCGGCGTTCTGGCGCTCGCCGCCGGGTTCTTCCTCGCCACCGCCATCGCGCTGGCCAAGAATGCCCGCAACCCCTGGGCGCGGGTGCCTGCCGAATGGTTCGTCTTCGTGTTCCGCGGCTCGCCGCTCTTCATCCAGTTCTTCTTTGCCTACGAGGCGCTTGTGCTGCTGCCGCGTGCAGGCATCAACATCTTCGGCCTGACCGCCGACGTCTCCTGGATGTCAAAGGCCTGGGCCGGGGCGCTGATCGTGCTGTTCCTCAATACCGCCGCCTACTCGGCCGAAATCTTCCACGGCGCGCTGCGGTCGATCCCCAAGGGCGACCTTGAGGCCGCGGACGCCTATGGGCTCACAGGCTGGGCGCGTTTCCGCAGGATCGAGTGGCCCACGATGCTGCGGCTGGCCTGGCCCGCCTACACCAACGAGGCGATCTTCCTGTTCCACGCCACGACGCTGGTGTACTTCTCGGGGTTCCCGGCGTTCCAGCAGCGTGGCGATGCGCTCTATTACGCCAAGTATTTCAACGACAAGACGTTCAACCCCTTCATACCCTACCCGATCACGGCCTTCTATTTCATCTGCCTGACGCTGCTGCTGATCTGGGGCTTCGGGATCATGAACCGGCGGCTCAACCGGCATCTTCCGGCCGAACGGCGCGCGCGAATTCGCTTGCGTCCGCAGCTTGTCCGGTAGTAGCGTGAATTTTGATCAAATTTCCGCGACGGCGGAAGATCGCCAACAGGGGAAGGGTCCGCAACCGGGCCGGACCGCCTGCCGGACCGTGGTGGACTGGCGCGGAGCCGGAACCATGCGGGCAGCAAAGACATGAACACGAAAGACTGGCTTCGCAAGCACCCGCATGTGCGCACCATCCGGGTCGCCGCCGCAGACCTGAACGGTCAGGCGCGCGGCAAGCGCATTCCCGCGCGCTTTGCCGACAAGGTGGTAAAGGATGGCACGCGGTTCCCGTTCAGCATCCTGAACCTCGACATCTGGGGCGAGGACATCGACGACAGCCCGCTGGTCTTCGAGCAGGGCGATCAGGACGGGGTGCTCAAGCCCACCGAACGCGGCTTCATGCCGATGCCCTGGCTCGAGGCGCCCACGGCCCTGCTGCCGATCTGGATGTTCCGCGAGAACGGCCAGCCCTATGAGGGCGATCCCCGGCAGGCCCTGCGGATGGTCGTCGAGCGCTACAAGGCGCGGGGCCTCACGCCGGTCGTCGCGATGGAGCTGGAGTTCTTCCTGATCGACGACTCGGGCAAGACCCTTCAGGTGCCGCCCTCGCCCCGCTCCGGCAAGCGCCGCAAGGCGGCCGAGACGATGTCGATCCGCGCGCTCGACGCCTTCGACACCTTCTTCACCGACCTGTACGACGCCTGCGAGGCGATGGACATTCCCGCGGACACCTCGACCTCGGAGACAGGGCTGGGACAGTTCGAGGTCAACCTGATGCATTCCGACGATGCGCTGCGCGCCGCCGACGATGCCTGGCTGTTCAAGCTGCTGGTCAAGGGCCTGGCGCGGCGGCACGGCTTTGCCGCGTCCTTCATGGCCAAGCCCTATGCGGAATACTCCGGTTCGGGCCTGCACACGCATTTCTCGGTGCTGGATGGCTCGGGCGACAACGTGTTCGACTCGGGCGGCCCCAAGGGCACGGCGATGCTGAAACAGGCGGTGGCGGGCTGTCTGGATGCCATGCACGATTCCACGCTGATCTTCGCGCCGCACGCCAACAGCTATGACCGGCTGGTGCCGGGCGCCCATGCGCCCACGGCGATCTGCTGGGGCTACGAGAACCGCACCGCCGCCATCCGGATTCCGGCGGGCAACCCCGCGGCACGGCGGATCGAGCATCGGGTGGCCGGGGGCGACGTGAACCCCTACCTGATGCTGGCCGTGATCCTGGGCGCCGCCCTGAACGGCATCGAGGATGCCGAGGATCCGCCGCCGCCCGTGACCGGCAATGCCTATGCCATCCCCGGCTTGCCGCAGATCCCGGGCACCTGGGCCGCCGCGATCGACGCCTTCGAGAACAGCCCGGTCCTGCCCCGCATCTTCCCGCGCGAACTGATCCGGAACTACGTGCTGACCAAGCGGCAAGAGGCGCACTATCTGGCCGAACTCAGCCCCGAGGAGCAGGTCGAACTCTATCTCGACACGGTGTGACGCCTTGGCCGGTCTGCCCGGGCTGTTCGATCCGCCGCCGTCCGGCTGGGGCCTGCGCGGCGACCCGGCGCTGTGGTCGGCGATGCGCGAGGGCTTTGCCGGCCAGCCCCTGCCGAATTCCGAGACGGTCCTGCTGGCGATGATTGCTGCGTCCTTCCGGCGGATCGCCGGCCGGGGATGGGACACCGACGATCCGATCCCGGTGCCGGGCCTCGCCGGTCCCCGGGGCGGGTTGTCGAACGGCCTGGTGGCGCCCCGCTGGTGGCGCGATGCGGGGGTCCCGACGCTGGTGGCGCGGTGGCGCGCGGCAAGGGCCGCGCTGCCCGGCTAGAGAAAATCCTCCTCGGCGTCGCCCACGTCCACGCCCATCGCATCCAGCCCGGCCTCCAGGTTCTCGGCCAGATGCGGCATCCCCATCAGATAGACCTCGGTCGGAACGGTCGCCTCCTCGAACGCGGTCTCGACGGCGCGGGGGTAGTCCTCGGGTTCGAAGGCACCGCGCCCGACCCACGCGAGCGCGGTCAGATGCGCCTTTTCGTCGTCGTTCAGTGCCGCGATGAACGTCGCAAGCTCGCGGCCCCCCGCCGCGCCTTCGCGGGCCAGAAACACCACCTGCACCACCTTGTCCGTGCCGATCTCGATCATCGTCGCCGTCCTCCGCGCCGCCGCGTCCTTTGCCGCCTGTCCCGATGGTCGCCCCGATCCGTCCGCGTGGCAAGGGTTGAGTCGGCGGCGGGCGTCCCACGGTGGGACGCGAATCGGATGCAGCGTTTTCAATGGGTTGGCGTCGCGCGTTTACCATTTATTCATCTTCGGGTGCCCGTTGCCGCCCGGCCGCCCGGGACGGCGGGGCGGCACCACCCGGTCCGGCTGCCGGAACGGCCGACGCGCATCGGCATTCCGTGCCGATCCGCCTGCCCTGCCTGCGCGCATCGTGTGCCGGGCGGCCGCGCGCCCCCTTGCCGCACCCCCGGGCGCCCGGCTACCATGTGGCCAGTCAACCAGAGCCAACCATGCGCATCGGCATCCTTCAGACCGGCCAGGCCCCCGACGCCCTGAAACCGGAAACCGGCGACTACCCCGACATGTTCGTCCGCCTGCTGGACGGCCACGGCTTCAGCTTCCGCACCTGGCATGTCGAGGCGATGGAGTTTCCCGCCTCGGTCCACGATGCCGACGGCTGGCTGATCACCGGCTCGCGCCACGGCGCCTATGAGGATCACCCCTTCATCAAGCCGCTGGAGGCGTTCATCCGCGACGTCTATGCGGCGGGCGTGCCGCTGGTCGGCGTCTGCTTTGGCCACCAGATCATCGCGAAGGCGATGGGCGGCAGGGTCGCGCGGTATCCGGGCGGCTGGGCGGTCGGGCCGACCGACTACGACTTTGGCGGCGAGACCGTCACGCTGAACGCATGGCACCGCGACCAGGTGGTCGAGAAACCGGATGCGGCGCAGGTGGTGGCCGGCAACGCGTTCTGCGCCAATGCGGCGCTGGTCTATGACGACCGGGCCTTTTCGGTGCAGGCGCATCCCGAGTTCGGCAGCGGCTTTGTCGATGGGCTGATGCGCACGCGCGGTCCCGGGCTGGTGCCTGACGACCTGATGGCGCGGGCGCGCGAGCGGCTGACCGAGCCCATCGACAGCCCGTCGCTGGCCGGCCGCATCGCGGCGTTCTTCAAGATGCCGCGCGCGCACCGCGCGGCCTGACCCCCCGCCCCCGCCGGGGCCAACCCGAGACACATCATGTCCAAATGGACCGACCGACTGCCCGATGCCGCGCGCGACTTCATCGGCGGCCGCCGCGTGGACGAGGTGGAATGCATCATCGCCGACATCGCGGGCGTGGCCCGCGGCAAGGCCATGCCTGCCTCGAAATTCGCCAAGCAGGCCAACTATTTCCTGCCGAATTCGATCTTCCTGCAAACGATCACCGGCGAGTGGGCCGACAACCCCACCGGCGCCTTCACCGAACCCGACATGATCCTTGTGCCCGACTGGGAGACGGCGACCGCCGCGCCATGGACGGCGGATGTGACGCTGCAGATCATCCATGACGCCGAGGACCAGGACGGCCGCCCGGTGCCCACGGCGCCGCGCAACGTGCTGCGCCGGGTCTGCGAGCTTTACCGGCTTGAGGGATGGCAGCCGATCGTCGCGCCCGAGATGGAATTCTTCCTTGTCGCGCGGAACATCGACCCGAACATGCCGATCATCCCGCCGATGGGCCGGTCGGGCCGCCGGGCGGCGGGCAAGCAGGCCTATTCGATGTCGGCGGTCGACGAATACGGCAAGGTCATCGACGACATCTACGACTTCGCCGAGGCGCAGGGCTTCGAGATCGACGGCATCCTGCAGGAGGGCGGCGCGGGCCAGGTCGAGATCAACCTGGCGCATGGCGATCCGGTCAAGCTGGCCGACGAGATCTTCTTCTTCAAGCGGCTGATCCGCGAGGCGGCGCTGCGCCACGACTGTTTCGCCACCTTCATGGCCAAGCCGATCGAGGGCGAGCCGGGCAGCGCCATGCACATCCATCATTCGGTGGTCGACCTGAAGACCGGAAAGAACATCTTTTCGGAGAAGAAGGGCGCCGAGACCGAGGCCTTCGGCCATTTCATCGCCGGGATGCAGAACCACCTGCCCGCGGCCGTCGCCCTGCTGGCGCCCTATGTGAACAGCTACCGCCGCTACGTTCCCGACTTCGCCGCGCCGATCAACCTGGAATGGGGCCGCGACAACCGCACGACGGGGCTGCGCGTGCCGGTTTCGGGCCCCGAGGCGCGGCGGCTGGAGAACCGGCTGGCCGGGATGGACTGCAACCCCTACCTGGGCATCGCCGCAAGCCTTGCCTGCGGCTACCTGGGGCTGAAGGAGGGCAAGCCGCCCCGCCCCGAATGCAAGGCCGATGCCTACAACATGGAAACCGACCTGCCCTACAACATGGGCGACGCGCTGGACCTGCTGGAAGAGGACACGGCGCTGTGCGAGGTGCTGGGACCCGAGTTCTGCCAAGTCTATGACAGCGTGAAGCGCAACGAATACAAGGAGTTCCTGCAGGTCATCAGCCCGTGGGAACGCGAACACCTGCTATTGAACGTATGAACCTGCTGCACGCCAACGACCGGGCGGGCGAATACCCGCCCTCATGGTATGCCGCGACGGCGCAGGCGCTGCCGCCCTGCCCGCCCCTGCGCGGCGACAGCGTGGCCGATGTCTGCGTGATCGGCGCGGGCTATACGGGACTGTCGGCAGCGCTGCACCTGGCCGAACGCGGCCTGAGCGTGGTGGTGCTGGAGGCGCAGCGCGCGGGGTTTGGCGCCTCGGGGCGCAACGGCGGGCAGGTCGGATCGGGCCAGAGGCTCGACCAGGACGATCTGGAGCGGATGGCCGGGGCGGCGGACGCCCGGCGGCTGTGGGACATGGCCGAGGAGGCCAAGGCGCTGGTCCGCGATCTGGCCGACGGCATGCCGGGCACCGACTGGCGTCCGGGCGTCGCCCATGCCTGCCGGACCCCTGCCGAGGTGCGGGCCGACCATGCCCATGCCGAGCGGCTGGCGCGCGACTACGGCTATGACCGGATCGAGACGCTGGACCGCGCGGGCATCCGTGCGCTGATCGGATCGGACACGTTCGCCGGTGGCGGCATCGACTGGGGCGCGGCGCATCTGCATCCGCTGAACTTCGCGCTCGGGCTGGCCCGGGCGGCGATGGCGGCGGGGGCTGTGATCCACGAACGGTCCGAGGTGCATGCGATCGATCCCGGCGCGCGGCCGGTGGTGCGCACCGACGCGGGCCGGGTGACCTGCGACCACGTGATCCTGGCCGCCAACGGCTATCTTGCGGGCCTCGCGCCCGAGGTCGAGGCGCGGGTGATGCCGATCAACAACTTCATCGTGGCAACCGAACCGCTGGGCGACCGCGCGGCGCAGGTGCTGTCGAAACCCGTCGCCGTCGCGGATTCGCGCTTCGTGGTGAACTACTGGCGGCTGTCGCCCGACAACCGGTTGCTGTTCGGGGGCGGCGAAAGCTACGGCTGGCGCTTCCCGGCCGACATCGCGGCCACGGTCCGCAAGCCGATGCTGCAGATCTATCCCCAGCTGCGCGATACCCGCATCGACCATGCCTGGGGCGGCACGCTGGCCATCACGATGACGCGGCTGCCCTGCTTCCGCCGGGTGGCGCCGAACGTCCTGTCGGCCTCGGGCTATTCCGGGCACGGGGTGGCGCTGGCGACGATGGCGGGCAAGGTCCTGGCCGAGGCGGTGGCCGGTCAGGCGGGGCGGTTCGACCTGATGGCGGGCCTGCCGCAGCCCCGTTTCCCCGGGGGGGTGGCCTTTCGCTGGCCGATGCTGGTGCTGGCGATGACCTGGTATGCCATGCGTGACAGGCTGGGGCTATGACGCAGGCACAACGCCGCCACATCGTGCCACAGGCAACACCCTGCCACTGGCCAAACCCCGCGCTTGGCCCTAAGACAGGCCCGTGATGCGAGGAGATGCCCCCATGGCGCATGACGGATCGGCCCCCGCAGCGGCCCAGTCGGTCAACCTGACCGAGGCCGAACCCATCCCGGCCGAGGCCCGCGCCGAGATCGACCGCCTGCTCGCCTCGGGCGACCTGTTCCGCTACACCTCGCCCGCCGATGCCCCGGTGCCCCGGCTCGAGGCCGAATTCGCCGCCCTGATCGGATCGCGCTATGCGCTTGCCGTGTCATCCTGCTCGGCCGCGCTGTTTCTGGCGCTGAAGGCGCTCGACCTGCCGCGCGGCGCGACAGTGCTGATCCCGGCCTTCACCTTTGCCGCCGTCCCGTCCTCGGTGCTGCATGCCGACTGCACGCCGGTGCTGGTCGAGGTGGACGACAGCCTGCGCATCGACATGGCCGATTTCCGCGCAAAGCTGCCCGGCGCGGGCGCGGTGATGATCAGCCACATGCGCGGCCATACCTCGGACATGGACGCGATCATGACGGCGGCCGAAGCCGCCGGCGTGCCGGTGATCGAGGATGCGGCGCATTCGCTGGGCACCCGCTGGGGCGGGCGCCGGATCGGGACGATCGGCGCGATCGGCTGTTTCAGCTTCCAGTCCTACAAGCTCGTGAATGCGGGCGAGGGCGGGATGCTGGTGACCGACGACCCCGACATCGCCGCCCGCGCCGCGATCATGTCGGGCGCGTATGAGACGAACTGGAAATCGCATCCCGGGATGAAGGACATCGCCGGGAAATGGCAGAACCGCCTGCCGCTCTACAACATGCGGATGCAGAACCTGTCGGCCGCCGTGATCCGCCCGCAGTTGCCGCTGGTCGACGACCGGGCGCGGCGTGGCCTTGCGAACCATGACCGCGTGGCGGCGCACCTGGCGCGGGTCAACTGGTTCCGCGTTCCCCCGGCCCTGCCGCAGGAAGAACGCGCCCCCGATTCGCTGCAGTTCCTGCTGACCGGCGACTGGACCGACGATCAGGCGCTGGCCTTCCAGGCCGAGGCGAAATCGCTCGGGGCGCCGGTGCAGGTGTTCGGGCTGTCCGAGGGCAATGCGCGGGCGTTCTGGAACTGGGCATTCCTGGGCACCCCGCCCGACCTGCCCAAGACCCGCGCGATGCTGATGCGCGCCTGCGACCTGCGCCTGCCGGCGCGGCTGTCGCCCGACGAATGCGACCTGCTGGCCGATGCCCTGGTCACGGCGGCGCGCACCGTGCGCGCCTGACCGGGGCAGCGGTGGCGGACCGCCGTCACCCCCGCTTCAGAGCTTCGACAGCTTTGCCTGAAGTTCGGCAAGCTGCTTCTTGATCTGTGCAAGCTCGTCGCCCGGTTCCGCGCGTTCCTCGCGCGCGGCCGTCCCCGGGGGCCAGCCCGGCAGCCCCGCCATCATCGTCTTCATGAAGGCTTCCTGGCTTTTCCGCATCGCATCGAACCCGGGCATCGCGGCCATCGGGTTCGGCAGGGCGCCGAGGTTTTCCATCATCTTCGACTGGCCATCGCGCAGCATCTCGAAGCTCGCGGCCAGGAAGGTCGGCACGACCGACTGCATTCCCGTGGTGTAGGATCGCACGAGGTCGGTCAGCACGTTGATCGGCAGGACCGAGTCGCCCTTCGATTCATGTTCGGCGATGATCTGCAGCAGGTACTGCCGCGTCAGGTCGTCGCCGGACTTCAGGTCGATGATCTGCACCTCGCGCCCGGCGCGGATAAAGCCCGCGATATCCTCAAGCGTCACATAGTCGGAGGTTTCGGTGTTGTAGAGTCGGCGGCTCGCATACCGCTTGATCAGGAGCGGCTTGTCGGTATCGGCCATCGTTCCCCTCGCATGTTGCGCTGCGGCAATCCTAGGGCAGCCGCGCCGGATTGCAAAGGAAAAGGGCGGACCCCAAGGGGGGCCCGCCCAGCCACGCGTCAGTCCGACAGGGAGGAGGGTCGTACGCGCGGTGCAGCGATCACTTCGCGGCGGCAGCAGCGGCGGTCGTCACCTTCTTGGCGGCAGCGGTCGCGTCGGCGGTCGCCTTCTTGACGGCGGCGGTCGCGTCTTCCGACATGTCCTTGCCGGCGGCCAGCATCAGCTCGACGGTTTCCATCTGCACTTTCTTGGCCACTTCGGCATAGGCCGCCATGTGCTCGGCGGTCATCTCGGCAGCGGCCGAGGCGAAGTCGGTGAAGGCCTTGGTGTAGTCGGTCGGCTCGGTCTTGGCCTTCGACACGTCGCCCAGCTTGGCGATGGTGGCCTTGGTCCACTGGGCCGAGATCTCGGTCGACTTCTCGGCGGCTTCCAGAGCCACTTTCGACAGCTTCTCGCCCATCGCGGCCTGCGTCTTGAACGCGTTCTGCATCGCCGAGGCGTCCACCGGGAACGCCGCCATCATGTCCTGCATCACCTTGGTGAAATCGTTGGTCTTGGTCATCTTCATCTCCATTCGCCCGAGGCGGGATCGTGTGTTCCTGATGACCAAGATATAGATGCTGCACCGCAGCATTGCAAGTGAATTTTCTGCGTCGCAGCATGACGCGGCGGCAGGTCGCAGGCGTGCCCGGAATTCCGTTCCCGATCAGGCGGCTGGGCTGGACATCACATAGGTGCCCGGCGCCGGGGCCAGGACCTCGGCCCCCTCGCCGGGTATGCGGGCGGGCACCTGCTTGCCGGACCGCTTGGCAAGCCAGGCCCCCCAGCGGGGCCACCACGACCCGGCGTTGAAGGTCGCACCCGCCATCCATTCCTCGGGCGTCGTCATCGGGCCGTCATTGGTGTAATGGCCGTACTTCCCCTTGGACGGCGGGTTGACGATACCCGCGATATGGCCCGACTGGGACACGATGAAGGTCTTGTCCTTCGATCCCATCTGCCTGATTCCGTTGAAGCTTCCCTTCCAGGCCGCGATGTGGTCGGTCTCGCAGGCGATGGCGCAGAGCGGCACGGTCACATCCCGGATCGCCACCGGCTCGCCGAACACCGGAAAGCCGCCGCGCGCGAACTCGTCGCGCTGGCACAGGCCGCGCAGGTATTCCACCGCCATCCTGGCGGGCAGGTTGGTGCCGTCGCCGTTCCAGTACAGCAGGTCGAAGGCGGGCGGCGCCTCACCCAGCATGTAGCTCTTGATCGCGGGCTGCCAGATCAGGTCGTTCGACCGCAGGAAGCTGAAGGTCCGGCTCATGAAGGTCCGGTCAAGGATGCCGTCCTGTTCGACCTGCCGCTCGATCCCGTCCACGAAGTCGTCATCCAGGAACACGCCGACCTCGCCCTGATCGGAAAAATCCGTCAGGGTGGTGAAGAAGGTGGCCGACTTGACCGAAGTGTCCCCCGCCTTCTTCAGATGTGCCAGCGTCAGCGACAGCGTGGTTCCGGCGATGCAGTAGCCCACCGCGTTGATCTGTTTCTCGCCGGTGATCCGCCGCACCTCGGCCATGGCCCGCAGGTATCCGTCGCGGATGTAGTCATCCATCCCGACATCGCGATAGCGCGCGTCAGGGTTCACCCAGCTTACGACGAATAGCGTATAGCCCTGATCCACGATCCATCGGATCAATGAGTTCTGCGGCTTCAGGTCGAGGATGTAGAACTTGTTGATCCATGGCGGAAAGACCAGGAGCGGCACCTGATGCACCGTCTCGGTGGTGGGCGTGTACTGGATCAGCTCGAACATGCGGTTGCGATAGACCACCGCGCCGGGCGCCGTTCCGATGTTGCCGCCCAGGGTGAAGGCCTCGCGGTCCGCCAGCGTCACCAGCAGCTCGCCCTCGTTGGCCTCGATGTCGCGCACCAGGTTTTCCAGCCCCTGCACCAGGCTTTCGCCATCCGTCGCGACCGCGCGCTCCAGCGCGTCGGGGTTCGTGGCCAGGAAATTGGTGGGCGAGAACATGTCCACGATCTGCCGGGTGAAATAGTCCACCCGCTTCCGCTCGGCCGGGTCCAGCCGGTCAAGCCCCGCGACCGCGCCGGTGATCGCCTCGGCGTTCAGCAGGTACTGCTGCTTGAGGTAGTTGAAGAACGGATGCGTCTCCCACAGCGGATTGGCGAATCGGCGATCCCTGGGCGTCGGGTCGTCGGGCGCCTTCAACTCGCCCTTCAGCAGCATCTGCTGCGCCTCGACATAGTGTTTCAGCGTCTTGCCCCAGTAGCCGATCTGGTGTTCCAGCACTTTCGACGGGTTCTGCATCATTTCGGCCACATAGGCCGCCGCGGCCTTCAGATAGACGTCCTGGCTGGGCCCGTGCAGCGCGGGATCGGCCGACTTGCGCCGCGCAAGGGCCGCCGTCAGCCGTCCGGTCAGTTCCTCCACCCGCGCCAGATTGGCATTCAGCCGCGCCAGCCTCTCGCCCGCGCCGATGTCATCTGTTGTCATGCGAATGTTTCCCCCCTAATCTCGCCGCTGCGCAGCATCCGTTCTTTCCGACGGTCGCCCGCGCAACATACCGTCGCCTGTTCAGGGGGGAAAGCGACGAATACTGCCTGATTCCCGCCGGGGCATGGAGACGCCTGATGAAGTACATGTACACCTACGACATGATGGAAAGCGCCCGCAACACCAACGAGTGGCTGGGCGCCTCCGCGCGGGCCTGGGCCTCCTACCCGGCCTTCGCACTGTCGCTCAACCCGCTCCTGCCGCTGGTCGCGGCCTGGGGCGAGGTGACCGAACGGACGTTCGCGCGCATGGTCGCCAAGCCCGACTGGGGCATCCGCTCGATCGTCGGCCCGGACGGCCAGGACCACCTGGTCGACGTCGTGCCGGTGGTCGACATGCCGTTCGGCAATCTCGTCCACTTCCGCGTCCGCCGCCGCCAGCCGATGGCGCGCAAGGTGATGCTCGTGGCCCCGATGTCGGGCCATTATGCGACGCTCCTGCGGTCTACCGTGATGTCCCTACTGCCTGACTGCGACGTCTATGTGACCGACTGGCACAACGCCCGTGACATTCCCGTCAGCGCCGGGAAGTTCGATGTCGAGGACTACACGCTCTACCTCGTCGAATTCCTGCGCCACCTCGGGCCCGACACCCATGTGATCTCGATCTGCCAGCCGGTTCCGCTCACGCTCGCGGCCGTCGCCTATCTGGCGGGCGAGGACCCGGCGGCGCAGCCCCGCTCGATGACGCTGATCGGCGGCCCGGTCGACCCCGACGCCGCCGCCACCGAGGTCACCGATTTCGGGCGCCGCGTGACGATGGGCCAGCTCGAGCAGATCGCGATCCAGCGTGTCGGGTTCAAGTACAAGGGCGCGGGGCGGCTGGTCTATCCGGGCCTGCTGCAATTGCAGAGCTTCATGTCGATGAACGCCGAACGCCATTCCAAGGCCTTCTCGGACCAGATCATGCGCGTGGCCCAGGGCGATGCCAGCGACCACGACACCCACAACCGCTTCTATGACGAATATCTTGCCGTGATGGACATGACGGCGGAATTCTACCTGTCCACCGTCGAACGCATCTTCAAGAACCGCGAAATCGCGCGCAATGTCTTCACCGTGGCGGGCAAGCGCGTGGACATGGGCGCCATCACCCAGGTCGCGGTCAAGGTCGTCGAGGGCGCGGCCGACGACATCTCGGCCCCCGGCCAGTGCCTTGCCGCGCTTGACCTGCTGACCGGCCTGCCCGACTCGAAGAAGGCCAGCCACCTGGAACCGGGCGCCGGGCACTACGGCATCTTTGCGGGCAAGAGCTGGCGCCTCAACATCCGTCCGCTGGTGCTCAGCTTCATCGACGCGAACGCGGGCGGTCCGCAGCCGGCGCGCAGCACGAACGTGGTATCCATCACCGCCGCGCAATAGGTCCTGCCACCGCGGCGGCGGCGCCCCCGGGTGCCGCCGTCCGACGCCCCGGGGCTATTGCTGCGTCTGCACCTGGCCCTGCGCCACCCGCAGGCTGACCGCCATGCTTTCCTCTCCGGCGGCGCCCCGCGTGGTACCCCGGATCGGCGCGGCGTCCTGCGCGTCCCGTCCCGATCCCAGCCGCACATAGCGCGCATCCGGGCAGCAGCGGTTCGCCGGGTCGAACCCCACCCAGCCCAGCCCTTCCACCCAGACCTCGGCCCAGGCATGGGCCGCGTCGCCCTCGTCGGGCGCGTCCAGCATGTAGCCTGTGGCATAGCGCGCCGGAAACCCGCCCGCCCGCGCCGCCGCGATCAGCACCTGCGCATGGTCCTGGCATACGCCCTCGCCCAGGGCCAGCGCCTCGGACGCGGTGGTATGGGCCCGGGTCTTTCCCGGTGTCCAGACAACCGCCGCGGCCACCGCGTCGGCCATGGCATGCACCTGCGCCAGCGCCTCGCCCGCCCCGCGCGACTGGATCGCCAGCGCCCGGATCGCATCGTCGGGCCGCGTCGCGGCGGTTGGCGTCAGCCAGACCATCGGCGGCACCTTTTCCCGATGCCCGCGCAGCAGGCCCGCGTTGTCCACCGTCTCGACCAGCCCGCGCACCGTCACCGCGATCTCGCTGACCGGGCCCGAGACGGTCCAGCCCTGGATCCAGTCGCCGGCCCCGTCGCGGAACCCGCCGCCCTTCACGCCGTCGGTCACCGCCACATCCCAGGACAGCACGCGCTGCCCGTCGAACTCGGCCGGCGTCAGCCGGTGGCTCTGCACGACGCCGCGCACCGGGCGGTCATAGCGATAGGTCGTCACATGCTCGACCGCGATCAGCATCAGCGCACGTCCCCGCTCAGGTAACTCATGTGAACCGCCGCCCCCAGATCTGCCGTCTCGCGGATGAACCGGGTCAGGAACTCGTGCAGACCCTCCTCGAAAATGTCCTCGGTCCGCAGTTCGGCCAGCCCCGCCAGCATCCCGCGCGCCCGGTCCTGCGCCCGGGTCGACCGGCGGTATCCGCGCGCCAGCCGGTCAAGGTGGATGTTCGCGCCCTCGACGCAGGTCACCAGGCTGCGCGGCATCTGCGGGTTCAGGATCAGGAAATGCGCGATCTTGGCCGCCGTCACCTCGCCGCCATAGGCCCAGTGGAACGCGCGATGCGCGCTCATCGCGCGCAGAAGCGTCGTCCACTGATAGTTGTCCAGCCCCGATCCCACGAACTCCAGGCTCGGCAGCAGCACATAGTACTTCACGTCCAGCAGCCGCGCGGTGTTGTCCGCCCGCTCGATGTAGAATCCGAGGTTCAGGAAATCATAGCCGTCGTTGCGCAGATGCGTGGCCTCCATCGCGCCCCGCAGCAGCGCCGTCTGCCGCATCGTCCATTCCGTCATCCGGCTCAGCGCCAGCTCGCTGCGCGGCGTGCGGTCGAACACCCGCAGGTCCTGAAAGGCCGAATTCAGCGCGTCCCACATCTGCGTGGTCAGCGCGGTGCGCACGATCCGCCCGTTCTCGCGCGCGGCCGTCAGGCAACTGGCCACCGAGGACGGGTTGTCGCGGTCGAAGAACAGCCAGCTTTCCAGGTTGCGCTGCACCGGTTCGCCGTATTTCTTCTCGAAGGCGATCGAGGTGCCGCTGGCGCGCAGCAGGCTGTCCCATTCGCTGCGGAACCCGTGGGACGACGGCAGCAGCGCTATGCGCGCGCCCACCTCCAGCAGCCGGGCAGCGGTTTCGGCCCGCTCCACATAGCGGGCCATCCAGTACAGGTTGTCGGCGGTCCGGCTCAGCATCGCATCACTCCGCCAGCACCCAGGTATCCTTGACGCCCCCGCCCTGCGACGAGTTCACCACCAGCGACCCTTCGGTCAGCGCCACCCGCGTCAGGCCGCCGGGCACCAGTTCGATCCGCTCGCCCACCAGGCAATAGGGCCGCAGGTCCACATGGCGCGGCGCGATCCCCTCGGCCACGAAGGTGGGCGTGGTCGACAGCGCCAGCGTCGGCTGGGCGATGTAGTTGCCCGGATCGGCCACGATCCGCGCCCGGAACGCCTCGATCTGCTCGGCGGTCGACTTCGGACCCACCAGCATGCCATAGCCGCCCGATCCGTGAACCTCCTTGACGACCAGTTCGCCCAGCCGCTCCAGCACGTATTTCAGATCGTCCGCCTTGCCGCATTGCCAGGTCGGCACGTTCCGCAGGATCGGCTCCTCGCCCAGGTAGAACCGGATCATCTCGGGCACGAAGGTATAGACCGCCTTGTCATCGGCCACCCCCGCCCCCGGCGCCGAACAGATCGCGACGCCCCCCGACCGGTAGACGTCCATCAGCCCCGGCACCCCAAGCATGCTGTCGGGCCGGAAGCACAGCGGGTCGATGAAGGCGTCGTCGATCCGGCGATAGATCACGTCCACCTTGCGCGGCCCCTCGGTGGTGCGCATCCAGACAAAGGCACCCTCCACGAACAGGTCCTGCCCCTCGACCAGTTCCACGCCCATCAGGTCGGCCAGGAACGAATGCTCGTAATAGGCGCTGTTGAAATGCCCCGGCGTCAGGATCACCACGCAGGGCTCTCCATCGCATTTCTGCGGGGCCACCGATGCCAGCGTGCGGCGCAGCAGTTCGGGATAGCTGTCGACCGGCTGGATGCGGTTTTCCCGGAACAGGTCGGGAAACATCCGCATCATGATCTCGCGGTTCTCCAGCATGTAGGACACGCCCGACGGCGTGCGGCAATTGTCTTCCAGCACGAAGAACTCGTCCGCCCCGGTGCGCACCAGGTCGATGCCGACGATATGGCTGTAGACGCCCTTGGGCGGCACGATGCCCGCCACCGCCTTTTCGTAGGCATTGTTGCGATAGACCAGCGCGGCCGGTATCCGCCCGGCCTTCACGATCTCGCCGCGGCCGTAGACATCGACCAGAAAGGCGTTCAGCGCCCGCGCCCGCTGCTTGATGCCGCGCTCCAGCCGCGTCCATTCGGCGGCGGTGAACACGCGCGGGAACATGTCGAACGGGATCAGCCGGTCAGGGTCGCCCCCCTCGCCATAGACGGCAAAGGTGATGCCGATGCGGCGGAACAGCTGCTCTGCCTCGGCCTGCTTCATCTGGCGCAGTTCGGCCGGCATGTCGCGGGTCCAGGCTTCCAGCCGGGCATAGGGCTCGCGCACCCGCGCCCCCCCGGCGCCCTCGGCGAACATCTCGTTGAAATAGCTCGTCACCGCGCACCGCCCCGCCACCTGATTTCCGTCATGTTAATCAGCCCCCGTCCCGCGCGAAAAGGGGGGCGCCGCGAATTCCGCCGATACCCGCCGGATCCGCCCAAAAAACCGGCGCCCTCATCCATACACCCGGACCTGCATCACGAAGAAGATGTTGTTCTGCTCGGCCCGCGTCAGCGACCGCTGCCGCGCGGCCTGGCCCAGCGGCACCAGCGGGTCGGCCACGGTGATGTCCTCGATCCCGCGCAGCGCCCCCGTCCGGTCGGTCAGATAGGTCATCGCGGTCATCACCGTGGCATGTCCCAGGGCCCCGTTGATCAGCGGATAGCCGTTCGCAAGGTCGCGGGCCGAGGCCTGCACCACGTTCGGGTTGCCGAGGCCCCGGCTCAGATCCAGCAGGGTCTGCGCCTCGGCCCGGAACCATCGCCCGTCATCCGCCTGCCAGTCGCGGTTCACCACCCGCTCGATCTGCCCGCCGTTGGCCGCAAGGCACAGGTCGGCCCGCCCGAACAGCACGCCGACGATGCGGCTCTGGTCGCGGATCACGAAACCGGCGGTGGCGAAAAGGCTCTGGATGCAGGCCGCCCAGCACCAGTGCGGGCAAAGCTGCCCCGCCCCCCGCACATTCAGCGCGGGCAGGCCGGCCACGCAGCGCTGCACCCCCTCGGGCCCCGGCGCGGTGAACCCCGAACAGGTCAGCCCCGCCCGCGCGGCCCGCGGCATGGCAAGCGCCGCCGCCGCGCCGGCCACAAGCCCGCGCCGCGTGATCCCGCCGCCTGTCAAAATCCGGACCATGGCGCCAAGGTGGCGGCGAATCGCGCCGGGGGCAAGCCACCGCCCACCCGCCGCTGTTGCGCCACAGCGGGATGTTGCACCGGGCGCGGGGGCGCTATCTATCGGGCATGGCCCGTGATCCCGTCCTCACCTTCACCGACCGCGGCATCTTCTGCCCCGCCGGGGGGTTTCACATCGACCCCTGGCGCCCGGTGGATCGCGCGCTTGTCACCCACGGCCATTCCGACCACGCCCGCCCCGGCCACGGACGCTATCTGGCGACGGGCGCGGCGCTGCCGGTGATCCGTCACCGCCTCGGCGACATCGCCGCCGAGGCGATCGGATGGGCCGAACCCCGGCGCATCGGCGATGTCACCGTCAGCTTCCATCCGGCAGGCCATGTGCCCGGCTCCGCGCAGATCCGCGTCGAGCACCGGGGCGAGGTCTGGGTGGTCTCGGGCGACTACAAGACCGAGGCCGACGGTCTGTCGGAACCCTTCGAGCCGCTGCGCTGCGATGCCTTCATCAGCGAATGCACCTTCGGGCTGCCGATCTTCCGATGGGCCCCGCAGGCGCAGGTGATGCAAGACATCGCGGACTGGTGGGCGGCCAACGCCGCCGAGGGGCGGATCAGCCTGGTCGGCGCCTATGGCCTTGGCAAGGCGCAGCGCATCATGGCGGCCCTGCCGGCGCTCGGGCCGATCCATACCCATGGCGCGGTCGAGGGGCCGACGGCGATCCTGCGCGCCCAGGGCTATGCGCTGCCGCCCACCCTGCCCGCCCGCGCCGGAGCGGTGCCGCCCGGTGCGCTCGTCCTGGCGCCGCCCTCGGCGCTGAACACGCCCTGGGCCGACCGGCTGGGCGCCCCCGTCGCGCAGGCCTTCGCAAGCGGGTGGATGGCACTGCGCGGCATCCGGCGCAGGCGGGGCCTGGCCACCGGCTTCGTCATCTCGGACCACGCGGACTGGCCTGGCCTGAATGCCGCCATCGCCGCCACGGGGGCCGAGCGCGTGTTCGTGACGCATGGCTACACCACGCCGTTCCGCCGCTGGCTGGCCGGACAGGGCCGCGACGCGCGGGTGGTCGAGACCGGCTGGTCCGGCGACGGGGAAGAGCCCGAGGGCCTCGAATGACGCGCGTCGCGGCCGCCCTCCTGTCCCGACGCATGCCAGACGCATGCCAGACGCGTGCCAGACCGTTATGAAACGGTTTACCAAGCTCTTTGCCGCCCTCGACGGCACCACCCGCACCGGCACCCGGACCGAGGCGCTGGCCGCCTATTTCCGCACCGCCCCCGAATCCGACCGCCTGTGGTGTGCGGCGCTCCTGTCGGGGCGGCGGCCAAAGCGGGCGGTCAATGCCACCGAACTGCGCCTCTGGGCGGCGCAGGCCGCGGCCATTCCCGACTGGCTGATGGAGGAAAGCTATGCCGTCGCGGGCGACCTGGCCGAGACCATCACGCTGCTGCTTCCGCCGCCGTCCCGGTCTGAGGATCATTCTCTAACCCACTGGATTCAATTCCTGATCGGGCTGACCGGCCAGCCGGTCGAGACGCGCCGCGCGGCCATCCTCGGGGCCTGGGACGGGCTTGGCGGCGCCGAGCGGTTCCTCTTCATCAAGCTTCTGACCGGCGGTTTCCGCATGGGTGTCAGCCGGGGGCTGATGACGCGGGCGCTGGCCATGGCCACCGGCCGGGCCGAGGCCGACATCGCCCATCGCCTGATGGGTGACTGGCACCCCGACCACATCACCTGGGCGCAACTGCTCGATGCGACCGCAACATCTGGGGGTACGCGACCCTACCCCTTTGCCCTCGCCTCGCCCCTGGAGGATCCGCCCGACAGCCTCGGGCCGCCCGCCGACTGGTCCGCCGAATGGAAGTGGGACGGCATCCGGGGCCAGATCGTCGCGCGTGCCGATGCCTTCGCCGTCTGGTCCCGGGGCGAAGAGCTGATGACCGATCGGTTTCCGGAATTCGCGCTTCTTTCCAGCATGTTGCCCCATGGAACCGTGATCGACGGCGAGATCCTGGCCTGGAACCGGGCAGCCGCCCGGCCGCAGCCCTTCGCCGCGCTGCAACGCCGGATCGGCCGAAAAACCCTTTCCCGCCAGTTGCTTGCCGAAACTCCCGTGCATTTCCTGGCTTATGACCTGCTGGAGGATGCCGGCGCGGACCTGCGCGCCACCCCCTTCCATGCCCGCCGGTCCCGCCTGACCGCGCTGCTGGCCGCCCTGCCGGCCGCCGCGCCGGTCTCGATATCGCCCGACATCCCCTTTGAATCATGGGATGATCTGGCATCCCTCCGGCGCGGGTCGCGCGACCGGCAGGCCGAGGGGCTGATGCTGAAACGCGCCCTGTCGCCCTATTTCACCGGCCGCCGCCGTGGCGATTGGTGGAAGTGGAAGATCGACCCCTACACCGTTGACGCGGTTATGCTTTATGCCCAGGCAGGCCATGGCCGCCGTGCCACGCTCTACACCGATTTCACCTTCGGCCTGCGCGACGGCGACACCTTCGTGCCGTTCACCAAGGCCTATTCCGGCCTGACCGACGCCGAGTTCGCCGAGATCACGGCCTGGGTTCGCGCCAACACCCTCGAACGCTTCGGCCCTGTGCGGCGGGTGACACCACATCTTGTGTTCGAACTGGCCTTCGAGGGCATCCAGGACAGCCCCCGCCACAAGTCCGGCATCGCCCTGCGCTTTCCCCGGATGCTCCGCTGGCGCCGCGACAAGCCGGTCGCCGAGATCGACACGCTCGACAGCCTGCGCGGCCTGCTGCGCGCCCACCGCGAAAATTGACCCCGCCCGCGGGGCGCAAGGGTTGCGGTTCCGCCGCCACCCCCCCTAGATGGAACCAAACGCAAGAGGTGCCCCATGTCCCCGATCCAGCCCCTGTTCGATGCAGACGCCAGCGGCGGCGGCGCCTTCGGCGACCTGCCGGAATGGGACCTGCGCGATCTCTATCCCGCGCCCGACGCCCCGGAATTCGCCGCCGACATGACCCGGCTTGTTGCGGATTGTGACGCCTTTGCAAAATCTTACGAGGGGAATCTCGCATCGCTTGACGCGGCCGGGCTGCGTGCCTGCGTCGAGTCCTACGAGGCGATCGACATCCTTGCAGGGCGCATCATGTCCTATGCGGGGCTGCGCTATTACCAGAACACCATGGACAGCGAACGCGCCAAGTTCATCGCCGACGCGCAGGACAAGGTGACCGAGGCGACCACCGCGCTCGTGTTCTTCAGCCTGGAGTTCAACCGGCTGGAAGATGACCATCTGGCCGCGCTTCTGGCCGCCGACGCGGGCCTTGCCCGCTACAAGCCGGTGTTCGACCGCATGCGCGCGATGCGCCCGCACCAGCTGTCGGACGAGTTGGAACGCTTCCTGCACGACCAGTCGACGGTCGGCGCCGCGGCCTGGAACCGGCTGTTCGACGAGACGATGGCGGGTCTGACCTTTGCCGTCGCGGGCGAGGAGGAACGGCTGAACCTCGAGTCCACGCTGAACCTGCTGACCGACACCGACCGCACCCGGCGCGAGGCCGCAGCGCGCGCATTGGCAACCGAATTCGACAGGAACATCAAGCTGTTCGCGCGTGTCCACAACACGCTGGCCAAGGAAAAGGACATTCACGACCGCTGGCGCAAGATGCCCTCGCCGCAGCACGGGCGCCATCTGTCGAACCATGTGGAACCCGAGGTCGTGCAGGCCCTGCGCGATGCCGTGGTGGCCGCCTATCCGCGCCTGTCGCACCGCTACTACCGGCTGAAGGCCCGCTGGATGGGTCTTGACCGCCTTCAGGTCTGGGACCGCAACGCGCCCCTTCCGCTCGAAGCGCCCCGGTTGGTCGACTGGGGCACCGCCCGCGCCATGGTCAGCAGCGCCTATGCGGCGTTCAGCCCGCGCCTCGCGGAACTGGCCGAGCCGTTCTTTACCCGCGGCTGGATCGACGCCGGCGTGAAGCCCGGCAAGGCGCCGGGGGCCTTCGCCCATCCGACGGTCACCACCGTCCATCCCTACGTGATGCTGAACTACCTGGGCAAACCGCGCGACGTGATGACGCTGGCGCATGAACTGGGCCACGGGGTGCATCAGCGGCTTGCCGCCGCGCAAGGTGAGCTTCTGGCTGCAACCCCTTTGACTCTCGCGGAAACCGCCAGCGTGTTCGGCGAGATGCTGACCTTCCGCCGCCTCCTGTCCGAGGCCGCGACCCCGGCCGAACGCAAGATCCTGCTGGCGGGCAAGGTCGAGGACATGATCAACACGGTGGTGCGGCAGATCGCCTTCTACGACTTCGAATGCAAGTTGCATGCCGCACGGAAGGCCGGGGAACTGACACCTGACGACATCAACGCGCTGTGGATGAGCGTGCAGGCCGAGAGCCTCGGGGATGCGTTCGACTTCATGGACGGGTACGAGACCTTCTGGGCCTATATCCCGCATTTCGTCCACTCGCCCTTCTACGTCTATGCCTATGCCTTCGGCGATGGCCTGGTGAACGCACTCTACGCGGCCTATGAATCGGGGCTTCCCGACTTCGAGGCGAAGTATTTCGCGATGCTCGAGGCCGGCGGGTCGAAGCATCACCGGGAATTGCTGGCGCCCTTCGGGCTTGACCTGTCGGACCCGGCGTTCTGGGACCGGGGGCTTTCGATGATCGCGGGCTTCATCGACGAACTGGAGGCGATGGAAGGCTGAGCGTCGCGGATGCCCGGTGCGCGCAGTGCAAGACCGCGCCATCGGCGCGCCCGGGCCGGTCGGCCGCCGAGGATCGCGCGGTCCGGGATTCGCCTGACGGTTGACAGGCTTCAAAACTGGCGCACTCTGTGTCCGACGCCGCGCGCAAATCACTGCCGCATCAGTGCGTTACAACATAACAGGGAGTGTCCGGCGATGTGCCATGCCTGTGTGACCGAAAGCGTGAAGGAACGGATGCTGTCGCGGCGCGGGTTTCTGCGCGCCGGGGCGGCGGGAATGGCGGGGGCGGCGGCGGCATCGGTGATACCGATGCCGGCCATGGCGCAGGCGGCGCGCAGCGTCACCGACATGACCCACACGCTGACGACCGATTTCCCGACCTTCTTCGGCGACCAGCAGTTCTTCGAGACGCAGGTGTTCAACTATGCCGAGCACATGTTCAACCTCAAGGAAATCCGGGTGAACGAGCATACCGGCACCCACATGGACGCGCCGCTGCATTTCTCGGCGGACGGCCTGTCGGTGGATGCGATTCCGCCGGAACGGCTGGTCTGCCCGCTCTGCGTGGTCGATATCCGGGCGAAGGCGGCCGAGAACGCCGACGCGCAGGTGACGCCCGACGACCTTTCGGCCTGGATCGCGGCGCACGGGCCGGTGCCGGCGGGGGCCTGCGTGGCGATGCTGTCGGGTTGGGGGCCGCTGTTGCGCGACGCGCGGTTCCGGGGGCTCGACGCCGAGGGCAAGATGCACTTCCCCGGGTTTCACATCGAGGCGGCGCAGATGCTGATCGAGGCGGACGCGGCGGGGATTGCGGTGGACACGCTGTCGCTGGATCACGGGCCGAGCCCGGACTTCGCCACGCACTATGCCTGGCTGCCCTCGGGCCGCTGGGGGATCGAGTGCCTGGCGAACCTCGAGACCGTGCCCGCGACGGGGGGCACGCTGGTGGTGGGGGCGCCGAAACATGCCGGGGGCACCGGCGGCCCGGCGCGGATCTTCACGCTGGCCTGAGCGGCGCAGCAGTCCCCGCAGGCTGAAAGGAGTCGCATCTTGGCAACCGTGACCCCGCCCGCCGATCCCGAGGCCGACCCCCGGGTGAAGGCGGTGTTCGATGATATCCGCGCCACGCGGGGATCGGACTTCGTCAACAATGTCTGGCGATACCTCGCCTTCGACCCGGCGCTGCTGGCCGAGACCTGGGCGGGCGTGAAGGGGGTGATGGCCACGCCCTCGGCGCTCGACCCGAAGGTGAAGGAGATGATCTATGCCGCCGTCAGCATCGTGAATGCCTGCGACTACTGCACGCATTCGCATCTGGCGGCGGCCCGCGCCAGGGGCATGACGGCGGAGGAGCAGGCCGATCTGTTCCGGGTGGTCGCGCAGGCCGCGCGGACCAATGCGCTGCTGAACGCGATCCGGCCGCCGGTGGATGCGGCCTTCCGCATGGAGGACACCTGAAAGGCAGGGGCGTCCCACGATGGGACGCCCTTTCCATATCAATGATTTCAATGAGTTGACACTGCGCCGTTCATCATCCGTTAAGAATTGTGACCGCGCGCGGCAGCCCGCCGCTAAAGCTGGGCGCTGCCCTGCATCTGGGCGACGTAGGATTCCATCATCCGTTCTGCGGCCGGCACATCCCGTGCGGCGGCGTCGGCATCGACCAGGGCCGCGACGTCGGGTTCCAGATCGGTGATGCCGCCGCAGGCCATGATCCAGGCCCCGGGGTTCGACACGCGCAGCGCGACGATCAGACGTGCCAAGGGGAACAGCATCCGGCCGGACGACGCCGAAAGGCCGATGATCGGATAGTCGGCGTTGCCGATCTCGGCCACGAGGCGGTCATGGTCGAGCCCGGCGCGCAGGTCGATTTCCCATCCGTGCATCGTCAGCAGATCGGCGGCCATCGCCACGCCGAGGATATGCGTCTCGCCGGGGACGCTGGCAAAGACCGCACGGAACCGTTCTCCGCGCCATGGCCCCCGGCCGAACAGACGGCGCAGGCCGCGCATGATGGCATAGATCCGGCCTGCCCCGATCACCACCTCGACCGAGGTGATGCGGTCCTCTTCCCACCAGCGGCCAAGGCGGCGCGCGGCCTCGGCCAGAAGGCCGAGATACAGCGTTTCGACCGGAACGCCGTCGGTGTGGGCCTGCATCACGATCTCGGTCGCCTCGGCATCGTCGAGGGCGAGCAGCGCATGGCTGAGCGATTCGATCCGGCCTTCCATCCTGCTGGCGCTGTCTGCGGCGGCCCATATGTCGATGGCACCGCCGCGACTGGACAGCCTGGCGAGAACCTCGGAGGCCAGCGCCTCGACCGCCTTGCCCGGCAGGCGCGGCGACGGGGCGACAAACAGGCCCTTGGCACGCTCGAACGCCTGCGCATCGAGAAGCAGCCTGTCGTCCTTGTTCATCCGTCCGCGCCCATGCCCACAGGTTACGATTCCCGCCCCGTGATCCTAGCATCTTGAAAGTGTCAATCAAGACGGACAAATCATGCAGAATTTCCGCCGTTGTTTGAAATACTTGGCGGAAATCTGTCTAGTTTGGTTTACAAAATGTGCAGACTGCAGCGAGTCACCGACAAGCCCGACTGACACAACGGCCGGATTCAGGCGGGCGCAGCGACGGCGAACACGCGGTCGATCATCGCCTGCGTGCCCCTGGTGAATTCCAGCGGACAGCCGTAGGGCCCGCCGTCACGCAGGGATGCGCCAAATGCCTCGACCTGAAGGACATAGTGGTTGACGCCGGGAAAGCGTTCGGCCGTGACGCTCAGCCCGGGGCGGTGGAGTTCCACCCGCGCCTCGCCGAAGACGTTGGCGTTGAACGGACAGGTCAGCCGCAGCAGACCCCTCTCGCCCTGGAAGGTCATTTCCTGCCGGGGGAACAGGCGCATCGAGGTGACGGCGGAATAGGTGAAGCTGTGGCCATTGCCTGAAAAGCGCCCCGTGACCTGGGCCCAGGTATCGACGCCGTTTTCGAGCACCCAGCGGGCGCGCAGGGTTTCGGGTTCGGGTTCGGCGCCGGTGGCGAAACGGGCGGAGCCGTAGGTGTAGACACCGATGTCGCGGATGCCGCCGCCGCCGGTTTCGGGCCGGTTGCGGATATTCGCGAGATCGTGGCGATTGTCATAGCTGAAGGCGCCATCCACATGCAGGACGGGGCCGATGGCACCATCGGCGATGAGCGCGCGGGCGCGCTGCCACTGCGGGTGATGCACGATCATGTAGGCCTCGGCGGCCAGCCGTCCGGCGGCATCGCGCGCCGCGATCACCGTGTCGTATTCGGCGGCGGTCATGGCCAGCGGCTTTTCGGTCAGCACATGCTTTCCGGCGGCAAGCGCCCGCAGCGTCCATTCGACGTGAAGGTGGTTGGGCAGCGGAATGTAGACCGCGTCGATCGCGGGGTCCGCGAGCAGGGCGTCATAATCCCCAAGCACCCGCAGCCCCGGCGCAAGCTCGGCAAAGGGCAGGGCGCGGGCCGGGTCGGAGGTGGCAACAGCGGCCAGCATGGCGCCGCGCGCGGCATGGATGGCGGGCGCCATATGGTCGCGCGCGAATTTCGATGCGCCAAGAATGCCCCAGCGGATTGTCTGCATGATCACGCCCCTTGTTGATGCAGGGGCATGTTAGCGGTCGCAGGCCGGTGGGGAAACCGGCCTGCTGCCGATCTCAGGCGGGAATCAGCATTCCCTTTCCGCGCGCCAGGTCGCGCATCTTGCCCTGCAGCTTTTCGAAGGCGCGCACCTCGATCTGCCGGATCCGCTCGCGGCTGACGCCGTAGCTTTCCGACAGTTCCTCCAGCGTCACCGGTGCGTCGGACAGGCGGCGCTGCACGAGGATGTCCTTTTCGCGGTCGTTCAGGACCGACATGGCCTGCACGAGCAGGGCGCGGCGGGCTTCAAGCTCGTCCCGCTCGGCATAGTCGGCGGCCTGGTCGCTGTCTTCGTCTTCCAGCCAGTCCTGCCACTGCGATCCGCCATCCTCGGACCCGACGGTGGCGTTCAGCGAGGCGTCCGACCCCGAGAGGCGCCGGTTCATCGCGATGACCTCATCCTCCGAAACCGACAGGTCCTTGGCGATCTGGGCCACGTTCTCGGGGCGCAGATCGCCTTCCTCGAGCGCGCCGACCTTGGCCTTGGCCTTGCGCAGGTTGAAGAACAGCTTTTTCTGGGCACTGGTCGTGCCGAGCTTCACCAGGCTCCAGGACCGCAGGATGTATTCCTGGATCGAGGCGCGGATCCACCACATCGCATAGGTGGCCAGGCGGAACCCGCGTTCGGGATCGAAGCGCTTGACCGCCTGCATCAGGCCGACGTTCGCCTCGGAAATCACCTCGGCCTGCGGCAGGCCGTAGCCGCGATAGCCCATGGCGATCTTGGCGGCGAGCCGCAGGTGGCTGGTGACAAGCTGGTGCGCGGCGCCGGCGTCCTGATGGTCGACCCAGCGTTTGGCGAGCATGTATTCCTGTTCGGGTTCCAGCAGCGGGAACTTGCGGATTTCCTGGAGATACCGGTTCAGCCCCTGTTCCGGGCTGGGCGCGGGAAGGTTCGCATAGGTGCTCATCATGGCCTCCTGCCGCCGGGGCTCCTGCCCCGAAGCGCGGTCTATCTATGTATCGCGGCGTAACATCACAAGATGATGCGCCGGTTGCTTTTGTCCTAACGAAGGATGCGCCGGGTTCCGTCGCGGGACCAGTGGCGTGACAGGACTTTCACGCGGATGTCAGGGGCGGTGATCCCCGGGCGCCGAATGTGACAGGCCCCGAAACAGGCAGCGCCCGTCATCGGCGGTTATCGCCGCAGCCATGCCGCCGTCGCGGGGGTCGAGGCGCACCTCGAGCGTCTGGCCGTCCTCGGCATTGCCGTAGAGGAACCCCTCGCGCGCGACCGGCCGGGGCACGGCCTCCATCGCCTCGGCCACCCGCACCAGCCGGGCGAAGTTGCGGAAATAGAACAGGTCGGCGGCGTTGAAGTCGGTCAGGCGGCAGACACGGTGGCGATGCGTGACCGTGGCGGGCCGCGGGGCCGACTTGGCCCGGTGATGCGCGTCGAGCAGCGCCTCGACCGCGTCGGCACCATGGTCGGGGGCGGTCCAGATGTCGCGGACGGTGGCGAACTTCTTGTTGGTGCCGCGCGCCTCGCGCCGGACGAAGCCGGTCAGCAGCCGCACCTCGGCACCCGCGCCCCGGCCCCAGTCGATGCGCGTGGCCGACAGGGCATAGGGCTTGCGGATCGCGGTCAGCGCGGTGTGCAGGGTGAAGGGGTCGTCCTCGGCCAGCGGGAATGCGGGATCGTCACGGAAGGCCAGCCAGACCACGGCGGCATAGACCCGTTCGCCCGTGCTGTCGCGCCAGCACGAGGGGCGGATGCCCATGCTTTCCGCCAGAAGCTGCCAGTGCTGGTCGCAGGCCATGGTCAGCGCCCAGTCCTCGGACAGGCCGACCGGGCCGAGATGCGGCATTCCGGCGACGTGGCGGGTGATGCGGGCGGGCGTCACGGGGCGGGCCTGCCGGGCGCGGGCAGATGCAGCAGCACGCCCGAAATCGCCTCGGGCGGCCCCGTCAGCATGTCGGACAGGCATCCGGTGTAGAACGCCGTGAAGGCGGCGTCATAGTCGTCCGGCGCCATGCCGGCTTCGGCCCGGGGCCCCGGGATCAGGCGGCGGACGAACCGGGCGCCATCCCAGCCGCAGGCGGGAAAGAAGGGTGCGGCACGCGACTGGAACGCCAGATGGGCCGCCCCCCGGCCGATGCGGAACGGATGCCCCGCCAGCGTGCCGGTGGCGATTTCGCCGCCGTCCGCCGCATCGGGATAGATTTCCACGAAATGCGGCGTGCGGCGCATCGCCTTGACCAGCTTCAGATAGCGCAGCGCGAGATCGGGCTGCACGGTCGAGATGTCGAGCGTGCGCGCCTCGGCCGGGGTCAGCGGGCGGCGGCGCACCCTGGCGCGGGGCAGGCGAACGCCGCCGTCCACCCAGTTGAACCGGCCGGGCATGTCCAGATGCGCGGCGGCGATCACGACAGACCGCCCCTCGGCCTGCGCCGCCAGAACCGGCGACAGGTCAATCGGCGGCACGATGCGCGCCTCCTGCGCGTGAAGCGCGATCACCGCGTGTTCGTCCTCGGTCAGCGGGCGGTCGGCCCCGCGCAGGGTTTCCTCCAGCCGGCCGACATGCGACAGCAGGGCACGCAGGGCCGCGCCCGTGGCAAAGCGGGCGACGAATTCGGCGCGATCCGGCCCGCCGCCGCGCAACGCATGCAGGCGCGGGCCAAGCGCGGGCTGCATCGCGAAGCCCTGCGTGTCGGCGAGGTCTGCCAGATGATCCTCGATCCGGGCGCGGGGCGGGCCCCAGGCCCAGAGGAAATCGCCGATCCGCGCGGGCAGCCTGCAGGTGGCGTTGATGCGCAGGGCCAGACGGCGAAGCTCGGGGTCGTCGCCCATCCGGTCGCGCAGCGCCTGTTCCTCGGCCAGCAGCAGCGGGCGATCATGCAGGCCCGCAGCCGCCCGCAGCCGCAGCGCCGCAAGGCCCGCCGCCCAGTAGTCGCCGGGTGCCGCGCTGCGCGACAGGTCATAGGCGGCGCGCGCCTGCCCTGCGTCCAGCAGCCTGCGGCATTCGGCCACCATGGCGGCGCGTGCGGTGTCGGCCCCGGATGGCACCGGGGCCCCCCGATCTGGCGCCCCCTGATCTGGCGCCCCCCGATCTGGCACCCCTTGACCCGGCGCCGTTGCCGGGGTCGGATCGGCCGGTGCGGCATCCCGCCGACCGATCAACCTGCGCAGGGCCTGCCATGCTGCCACTCGACCAATTCCTCCGGCTTCTGGCCCGGCACGCCCGCCGATCCGAGGTTCGTGCGGACGATGCGCTGTTCGACGGCGGGATCGACCTGTCGTCCTTGCGGTTTACCGAGTTCATCATGGATCTGGAAGAGACCTGCGGGATCGATATCGACGTCGACACGCTGGACGCGGGCATCGTGACGGCCGGGCAGTTGCATGCCCGGCTTGCGGCGCAGGGCGACGGGTGACCGCCGTGCGCGGCGGCACCGGCCGCGTTCCGGTGGCGGATGCCTGCGTTTTCAGCAGGCGGGGGCGCCCGGCGATGGCTGGACCGACCTGCCGCAAAGGTCAGGTCAGGGGGGCTTGTCAGCGCACAAACGCTTGTCCAATCTGGCAATAACGAAACAAGAAGGCGCCGGGCCATGCCCCGGGGTCAACCCGCAGGGAACGAGGAGCCACCCGGTCCGGCCATGCCAGCCGCCCTTATCGCCTTTGTCCGCCTTGTCGAGGCGCTGAACCGCGCTGTCGGACGCGGGGCGATGTATCTGCTGTTCGCGCTGATGGCGGTGATGCTGTGGGGTGCGGTGAGCCGGGCGGTCTGGGTGCCGCAGGTCTGGACCGACGAGACGGGCCAGTTCCTGCTGATGGGTTATTTCATGCTGGGTGGCGCCTATGCGATGCAGCTGGGCAGCGCGGTACGGATGGACGTGTTCTATTCCGCCTGGTCGCCCCGCACCAAGGCCATGGTGGACAGCATCACGATCCTTGCGCTGCTGTTCTACCTGGCCGTGCTGCTGTGGGGCGGCGTCGAGAGCGTGCAATACGCCCTGCAATACGGCGAGCGGCGGTCGGGCCTGTGGCGGCCCTACATGGCGCCCGTGAAGATCGTCATGGTGATCGGGATCGTGATGATGATCCTGCAGGCCGTCTGCTTCCTGATCCGCGATGTCGCGCGGCTGCGGGGCGTCCAGATACCGGAGCGCGGCATTTGAGCTACGACTGGATTGCGGCCCTGATGTTCACCTCGATGCTGGTCATGCTGATGACCGGGCAGCGGATGTTCGGGATCATCGGCTTCGTGGCGGTGGCCGCGGCGCTGCTGCTGTGGGGGGAACGCGGCGGCTATGACCTGGCCTTCGCGCAGACGCTGAAGGTGATGAACTGGTTCCCGCTGCTGACGCTGCCGATGTTCATCTTCATGGGCTATGTCCTGTCGGAAAGCCGCCTGGCGGATGACCTGTACCGGATGTTCCATGTGTGGTTCGGGCCGGTTCCGGGCGGGCTGGCCATCGGCACGATCTTCCTGATGGTGCTGATCTCGGCGATGAACGGGCTTTCGGTGGCGGGAATGGCGATCGGCGCGACGATCGCCCTGCCCGAGCTGCTGAAGCGCAACTATGACAAGCGGATGGTCACCGGGGTGATCCAGGCCGGGGCGAGCCTTGGCATCCTGATCCCGCCGTCGGTCGTACTGGTGCTCTACGCCCTGATCGCGCGGCAGTCGGTGGCTGACCTGTGGCTGGCGGGCATCCTGCCGGGGCTGATGATGGCCGCGATGTTCGTGGGATACATCTGGCTGCGCTGCCGGCTGAACCCGGCGCTCGGGCCCGTGCTGGCACCCGAGGAGCGCGCCAGGGTCACGCGGGCCGAGAAATGGCGGCTGCTGACGGCGGGGCTGCTGCCGCTGGGAATATTCCTGGCGATGATGGTGCCCTTCGTCACCGGCTACACGCGGCTTGTGGAAAGCTCGGTCATCGGGGCGCTGTCGGCGCTGCTGGTGGCGGTGGTGAAGGGCCGGATGACCCGCGCGGTGTTCGAGACGGCGACGCGGCAGACGCTGGCGATTTCCTGCATGTTCCTGTGGATCATCCTGGCCGCGCTGGCCTTTGGCGCGGTGTTCGACGGGCTGCGGGCGGTGGATGCGGTGAAGGGGCTGTTCCTGGACCAGATGCACCTGTCGCGGTGGGAAGTGCTGATCCTGATGCAGCTGTCCTTCATCCTGATGGGCACGTTCCTCGACGACACCGCGATGCTGGTGATCGTGGCGCCGCTCTATGTGCCGCTGGTGCGGGCGCTGGAATTCGACCTTGTGTGGTATGGTGTGCTCTACACCATCACCTGCCAGATCGCCTACATGACGCCGCCCTTCGGCTACAACCTGTTCCTGATGCGCGCCATGGCCCCGAAAGAGGTCAGCCTGGCCGACATCTACCGGTCCATCGTGCCCTTCGTGGGGGTGATGGTGGTGGCGCTTGCGACGGTCATGGCCTTTCCCGAGATCGCGCTGTGGCTGCCCGCGCAATTCAAGTGACGACCGAGGGGCGGCCAAACCGCCCCCCCAACAACAAGGAGAGACCGACATGACGACAAGACGGAAGTTCCTCACGACCGGCGCGCTTGCGGCGGGGGCGACGACGCTGGCGGCGCCTGCGGTTCTGGGCCAGGCACCGATCCGCTGGCGGTTGCAGACCTATGCGGGGGCGGCCCTGGGCGAGCAGGTGGTGAAGCCCGCCATCGACAACTTCAACAAGATCGCCGCCGGCCAGATGGAGATCGAACTGTATTTCGCCGATCAGCTGGTTCCCACGGGCGAGCTGTTCCAGGCGATGCAGCGCGGCACCATCGACGCGGTGCAGTCGGATGACGACAGCATGGCCAGCCCGACCGAGGTGACGGTGTTCGGCGGCTATTTCCCGCTGGGCCTGCGCTACAGCCTGGATGTGCCGGTGCTGTTCAACCAGTACGGCCTGAACGAGATCTGGGACGAGGAATACTCCAAGGTGGGCGTCAAGCACATCTCGGCCGGGGCCTGGGACCCCTGCCATTTCTCGACCAAGGACCCGATCAACAGCCTTGCCGACCTTCAGGGCAAGCGGGTGTTCACCTTCCCCACAGCGGGCCGGTTCCTGAGCCAGTTCGGCGTCGTCCCCGTGACCCTGCCCTGGGAGGATATCGAGGTCGCGGTGCAGACCGGCGAACTGGACGGCATCGCCTGGTCGGGGATCACCGAGGTCTACACGGTGGGCTGGTCGAACGTGACCAACTACTTCCTGACGAACAACATCTCGGGCGCCTGGATCGGGCATTTCTTTGCCAACATGGACCGCTGGAACGAGCTGCCGGAAAACCTGCAGACGCTGATGCGGGTGTGTTTCGAGCAGTCGCACTATTACCGCCAGCACTGGTACTGGGGCGGCGAGGCGAACCTGCGGGTGAACGGGCCGAAGCTGCAACTGACCACGATCCCCGATGCCGAATGGGCGACGGTCGAGGCGGCGGCGGTGAAGT
Source organism: Paracoccaceae bacterium (assembly GCA_019454225.1). Classification (NCBI taxonomy): domain Bacteria; kingdom Pseudomonadati; phylum Pseudomonadota; class Alphaproteobacteria; order Rhodobacterales; family Paracoccaceae; species Paracoccaceae bacterium. Next base: position 1,682,025 of record CP075370.1, on the reverse strand, counting down.
TCTGGGACGAGATCGCGGCCGAGAGCCCGACCAAGGCCAAGGTGGTCGAGATCATCAAGACCTACAACGACCAGATGCAGAAGGCGGGCCGCCCCTACCGCTTCGGCTGACCCATCCCCTGCCCCGGGTCCGCCGCGCGCGGTCCCGGGGTAAGGCTTTCTGACAGATGACCATTTTTGATATGCGAACCGGCGGTTTCATGATACCGGCGACTTGCAGGGCAGTTTTTCGCCCGAACGGATTTCAGGAAGACAGGCGTCCAGGAAGACGGGCGTTTCGGCACGGCCCACGATGCCGGGCGTGATTGACGGAGGTATTGATGGCGAAGAAACCCGAGGCCGATGCGAAGGACGAAAAGGGCCTGTCGCTGGCTGACATCATCCGCCTGGGCAAGTCACGCGAACTGAACTTCGTCGCCGCAGTCGGCAAGGGCGGGGCGGCCATCGTCGGCGACCTGCGCAAGTCGGGCAACGCGCTGTGGAACCTGGCCAAGGAGAAGAACGAGGGAATCTCGCGCGCCAAGTCGGTGTCGGGGCGCCTGACGATCAACGGCAAGGAACTGAACCTGTCGCTGGACGAGGAAGAGATCCCGGGCGCGCTGAAGAAGCAGATGAAGAAGACGCTCAAGGAAGCCGGGATGCCGATGAAGATCATCTTCCGGCTGCCCGGCGGCCAGACCGAGGAAGAGTCCGAGGAGGACGACGCCGAGGAACCCGCGGCCGATGGCGCCGCCGCGCCGGATGGTCCGGCCGGGGGGGCCGAGGGGTCATCGGCCGCAATGCCGAACCTCGACCAGATTCGGGCGCAGCTTGACAAGGAGTTCGGCGCGATCAGTGCCGATTTCGACCGGATCGTCGCCGAGGGCGCACCCGCTGCCGCCCGCAAGGCCGAACAGCTGGGCAAGATGTTCCACGATGCGAAGGACGGGCCCGATCCGACGCGGGCGATGCCGATCCTGCGGCTTCTGGGGACGTTCGTCGCGGGCGAGTTGATCAAGGTCGGCAAGATGGCCGCCCCGGCCGGGGGTGCGGTGGCCCAGTCGGCCAAGATGGGCGGCGGCAAGGCCGCGATGTTCGGTGGCGGCGCCGAGGGAAATCCGTTTGCTGGCGACGGCAAGGGCGCATTCGCCAAGGGCAGCGGGCCGGTCAGTTCCGCAGGGGACGACGGCAGCAAGGCGGCAGCCTTCGGCACGGGCAGTGCCAAGGGGTCGGACGGCGGCGGATCATCGGCAAGCGCCGCGGCCGCCAAGGGCGCGGCATCGGGCGATTACGGCAAGGGGGCACCGGGCGGCACCGGGGGCGAGGCCGCCGCGCAGGGCGGCAACCTGTTTGAAGGCGTGGGCGGCGCACTGGGCGGCATCGCGGGCGCGGCCGGCAAGATCATCGGCGGGATCTCGGGCGCCGCGGAAGGTGCCGCGGGGGCGATCGGCGAGGCGGTCGGCAAGATGCTCGGGCCCGATGGCAAGGATGCCGGCTACAAGGAAAGCGCGGGCGGCGAGGGCAAGGCACCCGACGGCGGTGCGGGCACCGGGGCAAGCCCGTTCGAGGCCGCGGGTGGCATGTTCGGCGGCATCGCGGGCGCGGCCGGCAAGATCATCGGCGGCATCGCGGGCGCCGCGGAAGGTGCCGCCGGGGCGATCGGCGAGGCGGTTGACGGTCTGCTCGGCGCGGGCGGCAAGGCGGTGGCGGGTGCCATGCCCGGCGCCGGCGGCAAGGCGGCCGGTGGCACGGGCGATGCGCCCGAAAGCGACACCCCCCCCGCCGAGACGGGGCCGGGCGGCACCGGCGAGGCACCCGGTTCCGTGCCCGTTCCCGATGCCGGGCCGGGCGGCACGGGCGAGGCGCCGGGCTCGGTGCCCGGCCTTGACGAGGGACAGCCCGAGGAAAAGAAGGCCGAGGGCGGCAACGACAAGTCGCTGAGCGGGCGCGCCTGGTTCAACGCGAATCAGTCGAAATACCCCAACAGCAAGAGCGTCGATGACCTGTCATCGACCTTCAAGCCCAAGGTGGTGAAGTTCATCAAGGCGCTTGAAACGGCCGGCGCCACCGTCTCGATCACCGCCACGCTGCGGTCGGCGGCCCGGGCCGAGATCATGTACTACTGCTGGCAGGTCGGCGTGAAGGGCATGAAGGCGGCCGACGTTCCCAAGATCGACGGGGTGGACATCACCTGGGACCACGGTGACGAGGAGGCGTCGAAGAAGGGCGCGAAGGAGATGTATGATGCGTTCGGGATGACCGGGCAGGTCGCCAAGCCGGGCAAGTCGAACCACCTGACCGGCAATGCGATCGACATGAACATCAGCTGGACCGGAACCCTGAAGATCAAGGATGGCGAGGGCAACGACGTCGAGATTGACACGACCCCGACCGACGAGACCAACACCGACCTCCAGGCGCTTGGCGCCACCTATGGCTGCAAGAACGGCGCCAAGACGCTGAGCGAGCCCTGGCACTGGTCGCCGACGGGCAACTGACGGCCCGCGCGGGGCATTTCCCGCCTTCACGCGGCAGATGCTCTGGGGCATAAGCCCCATCCGGCGCCTGCGCGCCACAAGCACCGGAGCCACCAGCCATGCACGACATCCGCGCCATCCGCGAGAACCCCGCCGCCTTCGACGCCGCCCTGGCCCGCCGGGGGCTTCCGGGCCAGTCGTCCGCGGTTCTGGCGATCGACGCGGCACGCCGGGCGGCGATCCTGGCGGCCGAGACCGCGCAGGCCGCCCAGAACGCCGCGTCGAAGGACGTGGGCGCGGCGAAGGCGCGCGGCGACACCGCAGGGTTCGAGCGCCTGCGCGCCCTCGTGGCCGAGAAGAAGGCCGAGGTGGCGCAACTGACCGACGATGCGGCGGCCGAGGATGCCCGTCTGTCGGCACTGCTGGCGACCATCCCGAACCTGCCGCTCGACGAGGTGCCCGAGGGCCGCGACGAGGCGGACAATGTCGAGATCCGCCGCTGGGGCACACCGCGGGCGTTCGACTTCACGCCGCTCGAACATTTCGAGATCGCCGGCGTGCGCCCCGGCATGGATTTCGAGACGGCGGCAAAGCTGTCGGGCGCGCGGTTCGTCGTGCTGAAGGGCGCGGTGATCCGGCTGCACCGGGCGCTTGCGCAGTTCATGCTGGATACGCATGTGGCCGAACACGGGCTGACCGAGGTCTGGACACCTGTGCTGGTGCGGGACGAGGCGATGTTCGGCACCAACCAGTTGCCGAAATTCGCCGAGGACAGCTACCAGACCACGAACGGCTGGTGGCTGGTGCCGACGTCCGAGGTGACGCTGACGAACATGTCGGCGGGCGAGATCCATGACGAGTCCGCGCTTCCCCTGCGGTGGACCGCGCACACCCAGTGCTTCCGCTCCGAGGCGGGCAGCGCGGGCAAGGACACCACGGGGATGCTGCGCCAGCACCAGTTCGAGAAGGTCGAGATGGTATCGGTCACCACGCCCGAGGCGAGCCTTGCGGAACACGAGCGCATGACGGGCTGCGCCGAGGCGATCCTGCAGAAGCTGGGCCTGCCCTATCGCACGGTGGTGCTGTGCACCGGCGACATGGGGTTCGGTGCGCGCAAGACGCATGACATCGAGGTCTGGCTGCCGGGTCAGGGCCGCTATCGCGAAATCTCCAGCGTGTCGGTCTGCGGCGATTTCCAGGCGCGGCGGATGAACGCGCGCTATCGCCCGGCGGGTGGCGGGCGGCCCGAATTCGTGCATACGCTGAACGGGTCGGGGCTGGCGGTGGGGCGCTGCCTGATCGCGGTGCTGGAGAACGGCCAGCAGGCAGACGGATCGGTGGACCTGCCGCCGGCCCTGCATCCCTGGCTCGGCGGCGCGACGCGCATCACCGCGGAGGGCCGGCTGGCCTGAGGCGGCAGACCTTCGGGGCCTGCGCGCGGCGCGCAGGCTCAACCCCCGAGGATCGCCTTCACGTAGCCCTTGGTCTCGGCATAGGGCGGGATGCCGTCATGTTTCTCGACCGCCGCCGGTCCCGCGTTGTAGGCGGCAAGCGCCAGGCGCCATGACCCGAACTTGTCCTTCATCATCCGCAGGTACTTTGCCCCGCCGTCAAGGTTCTGGCTGGGGTTGTTGATGTCCACGCCGACAAGCCGCGCGGTGCCCGGCATGAGCTGTGCAAGCCCGGTCGCGCCCTTGTGGGACACCGCGCCGGGGTTCCAGCCCGATTCCTGCTGCACAAGGCGCAGGAACAGATCCTCCGGCACGCCATGGCGGCGGGCGGCGGCCTTTGCCACCTCCAGATACTCGCCCTTGTAGCTGCCGCGGAACCGGGGAATCGCGCCTTCATCCGCCTTGGCCAGGTCAGACTTCGGTTTCAGCCGGACGGAACCGGAATACTGCCTGGAAAGTTTGGTATCCAGAAGGCGCGTCTGCTGGTTGAACATCGCGCTGCGCGACTTGGCGGCGGACGAGGTGGACAGGAACAGCCCCTCGGCCCAGGCGGCATTGCCCCAGATCGCCGCCGCAACCGCAACCGCCCCGATGTAGTGCCGCACTGCCTGACCTGCCCTGCCCGAACCCTGCGAGAGAATAATGGATTTGCAACGATTGACCAGCCCCGGCGGCATCGGCGGGACGGCGTCGGCAACCCGCCGCCCGGGGCCGCGGTTGCGGGCCATGCGCGGCGGGTCTATAGGCTTTGTTAACCAGGACCGGCGAGGCTGCCGGCAGAACCGGCGACAGGGAGTGGCAGCATGGCAGGATCGGTGAACAAGGTCATTCTGGTGGGCAACCTCGGCCGCGACCCCGAGGTGCGCAGCTTCCAGAACGGCGGCAAGGTGGTGAACCTGCGCATCGCCACCTCGGAAACCTGGCGCGACAAGGCCAGCGGCGAGCGGAAGGAACGCACCGAATGGCATTCGGTGGCGATCTTCAACGAGGGCCTCGCCCGGATCGCCGAGCAGTATCTGAAGAAGGGTTCCAAGGTCTATATCGAGGGCCAGCTCGAGACGCGGAAATGGCAGGACCAGTCGGGCCAGGACCGGTACACGACCGAGGTCGTGCTGCGGCAGTTCCGCGGGGAACTGACGCTGCTCGACGGCCGCGACGGTGGCGGCGGGTCCTATGCCGAGGATCGCGGCGGCTCGGATGAGGGCGCGCGCATGTCGGGGCCGTCCGGCGGGGGCGGGCGCGGTGGCTATGGCGATGCCCCGGCGCGGGGCGGCTATGGCGGGGCACCTGCGGGCCGGGGCGATATCGACGACGAAATCCCGTTCTGATCGCCCCCCCCGCGCGGTCCGTTCGCAGCGGGTGCTTTACCCCGGCCGGACAATTCCTATATAAACGCTAGGAAACATCCGGCGGGAGCGTCATGAACCAGCCTCAGGAACGCCTCGAAGGCACGCCGCTGATCCGGCCGTCCAGCACCGACCATCCGCTCTATCCGGCGGTGGTCGAGGCGTGTCGCACGGTCTATGACCCTGAAATCCCGGTGAATATCTACGATCTGGGTCTGGTCTACACGATCGAGATCGGGCCCGAGAACGAGGTCGAGGTGATGATGACGCTGACCGCCCCGGGCTGCCCGGTGGCGGGCGAGATGCCCGGCTGGGTGGCCGATGCCATCGAACCGCTGGCCGGTGTCAAGCAGGTGAACGTGCAGATGACCTTCGATCCGCCCTGGGGCATGGACATGATGTCGGACGAGGCGAAGCTGGAACTGGGGTTCATGTAGCGCCCGCCCCCGCGCAGGAGAAAGACGATGTTCGGCATCCCCGGCAAGGCCGCCCTGACGATGAGCCCCGCCGCCGCGCGCCAGATCGCGCGGCTGATGGCCCGCGACGGCAAGCAGGGTCTGCGGATCGGCGTGAAGAAGGGCGGTTGCGCCGGAATGGAGTACACCATGGACTATGTGTCCGAGGTGAACCCGCTGGACGAGGTGGTCGAACAGGACGGCGCGCGGGTGCTGATCGCGCCGATGGCGCAGATGTTCCTGATCGGAACCGAAATCGACTATGAATCCACGCTGCTGCATTCCGGGTTCAAGTTCCGAAACCCCAATGTGGTCGAGGCCTGCGGTTGCGGCGAATCGATCAAGTTCAAGGACGCGGCCGCCGGCTGATGCCGCACCCCGCCGCGGCGGGGACGCGCGGATCGCTGGCCCTGCGGCCGCAATACCCCTTCACCGGCGACCGTGCTTGGCCTATCCCGGTTCCGAGCCATGGGAGGACACGGGATGCGCAAGCTTGCGGCGGGCAACTGGAAGATGAACGGCACGGGCGCCGACCTTGACGAGGTGCGCGCCCTGATCGCGGCCCATCCCGCCCCCGGCTGCGAGATGCTGATCTGCCCGCCCGCCACGCTGCTGTCGCGCATGGCCGATGCCGTCCGGGGATCGGCGCTGATGCTGGGCGGGCAGGATTGCCATGCCCGGCCCGGCGGCGCGCATACCGGCGACGTCTCGGCCGCGATGCTGGGCGATGCCGGGGCGACCCATGTCATCGTCGGCCATTCCGAACGGCGCACCGACCACGCGGAATCCGACGCGACGGTGCAGGCCAAGGCCACCGCCGCCCTGGCTGCGGGTCTGGTGGCGATCATCTGCCTTGGCGAGACGCTGGCCGAACGCGAGGCCGGGCGCACGCTGGCGGTGGTGGCGGGCCAGCTTGCCGGATCGCTGCCCGCGAGCGGTGAGGCGGTGCAGCGCATCGTCATCGCCTATGAACCGGTCTGGGCCATCGGCACCGGCCTGACCCCCACGACCGCCCAGATCGCCGAGGTGCATGCCGCCATCCGCAGGCATCTGGCCGACAGGTTCGGCGCTGCGGGCAAGGCTGTGCGCATCCTCTACGGCGGGTCGGTGAAGCCGTCGAACGCCGCCGAGATCTTCGCGATTCCCGATGTCGACGGGGCGCTTGTCGGCGGGGCCAGCCTGAAGGCCGCCGACTTCGGACCGATCGTCGCCGCTCTGGAAGCGGCATGAGGCGTCGCAGACGGGGCCGCAGGATGCGCCCCGATCTGCGATGACCCCAGCATGACAGTCCTCTCCCCAACCCTCGCCCCGGGTGGCCGCCTGTCGGCGAACCTGATCTGCATGGCCTCGATGCTGGTCTGGTCGGCCGGCCTGCCGGCCGCGGAACTGGTCATCCCGCATATCCCGCCCCTGCCGATGACGGCACTGCGGACGGGGCTGGCAGCGCTTGTCCTGCTGCCGATCTGGTGGCTGGTCGATGGCGCCGCGGCCGTTCGCGAGGCGCCATGGGGCCGCGGGATCGTGGTGGGGGGCATCTGCCTGGGCCTTGGCGCGCTGCTGCTGGTGATCGCGCAGGGGCGTACCGATCCGGTCACCGTGGCGGTGATCACGGCGACCATGCCGGTGGTGGGCATCGCGCTTGAATGCCTGCTGGACGGGCGGCGGCTGACCGGGGCGCTGATCCTCGGGCTGCTGCTTGGCCTGGCGGGCGGCATCCTGGCCTATGGCGGGGGCGCCGCCGGCCTGACGCTGGGCTGGGGCGCGGTCGCGGCCTTCGGGTCGGTGCTGGCCTTCACCTGGGGATCGCGCGCCACCGTCACCGCCTTCCCGCGCCTCACACCGCTGGGCCGCACGGCGCTGACCGTCTCGGGGGCGGCCATCGCGGCGACGCTGATCGCGGGAACGCATATGGCGCTTGGCGGCCCCGGGCCAGACTGGGCACGGCTGGGGCCGACGGAATGGGGTGCGCTGTCGGTCTATGGCATCGGTTCGCTCGCCGTCAGCCAGATTCTCTGGATCGTGGCTGTGGGCCGCCTGGGAATCGGCGTGTCCTCGCTTCATTCCAATGCCGTCCCCTTCTATGTGATGCTGATCCTTCTGGCCTTCGGTCAGGGGTGGAACTGGACGCAGGCCGGCGGTGCCGCGATCGTGGCGCTCGGGGTGCTGGTGGCACAGGGGGTGATCCGCCTGCCGGGACGCGCGTGATGCGGACGCTCGCGCAGTCCCCGACCGACGCGGCCTTCGTGCAGAATCCCTATGCCTTCTACGACCGGGCCCGCCGGGCCGGGCCGTTCTTCCACTGGCGCGACTACCGGCTGACCGCGACGGCCTCGGCGGCGGCCGTCGGGGCCATCCTGCGCGACCGCCGGTTCGGGCGCGAAATCCCTGCGGCGCTGCGCAAGCCGGTTCCCGCCCATCTCGAACCGTTCTATGCGGTCGAGGACCATTCGATGCTGGAACTCGAGCCGCCGCGCCACACCCGGTTGCGCGGCCTTGTCCTGCGCGCCTTCACCTCGCGCCGCATCGCCGCCCTGGCCCCCGAGATCGCCGCGCTGTCCCACGCGCTGATCGACGCCCTGCCCCGCGACGGGTTCGACCTGCTGCCCGCCTTCGCGCAGCGCCTGCCGGTGATCGTGATCGCCCGGCTGCTGGGGGTGCCGGAAACGATGGCGCCGCAGCTTCTGGCCTGGTCGAACGCGATGGTCGGCATGTACCAGGCCGGGCGCACGCGCGCGGCCGAGGATCGCGCCGCCGCCGCAGCCGCCGGTTTCGCGGCCTTCCTGCGGGACTATGTGAACGAACGCCGCGCCCGACCGGCCGACGACCTGATCACCCATCTGATCGCTGCGGAAGCCGATGGCGACCGCCTGACGCCGGACGAGCTGATCTCGACCTGCATCCTGCTTCTGAACGCCGGGCACGAGGCGACGGTCCACACCATCGGCAACGGCGTCAAGACGATGCTGGAAACCGGCACGCCGTCCGCCGCGCTCGCGCCCGACCGCATCGCGGCCACGGTCGAGGAGATCCTGCGCTTCGACCCACCGCTGCACCTGTTCACCCGCTGGGCCTACGCGGATGTCGAGGTGATGGGCCACCTGGTCCCAGAGGGCACCGAGGTTGCGTTGCTGCTGGCCGGCGCGAACCGTGACCCTTCGGTCTGGGCCAATCCCCACCGGTTCGATCCTGACCGGCCGGAAAAGCCCAACCTGGCCTTCGGCGCGGGGCTGCATTTCTGCGTGGGCGCCCCGCTGGCACGCCTTGAGCTGCAGATCGCGCTGCCGATCCTGTTCGACCGGCTGCCGGGGCTGCGGCTGGCCGCGCCGCCGGCCTATGCCGACCTCTACCATTTCCACGGGCTGAAGGCGCTGAACCTGTCCGCCTGACCGACCCGCTACAGCGGCAGCGCGGTCGTCGCCTTGATCTCCTCCATGCTCAGAAGCGCTGTGACGTTGTAGATGCGCACTTCCGAAATCAGCGCCTGGTAGAAGGTGTCATAGGCGCGGGCGTTCTTCACCCGCACCTTCAGGATATAATCGATGTCGCCCGCCAGGCGGTGCGCCTCCAGCACCTCGGGACGCCGCTGCAGCACATCGAGGAAGCGGCGCTGCCATTCCGCCTCATGCTCGGACGTGCGGATCAGCACGAAGAAGCAGGCCTCGAGCCCGAGCGCCTCGGGGTCGAGGATCGCGGTCTGCCGGGTGATCACCCCCGCCTCGCGCATCCGGCGGATGCGATTCCAGACCGGCGTCTTGGACGACCCCACCTTGCGCGCGATCTCGTCCAGCGACTGGCTGGCGTCCGCCTGCAGTTCGCCAAGAATTTTCCGGTCGATCTCGTCCAGCCGGACCGCCATTCCTGCCCCCCGCGATTGCGCGGGAAACCGGCCCCGCATTTGGACCAGACTAGAACAGAAATCCTTATCGGCAAGCCCCCATGGCGCGTGACAGGAACAATGTCCTATATTCCTGCCAACCAACGAGGTGCCGCCATGCTTCCGCCCGCCCCCCTCCAGCCTGTCGCATTCGTCGGCGCCGGCCCCGGCGCGGCGGAATATCTGACGCTTGGCGCGCTGCGCGCCATCGAGATGGCCGAGGTGGTGATCCACGACCGCCTGGTCGGCCCCGAGGTGCTGGCCCTGATCCCCGCCGATGCGCGCCGGGTGGATGTGGGCAAGGAGGGGTTCGGCCCCTCGGCCGCCCAGTCCGACATCAATGCCGCCCTCGTGGCCCATGCCCAGACGGGGGCGCGGGTGGTGCGGCTGAAGGGGGGCGACTGCGGCATCTTCGGCCGCCTCGACGAGGAAATCGAGGCGCTGGAGGCGGCGGGCCTGCCCTTCCGCATCCTGCCCGGGCTGACCTCGGCAACCGTGGCCGCCGCACGGATCGGCCAGTCGCTGACCCGCCGCGGCCGCAACGCCAGCCTGCGGATCGTCACCGGGCATGACATGGCCGGTTTCGCCGAACAGGACTGGCGCGGCATGGCCCGCGCGGGCGAGGTGGCGGCGATCTACATGGGCAAGAAATCGGCGCGCTTCATCCAGGGCCGCCTGATGATGCACGGTGCCGATCCGGCAACCCCGGTGACCGTCGTGGCCAACGTCAGCCGACCGGACGAGACCGTCATCGGCGCCACGCTGGCCACCCTGGCGCAGGCGGCGGTGCGGGCCGAGGGGCCCGCCGTCATCCTGTTCGGCCTTGCCCCCCGGGCGGCCGTCGCCGTCATCCCCGACTTGCAGGAGGCCCGCGCATGAAAGGCCGGTTCACCCCGAAGGTCGTCACCGCCAATGACCTCGTTGCGGGCGACGTGATCTATCTGACCGCCGACGACCGCTGGTCCCGCCATCACCACGAGGCCGAACTGATCGACGACGAGGCGCATGCGCAGATGCGGCTGCTGCATGCGGCGGCGCAGAAACTGTCCGTGGTCGGCGCGTACCTGGCCGACGCGCGCATGGGCGCGCGCGGCCCCGAACCCGTCCACTTCCGCGAGGAATTCCGCACCCGCGGCCCGTCCAACTATCCCCACGGGAAACAGGCCGACAGCCATGTATGACTATTCCGAATTCGACGAAGCCTTCGTGCGCGCCCGCGTCGCGCAGTTCCGCGGCCAGGTGGAGCGGCGCCTCGACGGATCGCTCAGCGAGGACGAGTTCCGCCCGCTGCGCCTGATGAACGGGCTCTACCTGCAACTGCATGCCTACATGCTGCGGGTCGCCATCCCCTATGGCACGGTCAACCCGCGCCAGATGCGGCAGCTTGCGATGATCGCCGACCGCTGGGACAAGGGCTATGGCCATTTCACGACCCGGCAGAACATCCAGTTCAACTGGCCGAAACTGCGCGATGTGCCCGACATCCTGTCGGCGCTTGCCGATGTGGGCATGCATGCGATCCAGACCAGCGGCAACTGCGTGCGCAACGTCACGGCCGACCATTTCGCGGGCGCCGCCGCCGACGAGATTGCCGATCCCCGCCCGGTCGCCGAACTGCTGCGCCAATGGTCCACCGACCATCCCGAATTCCAGTTCCTGCCCCGCAAGTTCAAGATCGCCATCACGGGGTCGCCGAATGACCGCGCGGTGACGCGGGCGCATGACATCGGCCTGCGCATGGTGCGCAACGCCGCCGGTCAGCCGGGCTTCGAGGTGATCGTGGGCGGCGGCCTGGGCCGCACCCCGATGATCGGCCACACGGTGCGCGAATTCCTGCCCCGGGCCGATCTGCTACCCTATGTCGAGGCGGTGCTGAGCGTCTACAACACGCTTGGCCGCCGCGACAACAAGTACAAGGCGCGGATCAAGATCACCGTCCACGAGACCGGCAAGGAAGAAATCACCCGGATGATCGAGGCGCGGTTTGCGGAACTGCGCCCGCTGTTCGGCGGCGCCGACCAGGCGATGCTGCGCGAGATCGAGGCGGCCTTTCAGCCCCCCGCCTTCCGCAACGCGCCGACCGATGCCTTCGATGCGTTCCGCAGCGCCGATCCCGCCTTCCGGTCCTGGACCGACACCAACCTCGCCCCGCACCGGAACCCGCAATACGCCATCGTCACGGTCAGCCTCAAGGCGCATGGCGCGACGCCGGGCGATGCGACATCCGACCAGATGCGCCTGATCGCCGATCTGGCCGAAACCTACGGCCATTCGGAAATCCGCATCAGCCACGAACAGAACGTCATCCTGCCGCATGTCCACCGGGGCGACCTGCCCGCGCTGCATGCCGCGCTGACCCTGGCGGGGCTGGCCACAGCGAATGTGGGCCTGATCTCCGACATCATCGCCTGCCCGGGAATGGACTACTGCGCCCTTGCCACCGCGCGCTCGATCCCGGTCGCGCAGGAAATCGCCACGCGGTTCCGCGACCTTGATCTCGAACACGAGATCGGGCCGCTGAAGATCAAGATCTCGGGCTGCATCAACGCCTGCGGGCATCATCATGTGGGCCATATCGGCATCCTCGGGCTCGACCGGGCGGGGGTCGAGAACTACCAGATCACCCTTGGCGGCGATGGCACCGAAACGGCAGTGATCGGCGAACGCGCCGGCCCGGGCTTTGCCTATGACGAGATCGTCCCGGCGGTCGAGCGACTGGTCATGGCCTATCTCGCGCTGCGCGACACGCCCGAGGAATCCTTCCTGATGGCCTATCGTCGTCTTGGCATGGCGCCGTTCAAGGCCGCGCTTTATGGCGATGCCGATACCCAGGGCGGCGCGCGCGATGCCGCGTGACCACGCAGGGCGCAGCGTCGCCGACCGTGTCGCGGCGCTGAACACGCGCTATCGCCACCATGCGGCGACGGCGGTGCTGGAACATGCGCTGAAGGATGCCGATCTCGGGCGCGTGGCGCTCGTGTCGTCCTTCGGCGCCGAGTCGGTGGTGCTGCTGCATCTGGTCAGCGTGATCGCGCCGGAAACCCCGGTGCTGTTCATCGACACGCGGATGCTGTTTGCCGAGACCCTGGACTATCAGCGCGAGGTGGCCGAAAAGCTGCACCTCTGCGACATCCGCACGATCCGCGCCGCGCAACCGCGCGTCGCCTTCGAGGACCCCGACGGAACCCTGCACCAGTTCAACACCGATGCCTGCTGCGCCGTGCGCAAGGTCGAACCGCTGGAACGCGCCCTGCGCGATTTCGACGGCTGGATCACCGGGCGCAAGCGGTTCCAGGGCGCCGGCCGGGAAACGGTCCAGTTCTTCGAGGCCGAGGGCGACACGCGCATCAAGGTCAACCCGCTGGCCCACTGGGACCGGGCGGATATCGAGGACTACATGGTCGAGAACCGCCTGCCGCGTCACCCGCTGGTGGCACAGGGCTACCCTTCGATCGGTTGCGCCCCCTGCACCAGCCCGGTGGCGGCCGGGGAAGACCCGCGCGCCGGCCGCTGGCGCGGCACCGCAAAGACCGAGTGCGGCATCCATTTCATCGACGGCCGCGCCGTCCGTGTCAGACAGGAGAACGCGGCATGACCGTGATCGTGACCGATGCAGGCTTTTCCCCCGACGACTGGACCGGCGGCTTTGCCACGCTGGGCGATCTGGACGCGGGGACGCGCGCGCTCGACCTGTCGAACACCGATGACCCGTCGCTGGCCGCCGCCGCGCTGCCGCGGTTGTCGCTGATCCGCATCGCCTTTCCGGCCTTCAGCGACGGGCGGGGCTTTACCCTCGCCCGGCGCCTGCGGATGATGGGATACCGGGGCCGGCTGCGGGCGGCGGGCCATGTGATCGCCGATCAGTACGCGATGGCGCGGCGCGTCGGGTTCGACGAGGTCGAAATCTCCGACGACCTGGCCGCGCGCCAGCCCGAGGCGCAGTGGCGCTTCCGGGCCGACTGGCAGGCGCATGACCATCAGTCGCGCCTGCGGGCGTGACTTCGGGGTTTCGCCGCCCTGCCGAATGACCTATTCCGAAAGACGCATGCAATGACCGAAGCGCCCGTGATGCACGACGCCGCCCCCCCTTCTGCCGCCGCCACCGACCGTGTGGCCAAGCCCCATCTGCCCGACGCCCAGACGGTGACCGCCGTGACCCACTGGACCGACCGGCTGTTTTCCTTCCGCGTCACGCGGCCCCGCACCCTGCGTTTCCGCTCGGGCGAGTTCGTGATGATTGGGCTTCTGGGCGACAACGGCAAACCGCTGCTGCGCGCCTATTCCATCGCCTCGCCGTCCTGGGACGAGGAGCTGGAGTTCTATTCGATCAAGGTGCCCGACGGCCCGCTGACCAGCCGGCTCCAGCACATCGTGCCGGGGGACGAGATCATCCTGCGCCCCAAGCCCGTCGGCACCCTGGTGCATGACGCGCTCCTGCCCGGACGGCGCCTGTGGTTCCTTGCCACCGGCACCGGCCTCGCACCCTTCGCCAGCCTGATGCGCGACCCCGAGACCTACGAGAAATACGACCAGGTCATCATGATGCACACCTGCCGCGAGGTGGCCGAACTGGAATACGGGCGGCAGCTGGTCGAGGCGCTGAAGGCCGACGAGCTGGTGGGCGAACTGGCGGCGGGCAAGCTGCTCTACTATCCCACCACCACGCGCGAACCCTCGGCCCGCATGGGCCGCGTCACCGACAACCTGTCGTCGGGCAAGGTCTTTGCCGATCTGGGCATCCCCGGTCCGATGGACCCCGCCACCGACCGCGCGATGGTCTGCGGATCGCTGGCGTTCAACGTCGATGTGAAGGCGATCCTGGAAGGCTGGGGCCTGCGCGAGGGCGCGAACTCCGACCCGGCCGAATATGTGGTCGAGAAGGCCTTCGTGGGCGACGGCATCTGACAGGCGCCGCAGCAGAAAGGGCCGCCCCGGTTCCCCGGCGCGGCCCCCTTGCCTGATCCATGGTCACTGCGGCTCAGAGGCCGAGCGCGGCCTTCACCTGATCCACCACGCCCTGCACAAGGGTCGGGTTCGTGGCTGCGGCCTGCACCGCCGCCTTCAGCGTGAGCTTCGTCGCATCGTCCAGGGCCGATCCGTCGATCAGCGCGGTCACGGCCGCGGCATCGAACGTGGCCGGGTCGAGCGCGGCCGGAACCGCGGCGGCGGCCTGCGCGGCGGCCTCCTCGGCAGCCTTGCGCGCGGCTTCCTCGGCGGCAGCGGCGGTATCGGCGGCGGCCTGCGCGGCAGCGGCGGCATCGGCAGCAGCCTTGGCGGCGGCTTCATCGGCAGCCTGCTTCGCGGCTTGCTCGGCGGCGGCAGCCTCGGCGGCGGCGGCATCGGCAGCGGCCTTGGCGGCGGCTTCCGCCGCAGCGGCATCGGCTGCGGCCTTGGCGGCAGCCTCCTCGGCGGCCTTCTTCGCGGCCTCCTCGGCGGCGGCGGCGTCGGCTGCGGCCTTGGCGGCGGCTTCCTCGGCAGCCTTCTTCGCAGCTTCCTCGGCAGCGGCGGCTTCGGCGGCAGCAGCGTCTGCCGCGGCCTTGGCGGCGGCTTCGGCAGCGGCGGCATCAGCGGCGGCCTTCTTCGCGGCTTCCTCGGCGGCGGCGGCCGCTTCCTGCGCGGGCTTGTAGCTGAACTGGTAATAGCCCAGCCCGGCCGCCACGACGAGAACGGCCCCGATGATCACTGACTTGTTCATTGCACTTCTCCAGCGGGCCGCAATGGCGGTGCGGCGACGCGCGGTATCTGACAGAATTATGGCGGTTTGAAAAGACGCGCTGCAGCGCGGCGGCGGCCTCGGCCCCCCGCAATACGGGTTGAAGACGCACGCAACGCCCCTTATCTTGCGCGCCTGCATCGCCACAACAGAAGGACGACCGCCATAGCCCGTAGACCGCACAACGCCCCGCCGCAGCGCGAATCCGGCCCCCGCGTCAATGACCGCATCCGGGGCGGCGAAATCCGCCTGATCGGCGCCGACGGCGAGAATGTGGGCGTCGTGACGCCCGCCCGCGCGCTCGCCATGGCCGAGGAGGCCGGGCTTGATCTGGTGGAGATCTCGCCGACTGCCGTGCCGCCGGTCTGCAAGATCATGGACTATGGCAAGTTCAAGTACGAACAGCAGAAGCGCGAGGCCGAGGCGCGCAAGAAGCAGCACATCATCGAGATCAAGGAAATCAAGTTCCGCCCGGGCACCGACACCCATGACTATGACGTCAAGATGCGTTCGGTGATGAAGTTCCTGGAGGAAGGCGACAAGGTGAAGGTCACCCTGCGCTTCCGCGGGCGCGAGATGGCGCACCAGCAGCTTGGGCTCGATCTTTTGAACCGGGTCGCGGCCGATGTCGGCGACAAGGGCAAGATCGAGGCGATGCCCCGGCTGGAAGGCCGCCAGATGGTGATGATGATCGGGCCGAAATAGCCCGGCACGCCCCGCGCCGCGGGGCGCATGGTCCCGCGACCGGTGACGGGGGGGCATCTGCCCCCCTTTTTCATGTCCGGCCGCGTCATTCACATCTCTTGTTGACTGATGCGGCCGCAGGTCATAATTCAACATCATGGTTGAACGAATCGACGACCCCCTGAGCGATGTCCTGAAGGCCGCGGGCGACCCCACGCGGCGGGCCATCCTGACGCATCTGGCGCAGAACGGACCGACCCGGGTGACGGAAATCGCCGACCGCTTCGCGATCAGCCTCAACGCGATCTCGCGGCACATCATGGTGCTGGAACGCGCGGGGCTGGTGTCGCGGCGCACCGTCTGGCGGGCGCATTACATCGCGATCAACCTCGCGCCCCTGGCCGAGGTCGATCACTGGTTCGCGGGGCTACGTTCGATCTGGGCACTTCGGCTCGAGGCGCTCGGCGGCATTCTGGAAAAGGAGACGGCTGATGGCCCAGGTGATGACAGCAGAACTGACGATGACGGTCTCGCACAGCGTGACCGCCCCCCCGGGCCGGGTCTATGAGGCATGGCTCGATCCCGCGATCCTGTCGCGGTTCATGCTGCCCTGCACCGGCGGGCGCCAGGCCGAGGTGCACAATGACCCCCGCACCGGCGGCACGTTCCGGATCGTGATGTTCGATGGGGAAACTGCGATCCCGCATCACGGCACCTACCTGGAACTCGTGCCGGACGAACGCTTGCGCTTCACATGGGTTTCGCCGCATTCGGTCGAGGGCAGCGTGGTCACCGTGGCGCTGACGGCCGAAGGTCAGGGCACGCGCATCGAGCTGCGGCAGGACCGCTTCGCGTCGGAGGGCCTGCGCGACGGCCATCTCAAGGGCTGGACCGTGATCCTGGGCGAACTGCAAGCCGCGCTCTGACCCGGCGGGGCAACGACACCAGAGACGGGCGATTTCCTAAGAAGTGGTTAAATCGCAAGGGTCAAGCCATTGAAATCGCTTGCTGCGTTCCGCGTCCCACGATGGGACGCGGGCCGCATCACGGCTCGCGCGCCTGCGGCCGGATCGGGATTTCCTTCAACAACCCCCCCACGCCCATGCCCGCGATGTCGTCGTCGGTCAGGTCGATCCCGCAGGCCAGCCGCTCCAGCACCCAGTCGGCCCCGTTCAGCGCGGGTGACCGCGCACAGCCCGGCAACCCGATCACCGGGCGGGCGCCCAGGCTTCCCACGAACAGCAGGTTCCCCGGATCGACCGGCATCCCGAACCGCATCACCCGCCCGCCCGCCGCCCGCAGCGCATCCGGCGCCGTGTCATGCAGGTCGGACGTGGCCGATCCCGTCAGGATCAGGACCATGTCCCCCGGAACCCGCCGCAGCGCCTGCGCGATGGCCGCCCCGTCATGCGGCACGGTCTGGCATTCGGCCAGCGCCATTCCCAGGGCCCGCAGCCGCCCCTCGATCGCCCGGCGCCCCTTGGCGGCCAGCTTTGCATCCTGGTCGGGAACCTCGGTCAGGATCAGGCCGGCGCTGCCGCGCACCACCGGCCGCACGCGGATCGCCCCCGCCGCCACCCGGCAGGCCGCCGCAAGCTCGGCCCCCGGCACGGCATAGGCGATGATCTTGACCGTGCCGGTCAGCAGGCCCGGCGTCACCCGTGTCAGGGGCGCCAGCGTGGCCAGGGTGATCGCGGGATGGATCCGGTTCAGCGCGTGGATCGCCGTAACGTCCAGGTCGACCAGTCCGGGCGCCCGCGCGTTCAGGTTCACCCGGCCGGTGAAGGCCGCCGAAACATCAAGCCCCGCCCCCGCCGGGTCGGGCACCAGTGCGGCGGCCAGCCGCGCCGCCGCCTGATCCTCGGTCACATCGCCCGCGTCAGGCCGCGCCACGACCACCTCGGCCACGCCTGCGGCATTCAGCGCGGCCAGATCGGCGCCGGTCAGCACCACCCCCTTGCGCAGCCGTCCCCCCGGCAGCAGCACCGAATGCGCCAGGATCGCGCCTGCGGCCTCGGCCAGCGGGACCGGACCGAAGCGCATCACCCCTGCCGCAGCACTTGGGTGACCTGCGCCAGGACCGACACCGCGATCTCGGCGGGGCTCTTGGCACCGATGTCGAGCCCGACCGGCGCATGAAGCCGCGCGATCGCCGCATCGTCCACCCCTTCGGCGCGCAGCCGTTCCAGCCGCTTGGAATGGGTGCGCGGCGACCCGAGGCAGCCGATGTAGAACGCGGGCGATGCCAGTGCCGCCCGGATCGCCGGATCGTCAAGCTTGGGGTCGTGGGTCAGCGTCACCACGGCCGTCCGGGCGTCGGGCGCGAGCGCAGCCATCGCCTCGTCCGGCCAGTCGTCGCGGATCGTCTCGCCGGGGAACCGGTGCGCGGCGCCGAAACCGGCACGCGGGTCAATCAGCACCGGATCATAGCCGCACAGCCGCGCCATGGCGACAAGCGGCTGCGCGATATGGACGGCGCCGACGATCACCATGCGCAGGGGCGGGTTGTGGACGGCGATGAAGGTGCCGTCATCCTCGGGGCCCGAGCGGTCGGCACGCATCCGCTGGGCGATGACGCTTTCCAGCGGGTCTCCGGGCCCTGCGGTCAGCCGCCGCGCACCGGTTTCCGGATGCACCACATAGGCCACCGCCCGCCGCGCCTGCCGCGCCGCCACCAGATCGGCCAGCATCGCCTCGGGCATGCCCATGCCCACGGGTTCGACCATCACGCGAATGCGCCCGCCACAGGCCAGCCCCACGGCAAAGGCCGTCTCATCCGCCACGCCGAAGGACAGAACGCGCGTCCGGCCGTCGTCCAGGGCCTCGGTCGCCTCGGCGACAACGGCGCCCTCGACGCATCCGCCGGAGACCGAGCCCATCATCTGCCCGTCGCGCGACACCACCAGCTGGCTGCCGACGGGGCGGGGTGCCGACCCCCAGGTCTCGATCACCGTGGCAAGCGCGGCGCCGCGTCCGTCACGGTGCCAGTCAAGCGCGATTTCCGGAATGCGGTCATGGTCCATTTCGGCCTCCCCCGGGCCACGACTATGCGTCAGGGGGCGGGGCAGCGCCACTGTCAAAAGGTGGCGGCAGTCCGCACCCGGACCCGCCGCCACCGGGCACCGCCGGTCAGCGCAGCCGCGCCTCGAGCAGCGGAGAGATCAGCCGCACCGCGACCCGGCGGTTCAGCGGTTCGGCCGTCTCGACCGGGATCAGCAGGTCGCCCTCGCCATAGCCCTGCACGATCAGGTTCTCGGGCGGCACTCCGAAGTATTCGGTCAGCGCCAGTGCCACCGATTCGGCCCGGCGGTCCGACAGGGCAAGGTTCGATGCGGCCGACCCCACGGCATCGGTATGACCCTCGACCAGGAACAGCTCAAAGGGTCGTTCGCGCACCGTATCCGCGATGAACCGGCCAAGCGCCGCAAGCTTTTCCGCCTCGGACACGTCGATGGCGGCCGAGCCGGTCCGGAAGGTGATCGGTGTCACGTCGATGGCCGGCGCAAGCATCCGGACCTCGCGCAGGTCCCGGATCTGGCGAAGCGAGAAGCCGCGCGCCGACTCGCGGGCCGCAATCGCGGCCAGGGCCGCCGAAAGCGAGGCATCGGCGCCCGAGCCCGAGATGGTGACAGGCGGCGCAGGCGGCGGCAGCGTGGTCACATCAACCGGACGCACCGGCGCGAGGTCGTCGACCAGCAGGGTTTCCCGCCCGTCCGCATCGACCCGCGCGCGGCGCAGCACGCGGCCTGCGGCATCGCGGATGGTGACGATGCTGCTGCCATCGCCCCGCGTGACGACGGTGCGGCTGGACCCGTCGCGGAAGGTCTCGGTCTCGACGGTCGAGCCGGGGCGGCGCAGCAGGGTGTCATCGTCCTTCAGCACTTCGAACCGGCCGTCGCCCCGGTCGACCACCACGCGGTCGCCCGTGTTCGACACGACACGGTCGCCGTTCTTCAGGATCGCACCGACGGCAAGCGCGCCAAGCGCAACCAGGCCCACCCGCTCAAGATCGGACAGGCCGCGCCGGCCCTGCGCATCGGCCTGCGGGGCGGCCGAGAATTCCTCGGCGGAGGACCGGGTATCGGCTTCGGTGATCGTGGCCTTCGTCGTGCTGACAGGCGCCGGAGCCTCGGCATCGGCGTCTTCGGCAGGCGCGGCGGCGGCCACCGGCGGGGCGGCCTCGGTGCCGTCGGCGGCAGGTGTCTCGGGCGACAGGATGGCCTCGAGCGACTCGACCGCCTCGGGTTCGGGTGCCGGCGGAACCACCGGTTCGGCGGCCGGTGTCACGACAACCGCATCACCGGAGCCGGTTGCGGGTTCGGCTTCGGCCTGTGCGGCTTCGTCGGTGGCCTTCGCGGCAGCGTCGGCCTTTGCCTGGGCGGCAGCGGCGGCGTCGGCCTCGGCCTGGGCGGCAGCGGCTGCCTGCTCTGCCGCTGCGGCGGCGGCATCCTCGGCGGCCTTGGCAGCCGCGTCGGCCTCGGCCTGGGCGGCGGCTGCGGCGTCGGCTTCGGCCTGTGCTGCCGCTGCTGCTGCGGCATCCGCTTCGGCCTGTGCTGCCGCAGCGGCGGCGGCATCGGCTTCGGCCTGTGCGGCAGCCTCGGCCTCGGCGCGTGCGGCTTCCGCGGCGGCTCTCTCGGCTTCGGCGGCGGCCTCGGCGGCCAGTGCCTCGGCTTCCGCGGCGAGCTTCGCGGTGACGGCCTCGAGATCGCAGGCCGCACCTTCGGCCGGGGTGCAGAGCACCGCGCCATCCGGGCCGATCACCCGGCCCTCGGCATCCAGCGTCTGCGCCAGGATCGGCGCGGCTCCGTTCAGCGCGACGGCAAGCGCGGTGGTCGTGGCGATCAGTCGGTTCATGGCGATTCCCTTCCCATGCGGAACACCCGCAGGCAGGGCACGGTCATGCCCGCGTCCCGCGCGATATGCCATATCAACGCCGGATCCGCCCGTCAGTTCCCCATCATCCGCATCAGGCGCGGTTTTTCCCCCGCGTCCCGGGCCGCCGATATCGCCGCGCCAAGGGCTTCGAGCGTGGCGATCGAATGCCCGGCCCTGAAACAGTCGACATGCGGCAGCAGCGCCCGGATTCCCCCGGCGCGCGGCGCGAACCCGTCCCAGCGGAGCAGCGGGTTGATCCAGACCAGTCGGCGCGCCGACAGGTGCAGCCGCTCCGCCTCGCGCGACAGGGCGCCGGTATCGTCGCGGTCCAGCCCGTCGGTGATCAGCAGGACCACTGCCCCCTGCCCCAGCACCCGCCGCGACCAGTCGCGGTTGAAGGCATGCAGGCAGGCGCCGATCCGGGTGCCGCCCGACCAGTCCTGCGCCTCGCGTCCCGCGGCGGCAAGCGCCTGGTCGACATCGCGGGCGCGCAGGTGGCGGGTGATGTTGGTCAGCCGCGTGCCGAAGGTGAAGGCATGCACCCGGGCCCAGCCCTGCCCCTTGCGGTTTGCGACCGCGTGGACAAAGTGCAGCACCATCCGGGAATACTGGCTCATCGAGCCCGAGATGTCGCAAAGCACCACCAGGTTCGGCCAGCGTTCGCGGGGGCTGCGATGCAGCAGCGCCGCCACCTCGCCGCCCCGGCGCATGGCGGCGCGCAGGGTGGCCCGGGGGTCGATGCGCGCGCCGCCCGCATCCACCGCCATCCTGCGCGTCGCCAGCGGCGCCACCGGCAGCGACAGCCGCGCCAGCATGCGCCGGGCTTCGGCCACCTCGGCCATGCTCATCTGTTCGAAGTCGAGCGTGCGCAGGCGTTCCTCTCGGCTCATCGTGGCCGAGGCGTCGATCTCGATCTCTGCATCCTCGCCCGAATCTTCGGGCGTATCCTGCGGCACATCCCGGTCGGCCCCGTCCAGCAGCGCCTCGGCCGCGCGTTTCTCGGCGGCCTCGGCGCCGCGTTCCTCGGCCACGCCCCGCAGCGCCGGAAGCATCAGCGACATCATGTGTTCAAGGTAGCGCGGATCGCGCCAGAACAGCCGGAACACCTGGGCAAACACCGGGCGGTGTTCCGGACGGCTGACGAAACAGGCGTGCAGCACCCAGTAGAAATCGCGCCGCTCGGTGAACCCCACGGCCTGCACCGCGCGGATCGCATCCGCGATCCGCCCCGGCCCGATGGGCAACCCCGCCTTGCGCAGAGCGCGCGCGAAATGGGCGATGTTGGCCACTAGGCGCGGATTGTCGGGCAGCGGAAGATCGGAATACTCAGCCATGGCCACCAGGGCGCCCGGCGCCCGGCGTGTCCGGCCACAGGCGCAGCCGTCGGGCCGGCCCCGGGATCACGCCGCCAGCCCCGCCCGGGCCTCGTCCAGCAGCTTCTTCGCGGCCGAGCCCTGGATCTTCTGGATATCGTCCTGATACTTCAGGATCGCGCCCAGCGTATCGGCAATCACCTCGGGCGACAGGGCGATCACATCAAGCGCCAGCAGGCACTTGGCCCAGTCGATCGTTTCGGCAACCCCGGGTTTCTTGAACAGATCCTCGGTCCGCAGACGCTGGACAAAGGCCACCACCTCGCGCGACAGCGCCGCCTCGGCCTCGGGCGCGCGGGATCTGAGGATGGCGAGTTCGCGGTCGAAATCGGGATAGTCCACCCAGTGATACAGGCAGCGACGCTTCAGCGCGTCATGCACCTCGCGCGTGCGGTTCGATGTCACGATGACGATCGGCGGTTCGGGCGCCCGGATCGTGCCAAGCTCGGGGATGGTCACCTGGAACTCCGACAGCGCCTCCAGCAGGAAGGCCTCGAAGGGTTCGTCAGTGCGATCCAGTTCGTCGATCAGCAGCACCGGCGCGCCGCCGGGCTGCGGGCGCATCGCCTCGAGCAGCGGACGGGCGATCAGGTAGTCCTCGGTAAAAAGCTCGGACTTGAGCGCATCCCGGTCGGCCGTGCCTGCGGCCTCGGCCGTGCGGATCGCCACCATCTGCGCGGCAAAGTTCCACTCGGCCACCGCCGAGGCGGCATCGAGCCCCTCATAGCACTGGAGGCGGATCAGGCGGCGGCCAAGCGCCGCGGCGATGGCCTTGGCGATCTCGGTCTTGCCCACCCCGGCCTCGCCCTCCAGGAACAGCGGACGACCCAGCCGCAGGGCAAGGAACACCACCGTCGACAGCGCGCGGTTGGCGACATAGCCCTGCCCGGCAAGCAGGGTCTCGACGGCGTCGATGGTGGCTGGTGCGGCGGTCACGGGCGTTCTCCACTGGCCGGGCGACGTTGCCGGGGCCGCCGTGCGCGGTCAATGGGGCGCGGCGGGCTCTGCGACCAAAGCAGGGGCAAGGGCCGCGCGGAAGGCCGTGAAGGCGGGCAGGTCGGAGGTTCGGTCGGGCCAGACCAGCAGGTAGGGCGCGCCGCCGTCCAGGCGCCGGGTCGATGCCGGGCGCAGGGCGCCTGCGGCAATCTCCTGCGCCGCCAGGATCTCGGGCACGAGCGCCACGCCCATCCCCGCCCGTGCCGCTGCCAGCACCATGCCGAACTGTTCGAACCGGGGGCCGCGCAACAGGCGGATCGGGTCGATCCCCGCATCGCGGAACCAGTCGAGCCACAGGTCGGCCCGCGTCGCCTGCTGCAACAGCGGCAGGCGCGGCAGGTCGGCATCCGGCAACGGCCCGTCGGGCAACAGGGCGGGTGCAGCCACCGCGACCAGCCGGTCGGGCGCCAGTTCCATGGCGTTCTGCCCGCGCGGCAACGGCCCGCGCAGGATCGCCGCGTCCCGCGGATCGCGGTCAAAATCGAGCGGCGCAAGCGTGGTCGAGATGTCGAAGGTTACCTCGGGCCCCATCTGCGGCAGGCGCGGGATCAGCCACAGGCTGGCGAAGGTAGGCAGGCAGGCAATGCGCAGGACGCGGCGATGGCCGCCGAAGGCCATCACGGTCAGCGCGGCACGGTCGAGCGTGGCCAGCACCCGCTCGGCCTCGGGCAGGAAGGCCCGCCCGGCGTCCGACAGGCGCAGACGCTGGCGTTCGCGGTGGAACAGCCGCACCCCGAGCCGCGCCTCCAGCGTCGAGATCGACCGGCTGACCGCGCTTTGCGTCAGACCCAGCACGGCACCCGCCCCCGTCGCCGTCCCCGCGCGCGCCGCCGCGGCAAAGGCCTGAAGTTCCGGCAGGGACGGCGTTCTGGCGCTGCGCATCATGGCCGGATCATGCGTTGCGCGCATGAACCCGTAAAGGCTTCTCATTTGCCGGGTGCCGCCTCCCGGCGTAAGATGCCGGCACTGACAGGAGGACGACATGGACACCACCACCCCGCCCGCGCTGAAGGCCAAGGACGCCCCCGACCTGGGCCGGTTCGACTGGGCCGATCCGTTCCGGCTGGACGACCAGCTGACCGAGGACGAGCGGGCGCTGCGCGACGGGGCGCGGGCCTTTGCGCAGGACCGGCTGATGCCGCGCGTCACCGCCGCCTACCGCGATGAGGTGACCGATCCCGCGATCTTCGCCGAGATGGGCGACATGGGCCTCCTGGGCCTGACCATCCCCGAGGAATACGGCGGCCTGGGCGCCAGCTATGTGGCCTATGGCCTGGTGGCGCGCGAGGTCGAGCGGGTCGACAGCGGCTATCGCAGCATGATGTCGGTGCAGTCGAGCCTGGTGATGTATCCGATCCATGCCTACGGGTCCGAGGCGCAGCGGCGGAAATATCTGCCGGGCCTCGCGGCGGGCACCCTGATCGGCTGCTTCGGCCTGACCGAGCCCGATGCCGGGTCCGACCCCGGCGGCATGAAGGCCCGCGCGGTGAAAACCGAAGCGGGATATAGGCTTAACGGATCGAAGATGTGGATTTCCAATGCCCCGATTGCCGATGTCTTTGTCGTCTGGGCGAAGTCCGAGGCGCATGGCGGCAAGATCCGGGGGTTCGTGCTGGACCGGGGGACGCCGGGTCTTTCGGCGCCCAAGATCGGCGGCAAGCTCAGCCTGCGCGCCTCGGTCACGGGCGAGATCGTGCTGAAGGATGTCGAGGTGGGCGAGGATGCGCTGCTGCCCCATGTCGAGGGGCTGAAGGGCCCCTTCGGCTGCCTGAACCGCGCGCGCTATGGCATTTCCTGGGGGGTCATGGGCGCGGCCGAGGCCTGTTTCCATGCCGCCCGCCAATACGGTCTCGACCGCCGCCAGTTCGGCCGCCCGCTGGCCCAGACCCAGCTTTTCCAGAAGAAGCTGGCCGACATGATGACCGATATCGCCTTGGGATTGCAGGGAAGTCTGCGCGTCGGGCGGCTGATGGACGAGGCCCGGGCCGCGCCCGAGATGATCTCGGTCGTCAAGCGCAACAACTGCGGAAAGGCGCTGGAGATCGCCCGGATGGCCCGCGACATGCATGGCGGCAACGGCATCCAGGAAGATTTCCATGTGATGCGCCACATGGTCAACCTGGAGACGGTGAACACCTATGAGGGCACGCATGACGTGCATGCGCTGATCCTGGGCCGGGCGATCACGGGGCTGCAGGCGTTCTTCTGAACCGCCGACCGGGCGCCCCGGGGGCCGGTGCGGACGGCGCCTTCACCGCCCCCCGGGACGGCGTCGGCGCGTATGGCGGGCGTCCCGCCCGCGTCCGGTCCGCGTATGGCATCCGTCCCGACAGGGCGCGCGCCGCAACCCGTCAACCCGCAACACCCGAATCAGCCCCGCCCGGTCAGGCGGCGGCCGGGTCATGCGTGGCAGTCATGATGCGGCCCGGACACCGCCCGAGGGCTGCGGGGGCGGTGGAGACGGGGCGGGTCTTGCCGGGGGGTCCGATGGCGATGCCGTGCGCCAGGGGCCGGGGCGGCGAGCCCCGCGTCGCACACCATCCGTTAACCCCGATGCGCGAGGGTGGCGCATGTCCCGCTACCTGCGCCCCCGCATTCCCGGCGCCTCGGTGTTCTTCACCGTGGCGCTGGCCGACCGGCGTTCGGACACGCTGGTGCGGGAGGTCGAGGCATTGCGGGGTGCCGTGCGGGCGACGCGGGCAGAGCGGCCGTTCCGCATCGACGCCTGGGTGGTGCTGCCGGATCACCTGCATTGCGTCTGGACGCTGCCCGAGGGGGATGCGGAGTATTCGGTGCGGTGGAGTGTCATCAAGGCCCGGTTCACGAAGGCGCTGCGTGCGGCGGAACTCCACACTACGCGTGCTGCGGTAATCCGAGCGCTTCAGAAAGGCGAGGAGTCGGAGGCGCAAACGTAGCGGCACAGGCAAAGACGGTGTCTGAGTTCAAGCTTGATAGTGCCGAGCGGTGAAAGGAAATAATCTCGCCCGCCTTGTGCTTTTGAAGAAGGAGTTCGCCGACTGCTCTAAGTAACTCCAAGAAAACTACCGCTAGGAACTTTCCGCGAAGTCCAAGATGAGGTGGGAATTTGCTGTAGTCGTCCGCGAGTTGTGCAAACTCCTGCTCATCAATCTCCTGCAGGCCGATAGAATTTTTTTGATCGTCGGAAAGAACTACTTCCGGGGGTGGCCTTCCAGCTAAAGTCCGCCTAACAATACCTGTGATGTCTAGCCTATCTAAATCTAGCTCCCTCCCCTGATATATTCCGCAGAATATCCTCGCATGAACGCCCTTGAGCTGGTAAAACACCGAGGAGGTTACCGCGTCGAAGGCGTCGCATTGAGCGGAAACATCAAACTCTAGTGCATTCACTCCAAAGCGAATCTCAATAAATCTTGCCAGACTATCCCGTGTAAACACATAATTTTCAACAGAATAGCCGCATGTAAAAAAGACGCGGCTCGAAACTGCGTTACCGCGCAACAAGCAATCGTAATCCCTGTCGCGAATGAATAGAACGCTCCGGCCGATAAGACCAGATTGCTCATAAAGATTGTCTATCTCTGCGAGTTTCTTCTTCCCGAAGCAAACGAAGAAGCTCGCAGGTCGCTGCCGTCGATCACAGACATGCGAATAGTATTCTTTGTCGGCATAGCCTTCCACGAAAACTTCCAGCGTCCCGGGCTCCGGTTTGGAAGTGCGGAAAAGTTGGAAGATCGCAATGGCCGATCTGCCCTTTTGCAAAAGCGCTTCCTTGAAGGTCATCATTTATCCCAAGCGACATGTTTCGAAGTCGATTACTGAGCTCGCAAGTGAGTTTTCAAACACGAACGGCGAGTGAGTAACGGCAATGAGCTGGGCGCATGATTTAAAGCGTACCAAGTCTTCTAGGAACGTTGTCTGCCATACTGCCGACAAGGACAGCTCTGGTTCGTCAATCAATACCAGAGATTTCTCCGTGGAGAATCCAAGCATTGCAAAGAGTGATACAAGTTGCTTTTCGCCAGATGATAGCTCGTTAAGGGCGATATCCTTCCCATTCTCGGCGAAAATCC
This sequence comes from Paracoccaceae bacterium, assembly GCA_019454225.1. Lineage (NCBI taxonomy): Bacteria > Pseudomonadati > Pseudomonadota > Alphaproteobacteria > Rhodobacterales > Paracoccaceae > Paracoccaceae bacterium. The sequence goes on along the minus strand of CP075370.1, from coordinate 1,654,751 downwards.
CAAAGTGATACTTCTCAATGTCATACACCGCATTCTTTGGCCTGAGGTACTTCTGAATGACTGAAACAAACTCTCTCATTGGCCGTTCACTGCTTGTCATTTCGTCGCTCACACCCATCAAGCGTACGAAGAAGTGCGCTAGCCATTTCTTGTGGAAAGGGGGATTGCCGCTACCTGGTTTCGTGAGAGATGTGAGGATCTCCGAGATCTTTTCTCGCTCCGGTACTGAGATTACATTCTCTTCAATCCGTGCCAGGACATTTTGGACCTTTTCAGAGTTTACGTTTGTTTCTCGGATTGCCTTGACGGAAATTGCCTCCTCGTTCGCCATGTCCTTTAAGAGTGTGGACATCATTCTATTGAATTTTGCGCGCGAGACATCGCGCGTTTTTTGTTCAAATGACCTTAGAATCTGGTCAATATCATCCATGCCAAAGCGGATTATCTCCTCAAAGAACTTTATGGATGACTGTTTCTGGAACGCTTCAGAAATTTGCGATCGAACATATTCAGGCAGCCTATCGGTTACTCTCGCGAGGTCAAACTCGATCCGGCGCGACGTCGGCAAAAAAAGAACCCGTGGGACCGATAGCCTTTCCAGATCTTTTGCAAACTGAATGACTTCCGTGTCGGCTAGGCTTGCGGACGGTGAATCGTCACGCAACAGGGACTGAGCGCGCCTAATTTCTGCTCGGCTAACAAATTGTGACTCGTATTTTCTAATCTCAGAAGGCTGCTCCAAATCCGCATGAAGGAACTCATTAATTGCATCTATCGTTGGGAACCGGTCAATAAAGTTCATTCCGCGGCGCTTGGGTGAGCTTGAGTATGCGGCACACGCCTCTCTTGATAGGTGAAGCTTCTCAGCGCCTATGCTTACTTCTATTGAAGTAAACCGCTGCTTAGATAGAAGGCCCCATTGGCGTCCGAGTGCGTACGCAGAGATCTGAAGTGCCGTACTTTTCCCGACGCCGTTAGGTCCAACAATTATGCAGTTTCTGCCACGAAATTTTATCTCAAAGGTCGCATGCTCGTTTAGTCCAACGATCTTGATTCCGTTTATTTGGGCCATTTGCGAGCTCTTTTAGCCGGGGGCGAAACTGTGTTCGCCAACAATGTTAAGGCAAATATTGTCGTCCCTGCAATGGGTAGTTTTTTGTCTGTTAGGGCGCGCAGATGCACGCAGCAACATCCTACGTGCACGCAAGTCGGCCGCTCCCTCAATACCCCCCACCCCCACCATCCCCCTGCCACGCCCGCGCCAGGTTCGAGAACCGGGTGAACCGGCCCTCGAAGGCCAGTTCGACCGAGCCGATGGGGCCGTGGCGCTGCTTGCCGATGATCACCTCGGCCTTGCCGTGCACCTGTTCCATCATCGCCTGCCAGGCTGCCATCTTGTCAAGTTCGTGGTCGCCGGGCTTTTCCCGCTCGCGGTAGTATTCCTCGCGGAAGACGAACATCACCACGTCGGCGTCCTGCTCGATCGAGCCGGATTCGCGCAGGTCGGACAGTTGCGGGCGCTTGTCGTCGCGGTTCTCGACCTGGCGGGACAGCTGCGACAGGGCAATGACGGGGATGTTCAGCTCCTTGGCGATCGCCTTGAGGCCCTGGGTGATCTCGGACACTTCCTGCACGCGGTTGTCGCCGGTGCGCGACGAGCCGCGCAGCAGTTGCAGGTAGTCGACCATCAGCACGTCGAGCCCGTGGGTGCGTTTCAGGCGGCGGGCGCGGGCCGCGACCTGGGCGATGGGCAGCGCGGGGGTGTCGTCGATGTAGAGCGGGCAGGCCTCGAGCGCCTTGGCGGCCTCGACGAAGCGGCGGAACTCGGCCTCGGTCATGTCGCCGCGGCGGATCTGTTCCGAGGGCACCTCGGCGGCCTCGGAGAGGATGCGGGCGGCGAGCTGTTCGGCGCTCATCTCGAGGCTGAAGAAGCCGACGACCCCGCCCTCGACCGCGCCCTCGGACCCGTCGGGCAGGCGGCCCCGGCGATGCGCCCTGGCGATGTTGAAGGCGATGTTGGTGGCGAGCGAGGTCTTGCCCATCGAGGGGCGCCCCGCAAGGATGAGAAGGTCGGACGGATGCAGGCCGCCCAGCTTGCGGTCGAGATCGGTCAGGCCGGTCGAGATGCCGGCCAGCCCGCCGTCGCGCTGGTAGGCGGCGTTGGCGACGTTGACGGCATCGGTGACCGCCTTGAGGAAGGACTGGAAGCCGCGCTCGGCATGTCCCTGCTCGCCCAGCTTGTAGAGCCGCTGTTCGGCCTCGGTGATCTGGTCCCTGGGTTCGGAGGCCACGTCGACCGTGGCGGCCCGGGCGGCGATGTCGCGGCCGAGGCCGATCAGTTCGCGACGCACGGCCAGGTCATAGATCATCTGGGCATAGTCGCGGGCGGCATAGGCGCTGATCGCCGCCCCGGCGAGACGGGCCAGATAGGCGGGGCCGCCCAGTTCCCTGAGCCCCGCGTCATCCTCGAGATAGGCCTTGAGCGTGACCGGCGAGGCGAGCGCGTTCTTCTGGATGCGGGCGGCGGCGATCTCGAAGATCCGGGCGTGGGTGGGTTCGTAGAAATGCTCAGCGCGCACCAGGGCGGCGATGCGGTCGTAGACGTCGTTGTTCGTCAGGATCGCGCCCAGAAGCTGCTGTTCGGCCTCGATGTTGTGGGGCAGCGCCTCGGGTTCGGTGCCGGTGCCCGCCGGCACGACCTGCTTGAAGGATACGATCTCGGTCATTCCCGCCCCCTGTCCGCGCCCCCGGTCTGTCGCCGGGTGATCCCTGTTGCCCCGGAACGCGCACCGGGCGCAAGCCCGGGAGAAACCTGTGGACAACCACCATACCACAACAAGTGGTGCGGATCATCCCCCGCATCGCTACGGGTGGGGCGGTGTGGACAGAGGCCCGAGTCGTCCCCAGGCTGTCCACAGAACCGCCCACGGAAAAGAGCGGCGCGGTCAGCCGGGCTTGCGGGCGGCGCGCCAGGCCTCGGGGTCGTTCAGGAAGACCTCGACCTCGGCGAGGGTGGCGGCGTCGAACACGGCGCCGTCACGCGCGGCGGCCAGCACGTCCCACCAGGTGCAGAGCGCGTGCAGCGCGATGCCGTGGGCGGCCAGGCGTTCGGTGGTGCCCGGGAAGATCCCGTAGGAGAACACGACCGCCGTATGGGCGCAGGTCGCGCCGGTTTCGCGGATCGCGTCGACGAAGGAAAGCTTGGACCCGCCGTCGGTCGTGAGATCCTCGACCAGCAGCACGCGGTCGCCGGGGGCCATCGGCCCCTCGATGCGGGCGTTGCGGCCGTAGCCCTTGGGTTTCTTGCGGACATAGGCCATCGGCAGGGCCAGACGCTCGGCGATCAGGGCGGCGAAGGGGATGCCGGCGGTTTCACCGCCCGCAATGATGTCGAAAGCCTCCATCCCGGCGTCGCGCAGCACGGTCGCGGCCATGAAGTCCATCAGCATCGACCGGACGCGGGGAAAGCCGATCAGGCGGCGGCAGTCGATGTAGGTGGGGCCTTGCAGGCCGGAGGCATAGGTGTAGGGCTCGGCCGCGTTGAAATGCACCGCGCGCACGTCCAGAAGGGCGCGCGCGGTCAGGCGGGCAATCTCGGCGGCGGGCGGAAAGGTGGCGGGGATCATCGTGGTCCTCTGGTCGGCTGGGGCAAGGGCAATCGCCGGACCGGCGTTCCACGGGGCCGGATCGCCGCCGTGGCCGCCACATCGGCGGGCGGGTCAGGGCAGGACGTGCCAGTGCACGGGAAAACCGGGGTCGAACACGGTGATCGGCCCGGCCTCGGTCAGGATCCGGGCGGGCCATGTGGCGGGCCCGGCCTTGCGCAGGGTGATGGTGCCGTCGTTCGGGGGCAGACGGTAGAAGGCCGGGCCATGCAGGCTGGCGAAGCCTTCGAGCCGGTCGAGCGCGCCCTCTTCCTCGAACACATGGGCGAGGAGGGGCATGGTGTTTGTCGCGGTGAAACATCCCGCGCAGCCGCAGGCGGCCTCTTTCAGCGGGTCGACATGCGGTGCGCTGTCGGTGCCGAGGAAGAAGGACGCATCGCCCGAGGTCGCGGCAGCGCGCAGGGCAAGCCGGTGATGTTCGCGCTTGGCCACCGGCAGGCAGTAGTAGTGCGGCCGGATGCCACCCGCGAGGATGTGGTTGCGGTTGATGATCAGGTGATGGGTGGTGATCGTGGCGCCGATGCCGTCGCCGCCCGCGCGCACATAGGCCACGCCCTCGGCGGTGGTGACATGTTCCATCACGACACGCAGGCCGGGGATGCGGCGGCGCAGCGGATCGAGAACGGTGTCGATGAAGACCGCCTCGCGGTCGAAGATGTCGACCGCAGGATCGGTCACCTCGCCATGCAGGCAGAGCGGCAGGCCGATCTCGGCCATGCGTTCCAGGACGCCGGTGACGCGCGACAGGTCGCGCACGCCCGCGTGGCTGTTGGTGGTGGCCCCCGCCGGATAGAGCTTGACGGCGCGCACCAGGCCCGAGGCGGCGGCGGCGGCGACATCGGCGGCATCGGTCGTCTCGGTCAGGTAGAGCGTCATCAGGGGTTCGAAGGCCGCGCCCTCGGGCAGCGCCGCAAGGATGCGGTCGCGGTAGGCGGCGGCCTGGTTGCCGGTCACCACCGGCGGCACGAGGTTGGGCATGATGATGGCGCGGGCGAAATGGCGGGCCGTCTCGGGCAGCACGGCGCGCAGCACCGCGCCGTCACGCAGGTGAAGATGCCAGTCGTCCGGACGGCGGAGGATGAGTGTGTCGGTCATGTCTTGGCCCTAGCGCAGGCCAGCCGCGGATTCCAGTGGCAAGCCGCACCGGCGGGACGCTAAGCTGCGCGGAAACACGGAGATGCCGATGATCCGCGCCGCCCTGACCGTGACGCTTGGCTGCCTTGCCCTGCCCGCCGCCGCGCAGCAGGTGAATTGCGCCGATCCGCAGTTCCAGATGGAGATCAACTTTTGCGCCGAGCAGGAATGGCTGGCGGCGGATGCCGACCTGAACACCGCCTACCGGGGGGCGCGCGACGCGATGCGCCGGATCGACGCCGCGCTGCCGCCGAACGAACGGGGCGCCGAGGTGAACCTGCGCGATGCGCAGCGCGCCTGGATCACGTTCCGGGACAAGACCTGTGCGGCCGAGGGCTGGGCGATGAAGGGCGGATCGGGCGAGCCGATGCTGATCTATTTCTGCATGGCACGGGTGACGGCCGCGCGCGCCGAGGACCTGCGCGAGATGGCGACCATGTACTGACGGCGGATGCCTAGCGGTCCGACCCGGTCAGCTCGGTCAGCCGCTTGCGGAAGGCGGGGGCACGGACACGGGCGACGACCGACCGGCAGACGCCGATCTCGCGGGCGGTATGGCCGGTATCGGCGGAAATCTGCAGCATCCGCTTGAGGTAGGGGCCGTAGTTGCGCCGCATCCGCAGGGCGCGGGCGAAACCGGCCCGGTCCAGCCGCCCCTCGACCGCCGCGACGATCAGGCCGTCCAGAACGCCGAGGCGCCGCAGCACGAGTTCGAGGTTGCCGCCCAGCCGACGCGCGGGCAGCAGCGTCACCCAGGGGCGGTGGAACAGCGCGGCATGCATCGCATCGTCGCGTTCCAGCGGGTCGAAGACGACATGGGCATGGCCCGCGCCTTCGGTCATGTCGGGGGCAAAGCCGTAGCGGCCGGTGAAGTCGAGCCGGCGCGCGGCTGGAAAGCGGGCGTCCCATCCGGCAAGCGCCGGGGTCAGCGTGGCCTGCGGGCAGATCGCCAGCACCTGTGCGCCCGGGGCCACCACGGAATAGGCGGCGGCGGCATAGCCCCCGGGGCCCGCACCGTAGAACAGCACGCGATCGAAATCCTCGAAGAAGGCATCGTCGACCAGCCGGTCCATGTAGCGCCAGACGCCTTCGTCGCGCCACCAGGTCGTCCCCTCGGCCAGGATGCACAGTTGCGACCAGCCATACGCACGGGCCAGCGTCAGCCCGAAGGGCAGCCGGCCCGGCGCCTCGGCGCGCACCGTCTCGGCCTGTTCGAAGGTCACGAGCAGCGTCGTGCCGTCGTCGCAGAACACCGCGCGGTGGCGGGGGCCCAGCGGTTCGGCATGGCCCAGATCGTCGGCGATCGCGTCAAGCGCAGCAGTCCAGCCGTCGCGATCGGCCGCGTCGATCGACAGGGGGGTGGCTGCGGTGGTGGCGGTCATGTCACGTCTCCGGGGGGCGCAGTGGCACGCCCTTTTCCCTTTTGCCCATTGTCCGTGGCAGGGCCGCGCTGACAAGGGGGCAAGGCCATGGCGGGGGGTGGACAAATGCCGATGATTGTTTGCAACCGCTCAACTGCCGGGGGCGGGCCGCAGCCCGGCACGCCAGATCCGCGCGGCCTGTGCGGCGGTCAGCGCGCGGGTGGGCGGCGTCATCAGCAGCCGTCCGTAGAGCGCGCGCCAGGATTCGTCAGAGGCCATCAGCGCGGCAAAGCGGGCCTGGCGCCAGGCCACCGCCGCATGGTGCAGGGGGCCGAGCACCGGATCGGCGAGAAGCCCCGCGCGCAGGGGGGCCGCCGCGTCGCAGAGCGGCAGGATCGAGCGGTCCTCGACATCGCAGAAATTGCGCTCGATCCAGTAGCCCATGTCGAAGGCCGAGGCGTCGCGGTTCGCCCTGCCCCGGTCGCATTTCACCAGATAGGACTGCATCGCGCCAAGGGCGTAGTGGTTGACCTGCGCCAGGGCATAGTGATCCTGCCCGGGGGGCGAGAAGGTGCGGGCGGGGGGCCAGGCGGGGGGCAGGCGTTGCCCCGCGCCATCGAACATCGCCGCGTCCGGGGCGCGCGCACGGTCCGGGGCGCGGGGACGGTGGACGCCGGGCTTTGCCCAGGTGCCGTCGTTGCGGTAGAGCGTCTTGACCTGCTGCGCCCGCCACGGCCAGTGCAGCACGCGCGGCGCCGCGCGGGTGAATTGCTGCATGACCGGAACATCCGCGATGCCGTCGACGCCCGCATTGCCGAACATCCGCCATGTCAGCACCACGGCCGCCGCATCGGGCAGCGCGGCGATCAGCGCGGGCAGGGTCCGGTCACCGATGGCCACGTTCACGAACTCGTCGATGTCGAGGCCGATCACCCAGTCGGCGGCACCGTAGAGCGGCTGGCGCGGCGCCGCCTTGAGCGCCGCCCATTGCGGGCCCTGCGGATGCGGGCCGTCGTTGCGCAGGTGGGTCAGCCAGCCCATCGCCTGCAGGCGGTCGAGCATGGCATCGGTGCCGTCGTCGCAGTCGTTGGAAAAGGCCAGCACGTCGGTCACGCCGCACAGCCGGTGATGCGCCAGCCATTCGATCAGGAAGGCGCCTTCGTTCCGGACGGTCAGCAGGGCAAGGATGCGCATCGGGACAGTCTTTCGCGGATGGCGGCGGCAAAGGCCGCCCAGCCAGGGTCTGCGGCCAGCCGGAGGGCGCGGGCGCGGTGCCAGGCCACGGCCTCGGCATGCAGGCGGGCCAGCGTGCCGTCCTGCATCAGCCGGTCGCGCCACTGCGCTACGGCGGGCGCGATGCCCGACAGCGCGTCACAGGGTACGGCCGCGCGGTCGAACCGGTCCCAGTAGTCAAGGCCCATGTCCTGCCCGGTGTGGTTGACCCGGCCCCGGTCGCGCTTGACCAGAAAGCTCATCCCCGCGCGCAGGGCGTAGTGGTTCACCTGGCCATGGGTGAAGTCGGCCTGCACGAACAGACGGTGATGCTGGGGGATCAGTGGAACCCCGCCGGGCAGTTCGACCCGGAAGGGCCGGTCGGCATCGGCGCGGGGGAGCGGCGCGTGGATGCCGATGCGATGATAGGGCAGATCGCCCCGGAACAGCGATTTCGGATAGGCCATCAGCGGGGCGCCGGGGCCGGTGGCGGGTTCGGCCAGCCGGAACAGCTGGGTCACCGGCCGGTCCTCGTAGGCCCAGCGTCCGGCGGGGCCGAAGATGCGCCAGGGGACCGAGATCACCTCGGCCTCGGGCGAGGCGGCGGCGGCAAGCGCCCGCACCGTGCCGTCGCCAAGACGCGGCGCCAGATACTCGTCGGCATCGCAGACCCAGACCCAGCCTGCCCCCGTCACCTCGGGGTAGCGGCGCACCTGTTTCAGCGCCGACCGCTGGATCGAGGTGGCGGGCCAGTGGCGCGTCGCGTGATGCCGCGCCAGGCCCATGTCCTGAAGGCGCAGCGCGATCTGGCGGGTGGGATCGGCGCAGTCATTGGTGCAGATCACGACATGGTCGAAACCGAGCGCCTTGTGATGCGCCATCCAGTCGAGAAGGAAGGCGCCCTCGTTCTTCATGCAGGCGACGGCGGTGAAGGTGTCAGCCATGGGCGGCGTGCCCGCGCGCGTGCCGGTGGGGGGCGGCGTCCGGGGACCGTGCGGGGTGCCGGCCTCGGTCAATGCGCGGCCTCGCCCTGCGGTTCGACGGTGAAGAAGAAATCGGCGGGCAGGTCGCGCAGATGCAGATCCTCCGGGATCACCTGGGGCCCGGCGTTGAACACGGCCGACCCGAAATGCCGCTGCATCCGGCACAGGGTTTCCATCCGCTCGCCCGTCAGTTCGCCGTAGAAGCGTTCGTAGTTCTCGGTCGCGCGCAGTTCGGTGATCTTGGCGCGATGGGCAGCGACCGAGAAGTCATGGGCCGCGCGAATCTCGGGGTCGGCCAGCAGCCGGTCCCATTCGGCCTGCAACATGGGCAGGCGGGCGCGGAGCGACCCGTCCTGTTCGACATTGTGGTTCATGCGGAACCAGTAGTTCAGGCCCTGGTCGCGGTCGACATGGTTCACCCTGCCCCGGTCGCGCTTGACCAGAAAGCTTTCGGCGGAGCGCACGGCATAGTGGTTCAGCTGCACCCAGTCGTAGCCGTAGGTTTCCAGCGTCGACCGCCAGCCGTTGCGGAACATCGCACGGGGCATCGGCCGCCCTGACCCGTTCAGCCATTTGACCCGGTCCCACAGGTCGGGCACCAGACCCTTGGGCCGGTGGACGCCAAGCTTCTTGTAGATGTCGATGTTGCGGAACAGCGTCTTGAACCCCCAGGCCTGGTGCGGCTTGCGGATCACCTCGGGCGCGCAGCGGTCGAACTGGTCGACGATGAATTCGTCCCGGTAGGCGCGCACCTCGGCGTTGCCGAACAGCCGCCAGGTCAGGGCGATCATGTTGGCGCCGGGCAGCGCGGCCTCCATCGCGGCGTAGAGCGTGGGCAGCCGGCCGTCACCCAGCTTGATGTTGATGAATTCATCCACGTCCATGCAGATGCCCCAGCCGCAATCACGCATCAGGGGTTCATCCTCGGCCGCCTGGAGCGCCGCATGCTGCGGCTTCAGGTCCATCGCGCGGAACGGGTTGTCGCGGTGCTGCACGATCCCCTTGCGCTGCAGGAGGTCCAGCATCGTGTCTGTGCCGTCGGTGCAGTCGTTGGTGTAGATCAGGAAATCGTCGACCCCGATGGCGCGGTGCCAGGCCAGCCATTCCAGGATGAAGGGGCCTTCGTTCTTCATCGTGGTGACGATGGCGGTGCGACCGGTGCCGCTGTCGGCGCGCGGCCGCGAGACCGGCGGGCGCACCGGTTTCCACCCCAGCACGTCGCGGGAAAAGCGCAGCAGTTCGGCATCCTCGACCAGCGAGGTCTTGGGTGCGAGTTCCGAGGCGGCGCGGCCCGGAACGCGGATCGCCATCGCCCGCCAGAACCGGGCCGCATGTTTCGCGTCGGGCTTGGCATAGGCCACGCGGACCATGCGCCAGGTGTTTTCCAGCCCCGCCAGATCGGGGGCGACGCCCCAGCGGGCCAGCCCTTCGCCCCGGTCGAAGGGGGCGCAGATGTGGTCGCCCATCCGGGCGGGGGCGCCAGCCCGGACGCGCCAGGGATAGACCCGCCGTCCGGCCAGCGGCACCACGCCGTGCCGCGCCGTGCGGCAGAGGTCGAAGGCCGAGGGCGCGCCGGAGTCGCGCGGCACCAGCCAGTCGCAGGGATCGAGCGTCAGGACGGCGCGCGCATGCGCCAGGAACCGCCATTTCACCACCTCGAACATCAGCCCCTCGCCCAGCGGGCTGCGCCAGGGGTCGGGTTCGGGAACCTCCATCCGGTCCTTGCCGGGGGCATCGGGGGCCAGGATCGGGTGGCTTTCGGGTGGCTGGCCGGGCTTGCCCAGGGGCACGGGCGAGTCGAGCAGGATGGCGGTGAAACCCTCGGGCAGCAGCGGCGACAGGGCGTCGGCAAAGCCAGCCGGATCGTCGGGGGGCACGCGGTGCACGATCACGGCGCCGCCCGCGCCGTGGTGGTTCGCGTGATAGGCCAGCCATTCGCCCAGTTGTTCGGCCGTCTCCTCCAGCCTGAAGGCCAGCAGGCAATCGCGACCGGCCAAGAGGTCGACATCAGCCGCGACGGGCGCAAGGGTGTCGCGCGCGCCATCCGACAGCGCCACGACCGCCGGCCCCTCGGCAAAGACGCCCAGCGTGCCGCCCGAAACCTCGCGCAGGTCCATCGGCAGGGCGCAGCCCGGCGCACCGTCGGGCGCGAAGCGTGCCGGAGGGCTGCCGGTTCCCCAGAAGGCGCGCAGATGTCCGTCATGGCAGCGCAGCGCCTCCAGCAGCAGGCCCGCCGCCGTCGGACCCGCGCCCAGCGTCCGGCGGATCACGCCGCCCTGCCGCACCTTCGCCCCTGATCTGCCTGCCATCGCTGCCGCCCGCCCCTGCCGGGCGATCTGCCGCCGCCCCTGTCCTTCCCTACCATGCCCAGGGCTTACGGGCAAAGCGCCGATCCGGCGGATTGTGCCGTTCCCGTTGCATTCCGCACGGTTTTCGCCAGACTGTTTCCCAAGGCGCGCCAACAGCGCCGCATTTCCGGCACGAGGCGGCAAGGGGTCAGGCATGGCACGGGTGCGAGAGGTCGGCACGCTCTGGATCGGGGGGGCGCTGTCCTGGCTTGAACGGCTGTGCCTGAAGTCCTTTGTCGATCAGGGGCAGCGCATCACGCTGTTTTCCTATCACGACATCCCGAACGTGCCCGAGGGTGTGATCCGCCGCGACGGGCGCGAGGTGCTGGATACAGACAACTTCCTGAAATACGAGAAGAAGGACAGCTTCGCGCTGTTTGCCGACCTGTTCCGGATGCACATGCTGCGCGCCTGCCCGGGGATGATCTGGGTCGACACGGATGTCTATTGCCACCGCCCGATGGACTATGACGGCGACGTGGTGATGGGGTTCGAGTTGCCCGAGAGCCAGAGGGTGAACAACGCCGTGCTGGGCCTGCCGCCGGATCACCCGATGCTGGCGGCGATGCTGGATTTCATGGCCGATCCGTTCGCCGTGCCACCCTTCCTGAAACGCGGGGTGCAGGCGGACTATCGCGCCGCCGCCGGGCGGGGCGAACCTGTCCACGTCTCGCAGATGCCCTGGGGAACCTGGGGGCCGCTGATGGTGACGCATTTCGCGGCCGCGCACGGGGTGCTGGACAAGGTGCAGCCGCTTGCGGCGTTCTATCCGATCCCGTTTCCGGACCGGCTGCTTTTCCTGCGATCCACGCGCAAGGTGCAGGCGCTGCTGAGGCCGGAGACGACGGCGCTGCATCTGTGGGCGTCGAACAAGCGGGAACTGGGCCTGCGCCATCACGGCCTGCCGCCGCCCGGCAGCTATATGGCCGATCTCTGCGCCCGCCACGGGATCGACCCGGTGGCGGCCCCGATCGCCGGACGCGGCAAGCGGGTGTTCGACGCGGGGCTTCTGGCGGCGATCGACCTGCCCGAGGTGGAACGATTCGCCGATGCCGGGGGCACGGCGCAATCGATGGCGCTGGCGGCGCATGCGCGCTGGGGCTGTGCCATCGACCTGATCGACATCGACCACAAGGGGCGGATGCTGGACGCGCCCTCGGCATGGGTGTCGCCCTATGTCGATTTCCTGCTGGACCATGGCGTGCCCGCAGCCCGCATCCGCCGCGTGGGCGCCCCGGGCGACCTGCGCCCCGCGCAGGTGCTGGCGGCCCTGCAGGGCTTTGGCGACACCGCGCGGATCAAGGGGGCCGCGGTGCTGCTGGATCACGCGCTGGCGCCGGGCGGCAGGATGCTGCTGGACATCCGCAAGGGGTCGGGCAGCTTTCCCTTCCTCAAGCCCTGGGGCGAGGTCAGCGTGCTGTCGACCCGCGACGACGCGGGCACGCAGGTCAGCCGGGCGGTCCTGGCCAGGACGGACGGCGCAGCGGCGCCCGCGGTGCCCGCGCCGGTCGGCGTGGCAGCCGACCCGCCACCAGCCGCGGCACCGCCGGACGAGTCCCCGGACGCGCCGTGGTCGGCCATCGCGACGCGCCTTGCCGGGGCGGACGGGTTCTACCGCGAGGGTGCCGAGCATGCGATGCTGTTCGTTCCCCGCAGCCCCGATGTGCTTGTCGTGACGTTCGACAATCTCGACATCGCGATGGACAAGCGTGACGACCGGCGCCCCTGGGGTTTTGCCTTCATCGAGAAGCAGGGCTGGTCGATGCTGGGTGTCACGGCGGCGGGCTGGACCTGGTTCCGCGATGCCTGGGTGTCGGGCCAGTTCGATGCGCTGCGCGACGCAGGGTTCTTTGCCCGGTTCGGCCGCGTGGTGTTCTACGGCGCCTCGATGGGCGGCTACGGCGCCTGTGCGTTCTCGGCCGCATGCCCCGGTGCCGACGTGGTGGCAATATCGCCGCAATCGACGCTGGACCGGGCACTGGTGCCCTGGGAGACCCGCTATCGCACCGCCTGGGGGCGTGATTTCTCGGGGCCCTATGGCGATGCCGCGGCGGCCAGCGGCGCGGCGCGGCGCGTCACCCTGCTCTACGACCCCTACGAGCCGCTGGACGCGGCCCATGTGGCCCGCTTCGACGGCCCGAACGTGATGCGCCTGCGCACGCCGCTGCTGGGCCACAGGCTCGGCTCGTCGCTGCATCAGATGGGCATCCTGTCGCCCACGATCCTTGGCGCTCTGGGCGGAACGCTGACCGAGGGTGAATTCTACCGCAGCCTGCGCGCCCGCAAGACGTTCCCGCGCTACCAGCGTGAGCTTTTCGACCGCGCCGTCGCGCGCGGCCATGCGACGCTGGCCCGCCGGATGGCGCGCTGGGTGCTGACGCGGGGCGACAACCGCCATATCCGCAAGGCGCTTGCGGCGATGTAGCGCCCCGCGACGGCGGGGACGATGCGGAACGGCCACCGGGGGCGTTTCCGCTTGAACCCCGGACGCGGCGGCGGCAAAGAGGGCGGCATGGCAACCGGCACGCTTTCCATTGATCTTGACGCCATCGCCGCCAACTGGCGCGCGCTGGACCGCATGTCGTCCTCCGGCACCCAGACCGGCGCCGTGGTGAAGGCCGACGCCTATGGTCTGGGCGCCGCCCGCGTCGCGCGCGCGCTGGCGCAGGCGGGTGCGCGGCGGTTCTTCGTGGCCGTTGCCGAGGAAGGCGCGGCAGTCCGGCAGGCCCTGGGGCCCGGGCCGCAGATCTGCATCTTCTCGGGCCACATGGCCGGGGACACCGAAATGATCGGCGATCTCGACCTGACGCCGATGCTGAACTCGATCGAGCAGATCACGCGGCATCTCGAATCCCTGCCCGGCCATCCGTTCGGAATCCAGCTGGACACGGGGATGAACCGCCTGGGGATGGAACCGGCGGAATGGGAGGCGGCGGCGGCCTTCGTGCTGGATGCCGGCCCCGAGATGCTGATGTCGCATCTGGCCTGCGCGGACGAACCCGACCACCCGATGAACGCCGAACAGCTTGCGGCCTTCCATGCCATGACCGACGGCACCGACCTGCCACGGTCGCTGGCCGCGACGGGTGGCATCCTGCTGGGCGCCCGCTATCACTTCGACCTGACGCGCCCCGGCATCGGCCTGTATGGCGGCCTGCCCTTCGAGGGCGCGGCACGGGTGGCGGGCCTGTCGCTTCCGGTGGTGCAGCTGCGCGACCTCGCCCCGGGCGAGGCGGTGGGCTATGGCTGCACCTTCGTGGCCGAGGCCGAGACCCGCATCGCCACGGTGTCGGGCGGCTATGCCGATGGCCTGATGCGGGCACTGTCGCATCGCGCGGTGCTCTGGGCGGGCGACGAGCCCTGCCCGGTGGCGGGGCGGGTGTCGATGGACCTGATCGCCGTCGATGTCACGCATCTGCCGGACGTTCCGCGCGCGCTGGAGATCCTCGGGCCGCATCAGACGGTGGACGATCTCGCCGAGGCCGGCGAGACCATTGGCTACGAGATTCTCACCTCGCTTGGTCCGCGCTATGCCCGCCGCTATGTCGAGGGTGCGGCGTGACGCTGACGCAGCCGCTGGCCGCGTTGGGGCGCGCGGTGCTGCAGGCGCTGGCCGCCGTGGGCCGCGTGGCGATCTTTGCCGGCCGCGCCGTGGGGCACATGGTGCGCCCGCCGTTCTACCTGCGCGAGTTCGGCCATGCGCTGATGGCGATCGGTTGGCTGTCGCTGCCGGTGGTCGGGATGACGGCGCTCTTTACCGGCGGGGCGCTGGCGCTGCAGATCTACGCGGGCGGCGCACGGTTCAATGCGGAATCGGTGGTGCCCTCGATCGTTGCCATCGGCATGGCACGGGAACTGGGGCCGGTGCTGGGCGGGCTGATGGTGGCGGCGCGGGTCGCCTCGTCCATCGCGGCCGAGATCGGCACCATGAAGGTGACGGAACAGATCGACGCGCTCACGACGCTGTCGACCGACCCGGTGAAATACCTGGTGGTGCCGCGGGTTCTGGCGGCGACGCTGTCGGTGCCGGTTCTGGTGGCGGTGGGCGATGCCATCGGCATCATGGGCGGCTGGCTGGTGGGCATCACGCGGCTGGACTTCAACTCTGCCGCCTACATCAAGAACACGGCGGATTTCCTGGAGTTCTGGGATGTCGGCTCGGGGCTGGTGAAGGGCGCGGTGTTCGGCTTCCTGGTGGCGCTGATGGGGTGCTACCACGGGATGCATTCGGGCCGGGGCGCGCAGGGCGTCGGCGCTGCCACAAAATCCGCCGTGGTGGCCGCCTCGGTGCTGATCCTGGCCGCCAACTACATCCTGACCGAAGCGTTCTTTTCCGCATGATCGAGCTGCGCGGGGTTCACAAGGCGTTCGGGTCCAACCGCGTTCTGCGGGGGGTGGACCTGACCATCGCATCGGGCACCTCGACCGTGATCATCGGCGGGTCCGGCACCGGCAAGTCGGTGCTGCTGAAATGCATCCTCGGGCTGGTCCGCCCCGACGCGGGCAGCATCACGCTGGACGGGCAGGATGTGACGGCGGGCGACCGCGACGCCTTCCTTGCCCGGTTCGGAATGCTGTTCCAGGGCGGGGCGCTGTTCGATTCGCTGCGCGTGTGGGAGAACGTGGCCTTCCGGCTGATGCGCGGCAAGGGACGCCTGCCCAAGGCCGAGGCGCGCGCCGTGGCGATCGAGAAACTGCGCCGCGTGGGCCTGACCGAGGCCGTGGCAGACCAGTTTCCCGCCGAACTGTCGGGCGGCATGCAGAAGCGCGTGGGCCTTGCCCGCGCCATTGCCGCGAACCCCGAGATCATCTTCTTCGACGAGCCGACCACCGGTCTCGATCCGATCATGTCGGGCGTCATCAACGCGCTGATCCGCGAGATCGTGACCGAGATGGGCGCGACCGCCATGACCATCACGCATGACATGTCATCGGTGCGGGCCATCGCCGACCATGTGGCGATGTTGCATGGCGGGGTCGTCCAGTGGACCGGCCCGGTGACCGGGATGGACGCCACGCCCGATCCCTATGTGCAGCAGTTCATCCATGGCCGGGCCGAAGGGCCCATCGCGGCGGTGCGATAGCGCGATGCTGTCGCCGATGGCGCTGGGGGTTCTGGCGGCGGGCGCGGGGGCGGCGGCGATCCTGGGCATGGCATGGACAGCCATCGCGGCGCTGTCGGCCGATGGCCGCGCCGGTCGGGCGGGGGCGCTGATGGCCGTGCTTCTGGGCATGGCGGTGGCGCCGCTGGGTCTGCGGGCGCTTCGGGCCCGGGCGGTTGCGCCGGGCGAGGGACAGGTGTTCCTGGGCGCCACGCTGATCCTGGCCGCCGCCGCGATTTGCCTGTGGCGCCTGCGCGGCACCCCGGGGGCGGGACCGGCGCCGGTGCTGGGAATCGGGGCCTGCGCCCTGCTCTGGCTGGTGCTGGCGGGGCAGGCGCTGCCGGGCGGCTGACTGCCGGAGGTGCAGGACCGCACAACATTCGCAACCCCGGGTTGCCAACCGTTTCCAGCGGCGAAACAATGGCGCGCCATTTCACGCCCGGCATGCCACAATCGCCCCCAGCCTGACGATTTTCGTTGCCTTCTCCGTGCCTTGCGGCACGTTCGGGGAACTGTCGGGCCGGGGGGCAACGGGACATGATGTCAGGACTGGGGCCGTTCGTTCGGCAGGCGCAGCGAGGAATGCAATCGGCCGCGCAGGCGCTTCTGGTGATCGCGGCGCTGGCGGCGCTGGGCGCCACGGCGGCGGCCGCGCTGGGGTTCCTGCCCTGGCCCGAGATGTCGCTGCGCTGGGGCGGTGTCTATGTGCCGCAGGCGGGGATGTGGCTGCAGGTGGGGCTGACCGCGCTGCTGCTGATGCTGTGCCTCTGGCTGCCCGCCAATGCCCGCATGGCCAGGCTTGAGGCCGGGCACCGCAGTTTCGTGCTGTCGGTCGAGGATGTGCGCCGCGCCTACGAGATCGCCCATGCCGCCGACCGGCGGTCGGTCTTTGCGCTGTCCTCGGAATTCGATTCGCTGCGGCAGCGGATGGAGCACCTGCGCCGGCACCCCGACCTCGCCGACCTGGAACCCGAACTGCTGACCATCGCCGCACAGATGAGCCACCAGAGCCGCGACCTCGCCCGGGTCTATTCCGCCGACCGGGTGGAACGCGCCCGCACCTTCCTGCGCCAGCGTCAGGAAGAAACCGCGCGGATGGCCGAACGGCTGTCGCTGGCCCGGTCGATCTGCGACGAGCTGCGCCGCTGGCTGACCGACATCGAGGCGGAAGAGCGGAAGAACCACACGCAGGTCAAGCGGCTGGAGGCCGACCTGCGCGAACTGCTGCCGATGCTGGGCTATGAACTCGACGACCCGCGCGATGCGAATGTGGTGCCGCTGGGCCTGCCGCCTGCCATGGCCTCGGCCGCGCGGCGGGATTGACGCGGCGTCCGCCGCCCCTCACATCGGGCAGGCCGCCGAACGGAGCCGCCCATGCCCCGCCCTGCCCTGCTCGCGCTGACCGCCCTGCTGGCGGTGCTGTTCCCGGTCGCCTGGTTCGCGCCGCTGATGACGGTGAAGGTCCGGCTGGCCTTCTGGGCCGGGGGCACGGACCTGTCGCTGATCACCACGCTGCAATCCGTCTGGGCCGAGGATGCGGCACTGGGGCTGCTGCTGACCTTTGCGGCCATCGTGGCGCCCACGGTCAAGGTTCTGGGCACCGGGCTGCTGCTGCTGCGCCTGATGTCGCCCCGTGTCGAGGCCGTGCTGTGGCACATCGGGCGTTTCGCCATGGCCGACGTGTTCCTGATCGCGGTCTATGCGGCGCTGTTCAAGGGGATCGACGGCGGAACCATCACCTTCGGCTGGGGCCTGCACCTGTTCACCGGCTGCGTGATCGGCTCGCTGCTGCTGTCGCTGGCCGCGGCACAGGGACACGGGCCCGCGGCCCGGCGCTGACCGGCGTCAGGCGCCCACCGGGGCAAGCGCATCGGCGATGGCCGACCACAGCACCTCGACAGGCTCGCATCCGACCGACAGCCGGATGAAGCCCGGCGCCACCGGGTCGCCCCAGCGGGCACGGCGTTCGCCCGATGTATGGGTCGATCCGAAGCTCGTGGTCTGCGCGATCAGCGGACAGGCGGACAGGAAGGTCTCGGCCTCGGCCTCGCCCTCCAGCTCGAACCCGATCAGAAAACCGAAACCCGCCATCTGCCGACGTGCCAGCCGATGCGCCGGGTCGCCCGGCAGACCTGGATAGCGCAGCCCCCGGACCCGCGGATGCCCCGCCAGACGCCCGGCGATGATGCCCGCAGTCTCGCACATGCGGGCCAGCCGCACCTCCAGCGTCTCGATCCCGCGATGCACCAGCCAGGCCTCGAACGGGCCCGGCACCGCGCCCGACAGCCGACGCCAGTCGCGCACCCGCGCCATCAGCCCCGCTTCGCGCCCCGCCACGTGCCCGAACAGCACGTCGGCATGCCCCGCCGGTGCCTTGGTATCGGCCGCCACCACCAGGTCGGCCCCCAGATCAAGCGGGCGCTGCAACAGCGGTGTCATCGTCGTGTTGTCCGCGATCACCACCGCCCCGGCGGCATGTGCCCTCTGGGCGACATCCGCGATATCCACCAGATCGAGCCCCGGGTTGGACGGAGTTTCCAGATAGACCACCGCGACACCCGCGAAATCGGCCGTCGCATAGTCCCGCGTCGGCAGTTCGGCAACCGATACACCGAACCGCGCCAGGAACTCCCGCGCCAGAACCCGCGTGACATAGTAGCCGTCCGACGGAACCACGACGCGCGCGCCGGCGCCCAGTGTGGCGAACAGCGCCGCGGAAATCGCCGCCATGCCGGACGGGAACGCCACGCAGGGTGCGCCTTCCAGCAGGCCAAGCTGCGCCTCGACCTCGTCCCAGGTCGGCTGGCCGTTCCGTCCGTAGACATGCGGCGCACCCGCCACCTCGGGCAGGTGAAAGGTCACGCCGGTGTGGATCGGGGGCGCCAGCGGCGCCCCGGTGGCCAGCCCGGCAGCCCGGTGATGCTGGATCTGCGCGGCCGAACGCGCGGTGTCGTCGCTCACGGCGCGGCGGGGGCCGGGGTCGAGGGGGCGACAGGCGCCGCCGGAGCGGCGCAAACGCCGGTCAGTTCCTCGTAGCGCGCCACGATCCAGCCCGGCGCATCGTCGGGAATGTTTTCGTCGATGTTCGACTGGAAGCTGGCAAAAACCTTGGCCGACCGCGAGTTGTCCACCATCGGGATGGTGTTGGCCGAGACCGCGCGGTCATAGACGATGAAGGCCACGGCAACCAGCACGATGCCCCGCAGCACGCCGAACAGGAACCCCAGGCCCTGGTCCAGCCCGCCCAGGATCGACCGCTGCACCAGCCCCGACATCAGCGGCGCGAACAGCGACGCGACGACCAGGCCCAGGGCAAAGACCGCCGCGAAGGCCGCGATGATCGACAGTTCGCAACTGTCGGCCAGGAAATCGCCGATCACCGGCAACTCCTTGATCAGCGGCTGTGCGGCAGCCGCGAACATGTAGGCCACCACGGCCGCGCCGATCCACCCGAGGATCGCGAGCGCTTCCCGCACCAGCCCCCGCGAATAGGCCAGCACCGCCGACAACACGATGACGAGGGCGACCACACCATCGACCAGCGTAAAGCCTTCCATTCCCTCGCTCCTGTTCCGGGGCGTCTCTGGCCCGCGCCCCTTGCCGTTCAGCCCGCCCCGAACATCTGGCCCGTGAAGGTCGTCAGGTCGGGCATGTCCCGCACCGCGATGCCCGATGCATCGCCGCGCGGGCGCGCGGGCGCCACGGCCTGTGAGAAACCAAGTTTCGCCGCCTCTTTCAACCGGTTTTCCGTCTGCGCCACCGGGCGCAGCGCGCCCGACAGGCTGATTTCGCCGAAAAACACCATGTCACGCGGCAATGCCACGTCCTCGCGTGCCGAAAGCAGCGCGGCCGCCACCGCCAGATCCGCCGCCGGCTCCGTCACCCGCAGCCCGCCCGCGACGTTCAGGAACACGTCGAGTCCGGCAAAGGGGATCCCGCAGCGCGCCTCGAGCACCGCGAGGATCGTCGACAGCCGCCCACCGTCCAGCCCCACCACCGTGCGCCGGGGGGTGCCCAGCGGCGAGGGCGCCACCAGGGCCTGAATTTCGGCCAGCAGCGGCCGCGTGCCCTCGATCCCCGCAAAGACCGCCGAACCCGCGACGGGCGCGCCACGTTCCGACAGGAACAGGGCCGACGGGTTGGCCACCTCGGCCAGTCCCGCGCCCGTCATCTCGAACACCCCGATCTCGTCGGCCGGGCCAAAGCGGTTCTTGACCGCGCGCAGGATGCGGAACTGGTGGCCGCGCTCGCCCTCGAAATACAGCACGCAATCGACCATGTGCTCGACCACGCGCGGCCCGGCGATCTGGCCGTCCTTGGTGACATGGCCCACCAGCACCACCGCCACGCCCCGCCGCTTGGCAAAGGTCACCAGTTCATGCGCCGCCGCGCGCACCTGCGCCACGGATCCCGGCGCGGCCTCGACCGTGTCGAGCCACATGGTCTGGATCGAATCGATCACCGCCAGCGCGGGCCGCTCCGCATCCAGTGTCGTCAGGATGTCGCGCAGGGCCGTCTCGGCGCCCAGCCGCAGCGGCGCATCCGACAGGCCCAGCCGCGCCGCCCGCATCCGCACCTGCGCCGCCGCCTCCTCGCCCGAGACGTAAAGACAGGTCTGGCCGCTGCGGGCAAAGGCCGCCGCCGCCTGCAACAGCAGCGTCGATTTCCCGATCCCGGGATCGCCGCCCACCAGGATGGCGGATGCCGGCACCAGCCCGCCACCCAGCACCCGGTCAAGCTCGGCAATCCCCGACTGCAGGCGCGGCGGCGGGGGTTCGGCCGTCGACAGGTCGGACAGCACGATGCCCTTGCCGCGTGCCGTGGGACCGCGCGGGCCCGCCGACAGCGGCGCTTCCTCGACGATGGTGTTCCACCCGCCGCAGGCGTCGCAGCGGCCCGCCCATTTCGCATGGACGGCGCCGCAGGCGGTGCAGGTGAAGACGGTGGCGGGGGCGCGGGCCATGGCGCCTTTGTGCCTCCGCCGGACCGGGGGCGCAACCATCCGCAGGGAACGCGGGCTTCCGGCCGCCAACTGATCTGGATCAGCGTCGCCAGCCCCAAGCCATGCGATGCGCGCCCGGGAAACATTCCGGAGACGTCCCATGACCTATCGTGACAAGGCCGGCGCGATGCGCGGCGAACTTCGCATCCTGAACCGCACGCTGCCGCTGACCATGGCGGGCTTTGCCGAACTCTCGCGGGCCGCCAAGGACGAGGGGCCCCTGTCGGTCAAGGAACGGGAATATGTGGCGCTTGGAATCGCCGTCGGCCTGCGCTGCGAACCCTGCATCGTCTTCCATGTCGAGGCACTGGCCAAGGCGGGCGCGACGCGCGACGAGGTGGCGGCGGTGCTGGCGATGGCTGTGCAGATGGGCGGCGGTCCGGCGGTGATGTATGCGGCGCATGCGCTGGCCGCCTGGGACGAATTCACCGCGCCGCAGGCGTGATGCCTGGTGAAGCGGCATCATGCAGCAACGCAATCTGTCCACAGGCCGGGCAGCCAAAAATTCCGGGTCATGGCCTGCAGTTCCTGTAGATATCGCACAATTGGTGCCTGATCGCCCATGGTCGCCGACCCGGGGGTGACAGGCGCGCCGCGGCACGGCAGGATGGCGCCATGCGCATCTGTCCGCCCCTCCTGTCGACCCTGGCCGTCCTGCTGCTCGTCGCATGCGGGGCGCCCGCGCCCCGGGCGCCAGACCGGACGCCGCCCGCAGTCACGGTGACGCCCCCGAACTTCGGCGATGACGATCCGCATCCCTGGGCGGGCCGCGCGCCGCAGAGCTATCCGGTCCACGGCATCGACATCTCGCGCTGGCAGGGCGTGGTCGACTGGCCGACGGCACGGGCGAACGGCGTCAACTTCGCCTTCCTCAAGGCCACCGAGGGCGGGGACCTGGTCGACCCCCTGTGGGATGCGAACCGCCGCGCGGCCCGGGCGGCCGGCGTGCCGGTCGGCGGCTATCATTTCTGGTATCACTGCCGTCCGGCGGCCGAACAGGCCCGCTGGTTCATCCGCCACGTCCCCCGGGGCGGTCTGCCGCCGGTGCTCGACATGGAATGGACGCCGCATTCCCCGACCTGCCGCATCCGCCCCCCGGCCGAGACCGTCCGCGCCGAGGCGCGGGTCTTTCTCGACCTTGTGGAGCGTCACTACGGCCAGCGGCCGATCATCTACTCCCCCGTCGACTTCTACCGCGACAACGAGATGTGGCGGCTGGGACCCTACGAGTTCTGGCTGCGCTCGGTCGCCGGGCACCCGCAGGACGTGTTCGGCGGTCGTCACTGGACCTTCTGGCAATACTCCGGCACCGGCCGTGTGCCCGGGATCACCGGCAAGGTCGATCTGAACGTCTACGAAGGTTCGCGCGCCGACTGGGCCGCCTGGCTTGCCGCCCGCGCGCGCTGACCGCCGCGCATCCCTGCAAATTCCGTTTACGTAAGGTCGGCTGTCATGCTAGCCATATATCGGGGCCGATTATTGACCCTGCAAGTCGTTTGATTCACTGCGGCCCAAGCGCCGCGCCGTTTCTGGGAGTGCCGGGCCATGGCTTTGAAGGGCAAGGGAAATAAAGGCAAGGGTGGCGACGAGGACGACGGCGAGAGCCCGTTCATGCCCCTCGAGGAGGTGTTCCGGAAGCTGAAGTCCGGCACGATGAACTTCGGCATGTATTTCACCGGCGACAAGGACAACCCGGTGCTGATCGCGGCGCACAAGCGCAAGAACCCCGAGGTTCTGGGCAAGCAGGCGAAGAAGCAGGCGGGCACGTCGAAGGGCGCCTTCGGCAAGGTGACGCTGGAATCGGGCGAGCTGCGCTTCGAATGCGAGACCGACAAGGTCCCGGGCAGCATGACGAAAAAGCTCAAGGTCCTGCTGAAGAACGAAGGCTTCATGAAGTTCAAGCCCCGCATCCTGCTGCCCGGCGGCGTGGAACTGGGCGAAAGCGACGATGACGGCGACGACGACGATATCGACGAGATCATTGCACCGGGCGGGTCGGCCACCAAGACGCGGCGCCCGGGCAGCGGCGGCGGCGAACCCGACAAGGAAGAAAAGCAGGAACTTGCCGTCGAGGTGCTGACCGCGCGGGCCGACAAGCTGGAATCGACGCTGGCCAAGCTGGCCGAGGTCGTGGGCGACGTGGCCGATGTGCTGGATGACCTGATCGTGCGGGCGCGCGACGGGATCAAGACGGGCGATCTGGAACAGGCCAGTGACCACCTTGATGAGGTCGAACGCCGCCTGAAGGATGCCGTGGGCGAAAAGGGCGCCGATGCCGGGCCGGATGACGACGGCGGCAGGCGCAGGGGCGGCGGCGGCTCGGCCGGCGGCGACGAGGGCGGCGGCGAGGGGGGCGGCGAGGGGGGCAAGGCGGGCGGCGCGAAACCGCCCAAGGGCGGCGCAGCGCCCGAGGAGGAAGAGGGCGGCAAGGGCAACAAGGGCGGCAAGGGTGACGACAAGGATGATTTCGACGCCCGCTGGGAAGAACAGCAGCCGATCCTCGAGACCCTGATCGAGACTGGCGATGCCGCCCTTTCGGGCCAGGCCGCCAAGCTGCTGAAGATGATGGAAACGGTCCTGAAGTCGGGTGACCGCAAGAAGGCCAAGGGCGTCCTGACGGTGATCGACAAGTTCATCGAGAACGCGCTCGAGGACCTGGGCGACACCAACGGCGACAACGGCCAGGCGCCCGGCGCCGGCAGCGGCGGCGGTTCCGGCAGCGGCAGCGGCGGCAGCAGCGGCGGCGCCAATCCCGGCAGGGGCAGCGCCGGTGGCGGCAGCGGCGGCAGCAGCGGCGGCGCCAATCCGGGCAGCGGCAGCGCCGGTGGCGGCAGCGGCGGCAGCAGCGGCGGCGCCAATCCGGGCAGCGGCAGCGCCGGTGGCGGCAGCGGCGGCAGCAGCGGCGGCGCCAATCCCGGCGCAGGTGGCGGTTCCGGCACGGGCGCCGACGCGGACGAGGAGGCGCGCGCCAAGGCGGCACAGGCCGAGGCGCTGCGCGTGGCCCAGGGTGCCAGCGCCGCCTCATCCGGGGCCGAGGCCGCACGCGAAAGCGCGGCCCGTTCCCAGGCCGCAGCCGAACAGTCGATGGCCGAGGCCGAAACCTACCACATGGAAGGTCTTGACCAGGTCGGCCCGGAACGTGCCGCCGAGGTGAAGGCCGCATTCGACAAAGCCAAGGCCGCGGCAGAGGAGTGCAAGCAGGCGCTCGAGGAAGCCCGCGCCGCCTCGGCCGAGGCCGAGGCCGCCGCAATGGAGGCGCAAAGCACCGCGCAGGGCACGCGCGATGCCTCGGGCGTCCAGGCGACCCAGGGCAAGGTGCAGGCCGCCGAGGCCGCCCGCGCCAAGGCCGATGCAGCGGCCGCGAAGGCCCGTGATGCCTATGTCCGGGCGCAGACGGCCCGCGGCGAGGCGCAGGAGCTGCTTGCCAAGGCTCTTGAGGAGGCCAAGAACCACAACAAGGAAAAGGAGGCCGAGGCCGAAACCGTCGTTCAGGACATCAAGGCAAAGGTCGGCCAGGCAGCGGGTCAGGTTGCCGAAGGCATCATCGACACGATCGTCGACCAGGCCAAGGCGGCGGCCAAGACAATGGAAACCATGGCCCGTATCGCCGTTCCCGGCGCAGGTGCCATCGGCGATGCGCTGATCAGCATCTTCACCGACAAGAAATCCCAGACGCAACAGATGGTCGAGACCGCCATCGGTGCCGTCACCGCCGCCGCGCAGAAGATCGCCGAGGGCGGCAAGGCGCTCTACGAGGCCGAGAAGGCCAAGTATGACGCCGCGCAACAGGCCTACGAGATGGTCAAGAAGGGCTGGGAGGCCCAGGAACAGGCCTTCGAGAAGATCGTCGCGCAGGGCGGCAGCTTTGTCGAGAAGATGCTCGCCGCCAAGCGCGATATGGTCAAGTCGGGCATCGAGAAGGTCGGAGAGCACAACGCCAAGGCGGGCGAGGCGCTGACCGAAACGCAAAGCGGCGTGCAGGCCCTGACCGGCGCGATCTCGCGTGCCGCCACCGGCTTCATCGACCGGGTCAGCGAGGGCAAGGTGAAATCGGCCTCCGGCCTGCTGGCCGCCGGGGTCGAGGCGATGACGACCGCCAAGTCGGGCGTCGAGGCCGCCATCACCGATTTCGGGCAGGCATCGACGGCGGCGGTTCAGGCTGCCCAGGCGGAACGCGACCGGCTGAAGCAGGAAGCCGAGGATCTGGCCAAGCCCTATCTGGACAAGGCGAGCCAGATCGCCGGTGTGACCGGCGAAGTCGCGGTCAAGGCGCTCGAGGAGGCCCGCAAGGCCGGAACCGGGCTTGGCGGCATGTTCGGGCCGATCATCGACACCGCGCTCGGCTTTGGCGGCAGCCTGTTCGAAGAGGCGAAACAGGCCGCCGAGGCCAAGAAGAGCGAGGCCGAAAAGGCCGTCGGCCAGATCATCGCCGAGGTCGAAAAGACCAAGGCCCAGATCGAGACGGCGCTGACCGGCAAGAAGCAGGAAATCCAGACCCTTGCCGAGCAGAAGAAGACCGAGGTCACCGATCTGGCCGAACGGCTGAAGGACCTGTTCGGCAAGCCCACCGCGCCCGAGACCGAATTCGTGGGTCTGCCCACCGAGATCGGCGTGTTCGCGGATGCCGCGAAGGCGCCGATCGACGCTCTCAAGGCGCTGCGCGGCGAGGGTACGGCGGCGACCGACGCGATCGGCAACATCGTGTCGGATATCGGCGAGGGCATCGGGCGGCTGGGCGATCTGGTGAAGGATGCGGTCGAGAAGATCGTGCCGGATCTGTCGGATGATCCGGTGACGCCAAAGGTCGAGGAACTGGACGGCAAGGCCAAGGCTGCCGAAGCCAAGGCCGGCGAACTGGCCGCGGGCGAGAAAAGCGCGCTGGACGCGATCCTTGCCGCCAAGAAGGCCGCCGAGGATTTCGTCAAGGGCAAGATCGACGAGGCCACGGCACTGGTCTCGGATGCCGAGTCCATCGCGAAGCAGGCTGGCACGGGCATGTCCGGCCTGCGCAACGGCATGATCTCGGACCTGAAGAAGAAGCTTGAAGAGCTTCTGAAGAAACAGGAAGAGGCCAAGGCCAAGGGCGGCAAGATCCCGGCAGAGGTGCTCGAGGGCACGAAGGAGGCCCAGGCCAAGATCGAAGAGGCCAAGACCGCCACCGAAGAGCAGATCAAGAAGGCCGCCGATCTGCTCAAGAACGAGATCGACGCCTGGAAGAAGGCACATGAAGCCGGAACCGCCCAGCGCGACGAGATCAAGAAGATGGTCGTCGACGGCACCGCCGAATTCGACAAGGTCAAGGCCGAGCTTGTCGCCAAGTACGGCCAGACCGGCGCGACGATGGCCGACAGCGCACGCGATCCCTTCGACAATGCCAAGGCTGAGGTCGATTCAATCGCCACCGAATTCAACGCGGTGCGCGATGCGGCCAAGGCGGCCGAGGCAAAGCTGGCGCTCGTGGTCGACAATCCCGACAACGCTGCCGAACTGATCGCCGCCAAGGATGCGCAGACCCGCGGCATGGTCACCCAGGAAAACCTGATGAAGCGGCTGCCCGGGATCAAGACGCAGATACAGGCGGCAATCGCCAAGGTGCGCACGTTGCCTGCGCAGGCGGCGGCAGACTTCAAGGCGACCGAGGGCAGGCATGTCGCCGA
The DNA here is from genome assembly GCA_019454225.1 of Paracoccaceae bacterium. NCBI lineage: Bacteria > Pseudomonadati > Pseudomonadota > Alphaproteobacteria > Rhodobacterales > Paracoccaceae > Paracoccaceae bacterium. The sequence goes on along the minus strand of CP075370.1, from coordinate 1,628,287 downwards.
CATGAAGTCGAAGGTGACCACGCTTCAGGCGCAACTCGGCCAGGCCAAGCTGAAGAAGGACCCGAGCGCGCTCGACAGCTTCATTGAATCGGCGCGGAACCGGATGGGCGACGCCAATGGGATCGTGACCTTCTATGACGATTTCAAGGGCGGCTCCGAACCGGCGCGGGTCCGTGCGGTCGTCGCCGCCGACCGCGAGCGTATCGCCCAACTGCTGAAAGAGGGCGAACAGGCAAAGGCCGAGATGCAGGCCGGAGAGGTGCCGCCGGCGGGCGGCGCCTGATCCCGACACCCGCGCGCGTCCCCCCCCCGGCAATCCCGGGGGGTGGCGGCTCGCCCTAGCCGTCCACCCGGATCCGCGCGTTCGCGGGGTCGTGCGGGCTGTCCTCGGTCACCACGGCGGGCCATTCCTGCCGCAGCATCCGTACGCTCAACCGCGTGCCCGGCGCCGCCAGGTCGGGCCGCACATAGCCCATGCCGATCTGCTTGCCGAAGGCCACCGACCAGCCGCCCGAGGTCAGGCGGCCCACCTTGGCGCCGTCATGCAGGATCGCCTCCTTGCCCCAGGGATCGGTGTCGCCCGGCCCGTCGATCAGCACCGTCACGCATTTCGCCCGGATGCCGGTGGCCAGCATCGCGGCCTTCCCGGTGAACTCCTTGCCCAGGTCCACGAACCGGTCCAGCCCGCCCTCCAGCGGCGTCGCGTCGCGGCCCAGTTCCGCCCCGAAGGCGCGATAGCTCTTTTCCTGCCGCAGCCAGTTCTGCGCCCGCGCGCCCACCGGCTTCAGCCCGTGCGCGGCCCCGGCCGACAGGATCAGGTCCCACAGGTAGCGCCCCATCTCGACCGGGTGATGCAGTTCCCAGCCCAGCTCCCCGGTATAGGCCACGCGCACCGCACGCACCGGGCACATGCCCAGTTCGATGTCGCGGCACGACAGCCAGGGGAACCGCTTGTTCCCCAGCACCGTCCCGGCATCGCGGTCGCGCACGATGTCCTTCAGCAGCGCCCGCGAACCCGGCCCCGCCAGCGCGAAGACGCCCCATTGAGTCGTGACGTCGTGAATATCCACCCAGGCACCGCCCGCGGCGATGAAGTCCTCTGTGGATTTGTGCAGAAAGTCCGCGTCATAGGCCGTCCATGCCCCGGCGCTGATCAGATAATATTCGTTTTCTGCAAGCCGGACGATCGTGTACTCGGTCCGCACCGTGCCGTGCGCGGTCAGCGCATAGGTCAGGTTGATGCGTCCCACCCCCGGCAGCTTGTTGCAGGTGAACCGGTCGAGGAAGGCGGTGGCGCCCGGCCCGCGCACCAGATGCTTGGTGAAGGCGCTCGCGTCGATGATCCCGCAGGTCTCGCGCACGGCGCGCGCCTCGGCCTCGGCAAAGGGCCACCAGGCCGCCCGGCGGAAGCTGCGCGCATGGTGGTCATAGTCGGGCGCCGCGTCCCGCGGGCCATAGTAGTTCGGCCGGTCCCAGCCGTTCACCTGCCCGAACTGTGCCCCGAGCGCCTTCTGCCGGTCATAGGCCGGTGCCGTGCGCAGCGGGCGGCAGGCTTCGCGCTCCTCGTCGGGGTGGTGCAGGATGAACACGTGGTCATAGCATTCCTCGTTCTTCCGCGCCGCATATTCGGTCGTCACCCATGACCCGTAGCGCTTGGGATCGAGGCTCGCCATGTCGATCTCGGCCTCGCCCTGCGTCATCACCTGCGCCAGATAGTGCCCGGTCCCGCCCGCCGCCGTGATGCCAAAGCTGAACCCCTCGGCCAGCCACATGTTGCGCAGCCCCGGCGCGGGCCCGACCAGCGGGTTGCCGTCGGGCGTATAGCAGATCGGGCCGTTGAAGTCGTCCTTAAGCCCGACATGCTCCGACGAGGGGATGCGGTGGATGAACGACATGTACTCGCCCTCGATCCGCTCCAGGTCCAGCGGGAACAGGTCGGCGCGGAAACTGTCGGGCACCTCGTGCAGGAACCGGGCCGGGGCGCCTTTCTCGTAGGGCCCCAGAATCCAGCCCCCCCGCTCCTCGCGGACATACCATTTCGCATCGGCATCGCGCAGCACCGGGTGCTGCGGGTTCGTCTTGCGCCATTCCACCAGCGCCGGATCGGGTTCGGTCACGATGTACTGGTGTTCGACCGGAATCGCCGGAATGCGGATGCCCAGCAGCCGCGCCGTGCGCTGCGCATGGTTGCCCGTCGCGGTGACGACATGTTCGGCGGTGATCTCGAACACCTCGCCCGACGGCACCAGCCGCCCGCCCGCCTCGACCATCCGCTCGCAGGTCACCACCCATTCCGATCCGGTCCAGCGATAGGCGTTCACCTGCACCTTGCGCTCGAAATGCGCGCCAAGCTGCCGCGCCCCCTTGGCCATGGCCTGCGTCACGTCGGCGGGGTTGATGTAGCCGTCCTGCGGATGGAACAGCGCGCCCTTCAGGTCGGCGCTGCGCACCAGCGGCCAGCGCTCGCCGATCTCCTTCGGGGTCAGGAATTCGTGGTACACCCCGGCGGTTTCCGCGACCGAGGAATACAGCATGTATTCGTCCATCCGGTCCTGGGTCTGCGCCATGCGCAGGTTGCCCACCACATAGAACCCGGGGTTCAGCCCGGTTTCGGCCTCCAGCCCCTTGTAGAAATCGACGCTGTACTTGTGGATGTGGGTCGTCGCGTAGGACATGTTGAACAGCGGCAGCAGGCCCGCCGCATGCCAGGTCGACCCCGAGGTCAGCTCGTCGCGCTCGACCAGCATCGTGTCCCATCCGGCCTTCGCCAGATGATAGGCGATGCCCGTTCCCACCGCACCCCCGCCCACGACCAGCGCCCGAACATGGCTTTTCATCGGCCCGACTCCCCTGTTTCACGCACCATATGTGCCGCGCCGGTGCCGGCACGGGCAAGGCGGGGCGACCCTTCGCGGCGAAATGCGACATCGGCAGCCTGACCGCCGGGCGGGGGTCGGGCACGCGCCGCCATGGCGCGCGTCGGGCGCGGCATCGCACCTCTCCGCGCGTTGCGTTAACCGGCGCCGCGCGGTGCGGCCTGTCGGGACGGAAAACCGACGCGGAACCGACGGCCGCGGGACGCAAGACAGACGCGGAAAATCCCGCCGTTCCAGCGGTTAACCCCGATTCGCTAGCGCCGCGCCTGGCCCAGCGCGGCGGTCACCGCGAACATGCCGGCCGCAACGGTCACGATCGAGGGCCCGGCCGGCGTGTCGAGGGACAGCGACATGAACAGCCCCCCCGCCACCGCCGCGACGCCGATCGCCGCCGCCATGGCCGCCATCGCCTCGGGGCTGCGGGCCAGCCCGCGTGCGGCGGCGGCCGGGATGATCAGCATGGCCGCGATCAGCAAGGCCCCCACGATCTTGATGGCCACCGCCACCACGACCGCAAGCGCCAGTGTCAGGACCAGCCTCTCGCGGTCGGGGTTCACGCCTGCGGCATGGGCCAGGTCCTCGCTGACCGTCGCCGTCAGCATCCGCTGCCAGCGCCAGCCCATCAGCGCCAGCACCACCGCCGCCCCGGCCCAGACAAAGCCCAGGTCACCCCGTGACACCGCCAGGATGTCGCCGAACAGCAGCGCGGAAAGATCGGTCCGCACCCCCTGCAGGAACGAGACCGCCACCAGCCCGAAGGCCAGCGCCGAATGCGCCAGAACCCCCAGCGTGGTATCCATCGCCCAGCCCTTCGCCGCCAGCGTCGACACCGTCCCGGCCATCGCCAGCGCCACGAAAAGCGTGCCCACGCCGGTCGGCAGACCCAGGGCCAGCGCCATCGCGACACCAAGGATAGCGGCATGGGCTGTCGCATCCCCGAAATAGGCCATGCGCCGCCAGACGACCATCGCGCCCAGCGGCCCTGCCGCCAGCGCCAGCCCGGCCCCCGCCAGCCCTGCCCGGATCAGGAAATCGTCAAGCATGGCGATGCTGGCGATGCCCGTCATGGGCATGGTCATGGCCATGCTCGGGCCCGTGGTCATGGCCATGTCCGTGGTCGTGTTCATGCCGGTACAGCGCCAGCGCCCCCCCGGTGCCCAGACCGAACAGCGCCCTGTACTCCGGCGCCGCCGACACCACCTGCGGCGTCCCCTCGCAGCAGACATGCCCGTTCAGGCAGACCACCCGGTCCGACGCCGCCATCACCACATGCAGATCGTGGCTGACCAGCAGGACCGCCGCCCCGGTTTCGCCGCGAACCTCTTCAAGCAGCCGGTAGAACGCGGCTTCCCCCGGTTGATCAAGGCCTTGCGTGGGTTCGTCCAGCATCAGAACCTGCGGCGACCCCAGCAAGGCCCGGGCCAGCAGAACCCGCTGCAACTGCCCGCCCGACAGCGCCGTCATCTGCCGCCCGGCGCAATCGGCGACACCCGTGCGGGCCAGCACGGCCATCGCCTCGGCCTGCGGAACCGGCTGTGGCAGCGACAGGAACCGCAGCGCTGTCAGCGGCATCGCCCGGTCGATCGCAAGCCGCTGCGGCACATAGCCGATGCGCAGCCCCGCCATCCGCGCCACCCGCCCGGCAGAGGCGGGCACGATCCCCAGAAGTGCCCGCAGCAGCGTGCTTTTTCCTGATCCATTGGGGCCGACAAGCGTCACGATCTCAGCGGTGTCCAGCCGGAAATCGACACCTTCCAGCACCGTGCGCCCACCCAGACGCACGCCCAGACGCTCTGCCGACAACAGGCTCACGCCGACGTTCACCGGCAGGCCGGGCAAAGGCCAAGCGCCTCGACCGTCGCGCGCTCCACCACGAAACCCGCCGTCGCGGCGGCGGCGTCCAGCGCCACGCGCACGGCAGTGCCCGGCGCCTCGGCCACCTGGTCGCAGGTCCGGCAGATCAGGAACACGGGTGCATGCACCTCGCCCGGATGCATGCAGGCGGCAAATGCGTTCAGGCGCCGGATGCGATGCGCAAGCCCATGTTCCACAAGGAAATCCAGCGCCCGATACGCGACCGGCGGCTGATGCCCGAAACCTTCGGCGGCCAGCCTTTGCAGCACGTCATAGGCCCCCATCGCCCGATGTTCCTCAAGCAGGATCTCCAGGGCGCGGCGCCGCACCGGCGTCATGCGCAGCCCCTTGGCCTGGACCATCGCCTCGGCCCGGCCCAGCACATCGGCGGCGCAATGGTCATGATCATGGGCATGGAAGGCCGGGGTCGTCATGGCGGTCTCGCGCTTCGGGGGTTGACCTGTTACGATATTACATACATCAGATGCGCATCCTGCGATCCGGAGGCAAGACCGATGCGTTATACCATATCCGTTGTGCTGGCCAGCCTGATGGGAACCACGGCACTGGCCGAGGTGCCGAAGGTCGTCACCGACATTCCGCCCGTGCACTCGCTGGTCGCACAGGTGATGGGCGACCTTGGCACACCCCTGCTGCTGCTGGACCGGGGCGCCAATGCCCACGACTTCCAGCTGCGCCCCAGCCAGGCCACGGCCGTCGCCGATGCCGGTCTTGTCGTCTGGATCGGCGAGGGGATGACGCCCTGGCTCGCCCGGGTGATCGAGGGCACGGGAACCAGGGGCACCGTGCTGAGCCTGCTGGACGCCGCGGGAACGCACCGCCAGGCCTTCGGTGCCGGTGGCGCGGCGCATGACCAGGACCACGACCACGACCACGACGACCACGCGCATGGCGGCCATGACCATGGCCATGACCACGAGGAGCACGCGCATGAGGGCGGCGATCATGCCGACCATGACCACGCGCATGATGACCACGACGATCACGCCGGACATGACCATGGCGACTTTGACCCCCATGCCTGGCTGGACCCCCACAATGCAGAGGTCTGGCTGACCCTGATCGCGGCCGAGCTTGGGCGGCTCGACCCGGAAAATTCAGACGTTTACGCCGCCAATGCGGCAACGGCCGCCGGTTCGATCGAGACGCTGGAAGCGGAAATCGCGGCGCTTCTGGACCCCGTGAAGGACCGCCCCTTCGTGACCTTCCACGACGCCTATGGCTACTTCACCGGGCATTTCGGGCTGATGCAGGCAGGGTCGATCGCGCTTGGCGACGCGGCCTCGCCCGGCGCGCAGCGGCTGGCGGACCTGCGCGCGGGGCTGAAGGACGGCGCGGCCCTGTGCGTCTTTCCCGAGGCGAACCACGACCCCCGCCTTGCCGCGCAACTGGCCGAGGCGACGGGCACCCGGCTTGGCCCGGTCCTCGACCCCGAGGGGTCGTCGCTGGAACCGGGGCCGGGGCTCTACGCCGCGCTGCTGCGGCAGCTTGCACGGGGGCTGACCGAATGTCTGGCGACGACCGGCTGACCGCTTGACCCGAGCCTCCGCCACGGGCACGCCTGTGGAAACCGGGGGGCGGACATGCAGGCAGCGGAACATTTCGGCACGGCGGCGGACGGGCAGGCGGTTCGGGCCCTGACACTTGCGGCGGGCGGGCTGACCGTCAGGGTGCTGACCCTCGGCGCAATCCTGAATTCGGTGCGTCTGGCGGGCGTGCCGCATGATCTGACGCTCGGCTCGGCCAGGCTGGCCGACTATGCCGGCCCGATGCGGTTTCACGGCGCGATCGTCGGCCCGGTCGCCAACCGCATCAGCGGGTCATCCGCCGTGATCGACGGCGTGACACACCCGCTGGGCGACGCCGGTGACCCCGCACCGCTTCTGCATTCCGGCCGACGCGGTCTTCACGCCCGCGTCTGGGATGTGGCCGACCATGACACCGACCGCGCCACGCTGTCGCTGGACCTTGCGGCGGGCGATGCGGGCTTTCCAGGCAGGCGCCGGATCAGCGCGACATTCAGCGTGGCGGCGCCCGCGACCCTGCGGCTGACGCTGACCGCAGGGACCGACGCGCCCACGCCGATGAACCTCGCCAGTCACAGCTACTGGAACCTCGACGGATCGCCCGGCTGGGCCGGTCACCGCCTGCGCATCGCCGCTGACAGGATTCTGGCGCATCACGCCGACGGCCGCGTGACGGGCCCGGTGCTGCCGGTGGGCGGTACGCCCCATGACCTGCGCCGCGGGCGTCTCATGCATCCGCAAGCCCCGGATTTCGATCACAACTACTGCCTGGCCGATGCCAGGCGCGACCTGACCGAAGTGCTGGAATTCACCGGGCGCTCCGGCATTGCGATGCGCATGGCCACGACCGAGCCGGGCCTTCAGGTCTACGACGGTCGCGGGGCAACCCAGGGGCTGCACGGCCCGTGGGCGGGCATGGCATTCGAGCCTCAGTTCTGGCCGGATGCCCCGGCCAATGCCGGGTTTCCCTCGATCATCCTGCGGCCCGGCGAGCCGTGGGAACAGGTCACCGAATGGCGGTTCGCAGGCTGACGGGCTAGCCTGCGCCGCCCGCGCGGAACCACCGGACGATGGCGGCCCGTTCGTCATCCTCCATCCAGCTGAGGTTCCCGGGCGGCATGGCGTGGCTGATGCCCGACTGCATGTAGATGCGCCGCGCCTCGGTGGCGATCTGCGCGGGGGTTTCCAGCACCACACCCTTGGGCGGCCACAGCATCCCTTCCCAGTTCGGTTCGGCCGCATGGCACATCGAACAGCGGCCCAGCACGATGTCGGTCACATGCTCGAAGCCCGGCGCGGCGGCCATCCGCGCGGCGGCGGGCGGCAGGGCCGACACGTCGTCGGGCGCCGTGGCCCGCATCGGCGCCGTCGACAGCCAGGCGATGACGAGGAACAGGATCGCGGTCAGACCCCAGGTCCAGTGCGGGTTGCCCGCCCGGGCGTGCTTGGTGTTGAACCAGTGCCGGATGGTGACGCCCATCAGGAACACGAGGCTGGCGATGATCCAGTTGTATTTCGTGGCAAAGACAAGCGGATAGTGGTTCGACAGCATGAGGAACAGCACCGGCAGCGTCAGGTAGTTGTTGTGCGTGCTGCGCTGCTTGGCGATCTTGCCGTACTTGGCGTCGGGCGTGCGCCCGGCCTTGAGGTCGGCCACCACGATCCGCTGGTTCGGCATGATCACCATGAAGACGTTGGCCGACATGATCGTGGCGGTAAAGGCCCCCAGGTGCAGCAGCGCCGCCCGGCCCGAGAACACCTGCGCATAGAACCAGGCCATCCCCACCAGCACGACGAACAGCGCGACCATCAGCACCGTCTGGTTCGCCTTGACGAACACCCGGCACAGCGTGTCATAGGCCGCCCATCCGAAGGCCAGCGAGGCCAGCGAGATCGCCACCGCCTGCCAGACCGCCAGATCCATCACATTGGGGTCGATCAGGTAGAGCTCGGCCCCCAGATAGTAGACCAGCACCAGCATGGCAAAGCCCGACAGCCAGGTGGCATAGCTTTCCCATTTGAACCAGGTCAGGTGCTCCGGCATCATCGCGGGGGCAACCAGATATTTCTGGATGTGGTAGAAACCGCCCCCGTGAACCTGCCATTCCTCGCCATGCGCCAGCGGCGGCAGGCTGGGCGTCTTGCGCAGCCCGAGATCGAGCGCGATGAAGTAGAACGACGATCCGATCCAGGCGATGGCCGTGATGACATGCAGCCACCGCACCCCGATCTCGACCCATTCCCACATCACGGCCCAGTCGTACATCGTCAGCCCTCCGCTTTCTCCGCAAGGCTATACCGGCGCGCACTTTCGCGGTAATCCTTGAAATGCCGGATCACTTTCAAACCCGCCCGGATAATCGGAAGGACGGCCCATGTCCTACGTCGCCACCTTGCGGATGTTCGTGCGAGTCTACGAATTGGGCAGCATGAGTGCGGCCGCGCGGGATCAGCGCACCTCGGCTGCCGTTGCCTCGGCCCGAATCTCCGAACTTGAAAAGCACCTGGGCGTGCGGCTGTTCAACCGCACGACCCGCAGCCTGCAACCGACCGAGAACGGCCGCCTGTTCTATGACGGCGCGCAGAAGGTGCTGGACGCGATCGAGGAGGCCGAAGCCGCGGTCATGGACGTCGGCCAGAACCCGCGCGGCACGATCTTTGTCGCCGCGCCGCTTGGCGTCGGCCGCCGTTTCGTCGCCCCGCATGTGCCCGCCTTCAAGGATCTCTATCCCCAGATCGACATTCGCCTGCGCCTGTCAGACCGCAACGTGGATGTCACGGCCGAGGGGCTGGACATGGCGTTTCACCTTGGGATGCTGGAGGATTCCACGCTCAAGATGCGGCTTGTCGCCGATTGCCCGCGGCTGCTCTGCGCGGCGCCGGCCTATGTCGCGCGGCGGGGCATGCCGGCGGATGGCGCGGCACTCGTGACCGACCGGCATGATTGCCTGAACCTGCGGTTTCCGGGTGCGCGTGAATTCCAGTGGACGCTCGTGACGCCCGAGGGCCCCCGGCGGTTCGAGATTGCGGGTCCGTTCGAATCCGACGACGGCGACGTGCTGACGGCCTGGGCCCTGGACGGGCGGGGGATCGTGCTGAAGCCGCTGTTCGAGGTGGCCGACCACCTGCGGTCCGGCGCCCTGGTTCCGGTGGCGGCGGCAACGCCGCCCCTGCCCGTGCAACTGACCTGCCTGACCCAGCACCGGCGGCTGAAGGACCCGAAGATCCGCCTGTTCACCGACTATGTGATCCCGCGCATCAGGGCCGATCTGGCAGCGCAGGTCGCGGGGCCCGATCCCGTGAAGGCGGCGGATTGACCGCGCCTAGCGCATCTTCATCCCGTTCACATGGATCGAACCGTCCGGGCGTGCCTCGATCTCGGAGGTCAGGCTGTCATCGCCCGCCCCGGGCCGCATGAACATGCCAAGCATCATCCGCGCGCCGCCGACATCGTCGGCACTGGCCAGCCCGGCCGCCACCGCCCCGTCCAGCAGCGCATTGGCGCCGGTCAGGTCAATTGTCATCCGGCCATCCGGCACGGGCGCCCCGCCCGGGGCTGTCGCAAAGGTGAACGCGCCCTGCCCCGCCACAGCGGCACCGGCGAGCGAAAGGGCGATGCTGTGCAGATCCAGCGACAGGATTTCCGGCGTCCGCGCCGGATCGGGCCCGGTCCCGGCCAGATCGTCGGCAACAAGCCCGAGAAGATCAAGCCGGGCCTTGCCCGCGACGTCGATCTCGAACGACGCGGCATCGCGCGGGAACACGCGGCCGGCGTCGAACAGATCCCAGACAGCATCGCCCAACGCGATGTCGGCCCATGACATGCGCAGCGCAAACGGGTCCGGCCCGGAATTGGCGATCAGCGGCATGCGGAACAGAAGGTCAAACGCCCCGAAGCTCGCATCGAACCCGCCTTCGGGCAGCCCGCCAACGGTTCCCCCGACGGTGCCGCCCGAAACGCTTCCTTCGATGGACATGCCGGTCCGGTCCAGCGTGGCGACCGACATTCCGGGCTGCGTGGAGATGCGGATGTCGTACTCCATCACGCGGTCCTTCGTGGCATCGGTCTGCACCGTCACGCCCTGTTCGAAATCCAGGCGAGCCGCCATGCCGTCCTGCAATGCGCGGGCCAGATCGTCGGGGCCCCGCATCGCCAGAAGCGGCGCCGTGGCAGGCACCGAAAGATCCAGCCCGATCGTCACATCCGCGCTGCGACTGGTCTGTGCCGAATTGCTGCCGAGGATCTGCGACGCCATGGTCAGATCATAGTCGAGGCTCGTCGCAACAATCTCGGCCCGCGTGCGCGTCTTCTCGCCCGGGGTCGTCTCGGCCTTCAGGGTAAACCCGTGAATGCCCAGCCCGAAGTTCACGATGAACTCGTCGCCTTGCGCGCGATCCCCGTCCTTCGCGGTGAATGTGCCCTCCAGCCGGTCGGCCGACAGGTCATACACCATCCCGCCGGTGGCCTGCCCCTCGCGCAGGATGAGCGTCATCCCCTGCTGTGCTAGGCTGAACCCCGCCGTGCCGTTTTCCGGTGACAGGATCATCGCCACCGCATCGGGAAATGCGGCAGAGACGCTGCCATCCGCCCCTTCGGTCAGCACGATCTCGGCGATGTTCACCTGCGGCCCGCCTGCCCGCAGCACCGACACCCCGGCCAGCCGCAGCGCCGCCCCGTCGCGTGCGGCCGAATCGGCCGCGACGGTCAGCCCGGCAGCCGCCGCGCCATCCCGCCAGGATTGCCAGACGTCATCCGCCGTCAGGTCGGCCCGCGCCGTGGTGCCTGCGGCCAGGAACAGCAGCGCCAGGGCAAGCGTTCGGTTGCAGGGTGGCATCGGCAGGCTCCATCATGTGTCGTCCCGCGCAACAGACCCGATGGCACGGCCCACCGCAAGCCGCCTGCTGTCAGCTGCCCCGGTAGGTCGAATAGGCGAAGGGCGAGATCAGCAGCGGAACATGATAGTGCTGCGCCGCATCCGGCACGCCGAACCGGATCGGGATTTCGTCGAGAAACAGCAACCCGCCGCCCGCCTGCCCCGACGCCCGCAGATAGTCGCCCGCGAAAAACACCAGTTCATAGGTCCCCGCCGTCAGCGCCGCACCTGCCAGCATCGGCGCGTCGGTGCGCCCGTCGGCATTGGTCACCGTCTCGGCGATCTTGCGGTGGCTGTTGCCTGACACCCGGTAAAGCGCGATCCGCACGCCCGCCGCGGGTTTTCCCCGCGCGGTGTCCAGCACATGCGTGGTCAACCGTCCGTCCGCCATCATCCATCCTCCGACCGTTTCCCGGGCAGTCTATGCGCGACCGCCCCACCGCGCGACTGCCGCGGCGCCGATAAGGACCTTCGCGGAAAATTTGAAACCGCCCCCGCGATTTCTGCCCTACCGTCATCCAAAATGACAGGAGGCCGCCTTGCTGCGCTATCCCCGCGATTTCCATGGTCACGGCCCCACCCCGCCCGATGCCCGCTGGCCTGGCGATGCCCGCGTCGCGGTCAGTCTGGTGCTGAACTATGAGGAGGGCGGCGAAAACAGCATCCTGCACGGCGACGGCCAGTCCGAGGCGTTCCTGTCCGACATCGCGGGCGCGGCGCCCTGGCCGGGGATGCGCCACTGGAACATGGAATCGATCTACGACTATGGCGCGCGTGCGGGTTTCTGGCGCCTGCATCGCCTGTTCACGACGCGCGGCCTGCCCGTCACGATCTATGGCGTGGCCAGCGCGCTGGCCCGCGCCCCGGGCCAGGTGGCGGCGATGAAGTCCGCGGGATGGGAAATCGCGTCGCACGGGCTGAAATGGGTCGATCACCGCGACATGCCGGAAGACGAGGAGCGCCGCCAGATCGCCGAGGCCATCCGCCTGCATGCCGAGGTGACCGGCGAACCGCCGCGCGGCTGGTACACCGGGCGATGCTCGGTCAACACCGTCCGGCTGACAGCAGAGACCGGTCAGTTCGACTGGATTTCCGACACCTATGACGATGACCTGCCCTACTGGACCGACATCGGCGGCCGCGACCAACTGGTGATCCCCTACACGCTGGAAGCCAACGACATGCGCTTTGCGACGGCGCCGGGCTATGTCACGGGGCGCGAGTTCGGCGACTACCTCTGCGACAGTTTCGACGTCCTGCATTCCGAAGGCGGCCGGATGTTCTCGGTCGGATTGCACTGCCGCCTGATCGGCCGCCCGGGCAAGATCGCGGGTCTGGCGCGGTTCCTCGACCATGCCGCGCAGAAGGGGGGCGCGTGGTTTGCAACGCGCGGCCAGATCGCCGCCCACTGGGCGCGCGAGAACCCGCCGGTGCGGCGCGAACGGCCCTCGCGGATGGACCGCACGGCCTTTGTCGCCCGTTTCGGAGGCGTGTTCGAACATTCGCCCTGGATCGCCGAGCGCGCGCACGGGCTGGAACTCGGACCCGCGCATGACACCGCCACGGGGCTGCACAACGCGCTGGCCCGCGCGTTCCGTTCGGCCAGCCGCGACGAACGCCTGGGCGTGCTGCGCGCCCACCCCGATCTGGCCGGCAAGCTGGCACAGGCGCGGAGGCTGACGGCCGAGTCGACCGCCGAACAGGCCTCTGCAGCACTTGACGCGCTGACCGACGACGACCGCGCGACCTTCCAGCGGCTGAACGCCGACTATGTCGCGCGCCACGGCTTTCCCTTCATCATCGCGGTGCGCGACAACACCCGCGACACCATCCTTGCGGCCTTCCGCCGCCGCATCGCGAACGACACCGAAACCGAGTTTGCCACCGCCTGTGCGCAGGTCGAGCGGATCGCCGAACTGCGCCTGAAGGACATGCTGCCATGACAAGCTACGCGCTGCCCGCCGACGGGCTGCCGCCACAGACCGCGCTGCACACCGGGCGGGCCGTGTTCACCGAGGCCTATGCGGTGATCCCGCGCGGCGTCATGTCGGACATCGTGACCAGCTATCTGCCCGGATGGGACGCGACGCGCGCCTGGATCATCGCCCGCCCGATGACCGGCTTTTCCGAGACCTTCTCGCACTACGTGATGGACGTGGCCCCGGGCGGCGGGTCGGATGCGCCCGAACCCGAGGACGGCGCGCAGGGCGTGATCTTTGTCACGACGGGTCGCCCGACGCTGACAATCGGCGACGAAACCCATGCCCTCGCGCCCGGCGGCTATGCCTATCTGCCCCCCGGCACCCCCTGGCGGCTGCGCAACGGTGGCACCACGCCCGCCGGTTTCCACTGGATCCGCAAGCTGTGGCAACCCGCCCCCGGCCTGACGCCGCCGCCCGCCTTCGTCACCAACGAACAGCACGTCACGCCGGGGGCGATGCCGGGCACGCAGGGTCGCTGGGCGACCAGCCGTTTCGTGGCCCATGACGACCTGCGCCATGACATGCATGTCAACATCGTCACCTTCGAACCCGGCGGGCTGATCCCCTTCGAGGAGACGCATGTGATGGAACACGGTCTCTATGTGCTCGAGGGCAAGGCCGTCTACCGGCTGAACCGCGACTGGGTCGAGGTCGAGACGGGCGACTACATGTGGCTGCGCGCCTTCTGCCCGCAGGCCTGCTATGCCGGGGGGCCGGGGCGGTTCCGCTATCTGCTCTACAAGGATGTCAACCGTCACGCCAACCTGCGCGGGGCGCTGGCCGACAGGGGGGCAAGGTGACCCGCGCAGGCGCCGCAGGGCGGACGGCGACAGCGGACGGGCGCCCGGCATGAAGACAATCCGCCCTGCCCCCCTGACCGCCGCCGCCTTCGCACCCTATGGCCAGGTGCTGGATGCGGCGTGCGAATTCCGCCTGATCAACGCCGGGCTCTGCCGCCGCCATCACGACCGCGCGACGCTCGACTTCGCGGACGGGCGGGCGGGCATCTCGGTCTTTCACGCCGAACCCAGGGCCCTGCCCTACGCCTTCGACCTGATCGAGCGCCACCCCGAGGGCAGCCAGGCCTTCCTGCCGATGACGCAGCATCCCTTTCTGGTCATCGTGGCGCCCGATCCGCAGGCAGAGCCGCTGGCCTTCATGACGAATGGCGCGCAGGGCATCAACCTGAACCGCGGAACCTGGCACGGCGTGTTGACGCCGCTTCATGCGCCCGGACTGTTTGCCGTGGTCGATCGCATCGGACCGGGCACGAACCTCGAAGAACACCGGTTCACGGAACCGTGGACGGTGACGGCGCCCTGACCGGCGCCACCTGACCGGACCGCCTCCGGGGGGAGGGAGCGGAGACGGCGAGAACAACATGTCCCCCAGGGAAAGGATCAAGCCATGACCGCGACCTCGCTGGGGTCCGCGCAGGAAATGCGCGACCCCGACTACATGCCCCCGCTTGCCCAGGCGGTTCCGCTGGGCATCCAGCACGTTCTGGCGATGTTCGTCTCGAACGTCACGCCCGCCATCATCGTCTGCGGCGCAGCCGGGATCGGATTCGGGTCCGATCAGGCGGCCCTCGGCTTTCCGGACATGACCTACATGATCCAGATGTCGATGCTGTTCGCAGGCATCGCCACGCTGTTCCAGACCATCGGGATGGGCCCGGTCGGGGCAAGGCTGCCCATCGTGCAGGGCACGTCCTTCGCCTTTGTCCCGGTGATGATCCCGGCGGTGGCGGGCATGGGTTCGGCGGGTCTTGCAGGGCTGATGACCGGCGTCGTGATCGGCGGCCTGTTCCATTTCTGTCTGGGGTTCTTTGTCGGGCGCATCCGCTATGCGCTGCCGCCGCTGGTCACCGGGCTGATCGTGCTGATGATCGGCCTCGCACTGGTCAAGGTCGGCATCCAGTATGCGGCGGGCGGCGTGCCCGCGCTTGAGGCGGGGCAGCGCGCCATCGCCGCCGCGCAGGCCGCCGGAACGCCGGTCGACTGGTCGCAGGTGCGTTTCGGCAGCCTTGCCATGTGGGCGCCCGCCATCGTCGTCGTGCTGGTCACGCTGGCGGTCAAGTTCTTCGCACGCGGCTTCATGGCCATCGCGGCCGTCCTGATCGGCCTGATCGCGGGCTATGTCGTGGCCTTCGCCATGGGCCAGGTCAACCTGACGCCCATCGAGCGCGCCGGGGTGTTCGCGCCGCCGATGCCGTTCAAGTGGGGGTTCGAGTTCAACACCGCGATCATCCTTGGCATGTGCTTCATGGCCATCGTCTCGGCGATCGAGACGGTCGGCGATACCTCGGGGATCACCAAGGGCGGCGCCGGGCGCGAGGCCACGGATCGCGAGATCACCGGCGCGACCTTTGCCGACGGTGCGGGCACGGCGATTGCCGGGGTCTTCGGTGGCCTGCCCAACACCTCGTTCAGCCAGAACGTCGGCCTGATCGCCATGACGGGCCTGATGAGCCGCCATGTCGTGACCATCGGCGCGGTGTTCCTGATCGTCTGCGGCCTGATCCCGAAGATCGGCGCGGCGATCAACACCGTGCCGATCAACGTGCTGGGCGGCGGAGTGATCGTGATGTTCGGCATGGTCTGCGCCAGCGGTGTCAACATGCTGTCCGAGGTGCGGTGGAACCGCCGCAACATGGTGATCTTCGCCACCGCGCTGTCGATCAGCCTCGGCCTGCAACTGGAACCCGCAGCGCTTCAGCACATGGGGCGGACGGCACAGATCCTGCTGACCTCGGGTCTGCTGCCCGCGGCGGCCATCGCCATTGTCCTGAACCTGCTGCTGCCCGAGGATCTGGGCGACTGACGCGGCCGGCACGGATCGCGGGCCGGGGTGCACTCCGGCCCGCCTTCACTCCGCCATCCGGCCCAGCCCCGGCGTCCGGGCGGGCTGCGGGCGCGGCTGGCCGATGCCCTCCAGCACGCCCAGCGGCTTGCGCACCGTGGCGCCAAGCCCCCCGCGCCGCGGCTGCCACACCTGTTTCGTGGCCTCGACCATCAGCACGCCACCCGCCCGCCATGGCAGCACGCGGCGCCCCATCCGCTCCCAGAAGGCCGACGTGCGCAGCCAGAACCGGGCCTGGGACGGCGGCGCATAAAGCGCCGAGATGCTGCGCTCCGGGGTAAAGCCGTGCCGGACAAGCTGCGCCTCCAGCTGGCGCGCGGTGTAGGGGCGCCCGAAACCGAAGGGCGTGCCATCGGCCCGCGCCCAGATGCCGCCACGCGCGGGCACCACGAACAGCGCCCGGCCGCCAGGTGCCAGCACCCGCGCGCCCTCGTCCAGGACCGCGCCGGGATGTTCCGAGGTTTCCAGCCCGTGCAGCATCACCAGCTTGTCAATCGACCCGCCCGCAAGCGGCCACTGCGTTTCCTCGCACAGGACCGACACGTTCTCCATTCCGGCGGGCCAGGGCATCACCCCCTGCGGTGCCGGCATCAGGGCGACGACGCGCGCCGCATCGGGCAGGAAGGGCCGCAGCAGCGGCGCGGCAAAGCCGAAGCCCGCCACCGATTGCCCCTTGTGGTCACCCCACATCGCCACCACCTGGTCGCGGATCGCCCGCTGCGCCACGCGGCCCAGCGGGGTACGGTAGTAGAAGTTGCGCAGGTCGAGCACGTCGAGGTGCATTGCGGGCCTGGGACTTTCCGGTCAGGGTCGACGCAGGATAGGCAAGGACGAGGGGCAAGACCATGACATTCGAACTGCTGACCGTGCCCTGCCTGTCGGACAACTACGCCTTTCTTCTGCACGACCCATCCTCGGGCGCCACCGCCCTGGCCGATGTGCCCGAGCCGGCGCCGATCCTGGCCGCGCTGGCCGCCCGTGGCTGGCGGCTGACCGACGTCTGGATCACCCACCACCACCGCGACCATGTCGGCGGGCTGGCCGATATCGTGGCCGCCACGGGTGCGAGGGTCACGGGCGCGGCGGCGGACGCGCATCGGCTGCCGCCGCTGGACCGTGCCGTCCGGCCCGGCGAGTCCTTCGAATTCGCGGGGGAACGGGTGCATGTGATCGACGTATCGGGCCATACGGTGGGGCATGTGGCCTTTCACCTGCCCGCTGCGGCCATCGCCTTCACCGGCGACAGCCTGATGGCCGCAGGCTGCGGGCGGATGTTCGAGGGCAACGCCCCCGACTACCACGCCGGGCTGTTGCGGCTGGCGGCGCTGCCGGACGATACGCGCATCGCGTCCGGCCACGAATACACCGCCGCCAACCTGCGTTTCGCGCTGTCCCTTGAACCGGCCAATCCCGACATTATCTCGCGATCCGAGACGGTGGCGTCCCTGCGCACGGCAGGCCGCCCGACCGTGCCGTCCCTTCTTGCGGAGGAACGGCGAACCAACCCCTACCTGCGGGCACATCTGCCCGCGCTCAAGGCGGTCATGGGCCTGGCCGACGCGCCCGACGCCGCCGTCTTTGCCGCGATCCGCGCGGCGAAGGACAGATTCTAGGCGCATCCTCGACGGCGCCGCAGCACTTCTGTCACTTTTCGCGGCGTTCGCCCGATGTTCGGGCGACTTCCGAAAATACCACTTGAAGCCCGGCCAAAAGAACCGAAGTTTAACCTTCATGAGGCCAGGCTTCGGCGGGGCTGCAAGCCCCCCGGACCCGCAGGACAGGAGCACCGGAACGTGCCGTCATTTTCCCAGACCCTCGAGCAGGCCATCCACGGCGCACTTGCCCTTGCAAATGCGCGCCGCCATGAACTCGCGACCCTCGAGCATCTTCTGCTCGCACTGATCGACGAACCCGATGCCGCGCGGGTGATGAAGGCCTGCTCGGTCAACCTCGACGAGCTGCGCAAGACGCTGCAGGACTTCATCGACGACGATCTCTCGACGCTCGTGACCGATGTCGAGGGGTCCGAGGCGGTGCCCACCGCCGCCTTCCAGCGGGTGATCCAGCGTGCGGCGATCCATGTGCAATCCTCCGGCCGGACCGAGGTCACGGGTGCCAACGTGCTGGTCGCGATCTTTGCCGAACGTGAATCGAACGCCGCCTATTTCCTGCAGGAACAGGACATGACGCGCTACGACGCGGTGAACTTCATCGCGCATGGCGTGGCCAAGGATCCGTCCTATGGCGAAAGCCGGCCGGTGACCGGCGCCGATGAACCGCAGGAAACCCCCAAGGCCGAGGCGGGCGAGGCCAAGGAATCCGCTCTGTCGAAATACTGCGTCGATCTGAACGTGAAGGCCCGGAAGGGCGACGTGGACCCCCTGATCGGCCGCGACATGGAGGTCGAGCGCTGCATCCAGGTGCTGTGCCGCCGCCGCAAGAACAACCCGCTTCTGGTGGGCGACCCCGGCGTGGGCAAGACCGCCATCGCCGAAGGCCTGGCATGGAAGATCGTCAAGCACGAGGTGCCCGAGGTTCTGGCAGGCGCCACGATCTACAGCCTCGACATGGGCGCGCTTCTGGCCGGCACACGGTATCGCGGTGATTTCGAGGAACGCCTGAAGGCCGTGGTCAAGGAGATGGAGGATCACCCCGACGCGATCCTGTTCATCGACGAGATCCATACCGTGATCGGCGCGGGCGCCACCAGCGGCGGGGCCATGGATGCCTCCAACCTGCTGAAACCCGCGCTGCAGGGCGGCAAGCTGCGCTGCATGGGCTCGACCACCTACAAGGAATTCCGCCAGCACTTCGAGAAGGATCGCGCGCTGTCGCGCCGGTTCCAGAAGATCGACGTGAACGAGCCTTCGGTGGAGGATTCGATCAAGATCCTCATGGGCCTGAAGCCCTATTTCGAGGAACATCACGACCTGCGCTACACCTCCGAGGCGATCAAGTCCGCGGTGGAACTGGCCGCGCGCTACATCCATGACCGCAAGCTGCCCGACAAGGCCATCGACGTCATCGACGAGGCCGGCGCGGCGCAGCACCTCGTGTCGGAATCGAAGCGCCGCAAGACCATCGGCCCGAAGGAGATCGAGGCGGTGGTGGCCAAGATCGCCCGGATTCCGCCCAAGACCGTCAGCAAGGACGATGCGGAAACCCTGCGCGATCTGGAAAAGACGCTGAAGCGCGTCGTCTTCGGCCAGGACAAGGCGGTGGAATCGCTCTGCTCGGCGATCAAGCTGGCACGCGCGGGCCTGCGCGAGCCGGAAAAGCCCATCGGCAACTACCTGTTCGCGGGCCCGACCGGCGTCGGCAAGACCGAGGTCGCCAAGCAGCTGGCCTCCAGCCTGGGCGTGGAACTGCTGCGCTTCGACATGTCGGAATACATGGAGAAGCACGCCGTTTCCCGTCTGATCGGCGCGCCTCCGGGCTATGTCGGCTTCGACCAGGGCGGGATGCTGACCGATGGCGTCGACCAGCACCCGCATTGCGTGCTGCTGCTGGACGAGATCGAAAAGGCGCATCCGGATGTGTACAATATCCTGCTGCAGGTGATGGACCACGGCAAGCTGACCGACCACAACGGCCGGCAGGTCGATTTCCGCAACGTGATCCTGATCCTGACCACGAATGCGGGCGCTTCCGACATGGCCAAGGCGGCCATCGGCTTCGGCCGCGACAAGCGGTCGGGCGAGGATACGGCGGCGATCGAACGGCTGTTCACGCCCGAGTTCCGCAACCGCCTGGATGCCGTGATTTCCTTCGCGCCTCTGGCCAAGGAAACCATCATGCAGGTCGTCGAGAAGTTCGTGCTCCAGCTCGAGGCGCAGCTGATGGATCGCGGCGTGCATATCGAACTGACGCCCGAGGCGGCCGCCTGGCTGGGTGACAAGGGCTATGACGACAAGATGGGCGCCCGGCCTCTGGCACGGGTGATCCAGGAACACGTCAAGAAGCCGCTGGCCGAGGAACTTCTGTTCGGCAAGCTGATGAAGGGCGGTGTGGTGCGCGTGGGCCTGAAGGACGACGCCATCGACCTGCAGATCGAAGGTCCGCAGAAGCCGCGCCTGACCGGATCGAAACCGCCACTCCTGACGGCGGAATGATCCCGGACCGTGACCGCAGCGAAGGCCCCCGCGGATGCCGGGGGCCTTCGGTTCCGCGCTGAGGCAGGGCATGTCCGACACGACGGCGCAGCGCGCGATCCTCGAACTTGCCGCCGCGCGGGGCGAGGTGGTTCTGGCCGGAAACAAGGAATACTATTCCTACCTTCAGCGGCAGGCCAATGGCCTGTGGCTGCGCGTCGATGGCGACACCATGACCCGCCAGGAGGAGGTCACCCAACTGCAGGACGCCGACGTGCTGCAAGCGATCTTCTGGCGGGCCCGCGACATGCTGGGGCATTACGGACCCGATGACGGCTCGGTCACCTGGCAGGATGTGCTGGCCTGGCTGCACGGCAGCCGCGTCTGACGGCCCCGCCGCCCGCCTATCGTTCGGTCAGCTTCAACTCGATCCGCCGGTTCGCCGCCCGTGCCTCGGCGCTGTTGCCCGTGGAAACGGGCTGCCATTCACCGAACCCGGTGGCGGCCATCCGGTTCGGCGGGAATCCCAGATCGTCCTGCATGAACCGCACCACCGACAGCGCCCGCGCCTGGCTGAGCGCCCAGTTGTCGGCAAAGGCCCCGAAGCCCGACAGCGGCACGTTGTCGGTGTGCCCGTCCACCCGGATGATCCAGTCGATGCCCGCAGGGATGCGCCCCGAAATTTCCCGCAGCGTCGCCACCACACCCGCGATCTGCGCCCGGCCCTCGGGCGACAGGTCGGCCGAACCCGGCGCAAACAACACCTCGGACGAGAACACGAACCGGTCGCCCACCACGCGAACCCCCTCGCGGCCGGCAAGAAGCTCGCTCAACTGCCCGAAGAACTCCGACCGGAACCGCTCAAGATCCTGGTTCGCGGCCTCCAGCCTCTGGCGTTCGGCGGCCTCCAGATCGGCGCGGCGCCGTTCCTCGGCCGCCACCTGCGCCAGGGCGGCGTTCAGCCTGCCGCCAAGCGCCTCGATCTGCACCTGCGCGGCGGCATCGCGGGCGCCCGCCTCGTCCAGCAGCGCCTGAAGTGCCCCAAGCTGCGCCCGCAGGGCCGCAACCTGCTCGTTCAGCAACGCAACCTGCCGCTGCGCCTGCAATGCCCCCTCGCGTTCGGCAGACAGCGCCGCCTCGGCGGCGGCCAGCCGCGCGGCGCGCTCATCGCCCGATGTCGCGGCCGATGCCGCCTCCGACCGCGCGGCGGCCAGCAGCGTCAGGGTCTCCTCGGCCCGGCGGCGCTGCTCTTCCAGCGCCAGTGTCATCGCCGTCAGTTCGGTCTCGGCCCCGGCCAGCCGCGCCCGCAGCGCCTCGGCAGCGGCCAGGTCGGCCAGGCGCTGCGCCTCGGCCTCGGTCAGCGCGCCCTCCGTCTCGGCCAGCCGCGCGCGCAGGGCCTCGGCCGCCGCCGCCTCGGCCAGCCGGGCCTTCTCGGCCTCGCTCAGGCCCGCCTCGATCTCGGCCAGCCGCCGCCGCGCCTCGGCCAGGGCGGCCGCCTCGGCCAGCCGCGCGCGCTCGGCCTCGGTCAGGGCGCCCTCGGCTTCGGCCAGCCGGGCGCGCAGCGCGTCGGCCGCGGCCAGATCGGCCAGCCGCGCGCGTTCCGCCTCGGTCAGGCCCGATCGCGCCTCGGCCAGCCGTGCGCGCAGCCCCTCGGCCTCGGTTCCCGCCGCCGCGATGACCCGGCCCAGTTCATCGGTCAGGCCCGCCACCGCTGCCTTCAGCCCGTCGCGTTCGGCCGTCGCCCGCGCTTCGGCCTCGGTCAGCGCCGCGACACGCGCGGTCAGGGCGGCGATCTCGTCCGCCCGGTTGCCCGCCAGCCCCTCGGCCGCCTGCAGCCGCGCCAGGGCCTGCGCCAGCGTGGCCTCGCCCTCGCTGGCCTTCGCCCGCAGGTCGGCCACGAGCGCCTCCATCGCATCGGCCCGCGCCGCGGCCAGCCGCGCCGCCTCGGCCCCCGCGTCGATCTCGGACCGCGCGGCCGCAAGCGCCAGGTTCAGCGCCTCCTGCTCGGTCAGCAACTGCGCGCGCGCAGCCTCAAGCTCCGCGACCGACGTCGACAGCCGCGCGCCTTCGTCGGCCAGGCGGTCGCGGTCGGCCAGCAGGCTGGCCACCTGCGCCTCGAACGCCGCGATCCGCCCGCCCGCCGCCTGCAGATCGGCCTCGCGCGCCGACAGGGTCGCCGACAGCGTCGCGATCATCGCCGCCTGCTCGGCCCCTTCCGCCCGCGCCGTGGCCAGCCCTGCGGTCAGCTGCCCGACCTCGGCCTGCAGCCGCTCTGCCCGGTTCCGCTCCAGCCCCAGGGCATCGGCCAGGCCCGCGACCTGCTCTGTCAGCGCCTGCAGCGCGCTGTCCTGCCGGGCAATCTCGGCCTGGCGCTCGGCAAGCTCGCTGTCCTGCGCCGAAATCGTGTCGCGCAGGACCGACTGCACGATCATGAAGATCGACAGCACGAACATCAGCACCAGCAGCAGCGCGGTCATCGCATCGACGAAACCGGGCCAGCTTGTCCCCGCCATCCGTGCACCGGTCCGCCGCGACAGCGCCATCGGTCAGCGCCCTCCCTGCCCGCGTCCCAGCTGCCGCACCGCCGCCGTCAGTGCCGCCAGATCGGTGCGCAGGTCGGTCACGCTTTCCTGCCTGCCGGCCGAAATCTCCTCCAGTATCCGCAGAAGCTGCACGTCGATCGACCGCAGGCGCATGCGGCTTTCCGCATCCACACCCGCCGTGTCGGGCGCAGGGGTTTCGGTCAGCCGCGCGGCAATGCCCTCCTGCCCGGCGGCGATGGCCTCCTGCCCGGCCGCAATGGCCTCCTGCGCCGCCGCGATCCGCGCCAGCACCTCGGCCAGCCCGCCGTCGCGCCCGGTCTCGCCCTCGATCCGCTGCGCCAGCCGCTCGACCGATCCGGCCAGCCGCAGGATACGCTCGTCCAGCACGGCCCGCCCGGCCTCGGCCCGGGCGGCCAGGGCGATCAACCCTTCCATCTGTGCCTCGATGCGGCCTGCATAGTCGCCCAGGGCGCCCGCCACGGCGCCCGCGTCGCCGCTGCCCTCGCCGTCACCGGCGGCAAGGCCGATGCGCGTGATCGTCGAGGTCCATTCCTCCAGTTCGCGGAAGAACCGGTTCTGGCCATGACCCGCGAAAAGCTCCAGCAGCCCCACGACCAGCGATCCCGCCAGCCCCAGCAACGACGAGGAAAACGCCGTGCCCATCCCGCCCAGCTGCGCCTCAAGCCCGCCCATCAGCTTGTCGAAGACCTGAACGCCGGTCTCGCCCTCTTGCGGGGCTAGCGCGCGGATGGTGTCGACGACCGCCGGCACGGTGGTTGCCAGACCATAGAACGTGCCCAGAAGCCCCATCAGGATCAGCAGGTTGACGATATAGCGCGTGATGTCGCGCGCCTCGTCGATCCGCATCGCCACGCTGTCCAGGATCGAACGCTGCGAGGTCGTCGAAATCTGCAGCCGCGACCGCCGCGCCGCCAGCAGCGACGCCAGCGGCGCCAGAAGGCGCGGCGCGTCGGCGGCGTCGATGCCGGGGCGCCCGCCCGCGAAACCCTCGATCCAGCTGACGGAATAGATCAGTTGCACGACCTGCCAGATGCAGGCAACGACACCGATCAGGAACACCACGCCGATGGCACCGTTCAGCCAGATGTTCGCGCCGAACACCTCCTTGACCTGCGGCAGGGCCAGCCATGCCCCGGCCGAGACAAGGCCGATGACGGCCAGCATCAGCACGATCTGCCGCACCGGCTGCGTGAAGGACGCCCCGGGGGTGGCGGTGGTCTTGTCCATCGGCGCGGCTGCCCCCTCTTGCCCTTGCCCCTCGCAGATTAGGCGCTGCCCGCCCCCCCCCGCAACGCCCCGCGGGTCACAAGCGCAAGATTCCCCGCATGAAAAGCCGAAAGATCACGCGCCACGCAGGGCCCGCACCCGCGCCACCAGCCAGTCGAGGTCGGGATCGGCGATGCCAAGTTCCGCCAGATGCGCCGCCGTCGCATAGAGATAGTCGCAATTCGCGCCCCGCCCGCCCCGCGCGGTCGCGATGATGCGGGCCTGCTCCTCCATCGCGAGCCCTCCGCAATACTGCCCGTGCCCCGGGTCGATCACATAGGCAAGCGCGGTCAGCCTGCCCTCCGCCTCGACCGGCAGCCACTCCTCCAGATAGGCGGACGAGATCAGTTCGCGTTCGCGCAGCGCGGCCAGCGTCGCCGCCTCCGCCCCCGGCGCGACCCGCAGTGCCAGCCCGTCGCAGAACGCCCCGGATTCGCGGTCAAGCGCCAGCACAAGGCCCGGCGCCTCGACCGACCCGCGATGGTGGATCGACCGCATGCAGAACCCGCGCCGCCAGCCGTCCAGCCGCGCCAGCCGCCGCTCGGCAACCGGAAATCCGGGATCCCAGATCAAGGATCCGTAACCGAAGACCCAAAGCGCATCCTGCATCGCTGGTCCTTTCCCCTGTCCCGCCTTAGAACCCGGGCGCAAGGCAAAGGAAAGGGGCGGCGTCATGCGGTGGCTCGTCTGGGTGGTGGTCGGCGCGGCGGTGCTCTGGGGCGGGCTGTGGTTCGCGATGGCCACGGCGGTCAGCCGTGGCACGGCGGCGGCCTTCGACCAGATGTCGGCGCAGGGCCTGCTGGCCGAGCGGGCGGGCATCGCGGTGAACGGCTTTCCCAACCGCCTCGACCTGACCGTCACCGAACCCCGTCTGTCCGACCCGGTCACCGGCACCGGCTGGACCGCACCCTTCGTTCAGGTCTTCACGCTCACCTGGAAACCCTGGCACATCATCGCCGCCTTCCCGCCGGAACAGCGGCTGGCGCTGCCCGGCGCCTCTGTCACGCTGGCGTCCGACCGGCTTCAGGCCAGCCTGGTGGTGCAGCCCTCGGCCGCGCTGCCGCTCGACCGGCTGGCGGTCGCGGGGGATGCGCTGCACCTGACCCTGGCACCTGGGGCCGCCGCCCCCGCCACTCTGGCGGTGCGGACCCTGCGCCTGGGCACCCGCCGCGACCCGTCGCGTGCCGACACGCATGAGATCGGGCTGGACCTGTCGGGCATTGCCCCCGATCCCGCATTCTTCGCGGCACTTCCCCCCGGCACCACGCTGCCCGGCGAGATCGACCGCCTGCGCGTCGTGGCCTTTGCCGGGCTTTCCGCGCCGCTCGACCGTTTCGCGGGCGATGCCCGCCCGCAGCTGCTGCGCCTTGACCTGCGCGAGGCATCGCTGGGCTGGGGCGGGATCGCGTTCTGGGCCGAAGGGTCGCTCGCGCCCGATGCCGAGGGCTTTGCCGAGGGCCGCATCGACATCCGGCTGACTGGCTGGCGCGCGGCGCTGGATGCCGCGGTGGCGGCCGGGCTGATCCGGCCGGAAATCGCCCCCACATGGGCCGAGTTCGCCCGGCGCCTCGCCGAAACCTCGCCCGATCCGGACCGGCTCGACCTGCCGCTGACGCTGGGGCGCGGACGCATGTCGCTGGGGCCGCTGCCGCTGGGCCCGGCCCCGCGCCTGACCGGCACCGCCGGGGGCTGACGGATCAGCCGCGCCAGTCCCCCCGCGCGCGGATCGCGCTTGACGATGCCTTGACCATCGGCAGCGCCACGAAGGCCCAGGCGGGCGCCGCAGCCCCGCGCAACCCGCGCGGCACCTGCCGCCGCGCCATCATCGCCCGTCCCGCAGGCGACAGCAGCGCGCGCGCGCCCTGCCCCGGTCGCGCGGCAACCGCCACCGGCACCATCTTCAGGATGTCCTGCCAGCGGTCCCACCGGTGGAACTGCGCCAGGTTGTCCGCCCCCATCAGCCAGATGAACCGCACGCCCGGATAACGCAGCCGCAACCCGCGCAGCGTGGCCGCGGTGAACCGCGTGCCCATCCGCACCTCGACATCTGTAACGGTCACGCGCGGGTGGTCCATCACCGCCCGCGCCCGGGCAATGCGCGCGGCCAGCGGCGCGGGTCCGCGCGACTTCAGCGGGTTGCCGGGCGACACCAGCCACCACACCGCATCCAGGCCCAGACGCTTCATGGCCTCGCGCGAGATATGGGCGTGGCCCTGGTGCGCGGGGTCGAACGAACCGCCCAGCAGACCGATCACCATGCCACGCTCTGCCCTGGGCCAGCCCTGCCGCACGCCCGTGATCCCCTGCAATTCCCGGCCCGATCTGGCGTCGCGGGCAGGGCGATGTCAACGCGCCCCGTCCGTCAAAAATATGCATCCGGCGCACATCAAAGGTGGACACCCGAGTCCCCGCCCGCTACGCGAAAACAGGAAATGAAGGGAAGATAGATGGCTGCTTTCAACGGAACGAAGTACAATGAAGTGATTTATATGAACTTTCTCAGTTCAACTGTAACTGCGTCGCCCGGCGACGCCAGCCCCAGTGCGGCAGACGACACGATCTTTGGCGCCGGCGGCAACGATATCATCACCGTCAACGGCGGCAATGACATGATCTATGGCGGCAACGGAGATGACTCGATCAGCTTCTTTGGCGACAGTGCGTCCGTCTTTGGCGGCCGCGACGACGACTACATCTACATGCTTGGCGATGGCCAGTATTACGTCGATGGCGGCGTCGGCAACGACACGATCCTCGGCGCCGCGGCGACCGACACGCTGTTCGGCGGCGACGGAGATGACGTGATCTATGTCGCGGGCGGCACCGGTCGCGGGGCGAACGGCCAGGACGCGCTGTTCGGCGGCGCCACGAATGACCGCCTGTTCGGCGGGGCCGACGACGATCACCTGACCGGCAATGCCGGCAACGACACGATGAGCGGCGGCACCGGCCAGGATACCTTCGTGTTCCATGCGGCCGCGCACGAAGGCCGCAACCTGATCACGGATTTCGAGGTCGGCGTCGACAAGATCTCGATCTCGGGGGTCAGCTTCGCCGACCTGACGCTGCGCTCGATCCAGGGGGGCACCGGCACCAGCATCATTCTGGACAGCGGCACCCGCATCGTGCTGCGGGGCGTGGACATCGACACGCTTCAGGAAAGCGACTTCTACCTGTTCTGACACCCGCGTCCGGTGCGGGCCTCCGGGCCCGCGCGCCTACCGCGCCGTCACGTCCTCGAACCCGGGCGTCCCGGCCTCTTCCGGGTGGCGCGACAGATGTGCGCGCTTGATCGCCTCGGAGGTCTCGCGGCTGCCATCGTGGCTCCAGCCCGGGGGGCCGAACGCATACATCACCCGGTCGCGCCAGGTGATCCCGCGCTGCGTCACGTCGCGCCAGATGCCCACCCATTCGTGGAACGCGATGCGGATCGGGTTGAACGTGCCAAGGTTGTGGACCAGCCCGTAATCCGGCTTCTCGCGGTCCAGCTCGGGCACGAAGGTGCCGAACAGCTTGTCCCAGATGATGAACACCCCCGCATAGTTCGCATCCAGATAGCGCGGGTTGCGGCCATGGTGCACCCGGTGGTGCGACGGCGTGTTCATCACCGCCTCGACCCAGCGGGGCAGGCGCCCGACTGCCTCGGTATGGATCCAGAACTGATAGATCAGGTTCAGCCCGCCCACGAACACGATCATCGCCGGATGGAACCCCAGCAGCACCAGCGGCGCCCGCACGATCATCATGAAGGTGAAGGTGCCGGTCCAGGTCTGCCGCAGGGCGGTCGTCAGGTTGTAGTGCTGGCTCGAATGGTGGTTCACATGGCTGGCCCAGACCCAGCGGCAGCGGTGCCCGATACGATGCACCCAGTAGTAGCGCAGATCATCCAGCACGAAGCACAGGATCACCACCGGAATCGAGGTTCCCAGGTCCAGCGGCGTCAAGCGCCACAGCAGCATGTAGAAGGCAAAGCCCACGAACCCCAGCAGGATCCCCTCGGCCACATTGCCCGCCCCCATGATCAGGCTCGTCACCGCGTCGCGGGTCTCGTAGCGCCCGCCCTTGCGGCGCCAGATGATGTAGCCGATCTCGATCAGGATCAGCAGGATGAACAGCGGCACCGCCCATTGCACCACGTCCGGATACTGCAGGTCGCCCATCATGCCGCGTCTCTCCTCTCTGTCGCGGCAAGCCGCCCCAGCCAGTCCGCCGCCATGGCGGCCGGCATCGCCACCACCACCGGCGGCGCCCCGAAATCGTCGAACCGCAGCCGCAGCCCCCGCGCCACCGCATCGGCCCCCCGGATGCGATGCGCCACCGTATCGGCCCCGAAGGACCGGATCAGCCCCGGCCCGCCCCGGGTTTCCACCATCGCCGCCATGCCCCCCGGCGCCAGATGCACCGCCGTCACCGTGTCCTGCGGAAAATGCCGCGCCCAGCCGGTGCGCACGGCCTCAGCGTCCGACAGGTCGAACCGCCGCGAAGCGCCGGTCAGGTGCAGCAGCACCGCGATCCCCGCGATGCCCCCCACCACCAGCACAAGCAGCAACTCCAGCGGCATTCCCTGTTCCCCCCGCTGCCGCAGGCTGCCCCGGCTTGGCCCGGCCGGTCAATCGCGGCGTTGCGTCACCCGCGCCGCCGCGCCATGCTGCCCCCCGCCATGACACCCGCCATCACCCCCGCCGACCCCGACGGCCCCGCCGCGGACACCTGCCTTGCCGCCTACTTCGCCGAACTTGCGGCCCGATTCCCCGAAGGTTTCGACCCCGGGCCGGGCCCCCATGGCGCCGCCTTCCACCCGCCGCACGGGGCCTTCCTGATCGCGGGCGATCCGCCCCGGGGCTGCGTCGGTCTCGCCCCCGGCCCCGATCCCGCGACGCGTGAGGTCAAGCGCCTCTGGGTCGCCGCCGACGCGCGCGGCACCGGCCTTGCCCGCCGCCTGATGCAGGCCGCCGAGGATGCGGCCCGCGCCATGGGCGCCACGCGCCTCGTGCTCGACACCCACCCCACCCTCGCCGAAGCCATCGCCTTCTACCGGCGCGAGGGCTGGCTGCCCGTGGCGCGCTACAACGACAACCCCTACGCCGGCCACTGGTTCGCCAAGGCGATCTGAAGCCCCCGGCGCGCGGCCCGTCCGGCCGTTGCGCCATCGGCATCGAATCGGCCGGAGCCGGGCGTCTGGCGCCGCGACGCGCATCCGGGGCGGCATCACCGGCCATGGGGCGCGGCGCTGGCGGCGGCACGCGCTGGCCGGGCGCCGCGCGAAGCCGGTCAGGCGGCACCCAGGCACGCGCCCGCGCCACCGCTCGACAGCCTTGTCGGGTTCGCCGGGCTTTTCCCGTTCCGCCACCCGAGGCGCCGCCTAATCCCTTGGCTCCGCGCCGCCCGCAGGATAGAACGCCCCGTCACCAGCCGCGGGGGTAAGTCATGGCCAGCTACCAGTACGTCTATCACATGGACGGCGTGTCCAAGGCCTATCCGGGCGGCAAGAAGGTGTTCGAGAACATCCGCCTGAACTTCCTGCCCGGGGTCAAGATCGGCGTCGTCGGCGTCAACGGTTCGGGCAAGTCCACGCTGCTGCGGGTGATGGCCGGGATCGACAAGGATTTCACCGGCGAGGCCTGGGCCGCCAAGGGCGCGCGGGTGGGCTACCTGCCGCAGGAACCCCAGCTTGACCCCGCGCTCGACGTGCGCGGCAACGTCATGCTGGGCGTCGCCGCGAAACAGGCCAAGCTCGACCGCTACAACGAACTGGCGATGAACTATTCGGACGAGACGGCCGAGGAAATGGCCAGGCTCCAGGACGAGATCGACGGCGAGAACCTGTGGGATCTCGACAGCCAGATCGACGTGGCCATGGAAGCGCTGCGCTGCCCGCCCGACGATGCGCGGGTCGATACCCTCTCGGGCGGCGAGAAACGCCGCGTCGCGCTCTGCAAGCTCCTGCTGGAGGCGCCCGACATGCTGCTGCTGGACGAACCGACCAACCACCTGGATGCCGAAACCATCGCCTGGCTTCAGAAGCACCTGATCGAATACCGGGGCACGATCCTGATCGTCACCCATGACCGCTACTTCCTTGACGACATCACCGGCTGGATTCTCGAACTCGACCGCGGCCGGGGCATCCCCTACGAGGGCAACTATTCCGCCTGGCTGGAACAGAAGGCCAAGCGCCTGGCGCAGGAGGCGCGCGAGGACAAGGCCAAGCAGAAGGTGCTGGAGCGCGAACTGGAATGGATCCGCGCGGGCGCCAAGGCGCGGCAGGCCAAGCAGAAGGCCCGGATCAACGCCTATGAAGAGATGGCGGCAAAGACCGAGCGCGAAAAGATCACCTCGGCGCAGATCATCATCCCCAACGGCCCGCGCCTCGGCGGCAAGGTGATCGAGGTCGAGGGCCTGAAAAAGGCCATGGGCGACAAGCTGCTGATCGAGAACCTGACCTTCTCGCTGCCGCCGGGCGGGATCGTCGGCGTCATCGGGCCGAACGGCGCGGGCAAGTCCACGCTGTTCCGCATGCTGACGGGCGAACTCGCCCCCGACGCGGGCACCGTCACCTTCGGCGACACCGTGCAGCTTGCCTATGTCGACCAGTCGCGCGACGCGCTCGACGCCGGCAAGACGGTGTGGGAAGAGATTTCGGAAGGGCTCGAGATCCTCGACATCGGCGATGCCACGATGAACAGCCGGGCCTATTGCGGCGCCTTCAACTTCAAGGGCGGCGACCAGCAGAAGAAGGTCGGCCTCCTGTCGGGGGGCGAACGCAACCGCGTCCACATGGCGAAACTGCTGCGGCGCGGCGGCAATGTGCTGCTGCTCGACGAACCGACCAACGATCTTGACGTGGAAACCCTGCAGGCGCTCGAGGCCGCGCTCGAGGACTTCGCGGGTTGCGCCGTGATCATCAGCCACGACCGCTTCTTCCTCGACCGCCTTTGCACCCACATCCTCGCCTTCGAGGGGGATGCCCATGTCGAATGGTTCGAGGGCAACTTCGAAGCCTACGAGGAAGACAAGATCCGCCGCCTCGGCCCGGACTCGGTGGAACCGAAGCGCGTGAAGTACAAGAAATTCGCCCGCTGAGGGCGTGGGGGTCCATCCTCGCCGCGCGCAGGGCGTGGATGGACCCCCGGTTGCCCCCGATGCGTCACGGCGATGCGCGCACCCCCGGCAGGCCGCCGGGCCGATGCCCATCCGCGCGACCTGCGGCCAATCCCTAACGATCCGTAAATTCGCGAGGGCAAGCCATTGATTTCGCTTGCCTCGCGCAGCGTCCCATCGTGGGACGCCCCCCGGGGCGTGCCTCAGTCCACGTCCCAGTCGTCCTCGTCCCGGACCGGACCGATTGCCATCCATTCGGCCCGGATGCGGGCCACGCGGGTATCGCCCCAGGTCTTGAAGACGATATGAAACCCCTCGGCCGTCACCTTCTCGGCGCCGATGTCGGCGCGCAGGTTGGTTTTCTGGTCCATGTCCCACATCGAGATTCCCACCGTCACCACCGGCAGGTCCGAGAAGGCTTCCTTGAAGGTGATCACATGGCGGCTCTCGCGCGGGCCCTGCCCCGTCCACATCTGCCCCCCGTCGGCGAAATCCGAGAACAGCACGCGGCTGCCCTGCTGGATGCCGATCGAGGATGTGGAAAACCGCTTCATCCGGCCCTTCGTCATGATCCCCCGACCCTCGCATGAAAAACGGGCG
The DNA here is from genome assembly GCA_019454225.1 of Paracoccaceae bacterium. Lineage (NCBI taxonomy): Bacteria > Pseudomonadati > Pseudomonadota > Alphaproteobacteria > Rhodobacterales > Paracoccaceae > Paracoccaceae bacterium. The sequence continues at coordinate 1,596,670 of CP075370.1, read as the reverse complement.
GAAAGGTGGAAAATTCAAGCCGCTCTACGACAAAGGGCCCCGCCGTGGCAGGGCCCCCGCACAACCGTCGGCGACGGGTCAGTGGCCCGCCGCCGCCTTGAGCGCCAGCATGTCGCCGACCGCCTTTTCCGCCGCGTCCCGCGTCTCGGGGCCCGCGGCCGCCGCAGCCTCGCGCGCCTCGGCCACCAGGGCCTCCAGCATCGCGGCCGAGGCCTCCTCTGCCGGAACCGCCCGCTCGGCCAGCACCGACACCGCGCCCGCCGTGATCTCGGCAAAGCCGCCGGTCACCACATAGGCCTTGGTCCCGTCCCCCGCGACCGCGCGCAGGATGCCGGGGCGCAGCGTGGTGATGGTGGGGGCGTGCCCCTCCATCGCCGTCAGGTCGCCGTCGGCGCCCGGGATCTGCACCTCGGTCGCCGAGACGGAGGCAAGCCTGCGCTCCGGCGACACGAGGTCGAATTGCACCGTGCCAGCCATGTCGCCCCCTTATGCCGCAGCCGCGGCCATCTTCTGTGCCTTGGCCACCGCCTCGTCGATGTCGCCCACCATGTAGAAGGCGCCCTCGGGCAGATGGTCATACTCGCCCGCGACGACCGCCTTGAAGCTGGCGATGGTCTTTTCCAGCGGCACCTGCACCCCGGGCGAGCCGGTGAACACCTGCGCCACGTCGAAGGGCTGCGACAGGAAACGCTGGATCTTCCGCGCGCGGGCCACCGTCAGCTTGTCCTCTTCCGACAGTTCGTCCATCCCGAGGATGGCGATGATGTCCTGCAGCGACTTGTAGCGCTGCAGGATGCCCTGCACCGAACGGGCCACGGTGTAATGCTCCTCGCCCAGGATCTGCGGGTCCATCAGGCGCGAGGTCGAGTCGAGCGGGTCCACCGCCGGATAGATCCCGAGTTCCGAGATCGCCCGGCTCAGCGTGGTGGTCGCGTCGAGGTGCGCGAACGAGGTGGCGGGCGCAGGGTCGGTCAGGTCGTCGGCCGGCACGTAGATCGCCTGCACCGAGGTGATCGAGCCCGCCTTGGTCGAGGTGATGCGTTCCTGCAGCGCGCCCATGTCGGTGGCCAGCGTCGGCTGATAGCCCACGGCCGAGGGGATGCGGCCCAGAAGCGCGGACACTTCCGAACCGGCCTGGGTGAAGCGGAAGATGTTGTCCACGAAGAACAGCACGTCCGTGCCGGACTGGTCGCGGAACTGTTCGGCCAGCGTCAGGCCGGTCAGCGCCACGCGGGCACGCGCGCCCGGGGGCTCGTTCATCTGGCCATAGACCAGGGCCACCTTCGACTTCGTCAGGTCGTCGATGTTGATGACGCCCGACTCGATGAACTCGTGGTACAGGTCATTCCCCTCGCGGGTCCGTTCGCCCACGCCCGCGAACACCGAATAGCCCGAGTGCACCTTGGCGATGTTGTTGATCAGTTCCTGGATCAGAACCGTCTTGCCCACGCCGGCGCCGCCGAACAGGCCGATCTTGCCGCCCTTGGAATAGGGCGCCAGCAGGTCGATCACCTTGATGCCGGTGACGAGGATCTGCGCCTCGGTCGACTGCGCGGCAAAGTCGGGGGCGGGCTGGTGGATCGCGCGCAGCGGCGCGTCGGTGATGGCGCCGCGCTCGTCGATCGCGTCGCCCACCACGTTCAGGATGCGGCCCAGCGTCAGGTCGCCCACCGGCACCGAGATCGGGCCCTCCATGTCGGTCACGGCCGCGCCGCGCACCAGACCCTCGGTCGCGTCCATGGCGATGCAGCGCACGGTGCTTTCGCCCAGGTGCTGCGCCACTTCCAGAACCAGACGCTTGCCGTTGTTCGTGGTCTCAAGCGCGTTCAGGATCGCCGGAAGCGCACCGTCGAACTGCACGTCCACCACGGCGCCGATCACCTGCGTGACTTTGCCAGTTGCCTTTGCCATGTCCAAACTCCGGTTCCGTCAGAGCGCCTCGGCGCCCGAGATGATTTCGATAAGCTCTTTGGTGATCGCGGCCTGACGGCTCCGGTTGTACTGGATCGTCAGACGGTTGATCATTTCGCCCGCGTTGCGCGTCGCGTTGTCCATCGCGGACATCCGCGCGCCCTGCTCGCTGGCGCCGTTTTCCAGAAGGGCGGTGAAGATCTGCGTGGCCACGCCGCGCGGCAGAAGGTCGGCCAGGATGGCCTCCTCGCTCGGCTCGTAGTCGTACAGCGCGCTTTCGCCCGTGGTCTCGTAGGCGGCGGGGATCACCTGCTTGGCGGTCGGGACCTGGCTGATCACCGACTGGAAGCGGTTGTAGAAGATCGTCGCCACGTCGAACTCGCCCGCGTCGAACCGCGCCAGCACGTCACGGGCAACCCGCGACGCCTCGGCATAGCCAACCCGCTTCACGTCGCTCAGGTCCACATGGCCCACGAAACGCTCGGCATGGTCGCGCTTCAGCTGTTCGCGCCCCTTCTTGCCGACCGTCAGGATCTTCACGGTCTTGCCCTGCGCAAGCAACTCGTTCGCCCGCGCGCGGGCCAGCCGCGCGATGGTCGAGTTGAAGCCGCCGCAAAGCCCCCGCTCGGCCGTCATGACCACCAGCAGGTGCACCTGGTCCCGGCCCGTCCCGGCCAGAAGCCGCGGCGCGGCATCCGACCCGGCCTGACCGGCGGCAAGGCCGCCGATCACGGCATTCATCCGCTCGGCATAGGGCCGTGCGGCCTCGGCGGCCTCCTGCGCGCGGCGCAGTTTCGCCGCGGCGACCATCTGCATGGCCTTGGTGATCTTCCGCGTGTTCTTGACGCTGGCGATCCGGTTCTTGAGTGCCTTCAGGCTGGGCATCGCGCCTTACTCCCCGCGCCCGCTCAGGCGAAGTCTTTGGCGAAGGTCTCGATCGCCGAGCGGATCGCCTTCTCCAGATCGCCTGCAACCTTCCGGTCGTTCCGGGTGATGTCCTCCAGCAGGTCGCGGCAGTTCGTGCGCAGGTGCTTCAGAAGCCCCGCCTCGAACCGGCCCACGTCGCGCACGCCGACCTTGTCGAGATAGCCGAGCGTGCCCGAGCAGATCACGACCACCTGTTCGGCGTTGGTCAGCGGCGAATACTGCGGCTGCTTCATCAGCTCGGTCAGGCGGGCGCCGCGGTTCAGCAGCGCCTGGGTCGCCGCGTCGAGGTCGGACCCGAACTGCGCGAAGGCCGCCATCTCGCGATACTGCGCCAGTTCCAGCTTGATCTTGCCCGCCACCGACTTCATCGCCGCGGTCTGCGCGGCCGAACCCACGCGGCTGACCGACAGGCCGGTGTTCACGGCCGGGCGGACACCCTGGTAGAACAGTTCGGATTCAAGGAAGATCTGGCCGTCGGTGATCGAGATCACGTTGGTCGGGATATAGGCCGAGATGTCGCCGGCCTGGGTCTCGATGATCGGCAGCGCGGTCAGCGAGCCGGCCCCGAAATCGCTGTTCAGCTTCGCCGAACGCTCCAGCAGGCGCGAGTGCAGGTAGAAAACGTCGCCCGGATAGGCCTCGCGCCCCGGCGGGCGGCGCAGCAGCAGCGACATCTGGCGATAGGCCACGGCCTGCTTGGACAGGTCATCATAGATGATCAGCGCATGGCGGCCGTTGTCGCGGAAGTATTCCGCCATCGCGGTTGCCGAATAGGGCGCCAGGAACTGCATCGGCGCGGGGTCCGAGGCGGTCGCGGCCACCACGATGGTATAGGCCATCGCGCCGGTTTCCTCGAGCTTCTTCACCAGCTGCGCCACGGTCGAGCGCTTCTGCCCGATGGCGACATAGATGCAGTAGAGCTTCTTCGATTCATCCGAACCGGCGGCGTCGTTATAGACCTTCTGGTTCAGGATGGTGTCGAGCGCCACGGCAGTCTTGCCGGTCTGGCGGTCGCCGATGATCAGCTCGCGCTGGCCGCGGCCAACCGGCGTCATCGCGTCGATCGACTTCAGGCCGGTGGCCATCGGTTCATGCACCGACTTGCGCGGGATGATCCCCGGGGCCTTCACGTCGGCCACGCGGCGCTCGGTCGCGGCAATCGCGCCCTTGCCGTCGATCGGGTTGCCCAGGCCATCGACCACGCGGCCGAGCAGCGCATCGCCCGCCGGCACGTCCACGATCGAGTTGGTGCGCTTGACGGTGTCGCCTTCCTTGATCGAACGGTCGTCGCCGAAGATCACGATGCCGACGTTGTCGACTTCCAGGTTCAGCGCCATCCCGCGGATGCCGCCGGGGAATTCGACCATCTCGCCGGCCTGCACGTTGTCGAGCCCGTGGACCCGGGCGATCCCGTCGCCCACCGACAGCACGCGACCGACTTCGGCCACCTCGGCGTCCTTACCGAAGTTCTTGATCTGCTCCTTGAGGATCGCAGAGATCTCGGCAGCCTGGATTCCCATGTTATCCGACCTCTTTCATGGCATTCTGGAGGGAGGCGAGCTTGGCACGGATCGAGGTGTCGATCATCGTGGAGCCGACCTTGACGACAAGTCCGCCGATGAGCCCTTCATCGACGGACGCCTTGAGTTTCACCTTCTTGCCCACGCGGGCGGCGATGGTATCCGACAGCGCCTTGGCCTGTGCCTTGGTCAGCGCGACGGCCGAGGACACCTCGGCCGTGATCTCGCCCTTCTCGGTGGCGATCAGCGCGCGCACCTGGGCGACCAGCTGGGGCAGGACGAACAGGCGGCGCTTCGACGCCATCAGCGCGATGGTGTTCGCGGTCAGCGCCGACAGGCCCATCTTCGCGCCAACCGCGGCCATCGCGGCGGCCTGATCCTCACGCGAATACAGCGGGCTCGAGATCAGGTCGCGCAGGTCCTCGCTGGCGGCCATCGCGGCGTCGAGCGCATCCGCATCCCCCTCCAGCGTGGCAAGCGCGCCCTCGTCCCTTGACAGATCGAACAGCGCCGAAGCGTAGCGCGCGGCAATACCGGAGGATATCGAGGCAGATTCCGACACGTCAGCCCTTCCGTTGTCCTTGCCCCGCCGATTGCGGCCCAGGGACCGCACACAAGGGCATTGCCCGGCGCCCGAAGCCTTCCCGGCGCCGCATTTCGGCCCCGCGTGTAGCAGAGGGTTTCATACCTCGCAACCGGGAAGGTCACTGTCGGCAGCCCCCGCCGGCCCGCCATTTCTCAGGCGCGCCGCCACATCCGCCACGCCTGCGACGCTTTGAAGCTGCACCTGCCGCAACGCCGTCGCTGCATCGCCGCATTCCGGGCCCCGCCACCAGAATCAGCAGGGTCGAGCAACCGCCGGAACCGTGCTAGCATCCGCCCGTCCAGCAGGAGCGTGCCATGCCGCCCATCCGATCCGCAGCGATTGCCCTGCTGTGCCTGGGTCCCGGCGCCGCGGGCGCCGAGCTTGCCCTCGATGCCCCGCGCCGGGCCGCCGAGGTCTTCGTCGCGGCGGTCAATGCCCGCGACGCCAAGGCCATCGCCGCGATCTATGCGCCCGATGCCGTGGTGCTGAACCCCGCGTCGCCCCCGATCGCCGGGCGCGACGCCATCGGCCAGGCCTGGGCGCAGAACCTGGCGGGCGGACTGTCGGCCATCGCCTTCGGCGACATCCGCACCGAGCGGGGCAGCGACCGCGCGGCGGTCATGTGGACATGGGAAATCACCGTCTCGCCCCCCGGCCAGGCTGCCGTCGTCGTGCGGGGCCGGTCGCTCGTCTATTTCGTGCTGACGCCGCAGGGCTGGCAGATCAGCGCCGACATGTGGCACCCAGCACCCTAGCCGCGCATCCGCATCGCGACATCCAGCATCCGGTTGGAAAAGCCCCATTCGTTGTCATACCAGCCGAACACCCGCAGCAGGCCCTGCGGCGTGACCTTGGTTTCCGGGCAGGCCACCACCAGGCTTTCCGGCCGCGCCCGCAGGTCCGACGACACCAGCGGCAGGTCGGTCGTCCCGATCACCCCGCCCGCCGCGCGCAGCCCGGCGTTGACCGCCGCGGCATCCGCGGGCCGTGCCGTCTGCACCACAAGATCGATGCAGGACACGCTGGCCACCGGCACCCGCACCGCCTGCGCCACGATCCGCCCCGCCACCTGCGGCAGCACCGTATCCAGCAGCCGCGCCGCCGAGGTCGTGGTCGGCACCATCGACAGGGCAGCGGCGCGCGACCGCGCGAAATCGGCGGCGGGCGCATCCACCGTCGGCTGGCTTCCGGTGTAGCAATGCACCGTCGTCATCGAACCGGTGGCGATTCCCCAGCCGTCGTGCAGGAACCGCACCAGCGGTGCCATGGCATTCGTCGTGCATGACGCGTTCGACAGGATGCGCTGCGCCCCGATCACAGCCTCGTTCGCACCCAGCACCACCGTCGCCTCGGCCGCGCCGGACGGGCCGGACACCAGCACCCGCCCCGCCCCCGCCCGCAGACCGCGCCCCGCCACCTCGGCCGTGTCAGCCCGGCCGGTGCATTCCATCACCACGTCGACGCCCGTCAGATCCAGCGTCGACAGGTCCGCCGCGCGGTGCAGCGGAATCGCCCGCCCGTTCACGACCAGCACGCCGTCCGCCAGCGAAACGCTGCCCCGCCAGGGGCCGAACACGCTGTCATAGCCGAACAGATAGGCGCACATCTCGGGCGCCGCGATGTCGTTGATCCCCGCGATCTCCAGCCCCGGCCAGCGATCCGGCGCCTCGGCCCAGGCGCGCAGCACCGACCGTCCGATCCGCCCGAAGCCGTTGATGAACACCCGCATCGCACGCTCTCCCCGCCCGCCGCTTCACAGAATACCCGCCAGCCCCGCTCCGCAAGCCCGCGGGCCCGGGAATCTTGTCACCATGACAAGGGTTTGGAACGGCCCGCCCCCTTGCGGCCGGCGCCCCGCCCGGGCAGGCTCGGCCTCACAGGAGGAAACCGATGAACCTCGCATCCCTTGCCACCGCCCGCGCCGACGCGGGCCGCCCCGTCCGTGCCGCCCTGATCGGCGCGGGCAAGTTCGGCACCATGTTCATGGCGCAGGTGCCGCATGTCGCAGGGCTCACGCTGCCGGTGGTGGCCGATCTCGATCCCGATCGCGCCCGCGCCCAGGCCCGCGCCGCAGGCTGGCCGGATGACCTGATCGCCGCCACCCGCTTCACCGACAGCGGCACGCAGGCCGCCGCCGCCGATGTCGATGTGGTGATCGAGGCGACCGGCCACCCCGAGGCCGGGATCGTCCATGCGCTCGCCGCCATCGAGGCGCGCCGCCACGTCGTCATGGTGAATGTCGAGGCCGATGTCCTGGCGGGCCCCGTCCTTGCCGCCCGCGCCCGCGCGGCGGGTGTGGTCTATTCGATGGCCTATGGCGACCAGCCCGCACTTGTCGCCGAAATGGTCGACTGGGCGCGCGCCGCGGGCTTCGCCGTGGCGGCGGCGGGCAAGGGCACGAAATACCTGCCCGCCTATCACGGCGTCACCCCTGACCACGTCTGGGACCACTACGGCCTGACCCCCGAACAGGCCCGCGCCGCAGGCATGAACCCCCAGATGTTCAACAGCTTTCTCGACGGTACGAAATCGGCCATCGAGATGTGCGCCATCGCCAATGCCTGCGGCCTTGACGTGCCGGACGCGGGCCTCGGCTTTCCGCCCTGCGGGGTCGATGACCTGGCCCGCACCCTGCGACCCCGCGCCATCGGCGGCCAGCTCGACCGCGACGGCATGGCCGAGGTCGTGTCATCCCTCGAACGCGACGGCCGCCCGGTGTTCCGCGATCTCCGCTGGGGCGTCTATGTCATCCTGCGCGCCCAGACCGACTATGCAAGCGCCTGCTTCCGCCAGTATGGCCTGCCCACCGACGATACCGGGCGCTATGCCGCGATGTACAAACCCTTCCACCTGATCGGAATGGAGCTGTCGATCTCGGTGCTCTCTGCCGCGCTGCGGGCCGAGCCGACGGGCCAGACCCGCGCCTGGCGCGGCGACGCCGTGGCCGTCACCAAGCGCGCATTGAAGGCCGGCGAGATGCTGGACGGCGAGGGCGGATTCACCGTCTGGGGCCGCGCCATGCCCGCAACCGCCTCCCGCGCGATGCGGGCCCTGCCCATCGGCCTCGCCCACCGCGTGCCGGTCCTGCGCGACATCCCGGCGGGCGCGGTGCTGACGCTGGCCGATGTCAGGCTGGACGAGGGCGCCATGGGCGTGCGGCTGCGGCACGAGATGATCGGGGAACGGGCAGGTTGGACCCGACCTGCCAGCCCCGATTCCTAACAACCCCTTAACGGGACCACCTCAACCCATTGATTTCCCTGACACCGCGCAGCGTCCCATCGTGGGACGCCCCGGTGGCCCGGCGTGGAGGCTGTCGCCGCCCGGCGACGGCCGCGCCGGTGCGGGACAATGCCCGCCGCCGATGCTAGGCTCACACCCCAGAACCCCGCACCGGCCCGGAAAACCAGCATGACGATCACCAAGCAGGACGAACTGGACGGGCTCAAGGCCATCGGCCGCATCGTGGCCAACACCATGCAGGCCATGGCACAGGCGATGGAACCCGGGATGACGACGCGGGACCTCGACGACATCGGGCGCGCGCTCCTGGAACGCGCGGGCGCCCTGCCCGCCCCGGAAACCACCTATGACTTTCCGGGCGCCACCTGCATCAGCGTCAACGAAGAGGTCGCGCACGGCATCCCCGGCGACCGCGTCATCCGCTCCGGCGATCTGGTGAACATCGACGTGTCGGCCAGCAAGGACGGCTATTTCGCCGACACCGGCGCGACCTTCCGGGTCGGCACCGTGCGGCCCTCGCTCGACCGGCTCTGCCGCGACGGGAAACGCGCCATGCAGATCGGCATCGCGCAGGTCGGCCATGACCGGCCGCTGGCCGGCATCGGCAACGCCATCGGCCGCTTTGCCGCACAGCGCGGCTACACGCTGATCCGCAACCTTGCCAGCCACGGCGTCGGCCGCGCCCTGCACGAACCGCCCGAGGTCGTGCCGACCTGGCCCACCCGCGACGACCGGCGGCGGATCCACCGGGGCCTCGTGCTGACGGTCGAGCCGTTCCTGTCGCGCGGCGCGATCTGGGCGACCCGGGGCAAGGACGACTGGACGCTTTACAGCGAACCCGCGGCGCCGGTCGTGCAGTACGAACACACCGTCGTCGCGACCGATCGCGGCGCGGTCATCGTCACGCTGCCGGGCTGACCGGCCACGCGGCGCAGCCCCGGCAATGCCGTCTCACCGGAAAGGCCATGCTGTTCACATCCGATATCCTCGACCAGATCGCCACCGGCCGCGTCACCCTTGCCTTCCGCCGCTGGCAGCGGCCATCGGTCAGGGCGGGCGGCACCCTGCGGACGCCCGCCGGTGTCCTGCGGATCGACAGCCTGACCGAAATCGACGCCAGCGCGATATCCGATGCCGAGGCGCGGCGCGCCGGTTTCGGCAGCCGCGAGGCGCTGCTTTCCGGCCTGCGGGGCGGCAAGGGCCGGGCGCTCTATCGCATCGGATTTCATGTCGAGGGCCATGATCCCCGCATTGCCCTGCAGCACGATGCCGATCTCTCGGGCCCGGCGCTGCAATCCCTGATCGACGGCCTCGACACCCTCGACCGGGCATCGCGAAGCGGCCCGTGGACAACCAACGTGCTGCGCCTGATCGCCGAGCGGCAGGGAACGCCATCGGCCGAGATCGCCCGCATCCTCGGGATGGACCAGCCTGCCCTGAAGCGGCGGGTCCGCCGGTTGAAGGACCTGGGCCTGACCCGCAGCCTGCACACCGGATACACGCTGTCGCCGCGCGGGGCGCGGCTGTGGGACGCACTGGAACGCCGCTCGCAGGCGGCAGCACTTCCGATCCGCCCCGGCACCGGCTAGGCTGACGCCGCAGGATGGAGATGTCGCGGCATGGCCAGGTTTGTTTGCGGAATGAACGTATCGCTCGACGGCTACGTCGACCACGAGCAGTTCGCGCCGGACCCCGCGCTTTTCGACCACTGGACCGAACAGGTGCGCGCCGCCGCCGGCAGCATCTGCGGCCGCCGCATCTATGAACTCATGCGCTACTGGGACGAGGACCAGCCCGGCTGGACCGCCAGGGAACACGCCTTCGCGGCGGCATGGCGCGGCCAGCCGAAATGGGTCGTGTCGCGCTCGCTGTCCGAGGTCGGCCCCAATGCCACGCTGGTGTCGCAGGACATCGAGACGACGCTGCGCGGGCTCAAGGCGACACTTGCAGGCGAGATCGACCTGTGCGGCACGGTTCTGGCGCAAAGCCTGACCGAGCTTGGCCTGATTGATGAATACCGGCTCTACTTCCATCCGGTCGTCCTGGGCCGGGGCACACCCTTCTTCGCCGGGCCGCGACCGCGCCTGCGCCTTGTTGCCAGCGACCGGATCGGCAGCGACGCGATCCGTCTGACCTACGTTCCCGCCTGATCACCCGCACCCCCGGTCGGGTCGGGCCTGCGGCGGATGCGTGCATGCGTCCGTTGTTGCGCGACCCGGCCTCGCGCAACAACGGCCGAACTGGCGATCACCATCGACGGGAAGGAACGCTGCCATGACAGTCATCATCACGGCCTTCGCGGCATCGCCCGACCGCGGGCAGGGACAGGCGCGCGACATGCGCGTCCGCTGGGCGCTCGAGGAGGTGGGCCAGCCCTACGAGGTCCGGCTGGTGTCGTTCCGGCAGATGAAGGAACCCGCCCATCTGGCGCTTCACCCGTTCGGGCAGATCCCGACCTATCAGGATGGCGACCTTGCGCTGTTCGAATCCGGCGCGATCGTGCTGCATGTCGCAGGGCAGCGCGCGGGGCTGCTGCCCGAAGACCCGGCCGCCCGGGCACGCGCGATCTCGTGGATTTTCGCGGCACAATGCACCGTGGAACCACCGATCCTGGAACGCGAGACTGCCCATTATTCGGAACGCGATCAGGGTTGGCACCCGTCGCGGCTGCCGCTGATGGAGGCTCGCATCCGCGAACGGCTGGGACAGCTCTCGGTCCGGCTTGGCGATGCAGACTGGCTGGACGGCGCGTTCAGTGCCGGGGACCTGGTGATGGTGGGCGTGCTGCGCCGCCTGAACGGATCGCCGCTTCTGGACGCGTACCCGAACCTTGCCGCCTATATCGCCCGGGCCGAGGCGCGGCCCGCGTTCCGGCGTGCCTTTGCGGATCAGCTTGCGGTCTTCACGGCACGACAGCGGGACACCGGCGGATGACCGAAGCGTCCATCGACCGTCCGCGGACCGTCACAGGCCGGCACCCCGTCGGCGTCGAACCCGCGCGGCGCCCGGCCGAAGTCTGAAGAAGTGGTTAACCCGGAAAGCCAACCCATTGATTTAAAACGCCTCGAAAAATGTCCCACCGTGGGACGCGCCGCGGGATCAGACCGCAACCTCGATTCCCTGCCCCCGCTCGCGCGCCCGGCGCACCGCCACGTCGGCCACGGCCAGGTCCTGCAGGCCCACCCCGGTGCCGTCGAACAGGGTGATCTCTTCGGGCCGGGTCCGGCCTGGATGGGTCCCTGCCAGCACCTGTCCCAGCGGCACGATGTCCGCCTCTGCCACCAGCCCCGCCGCCACCGCATGCTGCGCCTCGCCGATGGTCACCGATTGCGCCACCTCGTCGCAGAACACCGTGGCCCGCGCCAGAAGCGCGGGCTCCACCTCCTGCTTGCCGCGCGTGTCGGTGCCCATGCAGGCAAGGTGCGCCCCGGCCGAGACATGGGCCGCCATCAGGCTGGCGGCAGGGGAGGAGGTGATCGTCACGATCACATCCGCCTCGGCCATCCGCTCCAGCGGCACCGCCTCGAAGGGCAGGCCCAGTTCCGCCGCAACCCCGGCCAGCCGCCCCAGCATGTCGGGATGAAAGTTCCAGCCGATGACCCGATCGAAGCGCCGCACCCGGGCCGCCGCCCGCAGCTGGAACGCGGCCTGATGCCCCGCCCCCACCATGCCCAGCACCCGTGCATCCCGCCGCGCCAGACGGTCGATCGAGATCGCACTGGCCGCGGCCGTCCGCAGCGCGGTCAGAAGATTCCCGCCCACCATGGCCACAGGGCGCCCGGTGTCGGGATCGAACAGGAAGACGCTGGACTGGTGGTTGATCATGCCCCGCGCCGCATTGCCGGGAAAATAGCCCCCCGCCTTGACGCCCAGCATCCCCCCCGCGCGATCCAGCCCGGACTTGAACCCGTATTGCCGCCCCTCGCCCAGGGCCTCGCGCACCACGGGAAAGTTGTAGGCCTCACCCCGGGCCATGGCGGCAAAGGTCGCCTCGACGGCCGCAAAGGCATCCTCGGGCGACACGAGGTCCGCAATCAACGCCTCGGGAACGATCAGCATGGCCACACTCCTGCTTCTTCTGTCCTGACCCGTCCGCCGGAGAGCCGCAGGCGGGGGCGGCGCCCCCGCCACGACCCGCCGTCAGTAGGCCTTGCCCCGGGCCGAGACCGGCCAGACCACCTCGACCCGGCCGCCGCGCACGCCCACATACCAGTCGTGGACGTTGCAGGTCGGGTCGCAATGGCCGGGAACGAGGCGCAGCTTGTCACCGACCTTCAGCTTGCCCTCGGGGTCCATGACCACCCCGTGCTCGTCGCTGCACTTCACGTATTTGACGTCATCGCGGCCAAAGATCACGGGCAGGCCCGAGTCCACCGACTGCGCCTTCAGCCCGGCATCCACGATGGCCTTGTCGGCCTTGGCATGGCTCATGACCGAGGTCAGGATGAACAGCGCATTCTCCCACTCGCCCTGGTCGATGCGGCGGCCCTGCTGGTCGAGGATCCGGCCGTAGTCGGCATCCATGAAGGCATAGCTGCCGCATTGCAGTTCGTTGTAGACGCCCGAATTGCTTTCGAAATAGTAGCTGCCGGTGCCGCCGCCGCCGACGATGTCGCAGTCAAGACCGAGGGCCTTGAGCGCGTCGACCGCATCCTTCACCTGCGCCACGGCAAGGTCGATCTTGGCCTTGCGGTCGTCATAGCTGTCCATGTGCTGCATGGCGCCCTGATAGGCCTGGATGCCCGAGAACTTCAGCCCCGCCGCCGCCGCGATGGCCTGGGCGATCTCCACCACGGCCGGGGTCGTGGTCACGCCGCAGCGCCCGGCGCCGCAGTCGATCTCGACCAGGCACTCGATCGTCGTGCCGTGCTTCACGGCCGCCGCCGACAGGTCAGCCACATTCGCCACGTCATCGACGCAGACGATGGTCCGCGCGCCCAGTTTCGGGATGCGCGCCAGCCGGTCGATCTTGGCCGGGTCGCGCACCTGGTTCGAAACCAGCACGTCCCGGATGCCGCCGCGGGCGAAAACCTCGGCCTCGCTGACCTTCTGGCAGCACACGCCGCAGGACCCGCCCAGCCGTTCCTGCAGCAGCGCCACATCCACCGATTTGTGCATCTTGCCATGCACGCGGTGCCGCATGCCATGGGCGCGGGCGTAATCGCCCATCTTGCGGATGTTGCGTTCCAGGGCGTCCAGATCGAGGATCAGGCAGGGCGTCTGGATGTCGGCCTCATCCATCCCGGGCAGCGCCGGGATGTCGTAGCCCACTTCCAGTCCTTCGAATTTCGGCTCGATGTTCATGGCGTTCCTCATTTCATCCAGGGCAGTTTGTCGAGGTCCACGTTGCCGCCGGTGATGATCACACCGACACGGCGCCCGCGAAAGACCTCGGGGTTCTTCAGGATCACGGCAAGCGGCACCGAACAGGATGCCTCGATCACGATCTTCATCCGCTTCCAGGTCAGCTTCATCGCGTCGACGATCTCGTCCTCGGTCGCGGTCAGCACATCGGTCACGTGGGTCCTGACGAAATGCCAGGTCAGTTCCTTGAGCGGCACCTTCAGCCCGTCCGCCACCGTATCGGGCGCATCGTCCGCGATGATGTGCCCGGCGCGGAACGACCGCGCCGCGTCATCCGCGTTGACCGGTTCGGCGGCATAGATCCTTACCTGCGGCGCCAGGTTCGACAGCGTCAGGCAGGTGCCCGAGATCATGCCGCCACCGCCGATCGGGGCGACGACGGCATCCAGCCCCTCGACCTGCTCGAGCAGCTCGCGCGAGCAGGTGCCCTGCCCCGCGATCACGCGCGGGTCATTGTAGGGATGCACGAAATCGGCGCCGGTGCGCGCCTGCACCTCGGCAAAGACCGCCTCGCGGCTGCTGGTCGAGGGCTCGCATTCGGTGATGATCCCGCCATAGCCTTTCACCGCATCCTTCTTGGCCTGCGGCGCGGTGCGGGGCATGACGACATGGCAGGGAATGCCCCGCCGCCCCGCCGCGTAGCTGAGCGACAGCGCGTGGTTGCCGCTGGAATGCGTGGCGACGCCGCGTTCAAGCTGGTCGTCGCGCAGGCCGAACACCGCGTTCGATGCCCCGCGCACCTTGAAGGCGCCCGCCTTCTGGAAGTTCTCGCACTTGAAGAACAGCTCCGCCCCCGTCAGGGCATTCAGGTACGACGAGGTCAGGACCGGCGTGCGATGGATATGCGGCCGGATACGCGCATGCGCCTCGACCACATCATCGAACGTCGGCACCATCAGACCGTCCATATCCTTCATCTTTCGGCCTTTCATCCTGGATTGACCATTGCGGGACGCGGCGGCGATGCCGGTGCGTCCCGCCGCTTCATGCCGCCGCGCGGGCGGGCTCGGCCACCGATCCGCGATAGTATTCCTGCGCCGCCGCGACACCCGATCCCAGCTTCACCGGCCAGCCAAGGTCAGCCATGCACATCTCGGCCGTGGCAAGCCCGGCCAGGACCATGACATCGGTCAGCGACCCCAGGTGCCCGATGCGGAACACCTTGCCCGCCACCTCGCCCAGGCCGACGCCAAAGGCGACGCCATATTTCTCGGCGGCCAGCCTGACCAGGTCGGTGCCGTTGCACCCCTCGGGCACCACGACGGCCGTCACCGTCTCGGAATAGAGGTCGGGCGACATCGCGCAGGGCCGCATGCCCCAGGCCGCGATCGCGCGGCGCACGCCTTCGGCAAGGCGCGCATGGCGGGCGAACACATGGTCAAGGCCTTCCTCTTCCAGCATCTCGATCGCCTCGGCCAGACCGGCGATCAGGCCGACGGCCGGGGTGTAGGGATAGCCGCCCGCCGCGTTGGTGCGCATCATGTCGCGGAAGTCGAGGAAGGTGCGCGGCAGCGTGGCGCTGTCCATCGCCGCCAGGGCCTTCGGCGACAGCCCCAGGATCGCCAGCCCCGCGGGCAGCATGAAACCCTTCTGGCTGCCGGTCACCGCGATATCGACGCCCCAGCCGGCCATGTCGAAGGGCATGCAGCCGATCGACGACACGCCATCCACCATCAGCATGGCGGGATGCCCCGCCCGGTCCATCGCGCGGCGGATGCCGCCGATGTCCGACCGCACGCCGGTCGCGGTCTCGTTGTGGGTGGCCAGAACCGCACGGATGCGGTGGCCCGCATCGGCCTTCAATGCGGCCTCGATGGCCGCGAGCGGCGCACCCTGGCCCCACGGCGTCTCGATGACCTGCACGTCCAGGCCGTGGCGCTGGCACATGTCGATCCAGCGGTGGCTGAACATGCCGAAGCGCGCGGCAAGGACCGTGTCGCCGGGCGACAGGGTGTTGGTGATCGCGGCCTCCCAGCCGGCGGTGCCGGTCGCCGGGTAGATCAGCACCTCGCCCGCCGGCCCCATGTTCAGCACCCGCCGCACCCCGGCAATCGCCGGGCGGAAGATCCGTCCGAAGGCCGCCGACCGGTGATCCATCGTCTGGATGTCGCAGGCCTTGCGGATGCGGTCGGGAATGTTGGTGGGCCCGGGGATGAAGACGGGGTTCTGGCTGGTCATGGTAACCTCCCTGCACGCGATGGATGTGGGTCTAGACCGGGGAACAGCCACAGGCAATTTTTTCGAAATTGTTTTTCGTCCAACGAAAAACGTGATATTGTTTATCCATGTCAGGTGCTTGCCGTTTTTTCACCATGGCGCACCCCTTCGGTTTCTCTGCAGGAAAGCGACGAATCATGGCCGAAGCCCCCCAGAAGAAACCGCGCGGCCGGCCGCGCGCCTTCCACGACAAGACCGACCAGAACACGGTGCAGGCGCTCGACCGGGCGCTTGGTCTTCTGGAAAGCCTGGCGGCCCACCCCGGACTGACGCTCAGCGAACTCGCCGAGGTATCGGGGCAGGCGGTCGCGACGGTCTATCGCGCGCTCGTGACCATGCAGGCGCATGGCATGGTCGAGGTCGAGGAACCCGGGCAGGTCTGGCACATCGGCGGCGGCGCGTTCCGCGTCGGCTCGGCCTTCCTGCGGCGGACCAAGATCGCCGAGCGGGCGCGCCAGCCGATGGACGCGCTGATGCGCGCCAGCGGAGAGACGGCAAACCTGGGGGTCGAGTGGAAGGACGAGGTTCTGTTCCTCGCCCAGGTCGAGACGCATGAGGCGATCCGCGCGTTCTTTCCGCCCGGCACCCGCGGTGCGATGCATTGCTCGGGCATCGGCAAGGCATTGCTTGCCTGGTATCCGGAAGAACGGGTGCGCGGGATCGTGGCCCGACAGGGACTGGAGCGGTTCACCTCGCTCACCATCACGGGCGAAAGCCTGCTTCTGCGCGATCTGGCGCGGACGCGCGAGCGCGGCTTTGCGGTTGACGACCAGGAACGCGCCGAGGGCATGCGCTGCATCGCGGCGCCCGTGTTCAATGCCTTTGGCGAGGCGGTCGCGGGTCTGTCGGTGTCAGGCCCGGCTTTTCGCGTCGGCCTGTCCGATGCGTCACGGCTGGGCGCCCGGGTGCGCGAGGCCGCCGACCGCGTCACCGAGGCGACGGGCGGTCAGCGGCCCTGATCGCGCCCTGTGTTCAGGTCAGGTCCGCCACCCGCGCGTGCAGATGCGCGACAAGCCCGGGCGCCAGCCCCATCCTTGCGGCCAGCATCGCCAGATACCCCTTCTCGGCAGGGGCCTCCGGGTCAACGACCAGCAGCGAGGCGGCATAGATCTCGGCCGCCTCCTCCGGGCCGCGGGCCAGGGCGGCGATGCGTCCCGGGTCCAGTGGCGCATCGAGTTCCGCCGCGATCAGCGCCTGCGCCTCGCCGCCCAGGCCCAGTTCCGCGATCTGACCCTCGATCCTGCGGCGCTCCATCCCGGTGACATGCCCGTCGGCCTTGGCCGCGGCCACCATGGCCTGCACCAGGCGGGCGGCCAGATCGTCAGCCGCCGCAGGATCGGCGGGCAGGAAGGGCGTGTCGCCCGGCGGCGGCAGCGCGACGGGCGGCGCCCCGGCAGGCGCGGGCAGCGCCGCCTTGCCCGCCTGCCAGTCCTGCCAGGCCTTCCACGCAAGCCCGCCCAGCACGGCCGCGCCGCCCACCTTCAGCGCCGATCCTGCCAGGCGCCGGGTATCCTTGCCGCCCAGCAGAACACCCAGAAGCCCGCCCGCAATCGCACCCTTGGTCAGCGCCGATTGCCCGTCCCAGGCGCCCCGCGCCCGCGCCGCCATGTCGCCCATGCCACCGGGCGCCGATGCGCCTCCCAGCAGCCCGTCCAGTAGGGATTTCGCGTTCTTCATGTCGTCCTCATGCCTGCGCGCCGGGGGTCGGGCGCCCGCGTCACATGGGAACGGCCCGAGGCAGCGTCAATCACGATGTGGTCACATCGGGCGGGCACGCCTCTAATTCAGATTAAAAGAATCGGGATTTACCGCCCTTCCGCGCTGCGCTATGCTTTCGCCATCCAAGCCAGCCTGGAAGGTCAGCCCGGACCCAACCGACAGGAGCCGCGCATGACAACCGCCCTTCCCCCCTCTGCCCCGCCCCCGGACCGCATGGTCCCCGACCGGATGTCGGACCTTCGCGATCTTCTGGCGCTTGCGCTGCAGGGCCAAACCGCGCCCGGCCACGGGTTGCGCCAGTTGTTCGACAGGATCGGGGGGCTGGCATGACCGTGGCCTTCAACGGGCGGGATGCCCGGCGAATCGACGGCCCGCTGCGGCTGCCCCAGGCCGTCGAGGTACCGCCGCAACCGGCGCAGGCGACGCCCCTGCACGACGCGCGCCGCCTGACGGGGCCGGGCGGCACCGCGCAGATCATTCTGGACGGCCAGCTTTACGTGCTGCGCATCACCCGCGCCGGAAAGCTGATCCTGACGAAATAGCGGCAGCCGCGGCCGGGCGTGAAAGCCCCGTCAATTCATCCCGGGCGCGGGCGGGGGTTTTGACCCGCGCGCCGCTTCGGTGGCATGGTCGGCGCCAAGCCCCATTTCATCAGGTGCCCCATGACGCCCGACGACACGCCCGCCCCCGCCACCCTGCCGCCGCACCGGTCGGGCTATGCCGATTGGGCCGCCGTGCTGGACCGCGCCTCCGGTCTGCCCGGTTCGCGAGCCATCGCCCGAAAGGGGCCGACGCGTCTGAACACCGCGCTCGTGCGTCTCTTGGACCGCGACGCGGCGCTGCGGGCGCTCGCGGCGGGAACCATCCGGGTCGATGCCACCACCGGCGACCTGCCCGAAGACCCGGACGAAACCGTGCTGATCTACTGGCAGGATGAGGGCGCCGGCGCCCCCGCCTTTGCCGAGGTTGTCGCAGATGGCGCCATGGTGGAACTTTCGCCCGATGACCCGGACCCGGCCGAATCGCAGGCCGCCCCTGTGGCGCGGCAGTCGGCACCGGCGGCTGCACCGGTCTCGGCGATCGTCGCCGTGATCGACGACGGGATCGGGTTCCTGAACGCCCGGTTCTGCCGCAGCGACCCCGCCATGGAATCGGGCCTGCCTCTGCGAACCCGGTTCCATGCCGTCTGGCTGCAGTCGCTGCGCGCGGTACCCGGACCGGGCGGCACGCTCGCGGCCGGGCGCGTGCTGCGGCGGCCCGCCATCGATGCGCTTCTGTCGCAGGGCACCCGGCTGGAAGAGGCCGCGACCTATCGTCGGCTGAACACGCAACTGTTGCGCCCCGGGGCGCCCCGCCTGTCGGAACGCGGCACCAGCCACGGCACCCATGTGCTCGACCTGGCCGCAGGCGCGCTGCCCGACGACACCGCCGACCCCGCGCGCGACTGGGCGCTGCTGGCGGTACAGCTGCCGCCCGAGGCGGTGGACGATACCGCGGGCACCTGGCTTGAGCCGCTGCTCGTGCAGGCGGTCCGCTGGTGCCTGAGGCAGGCCGAGGCCGTCGACGCCACGGCGCCCGTCATCATCAACATCTCCTACGCCACCTTTGCCGGACCGAAGGACGGGACCAAGGCCGTCGAGGCGCTGATTGCACGGGCGGTGGACCGCTGGCGGGCACGGACCGGGCGCGAGGCCCGGGTGGTGCTGGCGTTCGGAAACGCGCGGCTGACGCGACAGGCTGCCCGCCTTTCGGTGGCGGCGGACGCGCCCGCATCGCTGGACTGGCGGCTGCCGCCCGACGATCACACCGCAAGCTATCTGGAGATACGCCCCGACCGGCCCAAGAGCCTGTCGCGGCTGACGCTTGGCCTGACGCCACCCGGGGCGCAGGCGGCCCAGGTGATCGCGCCGCTGGCCGCCGATACCTACGCCGAGGTGGCCGATGGCGCGGGGCAGGCCGTCGGGCGGCTCTATCACATCGGGGCGCGGCGGACCGCGCCGGGCGTCACCACGCCCGCACATCTTCTGCTGGCCATGGCGCCGACATCCGAACACGGCACCCGCCCGCGCGCCCCGCACGGCGGCTGGCGGCTGGACCTTTCGGCGACCGGCGGCAACCCCGTCGCGCTGCGGATCGAGGTGCAGCGCGACGACACGCCGATGGGCTATCGGCTGAACGGACGGCAGAGCTATCTTGACCATCCGGGGGCCGAGGGCTGGGACACCGAGACACATGACTACGGCGCACCGGAACCCGGTTGCCCGATCACCCGCGCGGGCACCCATTCCAGCTTTGCCACCGCACCGTCGGCCGCCGTCATCACCGTGGGCGCGGCGCGCGACGATACGCGGGCGCCGTCCCGATACGCGGCCGAGGGCGCCGATTTCACCGCACGGTCCGGGCCGGACCTTGCCGCCCTGGGCGACCGGTCACCGCTGGCGCCGGGGCTTGTCGGCTCGGGCACGTTCAGCGGGTCCGGCCGGGCGCTCGACGGCAGTTCGGCGGCGGCGGCCCGGGTCACGCGGGCCCTGGCGCTGCATCTTGCGGCGGGGCCATCGACACCCGGCGCGGCCGAGATCGGTGCGCTTGTGGCGGCCTGGGGCCAGCCCGCCGCGCCTGCGCTGGCAAACCGCCTGGGCGCCGGCGTGCTGACCGATCCGCGCGACCGGCGTCTCTAGCCGTCGGTCCGGGCGGGCAGGCCCGGCGGCCCGCCCGCGCCCCGTCACGTCAGGCGCGGGGCCATTCGTCGCGCGCGATGTTCCACAGGCTTGCCAGCACCGGCGGCGGCGGCTTGGCCGGATCAAGGGCAACGCGGCTCGGCACGGCAGGCAGCAGCGATTGCAGCGTGGCCAGATCGAAATCACCGGCCCAGTCGGTGGCATCGAACGCATAGACCGGCGTATCGGGGCGCCCCGACAGCCAGTTCACCAGCAGTTCCCCGATTCCCAGACCCAGCATCGCCCCGGCCATGCTGTCGGTGGGGTAATGCACGCCCGCCACCGTGCGGTTCTCGGCGATCCGGGCGGCCAGCCGCATCGGCAGGCTGCGGTTCGCGATCTCGGTCGCCGGGTCGATCGTGCCTGGGGCCTGCAATGCCGAGAACAGCGTGGCCACCGCGAAGGCCTCGGTCGCATGCCCCGAGGGCCAGGACCCGTGGCCCGGCGTCTGGATGATCGGCTGCACATCGGGGCTGATCGCGATCGGGCGGGGAAAGTCGAAATGCATCTTCACACGCATCTCCAGCCGCCCGACCAGCCGCAGCAGCGCCCAAATCAGATCGAGCGACCGGCGCGTCGCGACCCGGTCAAGATAGGCCTGCGCACCGAAGAAGCTGACAAGGTCGTTCGACTGCACCTGGATTTCGGCCATCCGGTCCAGTCGCAGGTCGGCATAGCTGCGAATCAGGGCCAGCTGGGCATCAAGAAGCGCGGCGGTCACGCCGGGCCGGGTCAGCGACACCACCGCAGCCCCGCCCGTCAAGGGCGACACCACCTGCGCCGACAGCGGACCCCCGAGGTCAAGCGCGGCGACCTGCGACAGTTCATAGTCGATCACCGCGACCTGCGGCGCATCCTGCATCTTGCGGAACGCGTCCCAGTGACCGGGCAGGCTGACCGTCGGAATCAGCGCGCTCTGGCCCGTCCAGTGCCGCGCGATCCCGTCCCGTGTGCTGGCCAGCGCCGCCCCCAGATAGGGCCCTCCGGCGCCGCCCGCGCTTTGCGTGCCCTGGGTTCCCTGGGTGCCTTGCGTCCCTTGCGTACCTTGTGTGCCCTGCGTCCCCTGCGTTCCCTGGGTGCCCTGCGTCCCCTGGGTGCCTTGCGTTCCCGAATAGGCCATCGTCGCTCTCCGATCATGCTTCCGGCGCGGGCCGCAGCGGACCTGTCGCGCATGGCGCCACAGTAGGACGGGCCTTTCGCGCGGTCCAACGCCGCGACGCAGGCTCCGCCGAATTGGCGCGGTTTTGACGGCACATCAAAAGCCTACCAGACGGCGCGGCACGGTGTTAACGTGGCGTCACCGCCAGGATCCGGGAACGTCTATGCCGCCCGACGACAGCCCCCCCGCGCGCCCTGCGCCGGTTGTTGAACTTCGCCTGAACGGCCCGTTTTCGGCAACGGGCCCCGGGGGCGTCGATCTGACGCCGAAGCCGCACAAGGCGCGGGCGCTGCTGGCGCTGCTGGCAACGGCGGATGACCAGCGGCGCGGTCGCCGCTGGATCGAGGAACATCTGTGGTCGGACCGGGGCGCGCAGCAGGCGGCGGGCAGCCTGCGCCAGGCACTTGTCGATCTGCGCCGCGCCTTCGGCGACTGGCACGGCGTGGTGCAGGCCGACCGCGAATGGGTGCGCCTGGAACCCGGCACCGTGACCGTGCTGCGCGACGGGCCGGGGGAGTTCCTGGACGGGATCACCGTGCGCGACACCGGTTTCCTGCGCTGGCTGGAAGGCATGCGGCAGCGCAACGGCGCGACGCCCGCCACACGCGCCGCCGATGCCGGGGGGCCGGGCACGTCGCAGCAGCCGATCGTGATCCGCTGCGGCGCCTCCGCGCTGCCCGGCTCGGCCTCGTCCCTCGTGGCCGAGATCATCGCGGCCCGCATCGCGACCGACATTTCGGACAATGTGACGGCGGCCATCGTCGCCCCCGTCGCGGGCACGGCATCGCCGCCCTGCGACATCGACGTGTCCTGCAGCGTGGTCGAGGACAACGGCATCTGCCTGGCGCTGATCAAGGTGCTGCACCTCCCGACCGGGCGGGTGCTGTTCCAGAAGGATTGCAGGTTTGTCGGCACCGCCTCGTCGCTGGTCGGCGGGGCCGACCTGATCCGCGTGGCCTATGAGGCGGCAGAGCGCACCGTGGGCAAGGTGCCGCACATGCTGGGCCTCGGGCGTGCGGCAACCAAGTCGGCGGCGCTGACGCAACTGGCGCTGCACCGCATGTTCAGCTTTGACGAGGCGCAGTTGCGCGAGGCCGACAAGCTGATGCAGGCGGCCTGGGAGGTCGAGGAAAACCCTGTCCACCTGGCCTGGCGCGGGCTTCTGCAGATGGTCAAGGCGATCGAACTGCCGCAGGCGCTGCGGCCCGAACTGCATGACCTGGCCGAGTCGCTGACCCGGCAGGCAGGGGAACGCGACACCGGCAATGCGACGTTGCAGGCGCTGATCGCCCAGACCCGGGCGATGCTGTTCGGCGACGCGCAGGCGGCGGGCGAGGCGGCGAAGGCGGCGGTCGAGGAAAACCCCCGCAACCCCTATGCCCTGCAGGCGATGGCGGTGGCGCGGATGCTGGCGGGGGACGGAGAGGCGGCCTATCGCACCTCGCTGCTGGGGCGCGCCTATGCGGAACGGTCGGCGTTCCGCCACTGGTGGGAGGCGCATCACGCGACGGTCTGCGTGGCGACCGGCCGCATCGACGAGGCGATCCGGTCGGCCGAGGCCGCGACCTTCGGCGCGCCCTCGCTGCGGCCGGCCTATCGCTATCTGATGTCGCTCTATGCGCAGCGCGGCGACCTGATGCGCGCGAACTCGATGAAGGAAGCCCTGGAACGGCTGGAGCCGGGATTTTCCATCGACCGCATGCTGGAAGACCCGGAATATCCCGTGCGGACCCTGCGCAATACCGGATTGCTGAAGGAAATCAGGAAGCTGCGCTAGATCGCCAGCCCCATGGCCGCCAGGTGTTCCGCCCCCCGCAGGAGGCCCCGCTGATCGTTCACCTCAAGGATCAGGCGCGGCATCTGGCGCAGCGAGCCGAGCGCGGCAAAGACCGACCGCCAGTTCAGATCGCCTTCGCCCGGGTGCCAATGCCGGTCGGCATAGCCGTCGGTGTCCTGCAGGTGGACGTGCTGGAGGCGCTTGCCGGCGGCGTGGATGAAGACGTCGACCGGGGGTGCACCGGCCAGGCGGTGGGCGTAGTGGGCGTGGCCGGTGTCGAGCGATACGGCGACCGCCGGGCTGTTCAGCGCGTCGGCCAGCCGGCAGCGGGCGGCGGGGTCGATATCCTCGACATTCTCGATGACCAGGGTGACGCCCTCGGCCTCGGCCCGGGCGATCACCGGCGCCATGAGCCAGCGGACACGCTCGATCTGGATCGGCTCCTCGGCCGGTTCGGCCAGGTGGTTGGAGTGGTCCCAGATCGTGACGGGCGAGTGGATCACCATCTGGTCAGCGCCGAGCGCCGCGCAGGCGTCAAGGCAGGCCAGCATGCGGCGGCGCACCACCTCGGCCACGTCGGGGTCGTAGGCGTCGATGGCAAAGCCCAGGAAGGGACCATGCAGGCCCAGCCTGCCGCTGTGCCCGTCAAGCAGGCCGCGTGCCCGGTCGATCAGGGGCCGCATGTCGCCCGACAGCGCGCGGGCTGAGGCAAAGCTTTGAATTTCCAGATCTCTTGGGGCCGACAGGACCCAATCACGATGTCTCGCCAGCATGTCGAGCGTCAGTGCGGCACCCAGCACGGGCAGCGGTCTGGCCATCGGTTTCCTCCCCCGGTCCCCTGATGCCGCCAGTTGGCGCGGAGCGGGGGCCGGGATCAAGCCCCGTCTGCGGCGACCCGGGCCGGGAAGCCCGCGGCGTCGAGCGCGGCGACCAGCAGGGCCGGGGCGGCGGCGCCGGCCACGGTGGCGCGGCGGGCGGGCAGGTCGACCGCGACCGCCGCGCCGGGATCGGCGCCGGTCAGGGCGCGTTCGACGGCGGCCTTGCAGTGGCCGCAGGACATGTCGGGGATTTCCAGCGTGATCATGGGTGCTCCTGTCGTCGTCGCCAGATGGGCACCGGCGGCGGAAAACGTCAATCCCCGCGCCGGGCGCAACGGCGGCGGCAGGGTGCGGCGAATCGGGGGTTAACGGCTGAAAGGGCTGGATTTTCCGCGTCGGTTTCCCGTCCCGCCCGCGTCCGTTCCGCGTATGGCATCCGTCCCGACAGGCCGCGCGGGGCGGCCACGGTTAACGCAACGCGCGCAATCGGGCCGCGCGGGGGGTCAGACCAGCGGCCGCGCCCCCGGCAGGAAGGCGAATCCGTTCGGCCCGAGGTGCAGGGCGTTGCCGTGGGCGCGGGCGGACAGGCACGGGCCCACCGGCACGGCCGGTGCAGCAAGCGCCACGTGCTGTGGTTCGGGCGACAGGTTGAAGACGCAGAGGATGGCATCGGTGCCTTGCCCGCGCGTCAGGGCCAGCACGGGTTCGGCGGTATCGTGGAACCGGAAGGCCGCACCACCGAGGCCGGGGGTTGCGCGGCGGAAGGCCAGCAAGGCGCGGTAGAAGGCCAGCGGCGAGTCCGGATCGGCCGCCTGCCCCGCGACATGGCGGGCAAGTTGCGGCGGCTTGACGGGCAGCCAGGGCGTGCCGGTGGTGAATCCGCCCTGCGCGCCGCCATCCCAGACCATCGGGGTGCGCGTGTTGTCGCGCCCAACCGGCGCGGGCCAGAAGGCGATGCCCTGCGGGTCGGTCAGTTCCTCGAAGGTCAGCGCGGTGTCGGTCTGGCCCAGTTCCTCGCCCTGCCAGAGGCAGACCGAGCCGGGAAACGACAGCAGCAGCGCCGCCGAGAGTTTCGCCAGGGTTTCGGGCGTGGCGCCATGGGCGGCCCAGCGGGTGACATGGCGCGGCACGTCATGGTTCGAGAAGGCCCACATCGGCCAGCCTTGCGGGGCACCGGCAAAGAACGCCTCGATCCGCGCGCGGAAGGCGGCGGCGGTGAATTCGGGGCCCATCATCTCGAACGAGTAGCACTGGTGCAGGCGGCCGGGCGCCGTGTATTCGCCCATCATCGCGATGGCATGATGGCTTTCGCCCACCTCGCCCACCGCCATCCGGGCGCCATAGCCATCGAGCAGCGCGCGGATGCGTGCCAGCCAGGCCAGGTTTTCGGGGCGGTTCTTGTCGAACAGGTGATACTGCATGCCATAGGGGTTCGATTCCGGCGCGGGCTTGTCGCGCGGGTCGGCCGGGTTGTCGCGCAGAAGCCGGTCATGGAAGAAGTAGTTGACCGTATCGAGGCGCAGGCCGTCGACGCCACGGTCGAGCCAGAAGCGGATGTTGTCGAGGTGCCAGTCCTGCACGTCGGGGTTGTGAAAGTTGAAATCCGGCTGACAGGACAGGAAGTTGTGCAGGTAGTACTGGCGGCGGCGGGCATCCCATGTCCAGGCCGGGCCGCCGAACACCGACAGCCAGTTCGAGGGCGGGCCGCCATCGTGCCGGGGGTCGGCCCAGACATACCAGTCTGCCCGCGGATTGTCGCGGCTGGCTCGGCTGGCGGCGAAGAAGGGGTGGCGGTCGGAGGAATGCGACAGCACCTGGTCGATCACCACTTTCAGCCCCAGGGCATGCGCCCGGGCGACCATGGCGTCGAAGTCGGCGAGCGTGCCGAACACCGGGTCGATGTCGCGGTAGTCCGACACGTCATAGCCCATGTCGGCCATCGGCGAGCGGAACACCGGTGACAGCCAGATCGCATCGGCGCCGAGATCGGCCACATGGGACAGGCGCGCGGTGATGCCCGGCAGGTCGCCCACCCCGTCGCCGTTGCTGTCCTGGAAGGACCGGGGATAGACCTGATAGGTCACGGCACCACGCCACCAGTCGTCCATCGCCGTCTCCTGCCCCGTTTGCCGGGCCAGATTACGGTGCCGCCCGGCGCCCGCAAGCCCGGGAATGCCGCCCGCGGCAGATGGCGCAGCGTGCCGGGATGATGCGCTGGACATCACTTCAAATGTCCGGAATGGTGATCATGGGGCACCAGCCCCATGCCGGACCCTGCGACGGAGACCCAGGCGCGTGATCACCTCTGCCCAGTTGCGCGCCGCGCGCGCCTTGCTTGGCATCGACCAGAAGACGCTGGCCGAACGCGCCGGCCTGTCGTTGCCGACGATCCAGCGGATGGAGGCGAGCGACGGGCAGGTGCGGGGCGTGGTGGACAGCCTGGTGAAGGTGATCGCGGCGCTGGAGGCGATGGGGGTGGACCTGATCGCAGAGGGCGCGGCATCGGATGGCGGCGGGCGCGGGGTGCGGCTGCGCCGCCCTGGCAACGGCGGCGGACGGCCGCCGCCGGAATGACCCGGCCGCCGGAGCCCGCCACCCTGCCCCCGAGATTGCCGCCGAGACCGTGATGACCAGCCAAGCGCCCCGCCCTGCCCCCCGCCCCGCCCATGTCGACGATTTCGCGACCATCGACCTTTACACCCCTAAGCTGCTGACGGTGCTGCGCGAGGGCTACGGCGCGGCGCATCTGCGGGCCGACGCGCTGGCCGGGCTGACCGTGGCGATCGTGGCGCTGCCGCTGTCGATGGCGATCGCCATCGCCTCGGGCGTGACCCCGGCGCAGGGGCTGGTGACGGCGATCGTCGGCGGGTTCCTGGTGTCGATGCTGGGGGGATCACGGTTCCAGATCGGCGGGCCCGCCGGGGCCTTCATCGTGCTGGTGTCCGCCACGGTGGCGCTGCACGGGGTGGACGGCCTGATCCTGGCCACCTTCCTGTCGGGGCTGATGCTGATGGGGGTGGGGGCGCTGCGGCTGGGCACCTACATCAAGTTCATCCCCTTCCCGGTGACCGTGGGCTTCACCGCGGGCATTGCCGTCATCATCTTTGCCAGCCAGATCAAGGAGCTGATGGGCCTTGCCCTGACCGCCGAGCCGGGCCCGCTGCTGGAGAAGCTGCCCGCGCTCTGGGCGGCGCTGCCGACCTGGACGCCGGCGGCGGTGGTGCTGGCGGCGGCGACGGTGGGGATGATCCTGGGGCTCAAGTCCTGGCGGCCGCACTGGCCGGGGATGCTGATCGCGGTGGCGGTGGCGGCGGTGGCCACCTGGATGCTGAACCTGCCGGTCGAGACCATCGGCACGCGGTTCGGCGGCATCCCCTCTGCCCTGCCCGCGCCGCACCTGCCCGAGCTGAGCTGGGCGCGGGTGGCCGAGGTCTTTCCGGCGGCGGTGTCCTTCACCCTGCTGGGTGCCATTGAATCGCTGCTGTCGGCGGTGGTGGCCGACGGGATGACGGGGCGGCGGCACCGGTCGAACTGCGAACTGGTGGCGCAGGGGGTGGCCAATGTGGGATCGGCGCTGATGGGCGGGTTCTGCGTGACCGGCACCATCGCGCGCACGGCGACCAATGTGCGCGCCGGGGCGCACGGGCCGGTGTCGGGGATGCTGCATGCGGTGTTCCTGCTGGGGTTCATGCTGCTGGCGGCGCCGCTTCTGTCCTTCATCCCGCTGGCGGCGCTGGCGGGGGTGCTGGCGGTGGTGGCCTGGAACATGATCGAGAAACCGGCGGTGGCGGTGCTGGTGCGGTCGGGCTGGGGCGATGCGACGGTGCTGGGGGCGACCT
This sequence comes from Paracoccaceae bacterium, assembly GCA_019454225.1. Lineage (NCBI taxonomy): Bacteria > Pseudomonadati > Pseudomonadota > Alphaproteobacteria > Rhodobacterales > Paracoccaceae > Paracoccaceae bacterium. Next base: position 1,568,873 of record CP075370.1, on the reverse strand, counting down.
TCGGGCTGACCATCTTCCGCGACCTGACCGAGGCCATCGTGGTGGGCTTCCTGCTGGGGGCGGTGCTGTTCATCCACCGGATGAGCCAGGCGGCCGCGGTGACGACCGAGATCCCCTTTGTCGCCACCGACCGCGCCGACGAGGGCAAGCCCTATGACGAGGCGCGCGCGGCAAACCCCGAGGTGGTGATCTATCACATCCGGGGGGCATTCTTCTTTGGCGCGGCGGCCTCGATCGGATCGGTGCTGGACCGCATCGCCGACACGCATCGCGCGCTGATCCTCGATTTTGCGGCGGTGCCGTTCCTCGATTCCACCGGGGCGAACGTGGTCGAGGGACTGGCGCGCAAGGCGCACCGGCGGGGCATCCGGCTTTACATCGTCGAGGCGGCGCCGGACATCCGGAGGGCGCTGCTGACCCATGGCGTGCGCCCGCCCGAGGTGGTCTTTGCCACCGGGATCGAGGCGGCGCTGGCCGACTACCGCGCCGCCGGCTGAGCGGTCAGGCGGGGCGGAAGGCGTAGGCGTCGCCCTGCGGTTCCGCCCGGCCGATGCCCTGGCCGGGAAAGTGGAAGCCGACCACCCACATCCCGGCGCCCGCGACATGCGACAGCAGACGCCGTCGCGTCGCGGCCGCCATCGCCGCGTCCTGATCGGCCCCCGACAGCCAGTCGGGCCGTTCGAAGGCGACGTGATGGTTGCCAAGCGCATCGCCCGCCACCATGGCCGCCGCACCGCCCTGCCCGACCTCGAAGGCCAGGTGGCCGGGCGTGTGGCCGGGCGTCAGGCGGGCGACGATGCCGGGCAGCACCGTCTCGCCGTCCGACAGGCGGCGCAGCCCGCCCGCGATCGCGCCGAGCCGCCGCGCGGCACCGACGGCAAAGCTGGCGCGCGCCTCGCCGATCCGGGCGACGGTGGCGGGGTCGGTCCAGTAGTCGAGTTCGCTGCCGCCGATCATGTGCTCGGCATTGGCAAAGACCGGTTCGTCGAATTCGTCCAGCAGCCCCCAGAGATGGTCGGGATGGCCATGGGTAAAGATCACATGCGTCACGTCCCCGGGCGCCAGGCCGATGGCCTGGAGCGCCTCCGGCAGCTTGCCGGCCGAGGGCTGGAAATCGGGGCCCGCGCCGGTGTCGAACAGGATCGTGCGGCTGCCGTCGCGCAGCAGCGTCACGTTGCAGGGCGGGGTCGCGCTGTCGGCGGTCATGCCGTGGCGGGCAAGGATCGTCGCCAGTTCGTCCTGCGGCATGGTGCCGAACAGGAAATCGGGCGGCAGCACCAGGTTGCCGTCGCCCAGCGTGTCGAGCCGGTAGTCGCCGAGGTCGAGCGATGCCTGCGCCCAGACCCGGCCCGGCCCGGCCGCCATGGCCATCGCCGCGCCGCCTGCGGCGCAGAAAAGCCGTCGCGTGATCATTGCCGTACTCCTTGCGCCCCCCCCCGGCCGCGGGGGCCGGGGGGGGGTGGCGGATCAGCCGAACATGTCGGCGGTGATGCCTGCGTACCAGCCGAGGCTTTCCTCGTAGGTGGCGCGGCGCAGGGCGGCGTCCTCGCCGGTCTGGCTGATGAAGCTCGAGACGCTGGCGATCTTTTCCGGGGTGGGTTCGTAGGCCGCGCCCACCTTCACCCCGTCCTCGGGCGCGATCAGCGACCAGCAGGTGTTGGTGTAGCGCGCCGGGAACACCCGGCTGCCGGTCAGCTCGCCCCGGATCGCCATCGCCGCCACCTTGGCCTGGCTGTTGGCCGAGAAGCCCGACTTCGGCATGTCGCCCTGCGCCGAGGCATCGCCCAGCACCCAGACATTGCCGTCCGCCTTCGACCGCATGCTGTCGGGTTCCACCGGCGCCCAGCCGCTGTCCGCCGTCACCCCCGCCGCCGCCGCGATCGCCCCGGCGCGCTGCCCGGGGATCACGTTGCAGCAGTCCACCTTCGTCACCTCGCCATCCACCACGACCTCCATCGTGGCCGGACGCACCTCGACCTTGCCGCCGCCGAAGTCCGGGCCGATCCATTCCACCATGCCCGGGTAGTGCCGCCCCCAGCCCTCCTCGAACAGCGCCTTCTTCGAGAAGTTCTCCTTCGGGTCCAGCACCATGATCTTGGCCGTCGGGTTCCGCCCCTTCAGCACATGCGCCACCATGCTGATCCGCTCGTAGGGGCCCGGCGGGCAGCGGTAGGGGTTGGGCGGCGCCACCATCGCGAAGACCCCGCCCTGCGGCATCGCCTCGACCTGCGCCTTCAGCAGCTGCGTCTGCGGCCCGGCCTTGTAGGCATGCGGCATCACCTCGGCATCCGCCGTGCTCCAGCCCGGCACCGCGCCCTCGGCAAAGTCGATCCCCGGCGACAGCACCAGCCGGTCCCAGGGCAGCACCTGGCCCCCCGCCAGCGTCACCGTCCGCGCGTCGCGGTCCACCCCGGTCGCCAGGTCGTTGACCACCGTCACGCCCCCCGCCGCCAGACGCTCATAGCCGTGCTGCAGGTCCTCGAAGGCATGGAACCCCCCGAGATAGAGGTTCGAGAAGAAGCAGGTCGTGTAGACCGGGTTCGCCTCGACCAGCGTCACCTCGATCGCCCCGGCGCTGTCGGCGGCCAGATAGCGCGCCGCGGTCGCACCCCCCGCGCCCCCGCCGATCACCACGACCCGGGGCTTGCCCTGGCCCAGCACCGCCGGCGCGGCCAGCGCCGCGCCGGCCGACAGCGTCGTACCCATAAACAGACGGCGGTTCAGTCTCATGTCGGTCTCCTCCCGTTGCGACATGGGCCGGATGCGCGACACGCAGCCGGGCCGGGTTCCTCACTCGAGCTTCGCGAAATAGGCGGCCAGCGCCGCGATCTCCTCGTCCGACAGCCGACCCGCCATCATCTGCATCACCGGATGCGGCCGCAGCTTCTGCCGGTAGGCATGCATCGCCACCACGAAATCCTCCTCAGGCCAGCCGGTGATCGCCGGAATCCCCGCATCGCCGCCGTCGCGCAGGTGGCAGGTCGTGCATTCCGACGACAGGTATTCCCCGTAATCCGCATCCCCCACGATCGCCAGGACCGCCGGCGGCAGGTTCGGCATCGTCGGCCGCGCCGTCGGCGCCGATTCCGGAATGTCGGCCGGCGAGGCCGTGGCGCTGCGCAGATAGGCCATCAGGTCCGCCCGGCGCCCCGCGTCCTTCAGCCCCCGGTAGCTCATCCGCGTGCCCGACACCAGCGTCCGCGGGTTCTCCACATAGGCGTCCAGCGTCTCCAGCGTCCAGACCAGGCCATCCGCCCCCATCCGCGACAGCGACGCCGAATAGCGAAACGCCACGCTCCCCGCCCGGCGCCCGAAAAGATCGTTCAGATGCGGACCCACACGGTTCGACGCCCCGGACCCGATCTCATGGCACGCACCGCACGCCCGTTCAAAAACATCGCCACCGCGAAGAACATCGCCAAAGCCTTCGGAACGGCCGGGATCGGGAAGCAGCAGCAGCGCGGCGAGGATCGGGGCGAGCCGCGTCGCGACCATCGCCATCATTCCGCGAAGGTCGCGAGATAGGCGATGACGGCGGCGCGTTCATCAGCCGACTTGAGCCCCGCGAAGGACATCCGCGTGCCCTTCATGAAGCCCTTGGGATTGGCCAGGAAGGCATCGAGCGCGGCCGCGTCCCAGACCAGGCCCGCCGCCGCCATGTCGGCCAGGGGCTTGGAATACTTGAACTTGTCCACGCTGCCCGCGGCCTTGCCGACGATGCCGTTCAGATGCGGACCGGTGCCGTTCCTGGCGCCGTCGCCGACCTTGTGGCAGGCCGAGCATTTCTTGAACGCCTTCTCGCCCGCCTCGATCAGCGCCGGATCGGGGGCGGAGGCTGCCGGGGCCGCCTCGGCCGCCGCAGGCGCCGCCGCGGCAGGCGCATCGGCCTGCGCGAGCAGGAGGGGCAGCGTGCCCGCGGGTCTGCCATCGGGGTCGGTCGGGGTGACGCCCAGATCGCTGGCCTTCCTTGTCACCTGCGGCGCCGGGCCGCAGGCCGACATGCAGGGTTCGCCCGAGAACAGCGGCACCTCGGTTGTGTCGCGGTCATCGGGGTAGAAACCGTCGGCGTTGGGCAGCACGACCTCGCGGAAGTTCGCATCCGACAGCACGAAGTCATCCTCGACCAGACCGTTGGAGTAGAGGATGTAGGCGGTGATCGCGTAGGTATCGTCGACGCCGATGGTCTGCGCCCCGCCGAAGGGCATCGAGCGGTGGACATAGTCGTAGACCGTGGACAGGTACGGCCAGTAGGACCCGACCGTCTTGACCGGGCGCGGATCGGTCAGGGTGCCGATGCCGCCGGCCAGCACCGGCCAGCTGTCGATGCCTTCGGCAAATTCGCCGTGGCAGGAGGCGCAGGCCTCGGCAAAGACCTCTTCGCCCTGCTCGACGCTGCCCGACCCCGGGCGCAGGCCGGTGCCATCGGGCAGGACGGCCACGTCCCAGGCGGCGATCTCCTCGGGCAGGGCGGCGCGGCCGAGCCCCAGCTTCCCCGCCGCGGCAGGCATGGCGATGACGGAGACAAGCGCCGTTCCGATGACAAGTTCACGCAACCTCGACATTCTCCACCTCCCCGTCGCTCTTGATCCACCACGTCTGGATGGCGTTGTTGTGATAGACGTTGTTGACGCCCCGGATGGCGCGCAGCTGGTCCTTGGTCGGCTGGACATAGCCGGTCTCGTCGATCGCGCGGGACATGATCAGCATGTCCGACCCATCCCAGACGTGATCGAGATGGAACCGGGTCAGCGCCTTGGACTTGGCATCGCCGCTGATCCGCGCGGTCTGCCAGTTCACGCCGCCATCGAGCGACACATCGACCCGGGCGATGCGGCCGCGGCCCGACCAGGCCAGTCCTGTGATCACAAGCGGCCCGGCGCCATGCCGGATCGGCGCCTGCGGCGAGGGCGAGGTGATGACCGACTTCGCATCCATCACCCAGGTCCACTTGCGGGCCCGTCCGTCCTTCATCAGGTCGGTGTATTTCGAGGTTTCCTCGCGGCTTTCGACCGCCTGGTCGTAGACCCCGATCCGGCGCAGCCACTTGATCCACATGTTGCCTTCCCAGCCGGGCACGACCAGCCGCACGGGATAGCCATGTTCCTTGCGCAGCGCCTCGCCATTGGCGAAGAAGGCCACCATCACGTCGTCGAGCGCCTTTTCCAGCGGGATCGAGCGGCCGTTGGACGAGGCGTCGGCGCCCTCGACATAGATCCACTTGCCTTCCGGCTGCACGCCCGCCTCGGCGAGAAGGTCGCGCAGCATGACGCCGGTGTATTCCATGTTGTGAATCATGCCCTGGGTGAACTGGCAGCCTTCCAGCTGGGCACCGCCCCATTCCATGCCGCCATTGGCCGCGCATTCGCAGAAGGCTGTGGTGATGGCGCGGGGAAAGCGCATCAGATCCTCGAAGGTGAACACCAGCGGCGTTTCCACGAGCCCGTTGATCATCAGCCGGTAGTCGCCCTTGGACAGGTCGATCGCGCCGGAATGGTGGCGTTCGAAGGCGCAGCCCTGCGGCGTGATCGTGCCCTCGAGCGCGTGGATGGGCGTGAAGTTGATCGACGAGACCGGGCTTTCGGTCAGCCATTCGACATTGCGGCGCACCACATGCGCCTCGTGGCGCGAGGGCAGGCCATAGGGCGCGGCATCCACCGGATCACCGAATTCCGAGGCCCAGGGCTGGATCTCGGTGATCAGCGGATCTGGGGCGGCCGCGGCGGTGCCGGCCGCGGCCAGCGCCGCGCCGCCCGCCAGCCCTGCCCTGAGGAAACCGCGGCGGGTTGTCTCGTCGGTCATGTTGCCTCCTGGGGTCTTCGGATGACGGGCGGTCATGCGCCGGTCACGACAACGGATGTGTTGGGTTCAAGCCGGACGGTGCCGATCTTGCGCACATGCGCCTCGACCACGTCCCAGATCTGCGGGCCTTCCGTGCCCTGGTTCACGCTGGCCCAGCCCGCGACGGTGTAGCTGCGGGCGGGGTCGATGGCCTCGCCGGTGCGCAGCAGGGTCATGCCGGTGACGCGGCTGCCGATCGGCTGCGAGACGTCGATGTGGTATCCCATGCCGCCCACGCGCACCATGTCGCCGCCCTGCTGGTAGTAGGGATCGGGGTTGAAGATGTTGTCGGCCACATCCTCCATGATGACCTTGAGCGTCTCGCCGGTCATCTGGGTGCGGTAGCAGGCACCATAGGACATGGTGGTGACGCTGTGGATGTCCTCGCGCCGGATGTCGTCGCCGGGCAGCAGCGAGGCCCCCCAGCGGACGCCCGGCGACAGCGCGATCTCGGCGTCGCGCTCGGACAGGATGGCCTGGCAGATCAGGTCGTCCCAGGTGCCGTTGAAGTTGCCGCGGCGGTAGAGCAGGCTTTCGGTCTTGCCCAGCACCTCGTCCAGTTGCGGCTGGAAGGGCGCGCGTTCGGTGTCGATCAGCGCGGCCATGTCGGGATCGGGCGCGATCACGTCCGAGAACACCGGGATCAGCCTGTGCCGGAAGCCCACCATCCGGCCGCCCTGCACATCCAGATCGACGCGGCTGACGAATTTTCCGTGGCTGCCGCTGGCGATCAGGATCGTCTCGCCCACGAGGACCGGTTCGGGAAGGGCGTCATGGGTATGTCCCGTCAGGATCACGTCGATGCCGCGCACCCGGCCCGCCATCTTGCGGTCGACGTCAAAGCCGTTGTGCGACAGGACCACCACGAGGTCGGCACCCTCGGCGCGCACCTCGTCGACCATCTCCTGCATCCGCTCGTCGCGGATGCCGAAGCTGTATTCGGGGAACATCCAGCCCGGGTTGGCGATGGGCATGTAGGGGAAGGCCTGGCCGATCACCGCGATCCTGGCGCCGCCGCGTTCGAAGAAGGTGTAGGGCTCGAAGGCGGGTTCGTTCCATTCCTGGTCAAAGATGTTCTGGCCGAGGAAGGGGAAGGGCAGGCCCTCGACAATCTCCAGCACGCGCTCGGTGCCGAAGGTCCATTCCCAGTGCGAGGTCATCGCCTCGACGCCAAGCTGGTTCATCACGTTGACCATGTCCTGCCCGCGTGTCGCGAGGCTGGTCATCGAGCCGTGCCAGGTGTCGCCGCCGTCGAGGATCAGCGCCTCGGGCCGGGCGGCGCGGATCGCCTTGACCACGGTGGCCACGCGGTCCATGCCGCCCATGCGGCCATAGGCGCGGCCGAGCGCCGCGAAATCCTCATGCGTCAGGGCATAGGCCTCGGGCGTGCCCGGCTTCAGCCCGAACATGTCGAGAAATCCCTGCCCCACGATATGCGGAGGCTTGCCCCGGGCGTCTCCGATGCCAAGGTTCCATTCCGGTTCGCGGAACCAGATCGGCTTCAGCTGCGCGTGGATGTCGGTGACATGGACGAGCGTGACGTTGCCGAAATCCTGGAACGCCAGAAGCTGCTCCTGCGTCAGCGCCTGCTGCGCCGCCAGACGCGACCAGCGTCCGAGACCCGATGCCCCGACGATGGCGGATGCGGCCACCGAGGCCTGGAGGAATTCGCGCCGGCTGATCATGCAAGTCTCCGTGGTCGTCGGCTGGCCGCCTCCGTTCGCGCGGGCGCGTCAGGGGCGGTGAACCGGTGTGTCATGTCCTTGGCCGGCCGGGGCCGACGGCACGGCCCCCGCGCGGGCGGGGGCCGCGGTTGGGTATCAGTGCCTGACCGAAACGCCCTCGACCGAAAGTCCGTTGCCCCGCGAGGCAACGTAGAGTTCGAGCGCCTTGAACTCGTCCGAACCGGCCTTGAAGGTTTCGGCGCGGGTGTCGCGGACACAGCCGACGAAGCGCTGCTGCGCCGACAGGATGCCCGCGTCCTTGAGCCGGTAGACCGGGAAGCCGTTCACCTGGCCCTGGCTCAGATGGTCGGCGCGGATCATCAGGCCGTAATTGTCCTCATGGCAGTTCGCGCAGGACATCTCCAGCTGCCCGAAACGGGTGTAGTAGATTTCCTTGCCCTTTTCCCAGAACGGGGCAGCGGCGCCGTCGATGGCGACATTCACGATCTCGCCGCGCGACTGCATCGAGATCAGCGCCATCGTGTCCTTCATCTGCGACGAGGTCATGCCCCAGGCCTCGGCGCCCATGCGCTCGGTCCGGCACTTGTTGATGTAGTCCTCCATGATCATCAACCCGCCCGTGGCCGCGTCGACCCGCGGCAGCACCGCGCGCAGGCCCTTCATGCTTTCGGGGCCTTCGTGGCACGAGGCGCAGGCCTTGCCCGCCGTGCCCTCGGCGGTGTTCCAGCGATCGAGGCCGCGATCGACGAACACCATGCCCGGGTTGTCAAAGTCGTCCTTCTGCAGGGACCGGGTTTCGTCCTCGCGGAAGTGCCAGCCGGAATAGATGGTGTCCATCACGTCCTGCAGGTGGTCGGGCGCCGACGTGGTGGTGACCAGCGTCAGCGTTCCGTCATCGGTCTCGATCTCCAGCACATCCTCGACCGGATCGGCTGCGGCCATGCCCGCGAGGGCAAGGCCAAGGGCAGTGGCGGCCAGGACTGCGGCCATACGCTTCTGCATGATGTATCCTCCCAACGATGATCTGCGAAGCGTCAGGCGATTTCGATGGGCTTGACGTCGGTGTAGACCGAGCCGTCGTCATCGTACCAGGTGAAGGTGAAATCGCCCGCGGCGTCGACCCTCGCGTCGAACTCGAAATAGGGGTTCGTCGAAACGGCCGGGTCGATCGCCACGTCGATCACGTTCACCCCGTTCAGGTCGCAGGTGAAGCGGTTGATGATCGAGCGGGGGATCAGGTTGCCGTCAGAGCCCTTCCGCTGACCGGATTCCATGGTGTGGCTGATCAGGCTCTTGATCGTGATGACCTCGCCGGCCTTGGCCGACTTGGGAACCTTCACGCGGGGTTTTGCGTCATTTGCCATCTGTGTTCTCCTCGCGTCCTGATGTCAGCCGCCGCAGCCGCCGATGGTGACCTTGACGGTCGCCGCCGCCTGCACGACCGAGCCGTCGGCCATGCGCGCCAGCGCCACGACATCCTGGGTCTTGGCCAGGCGGATGCGGGTTGCCGCCATCTGGCGCCCGGCCGCCGGTCCGAATGTGAAGGTCGCCACCGCGGGGGTGGGGTTGCCCGCCGCAAGCAGCATGATCGCGGTGGCGCCGGGCGCATCGACCGAAACCGGGACCGTGTTGCCGTTCTCGGCGATCTCGGGGGCGGTCAGCGTGATGCCGCCGGTTCCCACCGCCGCACCGTTCGCAAAGGCCGCCACGGCCTCTTCCATGGTTGCCGACCAGGCAGTGGCGGGCAGCATGGCCGCCGCGAAGCCACCAAGACCGACCAGAAGGGTCTCGCGTCTTGTCAAAGCCATCGTGTTTTCCTTTCGTCCTTTCCGGTCATTCCTTGAGCGTCATGAGATAGGCCACGACATCCTCGACCTGCTGCGCGCTGAGGATCGGCGGCAGCGGCTCGGCCCCGGCCTTGCCGGTATAGCCATCGCCGGGGCGCACGAAGCCCCTGCCCTTGTAGAAGGCAGGCATGAACGTGCCGTCGAAGGTCATCTTGGCATTGGCGATCAGACCGCGCAGCTGCGCCTCCGAATAGCGGTCGGCGACGCCGTCCAGCGGCGGCGCGATGTTGCCGGGGAACTGCACCTCGGGCATCGCCTCGACCACGTGGCAGGCCACGCAGTTGCCGAGGGCCGCCGTCGTCATCGCCTTGGCACCCGCTGCCGGGTCGCCCGCAACGCCGGTCAGAGATTCCTCAACCGCGCCATCAACATAGCTGACATCGGCCGGGACAACCTCGGCCTGCGCAAAGCTACCCAGTACCGCCCCCGCTGCCGCGAGCGCGATGGCAAAACGAGCCATCCGTTCCTCCCTTGTCTTTCCCTGCATTCACACTAGCGCGACGATTACATTTCACGCAACAGAAATATATTGATTCTTGAATAATGGAATGGCCCCTTCCCGATCAAGGCGATACGGCACCCGAGGCCATCGCCCGGGCCAGATAGGCCTGGAAGTTCTCGCCCGAATCATAGCCTCGGTCGCGCACCCAGGTCAGCAGCGCGCCAGTGGTGCCCTTGCCGAAGGCGCCCGGCATCGCGGCCACTGCCGCCTCGGCCGCCGTCCGGCCCTCGGCGACCTCCTCGGGCATGAACATCAGCGTCGGTGTGAACATCACGCCCCAGCGCATGGCCATCGCCTTTTCCGACCGCGCCGTTCCGTCGAAATCGGTCACCTCGACATCGCCGAACAGGTTCATCTGCACCACGAAGTAGTGGTCCCGGATCAGTTGCTCGATGGTCGGATCGACAAATACCTCTTCGTGCATCCTGGTGCAGTAGATGCAACCGCGCTGCTCCCAGATGATCAGCAGGCGCTTGCCCTCGGCGTTCGCCTCGGCCAGATCGTCCGACATGTCTCGGAACGTCTCGCGCAGCCACTCGGGCTTGTGCAGGCCGTCATCGCCCAGCGGTGCGGCCAGCGCGCCGGACAGCGGCAGGATCAGCGCGGCCAGTGCCGCGAACAGGACATGCTTCATCTCGGACTTCCTTTCCTAGATCAATGTGGCCGACCAGTCGAAGTTGCGGATCATGAAATCGGCGATCAGGTTCACGCTGCCCGTCGCGATCAGCAGGCCGAACGCGATCAGCATGACGCCCATCACCTTTTCCACATGCGCGAGCGCCCCGCGATGCCGGGACACCCAGCGCAGGAAGGGCCCGGCGAACACCGCGACGATGACGAAGGGCAGCGTCATCGCCAGGCCGTAGACAAGCAGCAGCAGGCCACCGCGCCACAACTCCTGCATCGCCGTCGCCACCATCAGGATCGCCGCCAGCGCAGGCCCCACGCACGGGGTCCAGCCGAAGCCGAAGGCAAGCCCCATGGCATAGGCGCCCGCCAGCGTGCTGGGGGGCATGGTGCTTTCGCTGCGCATCTCGCGCATCAGGAACGGCAGGCGGAGCACGCCGAGGAAATGCAGGCCGAACACGATCAGGATGCCTGCGGCGACCCAGGACAGCGGTTCGCGCCACTGCGCGAATCCGCGCCCAAGCGCCGTGGCGCCCATCCCCAGCATGACGAAGATCGTGGTGACGCCCAGGGCGAAGATGGCCGACTGGATCACCAGGCGCCGCCGCGCATCGGGCGGCATCTCACGCGCACCGCGCAGTTCCTGCATGGATATTCCGGCCAGATAGCACAGATAGAACGGCACCATCGGCAGCACGCAGGGAGAAAAGAACGACAGCAACCCCGCAAGTGCCGCTCCGCCGAAACTCGCGTCCATGCCCCCTCCCCGGACTTGTCCCGACGGCAGTCTGATCATATCCTCAGGTCATATTCAAATCTTAAAAGACACGCATGTACAGATGACACACCTCGCGTCCCTCATCCTTGCCTGCGCGCTGCTGGCGCTGCCCGCCCATGCCCAGACGCGCGAACTGCTGATGTTCGAGCGCCCGGGATGCAGCTGGTGCGAACGCTGGCACGCCGAGATCGCCCCGGCCTACCCCAACACCGACGAGGGGCGCGCGGCGCCGCTGCAGCGCCTCCAGGTGTCGGAACCGCTGCCCGACGGCGTCACGCTCGACCGGCCCGCCATCCTGACGCCCACCTTCGTGCTGATCGAGGACGGGCGCGAGGTCGGGCGGATCGAGGGCTACCCTGGCGACCAGTTCTTCTGGTTCCTGCTGGGCGAGGTTCTGGCGCGACCCGCGCCCTGACGCCCGTTCATTCCGCCGCCCGGGCCGGATCGGGGGCCGCCGCAGAGCCGAGCGCCTGCATCGCCCGGTGCTGCGTCAGAAAGACCTGGCCCTTGAAGTGACTGAAGAAGTCGGAGCGCCGCAGCGTATCCATCACCGGTCCCTTGACCTCGGACAGATGGAACCCGATGCCCGCGCTCTGCAACCGGTGTGCAATCGCCTCGAGGCTTTCCAGTGCACTGGCATCGATCAGGTTGACCGCGGGACACATCAGCACGACATGGCGCACCTCGGGCCGCGCGGCGGCGGCGTCATAGATCATATCCTCCAGAAAGCGGGCGTTGGCAAAGTACAGGCTTTCGTCCACCCGGATCGTCAGGATCGCCGGATCGGTTTCGACGGCGTGGCGCTTGATGTTGCGGAAATGCTCGGTTCCGGGCACCCGGCCGACAACCGCGGTATGGGGCCGGCTGGTGCGCCAAAGAAACAGCAGGATCGACAGCGCCACACCGGCCGAGATTCCCGCCTCGACGCCCACCGTCAGGACCAGCGCCATCGTCACCGCCATCGCCGCGAAATCGGCCCGCGAATAGCGCCACGTGCGGCGCAGCGCGCCCAGGTCAACCAGCGACAGCACCGCGACGATGATCGTGGCGGCCAGCACCGCCTGCGGCAGATAGCGGAACGCCGGGGTCAGGGTGAGCGTCGCAATCAGAATGCCCACGGCCGTATAGGCCCCGGCAAGCGGCGTGCGCGCACCCGCGTCGAAGTTCACGACCGACCGCGCGAAGCCGCCGGTCACCGGATAGCCGCCGGTCACCGCTCCGGCGAGGTTCGCCGCGCCTAGCGCGGTCAGTTCGCGATTCGCATCGATCCGCTCGCGCCGTCGTGCAGCCAGGGTCTGTGCGACCGAGACCGATTCGACAAAGCCGACGAGCGAGATCAGAAATGCAGGCAGCGCAAGGTGACGCCACAGCCCGGCATCGAGTGCGGGCAGCGTCAGGGGCGGCAGGCCCGCCGGGATCGAGCCCACCACCCGAACCCCCCGCGCATCCAGCGCAAGAAGCACGACGGCCAGGATCGACACCACCACCGCAACCGCCGGTCCCGCCTTCGCCAGGCCATCGGCAAGCCGGGGCCGCAACCCCGCGCGGATGAGCAGCGGCTTGAGGCGTCTGCGCACCCAGAACAGGAAGACCAGCGCAGCCCCGCCGACCCCCGCCGTGAACGGATTGGTCTGGCCGATGTTCCCCGCGATCCCGGGCACCAGGTCGACCAGGGTGTCGCCCCCGGCGGGCACGCCCAGGACATGCTTCACCTGACTGGCGGCGATCAACAGACCCGAGGCGGTGATGAAGCCCGATATCACCGGATGGCTCAGGAAGTTGGCAATGAACCCCAGCCGCAGGGCAGACATCGCCACCATCATCAGCCCGGACATGAACGCGAGGGTGATCGCCGCCGTCACCGGGTCCACATCGCGCACCGCCGTCACCTGCGCCACCGCAGCCGCCGTCATCAGCGACACCACCGCGACCGGTCCCACCGCCAGCGTCCGGCTTGTGCCGAACAGCGCATAGGCCACCAGGGGCAGGATCGAGGCATAGAGCCCTACCTCTGGCGGCAACCCGGCCAGCATCGCATAGGCAAGGCTCTGCGGCACCAGCATGATCGTCACGATCACCGCCGCCAGCAGATCGGCCGCCGCGTCGTCCCGCGTATAGGCGCGGCCCCAGGTCAGGATCGGAAACAGGGTCTTCAGCATGGCGCGATCTTTTGCGAAGAGGAACGGATGGCGACCTACATAGATACATATTCCTATCTTGCAATGTGATATATGTCCGCCCTGCGCGCGATCAGCGCAGGGCGTCCGTCGGGGAACACTGGCTGCGCTGCCCCCCGCAAGGCCCGCGTCAAACGGTGAAGTGTCCGAAAAACGCCACGCGGGCATTGGCCTTTTCCAAAGAGATAGCTATCGTATCGCGCCGGGGCCCCTGACAACCGGTAAGCATGATGGACAGGTTCGCATTCATCGAGACCGAACTGGCCCGCATTGGCGAGATCGCGACGGCAGGGTATTTTCTTGCCTTGCGGAACCGTGGCACCTCGCCGTTGCTGACATACCGGACCTATCCGCAGGCATGGATCGACCTCTACACCGAAAAGGGCTATGTCCTGCGCGACCCGATCACCACCTGGGCGCTGACGGTGGGCGGCACCATCCGGTGGAGCTCGCCCATGCTTCCCGATCCGTTCCGGATATTCCAGCAGGCCGCCCGCCATGGCCTGATCTACGGGGCCTCGATCGCCCATGGCCCGTTGAAATCACTCACCATCTGCTCGTTCTCGCGCAGCGATCGCGAGTTTACGGATGACGAGATCGAGGCGGTCCGGAAGATCGTCTTCGAACTGCATGAACGCACCAAGCTGCCCGAGTCGCTGGAGGAAGACCAGCGTGCGATCCTGCGCATCTTCGGCGAGGGCCGGACGATGAAGGATGTGGTCGCGCGCACCGGGATGGCCGAGCCGGCGATACGGACACGCCTGAACCATCTGTGCGATCTCCTGCTTGCCAAGACACCGGCCGAGGCGGTGCAGCGCGCGAGGGACTACAAGCTTCTCTGATCATGCGGCGGCATCCCGCGGCCAGGTCCCATGGGGCACCGGGCGATCAGAACACGAAGAAGTCCTCGTGGGTGAGTGCAAGGTCGGCGGCCAGCGTCACGATCAGGCTGCGCGCTCCGGCGCCGGTGCCGTTGGCGTCGAAAAAGACCCGTCCGGTATCGGTCTCGTAGATCAGCCGGTGCAGCGGGTCGGTGGCCAGCCCGGTCAGGTTGGCGGTAAAGGCAGATGCCGCCAGAACGCCTTGCGCCAACCCGACGAACACGGCGTCATCCAGACGGATCGTGTCGTCCACCACCGAAAAGTCGGTGATGACGTCGCGGTTGGTGGCCGATGGCGCCGTGTCGAACACGAAGGTGTCGGCGCCCGCGCCGCCTGTCATCGTGTCGGACCCGAGGCCGCCGTTGATCGTGTTGCTGCGTGCATTGCCGATCAGCACATTCGCCAGGTCATTGCCGGTGGCATTGATGTTCTGCGTGCCGGTCAGGGTCAGGCGTTCGACATACTGCGTGCCAACCGTCGCATTCAGGTTGAAGCTGACGCTGCTCTGGATCGTGTCGATTCCGCCGGCATCGACGGTGCTGGTCGTCGTGGTCGTTTCGAACACGCGGTCCGACAGGGAATTCACGATGTAAAGGTCGTTGCCCGCCCCGCCAAGCATCGTATCGAATCCGGCCCCGCCATCGAGGGTATCGTTCCCGGCCTCGCCGCTCAGCAGGTCGTCGCCCGCGCCGCCGATCAGGCGGTTGTTCGCGGCGCTGCCGCCCAGTGTGTCGTTGCCGGTGCCGCCGGTGACATTCTCGATGTCCACCATGGCGCGCAGGAACCCGTCGTCATAGGTGCCTGCAGCCAGATCGACCGCGATGGTGAAGCCGACATAGGCGCTTACATCGACGTGGTCGGTCCCCGCCCCGCCGAAGATATTGCCCGAATAGAAGGCGTTGCTGAAAACAAAGGTGTCGTCGCCATCGCCACCGTAGCTTTCGGCATCAATGGATTCTCCGGTCGTGATGAACAGGTCGTTGCCTTCGCCGCCAAACAGCGTATCGGTGCCGCCGCCACCTTCCAGCGTGTCGCGCCCCTTGCCCGCGGAAATCATGTTCGCCAGCCCGTCGCCGGTCAGACGGTCGTTCTTGGCGCTGCCGATGATGTTTTCGATGCTGATGTAGCGGTCGCCTACAGCCTCGCCCCGGTTCCGTTCGGGGGCAGCCAGGTTGACCGTGACGCCACCCTTGGCCGTGCCATAGTCGGCAAAGTCGGTGCCATCGCCGCCGTTCAGCAGGTCGCCCCCCGGACCTCCGCGCAGCGTATCGTTCCCGGCGCCACCCTCAATCAGGTCGTTGCCGTCGCCGCCGAGCAGGATATCCGCGTCGTCGCCGCCTTGCAGCGTGTCGTCGCCCGCACCGCCGTCCAGCGTGTCAAGGCCGATCCCCCCGACCAGCAGGTCGCTGCCGTCCTCACCCTTCAGGCTGTCGTCGCCCGCGTCGCCGTAGAGTTCGTCGGCGCCGCCCCCGCCGCTGAGCCTGTCGTTGCCGTCCCCGCCGCGCAGTCTGTCGCGGCCGGCACCGCCGTAAAGCATGTCGCGACCGCCGTCGCCGTCCAGCATGTCGTCGCCGTCGTTGCCCGTCAGCGTGTCGTTGCCTTCCCCGCCACGCAGCAGGTTCTGCGCGGCATTGCCGGTCAGCACGTCGTTTCTCAGCCCGCCCCACACACCTTCGACGTTTGTCACTTGGTCGAACTGCGCCGCGCCGCCGGTCAGGGCAAAGCCGCTATCGGACAGCTCGACCGAAACGGCCACATTCGCCGTGGCATAGGAAACGATGTCGAACCCGTTTCCGCCGTCGATGCTGTCGAAGCTGCCACCGACCAGAGTGTCGTTCCCGTCGCCTCCGCGCAGGGTGTCTGCGCCCGTGCCGCCAGTCAGCAGGTCGTTGCCGCTGCCCCCCTCCTGCACGCTCGACGCACCTGCCCCACCGATCAGGACATCGTCGCCGTCGCCACCCGACAGGGTATCAAGCCCGTCGCCATCGCCGCCGTGCAGCGTATCCCTGCCGCGTCCGCCCGCGATGAAATCGCTGCCCACGCCGCCGTCGATGCTGTCGTTGCCGGTGTCCCCTCTCAGTTGGTCGTCGCCGTCCCCGCCCAGGATCGTGTCATTCCCCGCACCGCCGAACACGGTATCGTTGCCCGCCCCGCCGTCGATGCTGTCGCCCAGATCGGTTTCGGTGATCCCGCCGACGATGCTGTCGTTGCCGTCATCGCCCAGCAGCGTGTCCGAAAGGTCACCGCCGAACAGCGAATCCTCCCCGCCACGGCCCATGATCAGATCCGCGCCGCCGTTGCCCAGGATGGCGTTGGCCTCGTCGTCGCCGCGCAGCACATCGGACTGTGCGGTGCCAATGACGTTCTCCACGGAAACGAGGGTTGCGATATTGACCGCGGTGCCCGTGTTCACCGTCGTTCCGCCGCGGTGGAACACGCTGATCCCGCTGTGCGTCAGGTCCAGGTCGATGGCAAACTGGAACCCGGCAAAGCTGGCGGTGTCGCGGTCGGCCCCGCCATCCAGCAGGTCCAGCCCGGCGTCATAGATCAACAGGTCATTGCCGGCCCGGCCGCGCAGGGTGTCGTTGCCCAGGCCGCCCGAAAGGAAGTTGTTCAGCTCGTCGCCCGCGATGGAATCGTTGAAAGCGGTGCCCACCACGCCTTCCACGTCGCCATCGGGCGCCGTCACGATTGTCCGGAACACCCCGCCCGTCGCCTTCGGCAGGTCATTCGTGCGCGCTGTGTCACTGAGGTTGCGGAGATCCACCCTCGCCGCGCTGGTGAAGGCGGACAGGTCGAGCGTGTCGATCCCGGCCCCGCCCGTGAAGGTATCGACACCCGATGTGTAGATCAGCGTGTCGTCCCCGTCGCCGCCGAAGAACACGTCATCGCCAAGCCCGCCGCGGAAGGTGTTCGCGCCCGCATCGCCGGTCAGCGTGTCGTCGCCCGTGCTGCCGATGACGTTCTCGATGCCGGTGATGAAGAGGTTCGCATAGGAGGCCGTCAGGTCGATGTCCCAGCCGGTCAGCCCGTCGATCTGCAGGCTGTCCACCCCTTCGCCGCCATCGACCGTGTAGAAGAAGATCGGCGGCTGGACCTGCGGGTCGAACGGCGGCACGAAGATGCGGATCAGGTCATCGCCCGCGCCGCCGATCAGGACCGTGTCGCCGCCCAGACCCACCAGCGTGTCGTTGCCGTCGCCGCCGTGCAGTTCCGAAAAGGTGATGCTCTGGCCCAGCGGGCGCATCACGTTGCCTTCAAGGAAGTCGCCATGCCGCGACCCGACAACCACCATGATGTCGTCGAACAGCGTGGCGCGGCGGGTGCCGTCACCGGTGATGGTGGGCGCATCGTCGGTGCGCGCGATGCCCGAGGACATCCGCACATGCATGGCCGCGTCGAACAGCGCATAGCTCAGCGTGTTGCGCCCGCCGAGGAACACGTTGGTGCCCGTCACCTCGTCAAGGCCGCCGGTGTAGGAATAGACCTGCAGGAACTCGCGGTTGGACGGGTTTGACTGGTCGGGTGCGGACAGGGTGATCACGTCGTCGCCGAGGCCGCCCGCGACGTGTTCGATCCCGTCCAGTAAGCCGATCTGCACACCATTGGCAAAGACCTGGCTGCCGGTGATCGTGAGGCCGGTCTCGAACTGGTCGTAGAGGGCGGTGTCGAACCCGGCGCCGCCGATCATGTGGTCGAAGGTCGTGAAGAAATCCGCAATCAGGACATCGTTGCCGTCCTCGCCACGCAGGCTGTTGCTGCCCTCGCCGCCCAGCAGCGTGTCATTGCCGAAAAAGCCCAGCAGCGTGTCGTTGCCGAACTCGCCGAACAGGATGTCGTTGCCGTTCAGCCCGTTCAGGAAATCGCCGCCGTCCCCGCCAATCAGTTCGTTGTCGTCGTCGTTCCCCTGGATGTTGTCGGCGAACCGGGTGCCCTGGACGATGGTGATGTTGAACAGACGGTCGGTGTTCCCGTGGCTGTCGGTCCCCGCGACATGGGGGCTCAGACCCGGAGTAAAGGCCTGAAAGACAAGGTCGATGCCTTGTCCGCCGGATTCCTGGCTGTAATCGACGAAACCCAGGCGACCGGTGCTGATGAAAGTATCGGCACCAGCATGGCCCACCATCACGTTGAAGCCGAGCCCGCCGTCGATCACGTTGTCCTGGGCGTTGCCGATCAGTTGGTCGTCGAAATCGGTGCCGCGCAGGTTCTCGATGTTCGCCAGGGAGGCAATTGCGATCTCGCGCACGCCATTGCTGGACAGCACCGGCGTGCCCGCGAGCAGATCGACCGAAACCCCGGCCGTGTGGAGCGAGAAATCGACCCAGTCGATGCCGACCCCGCCATTGATCGTGTCACGCCCGTCGCCGACATAGACTATGACGTCGTTTCCGTTGCCACCATTGACCCGGTCATTCCCGTTGCCGGTCTCGATCAGGTCATCGCCCTCGCCGCCATTCAGGCTGTCCCTGCCGTCACCGCCGCGCAGGATGTCATTGCCCGTGCCACCCAGCAGGGTATCGTCGCCCTCGCCGCCGTCCAGGAGGTCGTTGTCATTGCCACCGTCGAGGCTATCCTCACCGGTGCCGCCGAACAGCGCGTCGTCGCCATCGCTCCCGAACAGCGTGTCATCGCCTTCATCTGCGACAAGGGTATTGCTCGCCGCCGACCCGACCAGAAGGTCGTCGAAGACCGATCCTGCCACGTGTTCGATTGAACTGTAGATGTCGCCTTCGGCATCGTTGCCGGTGCCGCTCTGAAAGCCCAGATCGACGGACACGCCACCGGCCGAATTCCGGTAGGACACGCCGTCCTGGCCGGAACCGCCGAAGAACAGGTCGGCACCGCTTCCTGCGTCCGCAAAGTCGTCGCCTGCGCCCATGTGGATGATGCGTCCGACATGGTTGCCCACGCTGAAATCATCGTTCCCTGCGGTCCCGTGCAGCACCGCGCGGGTGGCGACGGCAAGGCCTGTGAAGGCCCCGAACCCCGACAGGTCGAGGGTGAAGCTGTCGTCCATCGTCACAAAGGTTGCGTTCACCCCGTTCGGACCGGGCGCGAAGTAGTCCTGAAACCGCAGGTTGCTGGGAATGATGTTGGTGGGAGACGTGGTGACCAGAAGGTCGAGCCCATCCGCGCTGAACGACAGTTGGTCCCGCAGGACGCCCGTGAACATCAGGATTGTATCGGTGCCGAATTCATCCAGGATGACGGCAGAGCCGAACAGGTCGTCAAATACATAGGTGTCCTGGCCGGCCCCGCCCGTCATGACATGGTTGCCCTGGCGCACGATCAGCACGTCGTCGCCATCGCCGCCATCCAGCAGCGTCTGGCCGAACCCGCCCAGCAGCACGTCGTTCTGCCCGCTTCCGGTGGCGAACACTTCGCGGATACCGCTGTAGCGCAAGGAATTGTCCTGGTGCGTCAGCAGAAAGGTGAAGGCGTCGCTGCTCAGCGCATCGTCGAACACCGTAATGGATTGCAGGCCGGTCTGGCGGGACAACAGCGGCCCGACCGGCGTCGTGTCGTTCAGCAGCTGAATCTGGGCCGGGCCCTCGGCCTGATAGACCAGCGTCGATCGGCCGAAGCTTCCGATCACCGTATCGTTGCCGCCGACATGTTCGAAAAGGCCACCTCCGGTGCCCATGGCGAAATAGTCGTCGCCGGTGCCGCCCAGGAAGGTGATGTAGCCCGTCGTACCCTCGACATGGTCACCCAGGTCGCCGCCCCGCACCAGATGCGTGCCGTCGCCCAGCAGCAGGTGGAAACGTTCGAACCCGCCCAGCTTCAGACCCTCGGCGGCCTCGTAGACCTTGCTGGTGCGGGCATCGAAGATCATGTCGCCAAAGCTGATGCCGGGATTCACCTTGAACCGGAAATCGCCGGCGAACAGGTCGCCGAAATCGTCGCCTCCGATGTAGTTCTCGCCATACTGGAAAAGGGCTATGTCGTTGCGGAACCCGTCACCGGCGAACTCGACGCGCGAGATGTTGCTGTAGTCAACGGCATGGGCGCCCGTGTCGTAGATGAACCGCGACGCGAACAGGGCCTGATCGACCACGGCGCGGATCGCTTCATGGCTGGACCCCGCATGCAGCGCACCCGACGCGGTCAGTTCGACGCCGGACGGCAGAAAGACACGCAATGTGGCCTGCGCATCGGCATTTGCCGCCATCACCAGCACGTCGCGCCCGTTCAGGTCGCGGAAACTGCCGCCGACGATGGTGTCGTTTCCGGCACCGTCCCACATGAACAGGTCGTTGCCTTCGCCCCCGATCAACACGTTGTTGCCTGCGCCGCCAATCAGCGTGTCGGCTCCCGCGCCGGCATGGAAATAATCGTCCAGCCGCCCACCGACCAGCAGGTCATTGCCCGCCCCGGTGATCAGCACGCCTCGATCGATGCCTTCGACGTAGATGGTATTGGCGATGGTATAGCCGTCGGATCCGTCCAGTGCCTCGTCATCCTTGATGACAAAGGTGATCCCGACGTTGAAGGCCGAAAGGTCGGCGACGAAGGTATCCTGATCGCCGGCCGTCTCGCCGCCGATGTAGCTGACACCGCCCTGATAGATCAGGACGTCGTCACCCGGCACCGATCCGCGGATGTTGGCGACCTCCATCTGGTAGGTTCTGGCGAAGACCCCGTTCTCGAAGCTGAGGTCCATCGAATAGAAGGTGTCCAGTGTCCGGGTGTAGTCGAGCGCGTCCAGCAGCAGGGCGGCGCTGTCATAGGCCCAGTAGAACACCTCGCTGCCCGGCAGGATCAGGCCGTCGGTAAAGCTGACGAACCGATAGCGCAGCCCGTGCGCTTCCAGCCCGTCGGCCGCAATGTCCAGCCGGTCGATGCCCGCCCCACCCCGGATGTCGTCGGCCCCGGCATTGGTCCAGACGATAAAGTCATTGCCGTCGCCGCCGAATAGCGCGTCTGCCGCCTTGTCGGCGCCGCCCGACAACACGTCGTTGCCCTCATCGCCGAACAGGAAATCCGACAGCATGCCGCCTACCAGCACGTCATTGGCCGATGTGCCTGCGACCAGCAGACGTTCGAACCCGTCGATGATGGTTTCTCCGAAAAACCCGTCGATGCCCGTGCGTCCGGCAACGATGTTCACACCGGCGCGTGCGCCGAAAGCGGGTTCGAACCTGCGGAAATCGGCGCCGAATGTGTCGGTGCCGTCGCCGCCTTCATAGCGTGTTCCACCGAGGAAGATCGCCAGATCGTCGCCCGCGCCGCCTTCCACGATGCTGATGTATTCGAAAGACCTGTCGAACTGCATCTGGCCGAAGGTAAAGCCGTTGCGCAGGACGATCGCGTATTCAGGTTCCAGGTTTGCGCCGCCACCGGGCAGGTCGGCGGCGACGCTGCCCGGATCGGATGCGAGGCTCGCATAGCCCCAGGCCCCGAGATCAAAATAGAACTGCGCGATATCGCCAAAGCTTGCGTCGGCCCCGATCCCGAACGTGTCGCCAAACCGCAGGCCGATGCCGGAGGGGCCGAAATCAAAGCCCTGCGCGGTGATGTCATAGCGCAATCCGGCCGTGCCGGCGGTGACAAAGGCATTGTCGATGCCGGTGCCGCCATAGATCACGTCGACCACGGTATCCGCCGTGGCGCGCAACCCGCCGATATATACGTCATCGCCACCTTCCAGCATGGCGACGTCAGAGGCGCTGTCGACCGGCATGATGACAATGTCATCGCCGTCGCCGGTGATGAATATGTCGCCCCGCTGCCAGCCCACCAGATAGTCATCCGCCGCGCCGGTCCGCAGGATCGCGCGTTCGATGTTGCGCACGGTCAGCGTGGTGATCGACGGGTCGTTGTCGAACAGCGTGATGCCGCCCGCAGTATTCGGGTCAGAATCGTTCTCTGCGGTCACCGATGCGTTCAGATCCCAGCGGATCGCCACATCGCCGTAATGGGCGGCGAAATTCGCCATGAACGTGTCGAACCCGCCCGACAGTTGCCCGCCGCCGTTGATGAAACTCGTGTCGTTCCGGTAAAGGAAAATGAAATCGTTGTTGGCGGTGCCTTCATAGTTGATCGAGGCATTGGTGGTCAGCGTCTTGCCGTTGATGCGGACCAGAGCGGAATCGTTCGGATTGGCCGAGGAATGTTCAAGCGCCGCATAGGCCGTCGTCGGATTGACGACACTGTTCATGAGGAAACCGCCGCTTTGTCCAGACAGCAGCGCTGCGTTGGACGGCAGGGTGGTGGCCAGATCGACCGTTGCCACGCTGCCGTTCGTGCTGTTGAGCGTTACGGTCTGGTCAAAAAGGCCGGTCCAGATGAACATCACCTTCTGAGCTTCGCCGCTGAAATCGTAGGACGACGCCGGAGGATCGTTCAGCGGTGGGCGCAGCAGAAAGCCGTTGTCGCTGTAGGTCGCCTGAATCGCGGCCAGCTGTTCATGCGACGCCCGGAAATAGGCGTAAAGCGTCTCTTCGGCATTCGGCAGGTCGGGATTGTACCCGGTCGGGGCCAGCGCCTGTTCGACGTAGAATACCTCGTAGGTCCTGACTTCCGTGTTGAAGGCCGATCCTGACACCTCGAACGTGTCTTCATACAGGTTGCCCAGGTTGATCTGGAACCCGCCATCGGGGATCTGCGTGGAAAACAGCGGGCCAAAGCTGAACCGCAGCGCCTCGGGCACCCAGGACCCGGTCAGATAGCCCGACAGCGCGTCGATGGTGATCGAGGCATTGATGCCCACGCCCACGCCGTGAAAGAAACTCGCGCGGTTGACCTCGTAGGTCGCGGTGATGATAGCGTCGCCAACGCCTGTCGTGTTGGGCGACATCAGGGTCAACACCTGCCCCAGGGCGCCGCGCACGCGGATGTCGTCGGCAGCGTTGCCCGGCGTGCCATTGTCCGACACCAGCGTGACGATGATGTCGGGCGTGTTGGTGCCGGGTCTGTTGATGTCGAGGCTGACCTCCTCGGTCACGTTCAGCCCGGCATTGGCAGTGATGTCGAGGAGGGTAAAGTTGAACGCTGCCTTGCCCTTGCCGATGAAGGGCAGGAAGCTGTTGAGGTCGTAGGTATGTTCGGCAAAGACCACTTCGCCCAGGAACTTCGCCACCACCTGCACCGGCGGCGCGGGGATCTTGTTCAGCAGCCTGACCAGAAGCGCGTCCAGATCGGCGTCGAGCGACAGGAATTGCCGGTCGGACACGCCTTCGCCAGAGACCCTGCCGCCGCCGTTCGAGGCCGTGCTTTCCCTGATGCTGGCCCCGGTCGGCAGCCGGGCGGTCAGGGTCACGCCCTCGGTCAGGTCCAGCGAGAACTCCGGGTTCAGCGGGCTGACCGCGATCAGTTCGATCCGCTCGTCCACGTCGAAGATGGTGAAGTCGTGGGGGCCTTCCTCGCCGAACCAATGTCCGAACACGACGTCCCGGAACCCGGTTTCAAGCTTGATGATCAGGTCCAACCCCGCACCGATCTTGCCCGCGCCCGAGGACTCGGGCGTCCCGAAGCCCGCCGTGGTGATGCTGGACGAGGTGACAGAAAAGTTGCGAAAATCGAAGGCCATGGTGTTGCCGGCGATCACCGCCGTCGGCAGTTCGACCGCAACCGAGATGTTGTACTCCGCGTCGAAATGCCCGCCCGTGCCAAGGCTGGCATAGGCAAGAAGGCCGAATTTCACGTCCAGGTAGAATTCCGCATCCAGGGAAAAACCCAACGCACTGAAGCCGAATTGCTCGACGATGGGATCGGGGTCCCAGATCAGAATGTTGCCCGAATCGATGGTCAGGTCTGTGGCCGGACCGGGCCGCCACAAGGATTGCGTCTGGGTGAAGAACGTGAGGTTGGTATTGACAATTGCCATGCTGCGTTCCTTGAAGAAAAATGTGCGACTGGCCGCGCACATCCATCAAAAAACTGCAGCGAGATCCGAGTTTCGCCAGCCTCGAAGGCCTCTCGCGAAGAAGAAGAAGCATGCTGCCAGATTCGAGGCAACGATTCGATCAATCTGCCGTGGCCGCAGCTGATCTGCCTGGTTCCCAAGTCGATGCCGCCAACCGCAGCGTGGGGCCGATCGGAACCGCTGCGCTGCGGTCGGCCCGTCATGCCCGATGCCGGCTCCGGCGCCGCCCACCTCCGGCGTGGTTCTGAAAGTCTGCCGAGAGGCAGGTGATGGCAACGCCGTTTCCGCAGGTGGGCCGCAATGGGAGCTGTGGAAAGCGCCCGCAATGGGATGGCGATGAACATTGCCGCAGAAAAGCGGCCTGAGGCGCGACGGTCCCTTTCCCTGTCGGCGTCATGCCGCGCGGACGATCTCGGCAGTGCCGAGGGGCTCTGATGCTGTAGACGCCCCCCGGCGACATCTCGGAGCGATGGTGGACTTCAGTGGTTCCGGCCAGACAGTGCTGGACAGACGTCCTCAGCAAACCCCTCGCAACACGGGGGATTCAGGTCGTCACAGGACTTCTTCGGATTGGGAAGTGGTGGCGAGGGGGGGACTCGAACCCCCGACCCCGTGATTATGAGTCACGTGCTCTAACCAGCTGAGCTACCTAGCCACGGCGCCGGGCAATAGGCGCGGGCGGGGCGGGCGTCAAGCGGAATCGCCATGCGCCACGCGCGGCCGGCCCGACGCAACCACCGTCAGCCGCGCCTCGACAAAGACGCGTCGCCCCTCGATCTCGGCCTCGCGCAGGTCTCGCTCGACCCGCAGCGCCACGTCGGCCGCACCGGCGCGCAGGGCACGCGCCCGCGCGACGGTGGAAAGCTCGTCCTCCAGCGTCGCCAGCGCCAGTTCGCGGTTGGCCAGCACCCGCACCCCTTCGGGCAGGTGCAGCACGAACCGGCCCTCGGCCGGACAGGTGATCAGGCCCGTCACGCGCTGCACCACCTGCCCGGCCACGGCGCCGATGGCATTGGCGACCCCGGCATCGTCGGGCAGGATCATCGGGCACCCCAGAACCCGCCCCACGGCGCCGTAATAGCTGGGCGCCGACGCGCCCAGACCGATCACCGGCATGCCCAGCCGCGCGGTCAACGCCACGGCCCCCGCATGCGCGGCAAGTCCGGCGCGCAGCAGGGGATGCGCGGCCAGCGTCTCGGGCGGCAGCGCGGCGAAGGCCGGGTCATGGGCAAAGGCCGCCTCCAGCAGGCAGGTTGCGGTCTGCTCGGTCAGCCGGTCCACGATCATCGCGGCCATCGCCCGGGCATCAGCCGCCAGCCGCTCGCCCGACCCGCTGCGCCGGCGCGCCAGAAGCTGCAGCGCCTTGTCCGCCGCCGTCGCATCCCAGGCCGCCAGTCGGCCATCGACATGCGCGGCATCCGACGGCGTCGCGCCGGCCACCATCACCAGGCCCCGCGCCACCAGCCGATCCAGCGCCGCCCCCTCCAGCCGTGACCGCAGCGCGTCGGCCAAGGGCATCGGGGCCGCGATGCGCGCCCAGAGCGCCGCCTCGCGTGGCGTCAGTCCCGCCGGATCGCCCGCCATCGGCACGACGAAACGCCCGTCATGATCGCCCGCCGCCTCGGACGACAACGCCCGGTCCAGCGCGGCATGGACCATCGCGCCATGGTCCACTGCCAGCAGCGACACCGGGATCAGGCGGCGCGGTCCCAGCCGCACGCCACCCTCCAGCCCCCCGGTCACGGCATGAACCTCGCTGTCGCCGCCAAGCCCGGTGGTGCGCATCGCCACCGCCTCGACCATGGTGCGGAACGGGCCGACGCGCGCGCCCTCGGGGTCGATCCGTGGCAGGCCGCCGGTCAGCACGGCAACATCCGTTGTCGTGCCCCCGATGTCGGACACCAGCGCCTCGGTTGCGCCCGTCAGCCATCGCGCGCCGACGATCGAGGCGGCCGGCCCGGACAGGATCGTCTCGATCGGACGCTCGCGCGCCACATCGGCCGAGATCAGCGCCCCGTCACCCCGCACCACCATCAGCGGCGCGGTGATGCCGCGCGCCGCCAGCCAGCCCTGCGTCGCCCCGATCAACCCGTCGATCAGCCCGATCAGCCGCGCGTTCAGCACCGCCGTCAGCGCACGGCGGGGGCCGTTGAGTTGCGCCGAAAGCTCGTGGGAACAGGTCACGGGGCGCCCCGTCGCGGTCCTGATCGCGGCGCGGGCGGCAATCTCATGCGCGGGGTTGCGGGTGGCAAATCGCGCGGCCACGGCGAATCCTGCCACCCCCGGCGCCACCTCGGCCACGCGGGCAAGCAAGGCGGGCAGGTCCAGCGGGGCGGCCTGCGCGCCGGCATGGCCATGGCCGCCCGCCACGGTGATCACCGGATCGCCCCGCATCGCCTCGGCCAGCCCGCCGCGCTCCAGATCGCCCGCGTCAAAGCCGATGGCCACCAGCGCGACGCGGGCGCCCTGCCCCTCGACCAGCGCATTGGTCGCCAGTGTCGTGGACAGCGACACCAGCCCCACCTCGCCCGGGGCCACACCTGCCGCCGCAAGCGCCGCCTCGACCGCCCGGCCCACACCCAGCGACAGATCGCCCCGCGTGGTCAGTGCCTTGGCGCGGCCGCGCACGGTGGTCGCACCCTCGTCCAGCACGGCGGCATCGGTAAACGTGCCGCCCGTGTCCACCCCCAGAAGAACCGCCACGCCCGACCTCCCGATGTCCGCCTCTGCCAGAGGCCCGAAATCGCGGAGCTTGTCCATGGGGGGCGAACGGCGGGCGGCCCTGGCGCGCGGCTATCGCCGCCGCCTGCGGTGCGCGGCCGGAATGGCCAGCATCGCGCGGTACTTCGCGACCGTGCGCCGCGCCACGGGCTCCCCGCCCGCCACGGTCAGCCGCGCGGCCAGGGCTGCGTCGGACATGGGTGCCGCGGCGTCCTCGGCAGCCACGAGATCGGCCAGCCTGGCCCGCAGCGCCGCCGCGGCGACGCCTTCGCCGACAGCGCCCGAGAACATCGCGCGCAACCACACCGTGCCGCGCGGCGTATCCATGCTGACGCCCGAAACGGCCCGGCTGACAGTGCTTTCATGCACCCCGAGCGTCTCGGCCACCTCGGCCATTCCCATCGGCACGAGGGCGGCCGGGCCACGGTCCAGCGATGCGGCCTGCCGCCGGACCACCTCGACCGCGATGCGCAGCAGCATCTCGCCCCGGGCCCGGAGCATCCGCTGCAAGCCGCGGGCCGCCGCCGCATCGCCCGCCCCGTCGCGCACCAGCACCGTCGGCAGCGCCGCCCGGTTCAGCGCGACCGACCATCCGCCATCGGCCCGCGCCACCGTCAGGTCAGGCTCGTGCACCGCCGCCGCGCCAGGGTCGAACTGGGCGCCGGGCTTGGGGTTCAGCCCGCGCAGCCGTCGCAGGCGCAGCGCGATCTCGGCCTCCGGCACGCCCGCACGCCGCGCCAGCCCCGCAAGATCCCCCGCCGCGACCCGGTCCAGGTTGCCCAGGACCACCGCCATAGGCGGGTCGAGCCATCCCGCATCCTCGACCTGCAACGCAAGGCATTCGCGCAGCGATCGCGCGAACAGGCCGGTCGGCTCGATCCCCTGCAGGCGGCGCAGCAGGGCTTCCGCCTCGGGCATCGTCATGCGCGCCTCGACCGCGAGGCTGGCCAGCGGTTGACCCAGCCAGCCCGAAGGTTCCAGCGCCATGGCAAAGACCGTCGCCCGGTCCCGGGCGCGCGGGTCCGGAAACATCGCGGCGATGGCCTGCATGACATGGGCGGTCAGGCTCGGGGCCGGGCCTGCGACACGCTCCTCGGCGCCGCTGTCGGCCGGGTATGCACCCTGCGTCCGGAACACGCCGGTCCAGCGCGGCAGCCAGTCGTCCGGCGGCAGGTCGGCGGGCACCAACCGCACCGCCGGGTTCTCGGCCGCCTGCTCCTCCAGATAGCGCGACAGGCCCGAGGCATCGAACCGCAGCAGCCGCATCGCCGCCGTCAGGCTCTGCGTCAGGCGCAGCTTCTGCGTCTGCACCAGCTTCGTGCCGCCGCGCTGCGACATGGCCATCTCCCTTGTCCGTCCACCCTAGGCCCGTGCCCGGGCCCGGCGCAATCTTGTGTATGGCCTCGTCCATCCCGCCGGGCTAGGCAGGGCCGCAAGCGGCGGCAGGGGGCCCGGGACGACATGCAGCAGACAGCGGCCTTTCCCGCGACGCGCGATCTGGTGCTGGTGGGCGGCGGGCATGCCCATGCGCTCGTGCTGCGCCGCTGGGCCATGAACCCCCTGCCAGGCGCACGCCTGACCCTGGTGAACCCGGGCCCTGTCGCGCCCTATACCGGCATGCTCCCCGGGCTGATTGCCGGACACTACCGCCGCGACGAGATCATGATCGACCTCCTGCGCCTCGCCGCTCAGACCGGGGTGCGGCTGATCCTCGACCGGGCCACGGGCCTCGATCCCGCGGCGCGCCTGCTCCGCCTGGGCGGGCGCGGCGACCTTCCCTATGATCTGCTGTCGGTCGACATCGGCATCGGATCGGACCTGCCCGACCTGCCGGGCTTTGCCGATCATGCCGTCGCCGCCAAGCCGCTGGGCCCCTATGCCGACCGCTGGGATGCCTTCGTCGCGGCGGCGCCGCCTGCCCCGCGCATCGTCATCATCGGCGCGGGCGTGGGCGGGGCGGAACTGGCGCTGGCCTCGGCGCACCGTCTGCGCGCGGCAGGCCGGCAGCCGTCCGTCACGCTGGTCGACCGGGGGACGACGGCACTGCCGCTGATGGGTGCGCCCGCCCGGGCCCGCCTGCTGGCCGCGCTCGCAACAGCCGGCGTCACCATCCTGACCGGGTCCGACCCGGCGGCGATCCACGCCGACGCGGTGACGCTGGCCGACGGCCGCCGCCTGCCGTCGGACTTTACCCTGTCAGTCGCGGGGGCCCGTCCCCAGGACTGGCTGCGCGACAGCGGGCTGGACCTGACCGATGGCTTCCTGAACGTCGGCCCGACCCTGCAGACCTCGGACGCCCGCATCTTTGCCGCCGGTGACTGCGCCTATCTTGCCCATGCCCCACGCCCCAAGGCCGGTGTCTATGCGGTGCGTGCCGCCCCGGTGCTGGCACACAACCTGCGTGCCGCCCTGTCGGGCCGCCCCTTGCGTCCCTTCCACCCGCAGCGCGACTATCTGAAGCTCATCTCGCTGGGCGACCGGGCTGCGCTGGCCGACCGCCGCATCCTCGGGCTGGCGATGGCGCCCTCCGGTCGCTGGCTCTGGCGTCTCAAGGACAGGATAGACCGCGCCTTCATGGCAAGGTTCGCCCCGCGCCCGCAGCCGCCCGCAGCCACACCCCGCGACATGGCCGATGGCCTGACCGACATGCTGTCGGGCCGCCCGCCCTGCGGCGGCTGCGGTGCGAAACTGGGCGCGCAGGTGCTTCAGGCAGGCGTCTGCGCCCTGCCCGCACCCGCCCGCCCCGATGTCCTGTCCGGTCCCGGCGACGATGCCGCGATCCTGCGCCTGGGAACACAGGAACAGGCGCTGACCACCGACCATCTGCGCGCCCTGACCCTCGACGAGGGCCTGATGGCCCGCATCGCCGCCACCCATGCGCTCGGCGACATCTGGGCCACGGGTGCCCTGCCCCAGGCCGCGCTGGCCCAGATCATCCTGCCCCGGATGGCGCCCGCCCTGTCGGCCCGCAGTCTGGCCATGATCATGTCCGCGGCGGGTGCGGTGTTCCGCGCCGCGGGGGCCGAGATCGTGGGCGGGCATTCGACCGCCGGGGCAGAGCTGACCATCGGCTTCGCCGTGACCGGCCTTGCCCCGGAAGGCGGGCGGCTGGTCCCGGGCAGCGGCGCGCAGCCCGGCGACGTGCTGATCCTGACCAAGCCGCTGGGCAGCGGCACGATCCTTGCGGCGCTGATGGCGGATGCGCCCGCACCGCCGGGCCTGATCCTGGGCGAGTCGGCGGCGGCCGCCTTTGCCGCCATGGTCCGCCCGATGGATCGCGACGCCGCGATCCTGGCGCCGCAGGCCCGCGCGATGACCGACGTCACCGGCTTCGGCCTGGCGGGCCACCTGGCCGCGATGACAGGCGCCGAAGCCGGGGCGGAACTGTCGCTGTCCGCCCTTCCGCTCCTGCCGGGCGCGGCGGTGCTGGCGGGCGCCGGCCAGTCATCCAGCCTCGCACCCGAAAACCGGGCGGCACTGGCCGGGCGGATCGACCCGGCCGATGATCCCCGCGCCGCGCTGCTGTTCGATCCTCAGACCTGCGGCGGCCTGCTGGCGGCCGTGCCGCCAGAGCGCGCCGATGCCGTGCTGGCCGCACTGCGGGCCGCGGCGATTCCCGCCGCACGGATCGGCACGGTCAGCGCGGGTCCGCCCCGGATCACCCTGCGCCCGTGACAGCGGCTCCACCGCCACCGACCTGCGCCACCAGCGCCGCCACCCGATCCGCCGCCGCCGCCAGCGCGCCCTCGTCCATCGCGGGCATCTCCACCCGCGCCACGGGCGGGCCAAAGCGCGCCCGGGCCCGGGCATAAAGCGGGTCGTAGTGCCGTTCCATCAACCCCTCTGCCAGCCGCGGCAAGTCGCCTGCGGACACCGCCGCCGCCCAGTCGGCGATCACCTCGCGCGGCTGCCACGGCCGCAGCCGCTCGATCAGCGCGACAAGCCGCGCGCGATCCTCCAGCAGATCGGGATAGGCGGTCAGCAGCCAGGCCGCGCGGGCCCCTCGCGGTGCCGCCAGTTCGATGCGGGGCGCCCGCGCCAGCGCCCGCAGCACGATCGGCGGCAGACGCAGCCCGCCCAGGATCGCGCTTTCCGCCTCAATCACCACCGGGCGCGCGGGATCAAGCCGGGCCAGCGCCACGGCAAGCGCGCCCTCGAACCGCTTCTGCGTGGGCTGCGGCCCCTCCAGCCCGCCGAAAACCGATCCGCGGTGCCGCGCCAGGCCCTCCAGATCCACCACCTGCACGCCCCGTGCCGCCAGCCGCGCCAGCAGCGCCGTCTTGCCGGTGCCGGTGTCGCCGTCGACCACGACCACCCGGGACAGATCCGCCGCGCCGTGCAGCGCCTCGACCACAAGCCGCCGCCAGGCCTTGTAGCCGCCCGCCACCGTCTCGACCCGCCAGCCGATCGCCGACAGGATGCTGGCAAACGACCCCGACCGCTGCCCGCCGCGCCAGCAGTAGACCAGCGGGCGCCAGCCCCCCGGCCGGTCCGCCAGAACACCCTCCAGATGCGCCGCCGCGTTCCGCGCCACCAGGGCGGCACCCAGCTTGCGCGCGGTGAAGGGGCTCACCTGCTTGTAGATGGTGCCGACACGCGCGCGCTCCGCGTCGTCCAGCACCGGCAGGCTGATCGCCCCCGGCAGATGGTCATCGGCGAATTCGGCGGGCGCGCGCACATCGATGATGTCGTCGAACCCCGCATCCAGCGGCTGCAGCAGATGGGTGATCGTCAGGGCCATGTGCCTCAGTATCGCGCCGCCCCGCGACAGGCCAGAGGCCGCCGACGCGCTGCCGCCCGTCTGGACGGACAGCGCCCGAACGGGCACTCTTCCGCCATGCTCCGCCGCACCTTCCTTGGCATTGTCCTGGCATCCGCGCTTCCTGCCCGGGCCGACCCACCGGCCGCACTGGTCGACGCGGCGCGGTCGCAGGTCGGCGTGACCGTCACCTATGACCCTGCCTATGTCCGGCTCGATTTTCCGGGTGGCGACATCGACCGGTCGCGCGGGGTCTGCACCGACGTTCTGATCCGCGCCTTCCGCGACGCGGCGGGGATCGACCTTCAACTGGCCGTGAACCGCGACATGAAGGCCGCTTTCGCTGCCTATCCCCGCACCTGGGGCCTGGCACGCCCCGACCGCAACATCGACCACCGCCGCGTCGGCAACCTTGCCACGCTGTTCGATCGTGTCGGCGCCGGCCTGCCGCCTTCGTCGCGGCCCGCCGATTTCCTGCCCGGCGACATCGTCGCGGTGATGCTGCCGGGCAACCTGCCGCATGTCGCCATCGTGTCCGACCGGACCGGGCCCTCGGGCGCGCCGATGATCCTGCACAACGTCGGGCGGGGCGCGGCCGAGGAAGACCTGCTCTTCGCCTGGCCGCATACCGGGCGCTTCCGCCTCGATGGCGCCGCGACCGAACGGCTGGCCCGGCTGGGCCGCCCCTGAACCGGCTGCATGACAGCCATTGTCACGTGATCGATTCAACACCGCCGCTAGGGTGGCGATGGCGGTCCCCACCGCCCGACTCGGGTCAGCCCTGTCCCATCCCCTTGCGGCGCCGCCTTCCCCGGCACCGCCGCTCTGGCCCGAAACCTCGCGCCCCCGGTTCGTCCGGGGGCGCCTTTTCCGGTCGCCCGCGCACCATCGCTGTGCAGCCGGCGCCCTATGTCAGCGCCTCCACAGCCGCTAGATTGGTGCAATCCCCGTAGCCGGAGCTTGTCATGCCCATCCTGCCCCCCGCCACCCGCGTCGGCCATGTCCACCTGAAGGTGTCCGATCTCGACCGCGCCATCGCCTTCTACTCCGGCGTCCTGGGGTTCGAGGTGCAGCAGCATTACGGCCGCCAGGCCGCCTTCCTGTCGGCGGGCGGCTATCATCACCACATCGGCCTGAACACCTGGGAGTCGGCAGGCGCCACACCGCCGCCGCCCGGCCACACCGGACTCTACCACACCGCCTTCCTGTTCCCGGACCGCGCCAGCCTCGGCGCCGCGCTGAAGCGGGTGGTCGAGGCCCGCATCCCCATCGACGGCGCGGCGGACCATGGCGTCAGCGAGGCGATCTACCTGCGAGACCCCGACGACAACGGCGTCGAACTCTACCGCGACCGCCCCGAGGCCGAATGGCCGCGTGATCCCTCCGGTCGCCTTGCCATGGTGAATGCCCCGCTCGACCTGCGCGCCCTTCTGGCCGAGGCCGGGTGAACCCGCCCGCACTAGGACCGGACCAGACGGAACGCCGCGCTCGCCCCCCAGCCGGCACCCGCCGCAAGCAACAGGGACAGCAGGCCGTAAAGCAGCGGCTGCTCGCGCGACAGGTTGAAGATCCAGCGCTCCAGCCCGGCCTTGGCCACCGGGATCACCTGTTCCTGCCAGTCGACCACCCGGCCGCCCCGCAGCAGGAACAGGCGGACCCGGTAATCCCCCTCGGTCAGGTTCGACGGCAGCATGACATCCGCCCGGAACAGCGTTTCCTCCGCCAGGCTCACCCCCGCCTCGTCCAGCGCATAGCGCCCCTCCACCTCGCGGATGCGGATCAGCGCATCGACAAAGGCCGGGGCATCCCGCGCCTCCGACGATATCCCCACCGCCCGGATCGCGCGGGGAATGGTGATGCGGTGGCGCAGGTTCTCGGTCTCGCTCAGGATCGCGCCCAGGGGCCCGGTCGCCGCCACCGCGTAGAAGGCGGGGGCGCGGTCCACCCGCACCGCATCGCCGTTCATCCAGATCCCGAAGCGGCGTTCCTTCTTGCGCACCACGACCTGCCCCTGCGGACCCTCGGCCGTCACGATGACATGCAGCGGCGGACCGTCGGGCGCCGGGGCCTCGCGCTTGACCGCACCGTAGACGAGGATCTCCTCGCCGGTGAAATCGGCGGTGATCGCCACGCTGGTCTGGCTCAGCCCCGCAACGATGGTCTCGGCCCGCGCCGGGCAGGCAAGCAGCAGCAGCAGTGCCAGCCACCTCATGGCATCACCCCCGGCGCCAGCGAATACAGCTCGTCCGGTGTCAGCAGCAGATCCAGCGCAACCCGCAGACAGACCCCGAGCACCAGGAGCGCCAGCAGGATGCGCAACTGCTCGGCCCGCAGCATCAGGCCGATGCGCGCGCCCACCTGCGCGCCGACGACCCCGCCCAGGATCAGCAGCAGCGCCAGCACCATGTCGACCGTCTGGCTGGTCACCGCATGCATCACCGTGGTGAAGGCGGTGACAAAGATGATCTGGAACAGCGAGGTGCCCACCACCACCTTGGTCGGCATTCCCAGCAGGTAGATCATCGCGGGCACCATGATGAACCCGCCACCCACCCCCATGATCGCCGCCAGGAACCCGACCATCGCCCCCACCGCCAGGGGTGGCAGCACCGAGATATAGAGGCCCGACGCGCGGAACCGCATCTTGAACGGCAGGCCATGCACCCAGGTATGCACATGCGCCCGGCGCACCGGCGCGCCGGGCCGGCGCGACCGGCGCAGCGTGGCCAGGCTCTCCTGCAGCATCATCGCGCCCATGCCGCCGAGGAAGATCACATAGCAAAGCTGCACGAAGACATCGACCTGCCCGGCCCGCGCCAGCGCCGCGAACACCCAGATGCCCCCCGCCGATCCGATCACCCCCCCGCCCAGCAGGACCAGCCCCATCCGGAAATCGACGGCCTTGCGCCGCAGTTGCGCCAGCACGCCGGACACCGACGAGGCGACCACCTGGTTCGCCCCGGTCGCCACCGCGACCGCGGGCGGGATGCCCAGAAAGAACAGGAGCGGCGTGATCAGGAACCCGCCGCCCACCCCGAACATCCCCGACAGCAGGCCCACCAGCCCGCCCAGGCCCAGAAGGACCAGCGCGTTGACCGACAGTTCGGCAATGGGAAGATAGATCTGCATCGGGCGGGCGTGTCCCGGCGGGTGGAACCCCACCGTCGCCCAGCCCCCGCCCGGTGTCAAAGCGCGATGACCGCGCGGCGATCACATCGCGCGCAGCATGGCGCGCAGGACACGTTCCAGCTTGGCCGCACCCAGCGGCGCCATGGCCTTGGTGTGCTCATGGCTGATCTTCTCGTCCGACAGCCCCGCCGCCATGTTGGTGATGGTCGATACCGCCGCCGCCCGCAGGCCCAGGAACCGCGCCAGGATCACTTCGGGAACCGTCGACATCCCCACCGCATCCGCGCCCAGCGCACGGATCGCCCGGATCTCGGCCGGCGTCTCGAAGGAAGGCCCGGAATACCAGGCATAGACCCCCTCGGGCAGCGCCACCCCCTCGGCCGCCGCGGCCGCCCGCAGGGCCGCGCGATAGCCGGGATCGTGGGCATCCCCCATCGGCACGAAGCGCGCATCCGACGGCTCGCCGATCAGCGGGTTCAGGCCCGAGAAATTGATGTGGTCGGACAGCAGCATCAGGTCACCGGTGCGGATGTCGGGGCGCAGCGATCCGGCCGCATTGGTCAGGATCACGCCCTCGGCGCCCAACGCCTTGAGCACCGCGAGCGGCAGGCGCATCTCGGCCGGATTGCCCCGCTCGTAGTAATGCGCGCGGCCCCCGAACACCGCGACCCGCACCCCTTCCAGATCGCCGATCACCAGATGCGGGTTGTGCCCGCTGACACCCGCATGCGGAAAGCCCGCCAGGTCCGCATAGGGGATCGCCCGGCCCGACACCGCCCCCGCCAGATGCCCCAGCCCGGACCCCAGCACCAGGCCAAGCCGCGGAGGCGCATCGCCCGCGCGCGCCCGGATCAGATCCGCCAATGCCTCTGCCGTCATCGTCCCGCCCCCGTTCGTCCGTCGCAGGGGGGCCTTCCGCCCCCCTCGCCCCTGCGGGGCTCACCCCCCCGAGGGTATTTTTTCAAAGAAGAGAACAATTTAAGTCGAATTGTCGCTCTTCTTCGCCGAAATACCCCGGGGGAAGGGCCCGGCACGGGCCCGAGGGGGCAGCGCCCCCTACCTTTCCTTCACATAGGGTTCGCCGCCCGCGCGCGGCGGAATCGCCTTGCCCACAAAGCCCGCGAGGATCACCACCGTCAGGATGTAGGGCAGCGCCTGCATGAACTGGACCGGCAGCACCGCGAAACCGAGGTCGATGTTCTGGTAGCGGTTGCCCACTGCCTCCAGGAGTCCGAACAGCAGGCAGGCGCCCAGCGCGTGCCAGGGCCGCCACTTGGCAAAGATCAGCGCCGCCAGCGCGATGAAGCCGCGCCCGGCCGTCATTTCCTTGCCGAAGCCCGCCGCGAGGCCCGTGGCCAGGTAGGCACCCGCAAGGCCGCAGAGCAGGCCGCAGATCGCCACCGCGGCAAAGCGGATGCCGATCACGCTGACGCCCGCGGTATCGACCGCCGCCGGGTTCTCGCCCACCGCCCGCAGCCGCAGCCCGAAGCGCGTGCGGAACAGCAGCCACCAGGTCAGCGGCACGCAGGCGGCCGCCACATAGACGAGGATCGTGTGGCCCGAGATCAGTTCGGCGTAGACCGGTCCGATCACCGGCACATCCGCCACCTGGCCGGCAAAGGGCAGGTTCACCGGCTGGAACCGCGCCGCGCCCGCCAGCGGCGGCGTGCGGCCGCCCTGGCCGAACCAGCTCTGCGCCAGGAGCACGGTGATCCCGCTGGCCAGGAAGTTGATCGCCACGCCCGAAATAAGCTGGTTGCCGCGGAAGGTAATCGACGCCAGCCCGTGCACCGCGGCCAGCATCAGCGATCCCAGCATCCCCGCGCAGAGGCCCAGCCAGACCGACCCCGTCACCGCCGCCACCGCACCCGAGGCGAAGGCTGCGATCAGCATCTTGCCCTCGAGCCCGATGTCGAACACGCCCGCGCGCTCCGAGAACAGCCCCGCGAGGCAGGCGAACAGCAGCGGCGTGGCCAGCCGCACGGTCGAGTCGAGTATCTGTATCAGCGTCGCGAAATCCATCACCGCGCCCCCTTGCGGGCGATCAGGAACAGGCTCTCGACCGGGCGGCGCACCATGTTGTCCAGGGCGCCGGTGAACAGGATCACCAGCGCCTGGATCACCGTGATCAGTTCGCGCGGAATCTTGGTCCACAGCGCCAGTTCCGCCCCGCCCTGGTACAGGAACCCGAACAGGATCGCGGCCAGGAACACCCCGAAGGGATGCGACCGCCCCATCAGCGCCACCGCGATGCCGATGAAGCCCGCCCCCTCGACGCTGTTCAGCAGAAGCCGCTGCGCCTCGCCCATCACCTGGTTGGTCGCCATCAGCCCCGCCAGCCCGCCCGAGATCAGCATCGCATACATGGTGATCCGCACCGGGCTGATGCCGGCATAGACCGCCGCCTTCTCCGACTTGCCGAAGGCGCGGATCTGATAGCCGAGCCGGGTGCGCCAGATCAGCAGCCAGACCGCGAAACAGGCCGCCACCGCGATCAGGAAGGTGACGTTGGCGGGCGTGCCCTTGGCAAAGGGCAGGCCCAGCCCGTTGACGATCTCGCCCAGGCGGGGCAGCCGCATCTCGGGCGCGAACCGGGCCGAGGCCGGGTCCATGCTGCCCACGGGGCGCAGGAGGTTCACCAGGACATAGTTCAGCAGCGCCGCGGCGATGAAGTTGAACATGATGGTGGTGATCACGATGTGGCTGCCGCGTTTCGCCTGCAGCCAGGCCGGCACCGCGGCCCAGAGCGCGCCGAACATCGCCGCCGCCAGCACCGCCGCGGCCAGCGCAAGGCTCCAGTGCGGCCAGGGCAGGAACAGGCAGACCAGCGCCACGCCCAGGCCGCCCAGGGTCGCCTGCCCCTCGCCCCCGATGTTGAACAGCCCGGCATGGAAGGCCACCGACACCGCAAGGCCGGTGAACATGAAGTTCGTGGCGTAATACAGCGTGTAGCCCCAGCCATAGGTCGAGCCCAGCGCGCCCGTCACCATCAGCTTCATCGCGGCCCAGGGGTTTTCCCCGATCAGCAGGATGACGACGGAGGAGATGGCAAAGGCCAGGACGAGCGAGATGGCGGGCACCAGCAGCACGTCGGCCCATTTCGGCATGCGGTCCATCAGCGCCCCCCCCCGAAGCCTGCCGGGCGTCGCCCCCCACCCCCATCCCCTCCGCACAAGGCGGAGGGAAGGCGCAGCGCCGATCGCGCGGGCGTCTCCCTCCCCCCTTGCGAGGGAGGGAGGGGAAGGGGGGGCTGTCCGGCAGGCCGATGCGCCCGGTTCATTCCCCCACCCCCGCCATGAGCAGCCCCAGTTCGCGCTCGTTGGTCGCGGCGGGTTCGCGGAAGCCCATGATGCGGCCGTCGAACATCACCGCGATCCGGTCCGACAGGCTCATGATCTCGTCCAACTCCACGCTGACCAGCAGGATCGCCTTGCCCGCGTCGCGCAGCGCCACGATCTGCTTGTGGATGAACTCGATGGCGCCGATGTCCACGCCCCGCGTCGGCTGCCCCACCAGCAGCAGGTCGGGGTTGCGCTCGATCTCGCGGGCCACGACGATCTTCTGCTGGTTGCCGCCGCTGAAGCTCTTGGCGGCCAGCGCCGGGATCGGGGGGCGCACGTCGAACCGTTCCATCTTGCGCTCGCAATCCGCGAACAGCGCGGCATTGTCCATGAACAGGGCCGATTTCTGGTATTCCGGCGCGTGGTGATAGCCGAAGCCCACGTTCTCCCATGCGGCAAAATCCATGATCAGGCCCAGCACCTGCCGGTCCTCGGGCACATGTGCGATGCCCTGCGCGCGGCGGCTCTGCCCGTCCGAGGCCTTGCCCGTCAGATCCAGCGCCTGCCCGTTCAGCTTCACGCTTCCGGTGCCCTGCGCGATCCCGCCCAGCACCTCCAGCAACTCGGTCTGCCCGTTGCCCGCCACCCCGGCGATGCCCAGGATCTCGCCCGCCCGCACCTGCAGCGACACGCCCTTCAGCCGCTCGACCCCCTGCATGTCGCGCACCCGCAGGCCCTCGACCTCCAGCACGGTTCGGCCCGGGGTCGCGGGCATCTTGTCCACCCGCAGCAGCACCTTGCGCCCGACCATCAGTTCCGCCAGCTCCTCGGAGCTGGTCGCGGCGGTCTCCACCGTCGCCACCATCTGCCCGCGCCGCATCACGCTCACGGCGTCGGTGATCCCCATGATCTCGCGCAGCTTGTGGGTGATCAGGATGATCGTCTTTCCCTGGTCCTTCAGCCCGTTCAGGATGCGGAACAGATGGTCCGCCTCGGCCGGGGTCAGCACCCCGGTCGGCTCGTCCAGGATCAGGATGTCCGCCTGCCGGTACAGCGCCTTCAGGATCTCGACGCGCTGCTGGTGGCCGACCGACAGATCCTCGATCCGCGCGTCCGGGTCCACGTCCAGTTCATACTCGCGCGCCAGGTCGGCCAGCACGCGGCGCGCCTTGGCCAGCGACGGCGCCAGGATGCCGCCCTCCTCGGCACCCAGGATGATGTTCTCCAGCACGGTGAAATTCTGCACCAGCTTGAAATGCTGGAACACCATGCCGATGCCCGCGCGGATGGCGCTCTGGCTGTCGGGAATGGCCGTGACCTTGCCGCCGATCAGGATCTCGCCGCTGTCGGCCCGGTAGAACCCGTAGAGGATGCTCATCAGCGTCGACTTGCCCGCGCCGTTCTCGCCGATGATGCCGTGAATGGTGCCGCGCCGGACCTGGATCGAGATGTCCTTGTTCGCCTGCACCGGCCCGAAGGACTTGGAAATGCCTTTCAGTTCGATGGCAAAGGGGGCGGCCGAACCCGGCCGCCCCGCCTCATCATGCACCATCGCGTCCATTCAGAACGACGCGGCCGGGCAGGTGTTGTCGCTCATGTAGTCATGCACCGCCAGTTCGCCCGAGATGATCTTGGCCGCAGCCGCGTCCACCGCCGCCTTCATCTCGTCGCTGACCAGCCCGGCATTGTGCTCGTCCAGCGCATAGCCCACGCCCTCGGAGGCCAGGTTCAGCACGTTGAAGCCCGTGGTCATCTCGGTGCCTTCCATGAAGGCGTTGTAGACGGCGTTGTCCACGCGCTTCAGCATCGAGGTCAGCACCTTGCCCGGATGCAGGTGGTTCTGGTTGCTGTCCACGCCGATCGACAGGATGCCCTCGTCCGCGGCGGTCTGCAGCACGCCCACGCCGGTGCCGCCAGCGGCCGCATAGACCACGTCGGCGCCCTGCGACTTCTGGCTGCGGGTGATCTCGCCGCCCTTCACGGGGTCGTTCCACGCGGCGGGGGTGGTGCCGGTCATGTTCAGGATCACCGTGGCGTCCGGGTTCACGGCCTTCACGCCCTGCGCATAGCCGCAGCCGAAACGGCGGATCAGCGGAATGTCCATGCCGCCGACAAAGCCCACCGTGCCGGTCTTCGACGCCATCGCGGCCATCATGCCGACCAGATAGCTGCCCTCATGCTCGGTAAAGACCACCGACTTCACGTTGGGCTGCTCGACCACCATGTCGATGATCGCGAACTTGGTGTCGGGGAAATCGGGGGCCACGGTGTTCAGCACGTCGCCGAAGGCGAAGCCCGTCATCACCACCGGGTTCGCCCCGGCCTCGGCCAGCCGCCGCAGCGCCTGTTCCCGCTGCGCCTCGGACTGCATCTCCAGTTCCTTGAACGTGCCGCCGGTTTCCTGCGCCCAGCGCTGCGCCCCGTTGAAGGCCGCCTCGTTGAACGACTTGTCGAACTTGCCGCCAAGGTCGAAGATGATCGCGGGCTCGGCGGCTGCGGCGCCTGCCATCAGTGCCAGCGCGGCAGTGGCGCCGGCAAGGTGCTTCATCAGGGTCATGGATGTCTCCCGGTTGTTTGTCATTGGCCTGCCCCTCGGCTGGCGCCGGGGGCGGATCGTCGGCAATTTAGGGCGTGTTCGGCGGATTCCGTCAATGGCAATCTGCGTGATCTCCGGGCCAGTTTTGATCCCTTGGTCAGATTCCGGGCAGGTCGCGGGCCATCACCAGCGCATCCACCGCCGCCCGTCCGGGCATGGCGTAATAGCCGCGCCGCCGTCCCGCCTGCGCGAAACCGGCCCGCACATAGGCCGCCCGCGCCGCCGCATTGTCGGCCGCCACCTCCAGGAACGCACGCACCGCACCCAGCGCCGCGGCCCGTTCCACGAACCGCGCCACCAGCCTGCCGCCGATGCCGCGCCCCTGTGCCGCAGGCTCGACGGCCAGGGTCAGCAGTTCCGCCTCGCCCGCCAGCACCCGCCCGATCAGGAACCCCGCGGGCGGCGCGCCGTCATCGAGGATCAGAAAGGCGCCCGCCCCCGCCAGAACCCCGCCGATCTCCTCGGCAGACCAGGGGCGCGGCACCGCGAAGGCCCGCGCATGCAGCGCCGCCATCGCCCCCGGGGTCACGGCAGGATCACCGGCGGCGGGTCCGCGGGCGGGGCCGCATCGGCCGCCCGCAGGTAGAACGGCGCGGGCCGCGCCCCGGGGGTCCGGCCCGCCGCGATGCGCGCCACCGCCTCGGCCAGCGGCATCGCGGGCGCCAGCACCTCGGCCCCCGGCACCATCGCCGCCCCCGACCCCGTCACGCGCGCCGCCCCGACATCGCCCACCCGCATCAACCGCGCCGGCCCCTCCGGCCGCACCTGCCCCGACCGGGCGCCACCCTCCGCCCCTGTGGCGGGGGGACGCGGCGGCGGGGCCGCCCCGCCGGCATCATGCCCGAACGCCTGCACATAGGCCTCGCCACGCCGCGCGTCCTCGACCACGGTCACCGCGCCCAGCCCGCAGGCCAGCGCCTCCAGCCGCGTCACGCCCAGCGCCGGAATTCCCAGCCCCAGCGCCAGCCCGCGCGCCGCCGCCACCGAAATCCTCACGCCGCTGAAGTTGCCGGGCCCCGTCCCCACCCCGATCCGCGACAGGTCGCGCCAGCCGATCCCGGCCTCGGCCAGCATCTCCTCCAGCATCGGCATCAGCCGTTCGGCCTGCCCGGTCGCCATCGGCTCGTCGGCCAGCGCCACCAGCCGGTCGCCCGACAGCAAAGCGGCGGCGCAATGCGCCGCCGATGTGTCGAAACCCAGGACGAGGCGGTCAGGCGGCAACCGGCCGAACCTCGGTCACTTCCGGGATGTAGTGGCGCAGCAGGTTCTCGATCCCCATCTTCAGCGTCAGGGTCGACGACGGGCAGCCCGCGCAGGCCCCCTTCATGTGCAGATAGACCACGCCCCGGTCGAAGCCGTGAAAGGTGATGTCGCCGCCGTCCTGCGCCACGGCAGGGCGCACCCGGGTATCCAGCAGTTCCTTGATCTGGCGGACGATGTCACCATCGGGCCCATCATGCACCGCATGCGCCGCCTCGGCCTCGCCCTCGATGGCCGGGGCGCCCGACTGGAAATGCTCCATGATCGCGCCCAGGATGCCCGGCTTCACATGCGCCCAGTCGGCACCCTCGGCCTTGGTCACGGTCACGAAATCGGTGCCCAGGAACACGCCCGTCACCTGCCCCGCCGCAAAGATGCGCCGCGCCAGCGGGCTGGTGGCCGATGCCGCTTCCGACGGAAAATCCGCCGTGCCCATCTCCAGCACCGTCTGGCCGGGCAGGAATTTCAGCGTCGCCGGGTTCGGGGTGGATTCGGTCTGGATGAACATGGCAGGTCTCCGACTTGTTCACTCGGATATGCGCCCCCGCACCGGCCATGTCAAGTTTTGGAACCGTTCTAACGTTCGGCCCGCCCCGGCAGGGACGGGCCGAAGTCGGGGTCAGCAGTCGACCTCTTCGGGCTCTTCCTCGGGCTCTTCCTCGACCGGGGCGTTCTCGTTTCCGATCTGGCCGAACGCCTGGGCGAAGTCGCAGAAGAAGCGGGCATCGTCATGGCTGCCGCGCGACAGCATCAGCCGCAGATGCGGGCCCCCGTCCCGGTCGTCGTCCCGGTCGTCGTCCTCGTCGTCCCGGTCGTCGTCCTTGCGGCCCCACCGGCCATGGCCCCTGTCGTCCTCGTCGTCCCGGTCGTCGTCCTTGCGGCTCCACCAGTGGCCCTTGCCGCCACCCTTGTCGTCGTCGTCGTCCTTGCGGCCCCACCAGCCATGGCCCTTGCCACCGCCCCTGTCGTCGCAGTCGTCGTCCTTGGGGTGGTCGTCCTTGTCGTCATCGTCCTCGCAGGTCTCGCCCTCGTCGCCGGTGAAGTAGTAGTAGGATTCACCCTCGGCCTGGCTGTAGATCGTGGCCTTGATCACGATCTCCTTCGGGTCCCGCGTCGGATAGTTATCCTTCAGGTCGGCAACCACCGTGTCGTAATAGTCCTGGAAGTCGAACTCGGCCGGATCGCTGCCATAGGGCGGTTCGACGAACAGGTATTCGTCGATCTCGCCGTCACCGTTCAGGTCGATGTGGAAGGTGATCCCGTAGGCATCGGCCGGCAGGTCGGGAAAGCCCGAACCGGCCTCGCAGGTCTCGCCACCGTCATCGTCGTCGTCGTCACGGTCGTCGCAGGCATCGTCGCCGCGCCCCGGCCCGTGGCCGCCCCAGGGCCAATGCCCGTGGCCGCCGCCATGGCTCTGGCCGCCCCCGCCGCCATGCCCGTGGCCATGCCCGTGGCCCTGGCCGCCGCCATGGCTGTGCCCACCGCCATGCCCGCGATCATCGTCGCAATCGTCATCGCGGCCCCTGTCATGGCCACGATCATTTCCAAAGAACGAACGTCCGCCCGTTCCACCCCAGCCTCTGGTCATCGCCCCGTCTCCCGGTACGCAGACCCCCACCGGGCGGCAGGCTAGGCACAAAGCCTCAATCTTGCCATGATTTCGCCGGAAACATGCCGGTTCCATTCCGGAACC
Source organism: Paracoccaceae bacterium (assembly GCA_019454225.1). NCBI lineage: Bacteria > Pseudomonadati > Pseudomonadota > Alphaproteobacteria > Rhodobacterales > Paracoccaceae > Paracoccaceae bacterium. Next base: position 1,525,228 of record CP075370.1, on the reverse strand, counting down.
AATCGCGCGACTCGCTCAGGTGATCGCCTCAAGCCGTTCCTTCGACATGTCGCCCGGCACCACCGTCAGCGGGATCGGCAGGTTGCCGGAGTTGCGCGACATCGCCGTCACCAGCGGGCCTGGCCCCGATTTCTCGGTCGCGGCGCCCAGCACCAGCACCCCGATCTCGGGATCGGCCCGCACCTGCGCCAGGATCTCGGCCACCGGGTCGCCCTCGCGGATCACCAGCATCGGGTTCACCCCCTGCCGGTCGCGCATCCACTTGGCGAACACCTCGAAATGCGCCTCGATCCGCTCGCGCGCCTCGGCCCGCATCAGGTCGGCAACGCCCATCCAGTGCTGGAACTCCTCGGGCGGGATCACCGACAGGATCACCACGCCGCCCCCGGTATGCGCCGCCCGCAATGCCGCATAGCGCATCGCGTTCAGGCACTCGCGACTGTCGTCCAGCACCACAAGGAACTTGCGCATCGCCGACCCCCTTTTGGCCCGCCGATCATGGCCGCCGCGCGCGCCGCTGTCCAGCGGATGTCCGGCGGCCCGATTCGGGCGCCCCTGGTTAACCGCCGTCCGCCGATCCGGCTGCCACCGCCGGCACCAGACGCGAGCCATACGCACGCCAGACGCTTGCCAGACCGGACGCCCCCGGTATTTCACCACCAGATCAGACGGTTAACACAGCGTCCGCCACAATCCGGAACCCGCATCACCCCCCCGAATGCGCCCATTCCCAGTACAGCGCGCGCGCCTTCCGCGTGACCGGCCCGACCTGGTAGGCGACATCCTCGAAGGCCGTCACCGGCATGATCTTCGACAGGTTGCCCGTGGTGAACACCTCGTCCGCCGCCCGGAAATCGTCGAAGCTCAGCACCGTCTCGACCACCTCGACGCCGGCTGCCCGCAGGTTGGCGATGTGCCGGGCCCGGGTGATCCCGGCCAGGAAGGTGCCGTTCAGGATCGGCGTCATCGCCACGCCGTCCTTGACCATGAAGATGTTGGCGGTCGCCGTCTCGGCCACGTTGCCCATCGCATCGGCCACCAGGGCATTGCCGAAACCCCTTGATTTCGCTTCCACAAGCATCCGCGCATTGTTCGGATACAGGCATCCGGCCTTGGCGTTGCACACCGCATCCTCCAGCACCGGCCGGCGGAACCTGGTGCGGCACAGCGTGGTGCTGGCCCCCTCGGGCGGCATCGCCACGTCCTCCAGACAGATGCAGAACCCGGTCACGCCGCGCTTCGGCTCGACCCCCAGTTCGGTGCCGTCGATCGCCCAGTACATCGGCCGCACATAGACCGCCGCACCGGCCGGAAACCCCTTCAGCCCCTCGCGGATGATCCCGATCATCTCGTCGGGCTGCATCGTCGGGGTGATCATCAGCGCCTCGGCCGACCGGTTCACCCGCGCGCAGTGCCGGTCCAGGTCGGGCGTCACCCCCTCGAAGGCCCGCGCCCCGTCGAACACGCTCGACCCCTGCCAGGAACCATGGTCCGCCGCCCGCATCACGGGCACATCGCCGTCATGCCAGGCGCCCTGCCAGAAGGTGCGGATGGTCTTTCCGAATGCCATGATATCCCTCGCCTTTTCCTCAGTTTCCGCGCTCTGCGGCCCGGATCACGGCAGGCCACATCACCCCCATGGTCACCGCCCGCAGCGTGTTCAGGACCATCAGCCCCGCCCAAAGGCCATGATTGCCGAACGCAGGCAAGAGCCACATCAGCGCCAGTGCATATACCGCGACCGACCACAGCATGGCCCGCCGCATCTCGCGCGTCAGGGTGGCGCCGATGAAGATTCCGTCCAGCATCCAGCTTGCCAGCCCGACCAGTGGCGCCGCGATCAGCCAGGGCAGATAGACCCGTGCCTCGGCCCGCACCTCGGGCGCGGTCGCCATCAGGTCGATGATCGCCGGGCCAAAGGCCAGAAAGGCCAGACACATCAACGCCGTGCCCGCCAGGGCCCACAGCGAGGTCAGCCAGGCACCCCGCCGCACCATGGCCACCGAACGCGCGCCCACCGCCTGACCGACCAGTGCCTCGGCGGCAAAGGCGAACCCGTCCAGGGCATAGGCCGCCACCTCGATGAACTGCAGCAGCACCTGGTTCGCGGCCAGCGTCACATCGCCCAGCCCCGCGCCCAGAAAGATGAACGCCGTGAACGATCCCTGCAGCAGGACCGACCGGATCATGATGTCGGTGTTCACCCCGGCCATGCGACGCAGCCGCGCCCGGTCGAACACCCGCGCCCAGGCGCTTGAAAACACGCCGGAAAACGCATCCCGACAGAACCACAGACCCAGACAAAGCCCCGACCATTCGGCAATCAGCGTGGCCACGGCCACCCCCGGAACGCCCCAGCCCAGCCCCAGCACGAACCACAGGTCCAGCCCGATGTTCACCCCGTTCTGCCACACCTGCAGCACGAACACCGCCCGCGTCCGTTCCAGCGCGATCAGCCAGCCGGTCACCGCATAAAGCGCGATGGTCGCCGGCGCGCCCCAGATGCGGATCGCCAGATACTGCCGGGCCAGGCCCTCGACCTCGTCGCTGGCGGGGGCCACACGGAACGCTGCCCACATGATCGGCCCCTGCAGCAGGATGAACGCCACCCCCGCCGCCGCCCCGATCATCAGCGCCCGGTACAGCGTCGCCGACCGTTCCGGCATGTCCCCCGCGCCATGCGCCTGCGCCGCCAGGCCGCTGGTTCCCATGCGCAGGAAGCCGAAGATCCAGTAGAACGACGCCAGGACGATGGCCCCCACGCCGACCGCGCCGATCGGTGCGGCCTGCCCCAGCTGGCCGACGACGCCGGTATCCACGGCCCCCAGCAGCGGCACCGTGGCATTCGACAGCACGATGGGCAGTGCGATCCTCATCACCCGCGCATGGGTGATCTCGCCCGTTCCGCCGGTCATCGCGGCTGCGGTCATTCCACCTGCCCGGCCCGCGCCGGCATCACGAAATGCCCCGTCCCCTGCGCGAACAGCCGCGCCCGGTTGTCCTGCCACGCCTCGACATGCACCGAGGCATAGCGCCGTCCCGACCGGTTGACGCGGGCCCGCGCATAGGCATCGCGCGGCAGCCCGGACCGCAGGTAATCCACCGTGAAATCAATGGTCTTGGGCAATCTCGGCAGATGCGCGGCATCCATTGCCGATGGGTCCAGCCGCCCCTGCTCCATCTCCTCCCACAGGATCGACCACGACAGTTCGATGATCGCGGCCACCTCCAGGAAGGCCGCCGTCACCCCGCCATGCAGGGCCGGAATCAGCGGGTTGCCGATCAGTTCGTCACGATAGGGCAGCACGGCGGTCAGCTCGTCCCCGCGCCGGTCGAACTCGATCCCCAGATACTGGATGTAGGGCACCCCGCCCACCAGGGCGCGCAGCGCTGCGTCGCGCCGCTGCTTGATCACCTGCACGGGTTCGGGCCGCGGCCGTTTCATGCCCGGCCCCGTTCGACGGTAAAGGCGCCGGTGGCCCCCGCCACCGGGCGGGCCGCATCCTCGTCGGTCGCCGTCACCCGCACGAACGCCACCGACCGCGTGACATGATAGCATTCGGCCCGCGCCGTGATCCGCTGGCCGGGCGTGGCGGGGCGCATGTAGTCGATGCGCAGGTCCAGCGTGGCGGTCCCCGCCGGTGCCGAGGGGTGGCACATCACCGCCGCCCCGCTGGCCGTGTCCATCAGCGCCGACACCGCGCCGCCATGGATCACCCCGGTTGCCGGATCGCCCACGAAGCGCGTGTCATAGGGCATCGAGATCACCGCCACCCCGGCCTCGATCCGGTCCACATGCATGCCAAGCGCGCGGGAATGGGGAATCGCCTCGATGAACTGGCGCGCGATGCGGTCGATGTCGGACATGGGGCCTGCCTCCGTCAGGCGGCCATGATCCCCAATCCGCCGCCGCCCGCAACCCCTCCGTTGCCAGCGCGCCCCGCCCGCACTAGCCTGCCTGCGGGAGGGCCGCCGATGACCGACACACGCCTGAGCTTCAAGGAGATGTGCGCAAGGTTCGACGTGACCCCGCGCACCCTGCGCTATTACGAGTATATCGAGCTTCTCGCGCCGGAAAAGGACGGCCGTGCAAGGTATTACGGCCCGCGCGAGGTGGCGCGCATGACGCTGATCCTGCGCGGCCGGCGGTTCGGGTTCAGCCTTGAGGAAATCCGCCAGTGGCTGCTGATCTACGGCAAGAAGGGCGAGAAGCCGCAGCTTCAGGCCTGGATCGACCTGGCCGACCGGCAGCTTGCCGAGCTTGACCGGCAGAAGGCCGATCTGGAAACCGCCATCGCCGATCTGCGCGCCCTGCGCGAAACCGCCCGGCGCGAGCTTGAGGGCGGCTGACCCTCGCCGCCCTGAACCCCGCGTCACACGGAAATCTGACGTGACGTTCCGTTTACGCTCGCGTCAATCCCTCTGGTAAGGTCGGGTCGAAACGCACATCTGCCCCTACGGAAGGCAGGCGGAAAGCCGTTTGCCGCCCCTGACGGGGTTTCGGTGCGAGAGAGACGATGACGACCGACATGATGACGATCCGCCAGATGTGCGACGCCTTCGCGGTGACCCCGCGCACGCTGCGCTTCTACGAACAGAAGGAACTGCTGTTCCCGCAGCGCGACGGCTCGCGCCGCCTGTATTCGCGCCGCGACCGTGGCCGGTTGAAGCTGATCCTGCGCGGCAAGCGTTTCGGCTTCTCGCTGGAAGACATCCGCCAGCTGCTGGACATCTACGACCGCGACGGCGGCGAGGCGCAGCTTGCCCGCACCTACGATCTTGCCCAGGCCCGCCTGGCCGAGATGCAGGCACAACGTGTCGAACTGGACGAGGCAATCGCCGAACTGACCGAACAGATCGCCAAGGGGGCCGAGATGCTGGCCGCCTTCCGCCGCGAGGCTGCCGAATAGACCAGGATCGCGGGCCGCAGCGCCCGCCACGAACCGCCCGCCACGGGCCACCTATCGACCAGGGAGAGAGACCGATGCCATCCTATGCCGCCCCCGTGAAGGACATGCAGTTCCTGCTGCACGACGTGCTCAAGGTCACCGAATCCGGCATTCCGGGCTATGAGGACCTCGACCAGGGCTTCACCTCGGCGGTGCTCGAGGAGGCGGGCAAGGTGGCGTCCGAGGTGCTGGCACCGCTGAACGCGGTGGGCGACCGCGAGGGCTGCCATCTGGAGAACGGCGTGGTCCGCACGCCCGCGGGCTTCGACAAGGCATTCGCGGCGATGAAGGAGGGCGGCTGGACCGCACTCGACTGCGACCCCGACTATGGCGGGCAGGGCCTGCCCTACCTGATGGGCACCGCGGTGGGCGAGATGTTCGTGTCGGCCAACATGGCCTTCAACATGTACCAGGGCCTGACCCACGGCGCCTATTCGGCGATCCACACCCATGGCACGGCGGACCAGAAGGCCACCTATCTGCCCAGGATGGTGTCCTGCGACTGGACCGGCACCATGAACCTGACCGAACCCCATTGTGGCACCGACCTCGGGCTGATGCGCACCAGGGCCGAACCGCAGCCGGACGGCAGCTACAGGATCACCGGCCAGAAGATCTTCATCTCGGCGGGCGAGCATGACCTGGCCGAGAACATCATCCACCTCGTCCTTGCCAAGGCCCCCGGCGGCGGCGAGGGCACCAAGGGCATCTCGCTCTTCATCGTGCCCAAGTTCCTCGTGAACGGTGACGGCAGTCTCGGCGCCCGCAACGCCCTTTCCTGCGGCAAGATCGAAGAGAAGATGGGGATCCACGGCAACGCCACCTGCGTGATGAACTACGACGGCGCGACGGGCTGGCTGCTGGGCGACCTGCACAAGGGCATGCGCGCCATGTTCACCATGATGAACGAGGCGCGGCTGGGCGTCGGCCTGCAGGGCTATGCCCAGGCCGAGGCCGCCTATCAGAACGCGCTGGCCTATGCGCGGGACCGCCTGCAGGGCCGCGCCGTGACCGGCGCCGAAAACCCCTCCGGCCCCGCCGACCCGCTGATCGTCCACCCCGACATCCGCCGCAACCTGATGGAGCAGAAAAGCTTCGTCGAAGGCGCCCGCGCCCTCACCTTCTGGGCCGCGACGATGATCGACCGCTACACCCGGACCGGCGACGCCGCGGCCGAGGGCCTCGTCAGCCTGATGATCCCGGTGATCAAGGGCTTCCAGACCGACAAGGGCTTCGAGATGGCGGTGGCGGCCCAGCAGGTCTACGGCGGTCACGGCTATATCGAGGAATGGGGGATGTCCCAGTTCGCCCGCGACGCCCGGATCGCGATGATCTACGAAGGCGCCAACGGCATCCAGGCGCTCGACCTCGTGGGCCGCAAGCTCGCGCAGGACGGCGGCAGGCATGTCATGGCCTTCTTCGAGATGGTGAAGGCCGAGGTGAAGGCGCATGACGGCGACGACCGCATGAAGCCGTTCGCCGAACCGCTCAAGGCGGCCTCGAAGCAGCTCCAGCAGGCGGGCATGTTCTTCATGCAGAACGGCATGAAGAACCCCAACGCGGCGCTCGCGGGCAGCTATGACTTCATGCACATGATGGGCCATGTCTGCCTCGGCCTGATGTGGACGCGGATCGCCCGCGCCGCCCATGACGCCCTGGACGGCGGCGCCCCCGACCGTGCGTTCCTCGAGGCCAAGATCGCCACGGGCCGCTACTACATGACCCGCCAGCTTCCCGCCTGCGGCATGCACCTGGCGCGGATCGAAAGCGGGGCGGAACCGGTGATGGCGCTCGACGCGGCGGCGTTCTAGGCTGGCGGTATCGCGCGGGGGCCCGGCAGCAGGGCCACCCCTGCGCCCGCCCCCGAGGGAGGATCCCATGCCCAAGCGCTTCCGGCTGACCCGCCGCTTCCCGGTCGCGATGACCGAAGACGGCTACCGCCGCCTGCGCCGCTTCGCCGCCGAGGCGGGGCTCGACGAGGGCGAGGCGCTCTCCTTCCTGTTCGAGCATTTCGACAGTGTCACCGACCGTGACAACCTCGTCCACCGGCTGCGCCTGTTCAATGCCGAGCTGGACGCACGCAAGGACTGAACCGGGCCGCAGGGAGGTGGCGTCGCATGGGTATTTTTGCGAAGAAGAGAACCGGAAGGTCAGTCCCGATCCGGCGGCCGTGGCCGAATGACGCTGTCGTTCTCGCGGACCGGGACGTCCTCTCCTTCGGCGGTCATCGGCACCCCTGCCTGTACCGCAGCGCCAGCATGCGAGGCGAAGGTTAACACTTCGTTCCTCTTCTTTGTGAAAATACCCCACGGGGGTGCGGGGGTGTGAAACCCCCGCTGCCGACGGAAAGGCCGGGCACCACGATGACCATGAAGCTCCACTGTTTCGGCGAAAGCGGAAACGCCTACAAATGCGCGCTGGCGCTCACCATGGCCGATCTGGAATGGGAGGCGGTCTTCGTCGACTTCTTCAACGGCGAGACCCGCACGCCCGGGTTTCGCGCGCTCAACCCGATGGGCGAGGTTCCGGTGCTGGTCGATGGCGCCAATGTCCTGACGCAATCGGGGGTGATCCTCGACTACATCAGTTCCAGGAACGGGCGGCTCGGCGGCAAGTCGGCGGCCGAGCGGCGCGAGGTGCTGCGCTGGATGTTCTGGGACAACCATCGCCTCTCGGGGATGGTCGGCCCGCGCCGGTTCCTCGAGAACTTCCTGCCCGAAGACAGGCGCCCCCCGGGCGCGATCCCCTTCCTGCAGGGGCGGCTCAAGGCGGCCTACGGCGTCCTGAACGACCATCTGGCGGCGCGGCCCTGGGTTGCCGCGGCCGAGGTGACCATCGCCGACCTGTCCTGCTGCGGCTACCTCTACTACCCCGAACCCTTCGGCTTCGACCGGGCCGACTGGCCCCACATCGACCGCTGGCTGGATCGCATCGCCGCCCTGCCCGGCTGGAAACATCCCTATGAACTGATGCCCGGCAACCCGTCCGACCGGGCCTGAGGAGAACGCCATGACCGACGCCTATATCTACGACGCCGTCCGCACCCCCCGCGGCAAGGGCCGCCCCGACGGCAGCCTGCACGAGGTCACCTCGGTCGCGCTCTCGGCCAAGGTGCTGAACGCGGTCAAGTCGCGCAACAACCTGTCCGGCCACGCGGTCGAGGATGTGATCTGGGGCAATGTCACCCAGGTCGGCGAACAGGGCGGCTGCCTCGCACGCACCGCGGTCCTGGCCTCGGATCTTGACGAGCGCATCCCGGGCCTTGCCATCAACCGCTTCTGCGCCAGCGGAATGGAGGCGGTGAACCTGGCCGCCAACCAGGTGCGCGGCGGCGCGGGCGACGGCTACATCGCGGGCGGGGTCGAGATGATGGGCCGCGTGGCCATGGGTTCGGACGGCGCGGCCATCGCCGCCGACCCCGGCCTGGCCATGCGCACCTATTTCGTGCCGCAGGGCATCTCGGCCGACATCATCGCCACCGAATTCGGCTTCACCCGCGACCAGGCCGACGCGCTGGCGGTGGAAAGCCAGCGCCGCGCCGCGCAGGCCTGGGCCGAGGGCCGGTTCGCGAAATCGGTGATCGAGGTGCGCGACCAGAACGGGCTGACCATCCTCGACCGCGACGAATACATGCGCCCGCAGACCGACATGCAAAGCCTCGGCGCCCTGAAGCCCGCCTTCAAGGACATGGGCGAAACCATGCCCGGCTTCGACAAGGTGGCGATGATGAAGTATCCGCATCTGGAGCGGATCGAGCACATCCACCACGCCGGCAACTCCAGCGGCATCGTCGATGGCGCCGCCGCCGTGCTGATCGGCAACCGCGAGTTCGGCATCCGGCACGGGTTGACCCCCCGCGCCCGTATCCGCGCCACGGCCAAGATCGGCACCGATCCCACGATCATGCTGACCGGCCCGGTCCCCGCCACCGAGAAGATCCTGCGCGACAGCGGCATGGCGGTTTCCGACATCGACCTGTTCGAGGTGAACGAGGCCTTCGCCTCGGTCGTGCTGCGCTTCCAGCAGGCCTTCGATGTCGATCCGGCCCTGGTGAACGTGAACGGCGGGTCGATCGCCATGGGGCACCCGCTGGGGGCCACCGGCGCCATCATCATCGGCACGCTGCTGGACGAACTGGAACGCACCGGCAAGGGCGTGGGCCTTGCCACGCTCTGCATCGCCAGCGGCATGGGCGCGGCCACGATCATCGAGCGGGTCTGACGATGCACGGGGTGACGCTGCGTCATTTGGTCCGTCGGCGCGCTGCCGTCGCATTTGGCGCGGATTGCGTCCGATCCGGACTTCTTTCTGCGCCGCAGCATCCCTATATGACAGCCTTGCTGACCCATGTCGACGGAGCGGGCGATGCCGTGCGGGCAATCGAAGGCGGACTATCGGGCGGAATGCCTGACGGCCGGGCACTACGATCTTCTGGTCGCGGAATATGCGGATCCGCTGACCGTCTACCTGCCGGGCGAACCACCGATGATCGCCACGCCGCAGACCGTCCGCGCCTTCTTCCGCGCGCTTCGCGGCGGGCTCGAACTGCAGGGGATGACGCGGATGACCGGGCGCGTCACCGCCGAGGGCCTGCCGATCCGGGGCCGCGCGCGGCTCTGGACCGACTGGTATGGCGAGGCCCCGGGCCGCGCGCCGGAACTGGTGGCGCAGACGGTCTGCTACCGCCGCGTCGATGGTGCCGACGACCGTACCGAAATGCTGGAGTTCACGCGGCTGGACCTGCCGATGCCGGCCGCCGCCTGACCGCCGGGGCGCTCCCGGCAGGGGGAGGTGCCCGATGCCCAGGCTCGATCTGACGGCGGTGCCGGTCAGGACCGGCTCGATCTATCCCGAACCCTACGCGACCATGATGCGCGGCCGGTCCTCGCTGCGCCTGGGCGATGCCGGGGGGCTGACGCAGTTCGGCGTGAACCTCGTCACGCTCGAACCCGGCGCGCTGTCGTCGCTGCGGCACTGGCACCTGCACGAGGACGAATTCGTCATGGTGACCGAGGGGGAATGCATCCTGGTCGAGGACGCGGGCGAGACGGTGATGCGCCCGGGCGACTGCGCGGCCTTTCCCGCCAACACGCCCGACGGGCATCAGTTCCAGAACCGCAGCGACCGGGTGGCGCGTTTCCTGGTCATCGGCACCAGGGCCCCGCAAGAGGTGGCCACCTACAGCGACATCGACCTGCGGGTCGAGATCGGCGGCGGCCGCGCCACCTTCACCTACCGCGACGGCACGCCCTGGCAGGGTCCGCGCTGATGCCGCGCGTGCAGCTTCCCGCCTGGGTTGACGAGCCCGATCCGCAGCATCCCGTGCTGGGCGGCGGCTGCGGCCCCTACCGCTATCTGCTGCTGTCCGATCCCGGCGGGCTGACCCAGTTCGGCGCCTTCATCGAGGAACTGCCCCCCGGCAGCCGTTCGGGCCACCGCCACTGGCACGAGACCGAGGACGAGATGGTTCTGATCCTGGAAGGCGAGGTGGTTCTGGTCGAGGATACCGAGACCACGCTGCGCCCCGGCGATGCCGCGGCCTGGCCCGCGGGCCGGCCCCAGGGCCACCGGCTCGACAACCGGTCCGACCGCCCGGCGCGCTACCTGGTGATCGGCACCCGCAACCCGCGGGACCGCATCCACTACGCGGACCGCGACCTGATCACCGAAAAGGACGGCACCGCGCGGCGCTACCTGCACGCCGACGGCACCCCGCGCGAGATCCCGACATGACGACCGCACCGCAAATCCTCCAGCACTACCTGGACGAGGTCGGCGCCGCCGTCCTGCGCCAGGACTGGCCCGCCTACCGCGCGCGCGTCACCCTGCCGTTCCACCTGGTCACCCACACGGCAAACCTGACCGTCACCGACGAACAGGACCTGCGCCTGGGGTTCGACACCTTCGCCGAAACCCTGCGCATCCAGAAGATCACCGACTACATGCGCCTTGTCGAAGGCGCCGACTTCCTCGACGATATCCTGCTGAACGGCCGCTACATCACCCACATGATGGCGGGCGGGCATCGCGTGCTCCCTCCGTTCCGGTCGCAGATCACCCTGCGGTTCGAGGATGGCCGCTGGCGCGGCGCCTCGATCAGCAACGCTCTCGCGAACTCCCGCTGGCCCATCGTGGTGCCCGCGCTTTCCCCGACACCCGATCCGAAAGGAAGCCCCGATGCCTGATTTCCACTATGCCGTCGATGCCGAGGGCGTCGCCACCATCACCTGGGATGTCGCCCAGAAATCCATGAACGTGATGTCGCTGGCCGGCTTTGCCGAACTGGACGGCCATATTGACGCGGCCCTGGCCGATCCTGCCGTCAAGGGCGTCATCATCACCTCGGGCAAGAAGGATTTCGCGGGGGGGATGGACCTGAACGTGATCGCCCGGATGAAGCAAGAGGGCGGCGCGCAGGGCATCTTCGACGGCGTGATGATGATGCACGGCATCCTGCGCAAGATCGAACGCGCGGGCATGGACCCCAAGACGCTGAAGGGGGGCAAGCCCATCGTCGCGGCCCTGCCCGGCACCGCCCTGGGGATCGGCCTGGAAGTGCCGCTGTCCTGCCACCGCATCATCGCCGCCGACAACCCGAAGGCCAAGATCGGGCTGCCCGAGATCATGGTCGGCATCTTCCCCGGCGCGGGCGGCACCACCCGCCTCGTGCGCAAGCTGGGCGCCATGGCGGCCGCGCCCTTCCTGCTGGAGGGCAAGCTCAGCGACCCGAAATCCGCCAGGTCCGCAGGGCTGATCGACGAGGTCGTGGCCCCCGACCAGCTCCTCGCCCGGGCACGGGAATGGGTGCTGTCGGCCAAGGATGCCGATCTGGTCAAGCCCTGGGATGCCAAGGGCTACAAGATGCCCGGCGGCACTCCCTATCACCCCGCCGGCTTCATGACCTTCGTGGGCGCGGGCGCAATGGTCCATGGCAAGACGATGGGCGTCTATCCCGCCGCGAAGGCGCTGCTGTCCGCCGTCTACGAGGGCGCGCTCGTCCCCTTCGACACCGCGCTGAAGATCGAGGCGCGGTGGTTCACCAACGTCCTGATGAACCCCTCCTCGGGCGCGATGATCCGCTCGCTCTTCATCAACAAGGAGGCGCTCGAAAAAGGCGCGAACCGCCCCGCCGTTCCCGACCAGAAGGTCACGAAGGTCGGCATCCTCGGCGCGGGCATGATGGGCGCGGGCATCGCCTATGTCAGCGCCAATGCGGGCATCGAGGTGGTGCTGATCGACGCCAGCCAGGAGGCCGCCGATCGCGGCAAGTCCTATTCCGAAGGGATCCTCGACAAGGGCATCCAGCGGCGCAAGGTGACGGCCGAGCAGAAGGCCGAGGTGCTGGGCCGCATCACTGCCACCACCGACTATGCCGCGCTTGCCGGCTGCGACCTGCTGGTCGAGGCGGTGTTCGAGGACATGAAGGTCAAGGCCGATGTCACGGCGCGGGCCGAGGCGGTTCTGCCCCGGGATGCGATCTTCGCCACCAACACCTCGACCCTGCCGATCTCGGACCTGGCAAGGGCGTCGCAGCGGCCCGAACAGTTCATCGGGATCCACTTCTTCAGCCCCGTGGACAAGATGATGCTGGTCGAGATCATCCGGGGCAAGGCCACCGGCGACCGCGCCGTGGCCAAGGCGCTCGACTACGTGCGCCAGATCCGCAAGACGCCGATCGTCGTCAACGACGCGCGCTTCTTCTACGCCAACCGCTGCATCATCCCCTACATCAACGAAGGCATCCGCATGGTGGCCGAGGGGGTCGAGCCCGTGCTGGTGGAAAACGCCGCAAAACTGGTGGGCATGCCGCTGGGCCCGCTGCAACTGGTCGACGAGACCTCGATCGACCTCGGGGTCAAGATCGCCAAGGCGACAAAGGCCGCCATGGGCGATGCCTATCCCGATGGCGCGGTCGATGCGGTGCTCTTCGCGATGGCCGACAAGGGGCGGCTGGGGCGCAAGGCGAACGCAGGTTTCTACAGCTATTCGGACAAGGGTGAACGCCTCGGCCTGTGGGAAGGTCTGGACTCCGCCTATCCGCTTTCCGCGGTTCAGCCCGGGCTGACCGAGGTGCAGCACCGGCTGCTGATGGCCCAGGTTCTCGAGGCCGTGCGCGCGCTTGAGGATGGCGTCCTGACCGACATCCGCGAGGGCGACGTGGGCGCGATCCTCGGCTGGGGCTTCGCGCCCTGGTCGGGCGGCCCGTTCTCCTGGCTCGACATCATCGGCGCGCCGCGCGCGGTGGCGATCTGCGACGACCTTGCCGCCCGGCACGGCGCCCGCTTCACCACCCCCGCGCTGCTGCGCGAGATGGCGGACAAGGGCCAGTCCTTCTATGGCCGCTTCGGCGGGCAGGCCAAGGCCGCCTGACCCCCCGCACCACCGCACGACCTGTCCGCACCCCGGGGCCGCACGCCCCGGGGAGCATGGTTCCCTGCGTCCGGGCGTTGCGGGTTGACGGCGGGCAGCGTGCGCCCTGTCGGGACGGATGCCATACGCGAAACAGACGGCAACGGGACGGATGCCATACGGTCAACATCCCGCCGTTTCATGGGGTTAACCCGCCGAACCCTCACCCGCCGCGTCATCGAACCCATATCCGAACCGCGCAACGTCCTCGGCGCAAAGCTCGGCCAGCAGCGCCGCCGACGCATCGTCGTAATAGGGTCGCCAGTCCGCCGCCCGGTCGCTCGCATTGCTGCGCACCAGCGGCAGGCGGAACCCCAGATGGGTCTCGAAGGGCGCCGCGTCGCTGGCGAAATGTTCCAGCCGGATGAAGCAGCGCGCCCGCTCCACCCCCGCCGCGTCACGCATGTAGGCGCCATAGGGCCACAGCCGGAACGCCGCCCGGGTCTGCGGATGCCCCAGAAATCCCTTGAAATCCAGTGCCTTGGCAAGGCCGACGGCGGGATGCGCGAAACCCTGCCCGCGCAGCCAGTGATAATAGCTCACGGCCCGGTCCCAGGGGTTGCGGACCATGGTGACGGTGAACAGTTCCGCAAGTTCCGCGGTGGTCACCAGTCCGTCGATGTCGGCAAGGGTCGAATGCTTCCACAGCCGCCCCGCCGCCTTCATCCCCTTCACCCGGCCCCGCCGCTGCCGGGCCTTGGGCGTATCCCCGATCAGGATGTCATCCGCCATCGCGCGCGCCTCCAGCGCCAGCGCCAGGGCGGTGCCCCCCGTCTTGGGGACATGCACGAACACATAGCGCCGACCCCGCGAGATGATCATCGCCGCCGCCCCGAACGCCCCCGGGGCCTTGGCTGCAACCACCTCATTTCACGGACAAAATTCCACGGTCCCGGCCCGGCGCAGCAGGCGGGGGGCGCAGGCCCCCGCACTGCCCCGCCGCCGTTCATACCGGGTTCGGCAGGGCGCGGTCGCCGGCATGGGCCAGCAGATTGGCCACCGCCATCATCCCCATGCCGACCCGAACCTCCAGGGCCGCGGTGCCCAGATGCGGCAGCAGGGTGACGTTTTCCATCGCCACCAGTTCCGGCGGCACCTTGGGCTCGAACTCATAGACATCCAGCCCTGCCCCCCCGATGCGCCCTTCCCGCAACGCCGCGACCAGCGCCGCCTCGTCCACCACATCGCCCCGCGCGATGTTGACGAAGATGCCATGCGGCGCCATGTGCGACAGCGCCTCGGCATTGATCAGATGGTGCGTCGCCGGGTTCGCGGGCACCGCCACCACCACCACATCCGCACCCATCGCCTCGGCCATGCTGACCTGCCGGGCGGGCAGGCCCGGGTCCGCCACGGCGGACCGGTTGGCAAAGATCACCTGCATTCCGAACCCGAAATGCGCCCGCCGCGCGATCGCCTTGCCGATGCGGCCCAGCCCGATGATCCCGATCGTCTTGCCCGACACATGCAGCCCCAGCAGTTGCGTCGGGTGCCAGCCTTCCCATTTCCCCGCGCGCAGCATCCGTTCACCCTCGCCCGCCCGCCGCGCGGTGGCCAGGATCAGCAGCATGGCGATATCGGCCGTCGCATCGGTCACCGCCCCCGGCGTATTGGTCACCGCAACCCCGGCCGCACGCGCGGCCGCAACGTCTATGTGGTTGTAACCAACGCCGAAATTCGCCAGAATCCTGGCACGCGGCGCAGCCACGTCGGCAAACACATCGGCCTGGAACCGGTCGCCCAGCGTGGGCAGGACGGCATCGAAATCGCGCAGCGCGGCGCGCAGTTCCGCAGCCGAAAGCGGCAGCGTGCTGTCCCGCACGGTCACCTCATAGGCGGGGCGCGCGGCGTCGACGACCTCGGCGGGCAGCGGGCGGGTCACGAGCAGTGTCTTCAAAACAGTCTTCCTCCATTCGGGACGGCATGGCCGGGGCCGATCAGCACGACCTCGCCCTCCGCATCGGGCACCCCCAGGACCAGCACCTCCGACAGCACGGGGCCGATCTGGCGCGGTGGAAAGTTCACCACCGCCAGCACCTGCCGACCGACGATCTGCTCTGGCCGGTAGTGCCGCGTGATCCGGGCCGAGGACCGTCTTACCCCGATCCCTTCGCCGAAATCGACCCAGAGTTTCAAGGCGGGCTTGCGCGCCTCGGGGAATGGCTCGGCGCGGGTGATCGTGCCCACCCGGATGTCGACCTTGGCGAAATCGTCCCAGGTGATCGTCATGCGCCCAGTTCCCGGCCCCGGTCCGCAGCCGCCTGCACCGCGCGCCGCATCAGCGGCGGCAGGCCCTGGTCCGCATCCATCAGCACCGCCAGGGCCGCCGCCGTGGTGCCGCCCGGCGAGGTCACGTTGACGCGCAACTGCGCCGCCGTCTCAGCCGACCGGAAGGCAAGTTCACCCGCGCCGCAGACCGTGGCACGCGCCAGTCGCATCGCCACGTCGTCGGGCAGGCCCTGCGCCGCCCCCGCTGCCGCCATCGCCTCGATCAGGTGGAAGACATAGGCGGGCCCCGACCCCGACAGCGCCGTCACCGCGTCGATCTGGTCCTCGGCATCAAGGTCCACCACCTCGCCCACCGCTGACAGAAGGGCGCGGGCGGTTGCCATGTGATCGGGCGTCGCGCGGGCATTGCCGCAGATCGCGGTGATGCCGCGCCCCACCATGGCGGGCGTGTTGGGCATGGCGCGAACCACCGGCGTGCCCGCGCCCAGCATTGTCTCGAAGGCCGCGATGCGCGTGCCCGCCGCGATCGACAGCACAAGGGTCGCCCCCCCGCCAAGGCCGCCCACGCCCGGCAGCGCCGTGGCCATCATCTGCGGCTTGACCGCCACCACCAGCACAGCCGGCGCCCCGGGCATTGCGCCGTTCACCGCAACCCCGGTGCCGCGCAGCCAGTCCGACGGGTTCGGTTCGGTCACATGCACGGCCTCCGGCGGCAACCCCGCCGCCAGCCAGCCCGCCAGCAGCGCCGACCCCATCTTGCCGCAGCCGAGCAGCACGAGCCCCCGATCCCTCACCGTGTCCAGCGTCATGCGCCCCCCGTTCGTTGCGGGGTCGAACCTAGGCGCGTCCGAAGGCCTCGGCAATGGCGACCTTGACCGCCCCGGCGGCGTCCTCGTCGCCCCAGGCGGCAAGCTGGAACGCCGGATAGAACCGTTCGGCGGCCATCACCGCGCCGCCGATCAGCCGGTCGATCTGTTCCGGCGTGGCGATCTGCCCGCCCGCCAGGCACAGGCCATAGCGCCAGACCATCAGCTTCTGCTCGGCCCACCAGGTGAAGGCGCCGGTCCAGACCATGTCGTTCACGCGGTTCAGCACGTCATGGACCACCGGCAGCCGCCCCTCGGGCGGCTCCATCTCGAAGGTGCAGATCAGGCGCAGCGTCTCGTCCCCCGCCGACCAGGCCAGCGTCAGCGAATAGGTCCGCCACTGCCCCTCGACCGCCATCGCGATCTGGTCGTCCGTCACCCGGTCGAACTCCCAGTCGTGATGGGCGGCAAGCGTCTCGACGATGTCGATGGGATGAAGATCCTCGCTCGACAGGTAGTCTTCGGAAAGCGACATGGCCCGGCCTCATATGGAGCAACCGCAGGCCGAGACCCACAGGATGCTGGGTGTCTGGCAAGGTGCAGCCAAACATGTTGCTGCCCTTACTAGATATAGTGAGAGTTGACCGAAAGCCTGTAAAGCGTTTTCTCTGCCGATATCCTGTGGACAAGACCATTGTGGCTGTGGCTCGCCAACCAAACCTGCACAGTTTGACAACCTAACCTGCAGCAGAACGGTTTTCAGAACCGGGCGCTGAAGGGGGCGTTGAAGGTCTGCAGCTCGACGGGCACCAAGCACCAAGCTTACTTCAGCCTGGGCCTACACCTGTCGCGATGGGTGCGTAGCTTGTCTAGAAGCCTATCAAGCTGTCGACAGAACTCCTCTCCGCGTGCCCCGCGGGTGGAAGGGTCCGCATCTGTGTTCGAGAGCGCTTCCCATGATGCCTCAATTTCGTCAGTGCTATACGACACCCAGCCGTCGTCGCAATCGAAGGGCTGCACGGCAAGATCATTGATGGTTCGGTTCAGTGCTCTTAGAAGCGAAAATAATCGATCGCCGACATGCGATAGGTCGGTGTGTGGCTGCCGTTGCCACCGAAAGACATCTAGGTGCAATTCGTCAAATCGAGCGAAGATGTGATCGAGCGGGACCTCAACAGTTCGAACAAACTCATCGCGCCCATCTCGCTTGGCCAGCTCGCTGTTGAATGATTGGTACTGCATCCAGAAGCCAATCAAGGTGAGCGCGCCCATTACAACTGTGTCTAGATGTCCCAGAAACCATGCCACGTTGCACTAGACGCGGTTACGATGACAAGCTTCGGTCGTTATGGAGACGGAGGCGCTCGAGCCCAATTTCGAAGTCGCGACGCAGGTACGGCGACAGCTTTGAAAGATCATATTTCCGCTCAACACCAGTCATACCTAGCGTCTTGATAGAGGCTGCGAACATTCCCTGCACGAACGATGGGGTAACTGCTTCGAGCTCCGGAGGAGCCACAACAGTTACAACCTCTTCACCGGCCTCAAGCCGGTCGAGTTGGTAGTATGTACGACCAGCCAGTCCGCGCTGATGTCCGGTAAGCATGCGTACCTTCCTGTGTGTCAGGTGGGCAAGGTCAACTGCGGGCATCTTCAGCCTTCGTTAGGTAGTCGTGATCCAAGGGGAACGCCATCGAGATCAAGGTGCCCCGAAACTCGTTTACAAGTTCTATCACGGAAGTGCGATCCGGAGGACGGTGTTTTTCGTTCGTTTCGTTCAGCCAAATATTGAACGGTCTGCCAGGCAGTGGTCTCGACAGCTCACAGTGTCGAGGACCAACATGTAGGCACGTCCAACCAGAGACGATAGCAAGTCTTGCGGGTTCCAGGCCTGGCGCGATAGCAGCGAGGTCACCAAAGAGGTTGATAATGTCGCTGAAACCGGTACCGCCACGTCCGTTCGCAATCGCATCTGGGTCACCGGAGACTAGGTCTTGAAGAGCGTAGATCGTTCTTAAGTGCGCTTCAGCATGCTTGTGATTCGCCAGGCTGCCCCGGTGCAGCCGCACGTACTCCTCCATGGCAGCCCTGGTAGGAGCGTCACAGTTCACTACTGTTGACGCGATAGATGTCCCCACGCTGAGGAAAGCTAGCTGGCACCAGTACTGGGTCTTGCTGCTCACACTGTCGCGACGCATGAAACCCGTGATCGACCAGTCACCGTCGTTCGGGAAGTCAGGTCGACTGAACCGCTCCGCGTTATCGAGTACTTCTCCTGCGATCTTGCTCACTTTGCGTCGGCCCTCGATGCTAAGCTGTAGGTGAGAGCCGGTTTCTAGCCAGGTATTCAGCGCATCACAAAGCTCGCCAGGAACGACCTCATTGGACTGAGCATCAGTGAAGCGAGTTGGAGAGGTCGACGACCCCGCCCGTCGCCTACTTCTCAGCGGGAAGACCCAAAGATCCTTGGATGAGCGCGGCTGACGGATCAACGACATATTGAGGGCTTCGGTCAGGCGTAGAGCCTTGATTATCAGAGACAGTTCGTCACCGATCTCGCCACCCACGAACATGGGTAGCATTTCCTGCCGCATCACAGCAAGTACCAGCCATGGTCCCAAGTCCAGGCAAGTCCTATCCTTAAAGTTGATCGTGCCTCTGAGGCACTTCGTCTCGGCCCTCGCTATGGCAGCAAGCGCCTCGATGGTCTCGTTGGGGTGGCGCAAGAAGGAAAAATTCTCGACAGAAATCTCTATCGCAACGCGACTCTTGAGCCGTTTGCTAACCGACATCCAACTGTCGGATCGATCGGGAACTAGCCCGTCTAGCAAGATCGAGGAGCGGTACCTGCCGGTGAGAAGCCTCGTACGCACATCTTCGCGAACTCCGCCTAGAGGTGCTCTCGTATCGAGTGAATGCAGCAGTATTTTTCTTGCGGTCTTTGCGACGTGAGTGTTCCAACCTCTAGCAGACTGCAGTCTCGGACCCTGCAGTCCCGCCAGCTTGATCGAGTAGTAGGAACGATAGTGCGCCGCAAATTCACGTCGTTCAGGTGATTTCTTGAGCTTCGAGCGATACGGCTTCGGATTGCGCCACGGAAATCGCAATTCTTGTACTCCAAGAACACCTAAGGAATAGTTCCACGTTCATCACTGATACGGGCGAACCTCGCATACCTGCCAACAGTTGCGCGAACAACACATGGGTATAACCTAGCAGACGATGTGACAACAAATACCATGCGACTCCCAGTACCGATCATGACGTTATGTAAGGTGCGTTCGGAGCCAAGTTGATCCAACCTCCCCCCCTCAGCATGCGCTCGCCCCGTGGCTGCAGCCATCGCCAGTCCGGCGGCGGGTTCGGATTGGTCTTTTCTAGGCGCCGGTCGGCGGCTCGGGTTTGTCCTGCGCCTTGCGTGCCCTCAACCGCGCGAACATCTCGTCCAACTGCCGCATCTCGATCTCATCCATCTCCGCCGCCGACAGTAGACCGCGTGTCCTCGCCGCCTTCGATGATGCGGCGGGTTTGGCCGAGCGGGGGGGTATCGTCGGTTGCGACATGGCGGTGAACAAGGCCTTTCTTCCTGACGGTGGTCGGTTCGCGGTATCCCGTCAATCCCCTGCGACATGACATCGGGCGGGCCGAAGCGACCCTCGGCCGCGCATCAGCCTCCACGACCCGGCAGCGTCCAGTTCGAGATCAGGAGCTCGCCGCGCTCGGCCGGACCCTTCGACGCGATCGTGTAGAGTGTCCGCACCTCGCACATTTCAAACCCGGCGAAGGTGTCGCGCACCCCTTGAACGTCGTTCAAGGACAGGATGAAACGCCCCTTCAACGCCCTGAGGACGTCCGCCATCTCCTCGAATCGTTCGCGGCCGAAGAGATCGCGCCCATAGTAGTCCTCGCAGCCCCAATAGGGCGGATCGAGGTAGAAGAGTGTGCAGGGTCGATCCACGCGGCGGATGAAGTCGGGGAAGTCGAGGCACATCACGGTGACCCCGGCCAGTCGGCCGTGCAGCGCCTCCAGATCGGGTTCAAGCGTGGTCAGGTTGAACCGGCCCGGCCGTTCCACCGAAAACCCGAAGTTCCGGCCTGAGACCTTGCCGCCGAAGGCGCAGCGCTGGAGGTAGAGGAATCGCGCGGCGCGCTGCATGTCGGTCAGGGTATCTGGGTCTACCGCCACCAGCCGCTCGTAGTTCGCCTGGGTGGTGATCTGGAAGCGCAGCAGGTCGAGGAAGGCCACGTAGTGCTCCTGCAGCACACGGAAGAGGGTATAGACGTCGCGGCCGCGGTCGTTGATGAATTCGGCCGCCGGGCGGCGGGTGCGGCGAAGGAAGATGCCGCCCATGCCGACGAAGGGCTCGGCATAGGTGGCATGGCTGTCCTGGTCGATGATGGCGCAGATGCGCTTTGCAAGGTTCCTCTTGCCGCCCACCCAAGCAGCGATGGGGCGGACGGGCTCGACGGGAATCAGTGACTTTCTCATTTTGTTCTGCTCTTTTTCCGCTGCCCTCGCGAGGGTGGTGCGGCCATGAGCGTTTGCTGGTCGGCGGGGGTTTCTTGATCGATGACCCCGTGTCGGGGGGCGTTGGCGCGCCCCCCGGCCTCCTCCGGAGAGGAGACCGTCAGGCGGCGAGCGGGTCGTCGGCCCAGCCGTAGTAGGCCTGCAGATAGCCGCGCAGATGGGCCCAGAAGACCGGATCGTCGGTCACGTCGACACCGCGGAAGAACATGTGCATCGCCATCCCGCCGGTGAACCGGCTGACGTTCGGGGTCTCGTCGGACCGGGTTCCGATCAGCAGCGGAATCGGGGTGACCGGGGCGGTGCCGGGCGTGCCGTTCTGGCGCGCCCCGTCGACGATCAGGGTATGGCGGATGCCGTTCCAGCCGACGGCATAGGCGATCCATGCGCCCGCCGTCACGTTGGCCGCCAGCCGCTCCTGCGTGCGGCCATGGGTATAGGAGAGGCTCGCGTTGGTGCCGCCCAGGTAGACCCCGACCGCATTGTCGCCGAGGCTGTTGTTGCCCCAGACGAAGCTGAGGTTGCCGGGCTGGTCGGGGCGGATCACGCCGATCATGGAATAGGGCAGCGCCGGGTCGAGCGCTGCCAGCGCGTCATTCGGGAGCAGATAGTCGCGGGTGTTGCCGGGGCTGGCCGTGGCCCCGTCGAAATAGAGCCAGGGCCGCCCGCCGATGACAGCGGAATCGCCGTTCGGCACGAGCAGCGCGCGGTTGGCGGGCGTCTCCTGCAGATACCCGGCCTCGAGCGTGCCGCGCGAATGCCAGGCCCCGACACCGCCACCGGCCAGTTCGGCAGTCCCGCCATCGCCCCAGAAGGCCAGTTCCTCGCGCGCGAGGATCACGCTGGCCGGGGGCTGGTAGATCGGGCCGGTCCACCCGGCGGGCGCGGGATAGGGAAAGGTCCGGACGAGGCAGTTCGACATCTCAGGCTCCTGTCAGGGTGAGGCGCTGCGGCACGGCGTAGTCATCCAGCCGGATCGTCGTGTCACCGATCGTGACCGTGTCGACGGATGTGTTGCGGATGCAGGCCCGCGCGCCATGCCGGTTGCCCTGGACCGCGTTGGCGCCCAGGTCATAGTAGTTCGCGACGTTGACCATGGCGGTCGCCGGATCGCCGATCGCCGACGACAGGCTGGCGGTCACCTCATTGCCGGACACGCTGACGCCGGAGACGGTGACCGTCGGATGCGGCAGCTTGCCGGTCGCATCGGCCAGCAGGATGCCGAAGGGACGGCGCGGATCGGCGGCCTCGTAGGTGGCATCGGTGGCCGGATCGGTGACCAGCGTCGTGTCGATCTCGAGCGGCCCGGCCTCGGGATTGAGGTAGGTCCAGCTGACCGACAGCCCGTCGGGCGCCAGCACCGCGGGACCGGGACAGTAGAGCGGCATCCGCTTGGCCCCGGCCAGGAGTGCAAGCCAGGCGCGCGCCTGATAGGCGCCGACCTGCATCTGGCCCAACGCAGAGCGGTGGACCGGATCGTCCTCGCCCGCCTCGGCGAGCGCGCCGATCGCCATGTGGCAGACGTATTCCGGGCCCCAGACCGCGACGCGCGGATCCTCGAGCGAGACGGCCAGCTGCGCGAGCGGCACCTCCGAGGCGCGGGTACCCGGGGAATAGACGCCCGCGCTGGCCGTCAGAACGGTGAACAGGCCCTCGCCCGGCTCGGGGCTGTCGGGCGTGCCCCCGGCGGCGGCGATGTCGGCGGCATGCAGGGCGACGATGCGCCGGATCAGGCCCTTGTGATACTCGAAGCCATCGTCCTTGTTCGCGTTGCCGTGGTCGAACATCAGCACGGCGCGACGCGCGAAGGGCACCAGCCTGGTGTCGGCGAAGCGGCGCATCGCGGCCAGGGCCCGGCGACGCGACAGGCCGGACGGGCCGGTGTTGACGACCTCGATCTTCGAGCCGCCGACGCCGCAGGTGAAGGTCACGAAGCGGGCGCCCGGCAGCGCCGGGCCGACCTGCTTCAGGAAGGTCCAGGCGCTGGTGGCGCGGTTCGATCTGGCGCTTTCGCGGTGGTTCTCGAGGCGGCGGAGCGTGACCTCGGACACCGGCGCAGCGCGCCCCGAATCGTGCGAGGCCATGAACCGGGGGCCGGACCGGCCGAAGGTGAAGGCGCGGCCGGGCAGGACAGGCTCCTGCATCGCGGCGAAGAGCGGGGCAGGCAGGCTCGACTTGGTGCCGAGATCCAGCGACTGGCCCGTGCGGCAGACCGGGATCACCTCGTCGCCTGCCGCGGTCCAGTCGGGCGCGTTCAGCGCATCGTTGCCATCGGCGCTGCCGGACCAGCTGACCAGCTGGCCACGTCGCGTGATGCCACCCATCGGATAGCCCTCGGCCGAGAGCCAGAGTTCGAGGAAGCGCGGGTCGTCGACCAGCTCGGCCCTGATGTCGCCCACCGCGAAGCCGCTGGCAAAGCCGATCCCGCCCCCGTCAAGCCGCCCGTCCCAGCGCTGCGCATAGAGCAGTCGGCCGTCCGCGCTCTGCTCGACGACGCGATAGACCGGGTCGATCTCCAGATCCTCGGCGACCCCCGGCGCATTCAGGCGGGGTGTGACCTCCGCCTCCAGCCCGTTGATGCGGCCATCCGAAGGCACGGTCATCAGATAGGTTGCAACAGGCCCGGGATCGTGGCGGTAGAGTTCGGTGCCGATCCCCTCGACGACGATCCCGAAGCTCTCTCCCTCGGCAACACCGCCGGGGCCGAGCGCGGTCTCGACGTCGTCATATACACCCCGGAACAGCGCCACGGCGGTGGTGGCGTCGCGGGCCTCCTCGGCGCGGACCGCCGCGCCGTCGGCCTGCCCTGCCGCCTGCCCGGCCAGCGCCGCCTGCCCGGCCGCCTGCGCCAGCGCCGCGCCCGCCTCCTCCGTCGTCAGGACGCGGTAGTAGCCCGGCGGCTCGGGGATCGCCTCGGCCAGGAGACCGCCCAGCGTCTGGCCGTCCTCGTCGCGCGGCTGGACCCGGCCAATCAGCGTCGGCCGCAGCCCGTCGACCACCTGCACCCTGTAGTGCGCGCCGCGCAGGCCCCTGACCGGCGGCCAGAGGGGCACGGTCGCGCCGTCTGCCGTCAGCCGCACCCGGGTCGGGGTGGTGGTCACCACGCGGCTGCCGTCCTGGTCGGGTTCGCTGAGCGTGAACACCAGCTCCATGCCCGGCCTCAGCAGGCCGCCCGCGTCGGACAGGCGGATCAGGATGTCGCGCGTAGGAAGGTCTGTCTCGATCATCGGCTCAGCTGCTCCAGGATCATGGCGACATCCTCGATCTCGACGGCGGGCGAGCCCGAGGTGACATAGCCCACCAGGCGGTAGTCGGCGGCGCCGGTGGGGATGGCGGTGTGGCCGTGGTCGGCCGAGAAGATCACCTGCCGCAGCGCGTAGATCGGCGCTGCGGCGGCCGGGAAGGCAAAGGCGAAGGACTGCACGTCGGACCATCCGCTGCCCGCGTCGCGCTGCAGCATCAGCACGATGCTGCCCGCCTCGGGGCCGACCGGCCGGATCGTGGCGCCGAGCTTGGCGACGACCGGATTGCGGGGCGCGGCGGGATCGCCCAGGTAGGCGGCCGGATCGTATTCGGTGGTGCCCGACACCGTGACGGCCGACCCCGCGCCGACCGTGACCGGGCGGATCGACCAGGCGGAGAGGGTCATCGCAGCGGCGGAGTTGAACTGCAGTGCGCCCTCGGTGTTGCCGGTCACCGCCACCAGCGTCTCGTCAAAGGTGCCGACGCTGGTACGGCTGGTGCCTGGGACCAGCGTGCCACCGCGCAGCTGGGGCGCCACCGCGCCGCCCGACCGCGTCGCCACGGTGAACCGGTGACGGTAGGATTCCCCCGGCGTCAGGGTCAGCGGATAGGTCAGCTGCCGGTTGGCGCCCGAGGCAGTCACCACGATCTCGCCGCCGGTGATCGCGATATTGGTGCCGAGCGTGTAGCCCGTGGCCGACCCCAAGCCGGGCAGCATATCGGCGCCCACCGGCGAGATCGTCATCACCGCGGTCCGCGACAGGAAGGCCCGGCGCGTCACCGCGCCCTCGGCCACGTCCTCGCCCGACAGGCCCACGGCATCGGTCGTCACCGGCTCCCAGTCGGTCCATGCGGGCGGCCGGTCGTCCAGCCAGCGCGCCCGCACCTCGTAGTCGGTGGCGGGCAGCACCCCGTCGGCCAGCACCAGCGCGCCGGTCAGCACCGCCGCCGTGGTGCCCTGAAGGACAGTGGCGCCACCCTCGAGCCGCAGCTCCCAGGACAGCGCCGTGGCGCCCGCCGCCGAGCCCGCGTCCCAGTCCAGCCGGATCGCGGCCCGGCGGTCGGTATCGCCGTCGCCCAACGTGATGGCGGTCGCCGCGAAGCCGTCGACGGTCGCGGCAACCGGGGGCACCACCGCGCCCGAGACCGGCGCGACGATCACGGCGGTCTCGGGGTCCCAGAGCCAGTCGTCGGGATCGACCTCGCGCAGTGCGACGGCCTGCACCAGGCTCAGCGCCTCGTCGGCCACCTGGCCGATGTCGAAGAGCTTGCCATCATAGCCGTTGCGCGCGCTGGTCCAGGCCAGCGTGTCGAGCGGTTCCAGCGCGGCGGCGGCAGGCGGCAGGCTCAGCCCGTGGCGCAGCATCCGCCGGTGGTCGGACAGCGCCGCACGCATCAGCCGCTGCACCTGCAGACCGTAGGGCACGGCAGGCAGGGACAGGTCTGCGGGCAGGCGGCGGCCGCCGTCCGCGGCCTCGAAGGCCGCATCGTGTAGCGGCGGGGCATCGGTCGCCTCCCAGAGCGCGTCGGGCGAGGGATGCGCGGCCGTGACCCCGTTGAAGGTCGTCTGAAGTCCCGGGAACGGGTCGTAGTCCTGCGGACGGCTGACCAGGACATCGGCATCGGTGATCACCATCGCGGGCAGGCCCGGCGGCCCCACCCGCACCCGGCAGCGTCCGCCCGCCTCCGACACCGCCCCGGCGCAGGCCTTCATCAGCTCCTCGATGACCGCGGCAGGCTCGTCGTCCAGCCGCACCTCGAAGCCCGCGCGGTACTGCGGCTCGGTCGCCTCGTCGCCGATGTCGACCGGCTCGTCGCAGGCGTTCATCGCCGCCATCCAGTTCGACAGCGGCAGCTCGACCGGATCGCCGCCGCCCCAGACCGACCCGTCGGGCAGCGCCAGGCCCGTCCGGATGTTGTAGGCCATGACGACCGGGTTCAGCGTGAACGCCCAGCTGTCGGGATCGTCCCGGCGATGATCGCCGCTGCCGCCGACGGTGCTGTCCTCCCGGGGATCGTAGAGCGGCGATCCGTCGATCTCGAACAGCACCTTCGGCAGGTTCTGGTAGACCTCGCGGTCGTAACGGAACACGAGGATCGCATAGGCGACACCCGTGCCCACCATGTCCTCCGACCAGGGCCGCTCGGGATAGTCGGCATAGGTCGCGAGCAGCCAGGGGTCGGCCGCCGTCTGCGTGCCGTCATGGACCTTGATCCGGGCCTTGCCCGCGAATCGCCCGAGGACCGGCAGGAAGCCGTCGCCATCGGGCGTCTCATCCAGCTCGACCCATTCTCCGTCGATCGCCAGCCGCGACAGGCCATGGATCGGCATGTCCGCCAGGTCGATCACATAGGTCAGGTCGCGGTTCGAGGGTCCGTGCGACATCGGCGGGCAGACGGCGGTTCCGCCCGTGGCATAGCGCCCAAGGATCACCGTGGCGGGGTTGGTGCCGCCCGCCTGGGTAACCCGCGTCTGCAGCCCGGGATCGCGGGCCCGGGGCACCCGCGCCCGGCTCAGCGCGGTCAGGACCACCGTGACCAGGAGCCGCCCGCCGACGGAGGTCCAGAACGCGCCCAGCGTGATCGCGCCGGTAAACCCCGCCGCGCCGGTCAGCAGGCCCACCAGCGCCGCCACCGGCCCCGCATGGGCGGGACCGGCCAGCGCCAGCAGGATCAGGAGCGCGCGCCAGGCCATCACGGCACCCGCCATGCCGCCACGGCCTGCAGCAGGTCCACCGTGGCCAGGCCGGTCTCGCGCAGCACGTAGATCCGCTCGCCCTGCACCACGCCCAGCGCCAGGCCCGCCTCGCCCGGCACCGCTGCCAGGTCTCCCGCCCGGGCGAAGGACGGCGGGCAGGGCGCCAGTGTCGCGGTCACCAGCGCCAGGTGATCGCGGTATCCGGCGCGGCGCAGCACCCTGAACCCGCCGCGCAACGTGGTGTATCTGCCGCGCCAGGGGGCGGCCGGATCGCTGCCGGTCATCGCGGCCACCGCTCCGGCGGCAAAGAGTGCGCAGTCGTGGCGGCCGGGCCGGTACCGGGTCGCGGCGGCCCCGGCGACATAGGTGCCGAGGCGGCTGCGCCAGTCGGGAAGGCGGCGCGCGATCATCGGTTGCTCCCGTCCGGCCGGTCGCCGCCCGGAGCGGTGGCCGAACCCTTCTCGGTCGAGGTGACGGGCGGGGCGACGGGCGCCGTGTAGCGCGCGGCCCCCCACCAGACATCGACCACCTTGCTCACATCGGCGTAGCGCCGGAACCGGTCGCCGCCCCGCAGTTGCTGGCTTGCATCAGACTTCTTGAGCGTCAGCGGGCGCGTCAGGTCGCGGGCGGATGGGGCAAGCGTCAGGCTGATCGTGGTGGTGCCGCCCTTCTCGGGCGTGCGGATCGGTGCCTTGTCGACCACGCCCCGGAACAGGAGCACGGGCGGTCCCGCCGCCTCGCCCGTCTCGGGATCGAGGACCAGGCGGTGCAGCTCGACCGGCGCCAGGCGCGCGTCATAGGCCCGCATCGCCTCGTCGATTCGGGGATGCACGCCCGACAGCCGGATGGTCTGCATCCTGACCACGAGCCCGGTCTCGGCGATCACGGGATCGGACCGCAGGAGCCCGCCCGCCGCGTGATAGACCCGCTCGTCATCGCCGATCGTCAGGGTCATCGGCTCGACGTCCGAGCAGAAGCCGAAGGGCTCGGGGTCGCCGGTCACCCGGTCGCGCGCCACGATCCAGAACAGCAGGCGCACCACCAGGCCGCGGCGCGCGGCGATCAGGGCGGCGAGGGCGGGATCGTGTTCACGCATCAGGCAAGCCCCGCCAGCTGCTGCACCCAGCCGAAGGATGCGCCGGTGACCAGCCGGTCGCGGGTCTCGCCAGGCTGCCAGCTGCCCGGGCGATAGACCGCGCGCAGCGCAGGGCGCAGCAGGGTGACCGTGGGCGTGCCGGTCACGCCCGGCCGGATCGGCGGCACGACCTCCATCCAGCCGGTCGAATCCCCGAAGCTGTCCGCCGTGTTGCCCGTGACGATGCGGTGCCAGGCGCAGCGTGCCGGGCTGCCGTAGTCGAAGGCCAGCCGGTCGCCGCGCGACAGGACAAAGGAAGCGGGCAGTCCGGTCAGCACGATCTCGCGCCCGCCGGACTGCGTGTTCGCGAGCCGCGTGGGCCCGAACGGGTTGAAGGCGGACAGCACGGTCCCCGCAGGGTCCGAGGCGGGGCCGCGCCGCCGCAGGTCGGCCAGGAGGAAGGAGCGGCCCGGGGCGCGTATCAGGTCGATCAGCGCGGCCGCGTCCTGCGCCTCGCGATAGTCCATGGCGCCCAGCACCACGCGGCCCTCCCAGAGGCGGGCACCCAGCTCGGCGACCAGCAGTTCGCCGCCGCCCGTCTCGTCGGACTGCATCGCCTCGCCCAGGTCGAAGGAGACACCGGCGACCGGCAGCAGGTCGAGGAAGTCGGCCAGCGGCAGGGGAAAGGTCAGGGCCATCAGCCGCGCCTCCGCCGGTCGCCGTCGATCTCGGCAATGCGGTCGGGCAGGCGCTCGGTGTCATAGGCGCCGAGCCCCTCCTGCACCACGTCGATCGCCACGTCGCGGGCGATCTGGCGCATCTCCGCCCGCAGGCCGGGGGCAAGGTCGACACGCAGCGTGCCGATCTGGCCGCCGCCCGGCGCGGTCCCCTCCGGTGCCGATCCGGCCCAGCCGCCCCTGGCAAAGCGCGGCGGCGATCCGGCGTTGATCTGTTCCAGGAGGTCGCGGTTGCGGGCGGCGGCGGCGGCCCGCACGACGAACTCGCCGTCGGACAGCAGGGCCGGAATGCGGTCGCCGGTCGGCCCGCCGGGCCCGGTGATCCAGCCGCCGCCCGCGCGCCGCTGGATGCCGCCGCCACCGAGGATGCCGAGGATGCCGACGCCGCCGAAGAGGCCCGCCAGCGGCCCGGTGCCCAGCAGCGCCGCCTGCGCGACGGCCCGGGCGAGCGTGCGGATCAGCTGCTCGCCCGCGTCCTTGCCACCCATCAGCGCGTCGATCAGCGCCGTTCCGGTCTGGTCGGCGACGTAGTTCAGCGCCTCCATCGCCGCGCGCTCGCGCTCGCGCAGCGTGATCAGCCCCTCGACCTCGGCCCGCTCGGCGGCCGAGGCGCCCGCCAGGTCCTCGCGCAGGCGCAGCATCTCGGCCTTGACCGGATTGGCCTCGCGGGCGATCTCGACCTCGCCGCGCAGCCGCGCGATCAGCTCGGCCACCGCATCCGCCTCGGCCGCCGCCGCGCCGCCGCCGCCGCCGCCTGCCGTGCGTCCCAGATTGCGCAATCTCGCTGCGATCTCGGGCGTGATACCGCCGGTCGAGGCAATGAAGGCGTCTACGCGCGTGGGGACGACCGATCCGCGTCCCGAGTAGACTTGGCCTGATGGATCAGGATTCGCCCTGACAACACCTTGCGGGCCGAGCGCGGCCAGCTTGATTGCGGTGTCCAGAGAAATGCCAAGCTTTTCTGCAAGGGCTGCGGCCGCACCCGCAGCGGCTCGGATACCTGCGGCCAGGTTAAGTTCCGCCAGTCGCTGCCCCTCGGCCAGTGCCGCGCGCATCTCGTCCTTCAGCGCCTCGCTCGCGTCGCTGCCCGCCAGCATCGCCTCGAACACGCGGCGTTCCTCGGCCGCGCGCAGGGCCGCGACCTGGGCGCTGTCGCGCCCGAAGGCGAGGGTCGCCGCAGCGATCCCGTTCTCGGCCTGAAGGAGCGCGAGCTTGTCGCGCAATTCGGCATTGGCGAGTTCCTGCGCCGACCCGACGCCCAGCTGCGCCGCCTGGATGCGCCGGAGCATCTCCTCGACCTGGTTCAACTGGTCGAAGAACGCGGCCGCCTCCAGTGTCATCTGGCCCTGACCGCCCGCGGCCAGCAGGACCTCGCGCCGCAGCGACTGGACAAGTTCCAGCTGCGTGCCGATGCCCTTCGAATTGCCGAGCGCCGTCAGCATCGCGTCGATCCGCGCGATCTCGGGCACGATGCCCGTGCCCCCGCCCGGCTCCGTGACATAGCCGCCCAGCATCTCGGCCAGCGGCGCCTCGCGGGCGCGGCCGAACGGCGCCTTGACCAGCGCGCTGATGGCCCGTGCCGCCTGCTGCGCTTCCAGCTCGGCCATCCGCTGGGTGGTGCGCCGCACCTCCTCGTTGAACAGCCGCAACTCGGGCGTGATCGACCCGAACTGCTTGCGCAGGTCACCGAAGCCGCGCGCGGCCGCCTCGCCCATCCGGTCGATGGCGCCCTCTGCCTCCTTCAACTCCTCGGTCAGACCCCTGGCGGCCTTGCCCCCGCCGAACAGACTGTCTGCCAGCGTCGCCCCCAGGGCGGCCGCCGCGAAGGTCAGCATGTTGACCGGCGACAGCGTCGACAGCAGCGCCGGGCCGATCGCGCGCAGCGCCCGGCTGGCCCCGGCGGTGGCCAGCAGCTGCTGGGTCAGCGTCCGCTGGGCCCGCGACAGCCCGCCGGTGGCCACCGTCTGTCGCTGCACCGCCACCGTGGCCTGGTCGGCCCCCGCCGCCGCCTGCCTGCCAGCCGATGCGCCGGTGGCGCCAACTTCCGCCAGCCCGGCCTTGGTGGCCTTCAGCGCCGCCTGCGCCTGGGCGGCGTCCATCGTGATCAGCCCGGATACCTTGAACTGGCTCACTTCGCCTCTCCGAATCCCTTGATCGCGCCGGCCTCGATGGCGCGCAGGTCGCGCCAGACCTCCGGCGTCACCTCGATCCCCTCGGCCGCCAGCGCGGCCAGCGCGGCCGCGTAGTCGAGCCCGATCACCACCCCGCCCGGCGCCAGGCGCCACTGCGTGCAGACCGCCAGAAAGGCGCGGGCCGGGGCCGCATGCCGGGGCCAGAGCCCGAAGGCCGGCGGCCGGGGCGGCGGCTCGAGGCCGAAGCGGCGGGCATCGTCATCTGCCTCGTCCCGCGCGCCCCCGCCGCCTAATGCGCCACGCGCCCAGCGGCGGCCGAAGTCGCGGAGTTTCCCAGGGCGTGCCTCACCATGGCCTCCTGGTAGCCCCGCAGCAGCGCCATCCGCACATGCGGATAGGCCAGCAGGCGGACGCGCCACTCGCCCGCGCCGTCGAGCACGGCGCCATCGCCATCGACCAGATCGAGGAATGCCACCACCGCGCGGTCGAGGATCGCGGCAGCGCCGCCCGCCTCGTCCAGCGCCGCCATCTCGTCCTGCGCCAGCACGCGGAAGCGGGTGCGCAGGGTCTGCGCCGCCCAGCCCTCGCCATCGGGAGTGTCGACGCGCACGGGCTCGACGAATTCGGGGTTCGGGATCACGCGGAACATGGGGCCTCCTCGGGGCGGGTCGGGTCAGGGTGTCAGGTCAGCGCCAGCGTCCACTGGTCGTTGCCCGCGTCGGGCAAGGGCACGAAGGACAGCGGCCACTCGACGATGCCGTCCTGGTTGGACAGCCCCTGCGGTCGCTGGATTTGCGCGCGCGGCACCGACAGGGTCGTGATGCGCCCGGCGCCGGTACCGTGCACGATGCTCAGCGCGGCTGCAGTCTGTGACGCGGCCAGCGCGTAGGGGTTCAGCGTCGCCAGCGGCACCGCCTCGACCACGGCGGCGATCTTCTCGGACCGCTGCGGGATCAGGATAGATTCCGAATTCACGAGGAACCGCGGCACGATCTGGTTGCCCAGATCGAACTCGAGGCTGCGCAGCACCATGTCCACCGAATTGAAAGTGACGGTGGGGGTGTTTGCGTCCGACACGATCTGCGGCGCGGCCCAGGCGGTCAGCGTCGGCGTGGGGTTCGCCCCGGCCGCGGGCTGGGTGAAGAGGCCGGTCAGCTCGAACATGATCTTCGGCACGGCGCTTGCCGCCAGCATCAGCTTGCCCGTGCCGCGCCCGCCGACCAGCGCATAGCGCGTGCCGTCCACGAAGAAATGCAGCGTCACGCTCTCATGGTTGGCCGAGATCGGGTTGTAGGCGACCGAGACGCCCGCGCTGACCACCTGCGCCACCGCGCAGGCCCGCAGGAGCGGCCCCCAGGCGGGCACGGTGCCTGCGGTGCCCGAGGGCGCAAGCTCGACCTCAAAGGACATCTTCGCATGCAGGCCCGCCGGGATCGTCGCGTCGGCACCCAGCGTGGCCCGCTCGAGCCCGCGCGCCACGTCCTCGCCCTCCATGGGCATCAGCGACACGTTGATCGCCTGCACCGCGTCGGCGGCCCCGGTCGGCGTGGCGTCGGTGCCGTAGATGGTCTCGACCTTGCACAGGACGACCTTGCGGTTCCAGAACAGCGGCATCTCAGGCCTCCTTCACGGGGGGTTCAACGGGGCTTTGAACGGGTGCCTCGGCGTCGCGCACAAGGCGGCCGTCGGGCAGGCGCAGCCAGGCGCCGCCCTCTCCCGGCAGGGGCAAGGGCGCGGGCGTCGGAGCTTCGGCGGCGGGTTTGGGGCGGGTCATCCTCAGGTCCTCAGCTGGTCGCGCGCGGCGAATTGCATCTCGTAGACAAAGGTGCCGCCCGCCCCGCTCGGGGCCGAGACGCGGCGAAAGGCCATCGGGTCGCCGATCGTGCCGGGGGGCACCCACCCGGCCAGCGCCTGGGCGACATCGGCGATCAGGACGTCGGCCTGGTCGACGACGGCGTTCGCGGCCGGGTCGCCCGCGCGGAACATCAGGACGATGGTCACGACGCGGGTGACGATCTGCAGATGCGCGCCCGAGGCCCGGTCCTGCTGGCCGCCCTCGATTCCGCCCGGCAGAACGAAGGCCGACATGCCCGACTGCGGTGCCGCGTTGTTGCGCATCAGCGCCGACAGATCGGCCGCGCGCCGCACGCGCCCGGTCATGGCGGGCATCATCGCCTCGAGCCGCGCGATGACGGCCTCGGTCAGGGGCGCCGGGGCGGGCATCAGATGAACCCCTTCAGCGTGGTTTCGGTCATCGGCCGCTCGCGGTCGGTGAACATCGCGCCGGTGTCCCCCGTGCCGGGCGTCTCGACCCCGGCCAACGACAGCCGCACCCGGCCGTCCGCGATGTCGCGCAGCATGCGCAGCGCGTCGGCGTGGTCTTCCTTCAGCTTCGGATCGGCGGCATAGGGGTGCAGCCGGTAGATCGCGATGGCCTGGGCGATGTCGGCCAGGAGTGGCGGCACATCGGCCAGCGGCAGGGCGTAGCGGTCGTTGAGGAACCCGTCGATCACCGCGTCGGCCGAGGCCAGGGCCCGGGCGATGGTCGCCATGTCCGGCGCGCCGGTCGGCACCGCGCCCCGATCGGTCGCCGCGATGAGCATCTGCTCGCCGTAGCGTTCGGTCAGCTGGTCTGCGGTGGCGTAGGTCATGCCGGGCGGTCCTCGGGGTCAGTAGGGCGCGTTGATGGTCTGGATTGTCAGGGCGGGGTCAGTCATCAGGGCGGCGATCTCCGCCTCTGACAGGTCGGACACCGCCAGCGTCACGGGCTCGGGGCCGAACTGCCGCCCGGCGCGGCGGCGGCCGGATTTGGGACCGGTGACGATCAGCGACCAGACCGGCTCCAGCGACGGGGCATTCCCGTCATCGGCGGGGGTCGGAGCCTCGGCGGAGGAAGGCGAGCCCTCCCCCGCCGCTGCCGCCTGCCCCTCGGTCCCCGTTTCCGGTTCGGGCGTCGGGCCGCTTTCCGCAGGTGTCGCGGTGTCGGCCTCTTGGGGAACAACCGCCTTGGCCGCCTCGTCGGCTGCGGCAGGCTCGATCACCACCTCCGGCACGGAGCCGGAGGTGGTGACCGCCGCGCCCGTTTCGGGCGCGTCCGGGCCGGATACTGCCCCGGGGGAGAGTTTCCCGGCCTTCGGATCGGTGGCGGCTTTCGCGCGATGTGCCATAGGTGAGCTCCTTTCGGTTCAACGATGGGGCCGGTGTTCCCGGCCCCACTTTCAACCGAACGCCGCCTCAGGCGAGCCAGGGCGCGACCATCACGGTCGCGGTGCCCTTCCACTCGTTGCTCTCGCCGCCCGAGCCCAACTCGTTGTTGACGATCTTTAGCGCCGCCGATTCCAGCGCGGGCGGCACCACCAGAAGGCTGGGACGCAGGCCCAGCGGACGGCCATAATCGCCTTTCATGCTCATCACGGCCGAACGGGCGACGGCATAGTTCGTTGCGTTCAGCGTCTGCTTCGATCCCCAGGCCATCTGCCAGAACCCGAAGCCCGCGTTCATCCGGGCGTCGACGCCGTAGATGAACTCCTTGTTCATGAAGACGTTCGGGGCGCTGAGATCGGTCAGGGCGGTGAACTCGAAGTCCTTGCGCTGCTGGATGATGATCGGCTTCAGCGCCCGGCTGACGTCCAGCAGGAACCAGGGCGTACCCGACCCGCCATCGGTGTTGGCCACGCTGATCGTGTTGCCGTCCTTGTCCAGCACCGGGTGATCGGTATCGAAGAAGAACTGCTTGTCATAGCACTCGGTCGAGAAGCCGTCCTTCAGGAGGCCGAAGGCCAGTTCGTCCTTGTAGGCCCCCGACGACATGCCCATCTCGGTGAAGAGCGGCGTGTAGATCCCGAGGTTGTCGGTCTCGATGTCGTCGCGGTCGACCCCGATGGTCAGTTCGAGCGGCTTTTCCTTGATGGCGTAGTCGTGCTGCATCAGGTTCTGGATGGCGCGGGCGCCGACCCATTCGCGCACGCGCGGCAGCTTGCCGAGCCAGCCGTATTTCTGTTCCTTCTGGGTCGCGGTGATCACCGTGGCGATCATCGCGAACTGGCTGGCGGCCTGCGACAGGCCGTTCTGGAAGGCGGTGCCGTAGCCGACGCGCAAGCTGTCGAGGTTGGCTGCGTTTACAAGCATCTGGGGGTCTCCTTACGAGAGCATGGCGCGGGTGAGGCTCTCGTCGAAGCGCACCCAGACGCCCTGGGCGTCCACGCTGTCGACGACGCCCGCCGGGCTGCGGGTGTTGGTGCCACTCGTCTTGGCGACCGTCTGGTCGTCGACGATGTAGCAGACGGTGCCGATGTCGGCCTTGGCGATGGCGTCTCCGGCGGCCGAGTTGGCAAAGCGGAAGATGCCCGGGCGGTAGCGGATGGCGGTGGCCCCGGCTGTGGTCGAGGCCATCCGCTCCAGCGCCATGCCGACACCGAAGGACCCGGTCGCGGTCGCGCCCTCGATCAGGTCACCCGTGGCGTTCCGCATCAGGATCGCCCCGGCATAGATCAGCTGGTTGGCACCAAGCGTGCCCACGCGCTCGTCGCCCTCAAGGCGCGGCGTGTTGCGGTCGGAGGTCAGGGCCACCATCAGTTCTGTTCCTTCTTGCGAGCCTCGATGAATTTCTCGGCCGGGATGCCAAGCACCCGGGCCGCTTCCAGATCCGAGGCGTTGAGCGAGGTGATGCCACCGGGCTGGGCGGCGGGCGGGTCGGTCGACATGCCAGTCGGGCCGATCGGCTGGATCGTCAGGATCGCGGCCTCGGTCTTCTGCGGGTCGGCCATGTGCAGCGACACGAAGTAGTCGCGCGTCTGGGTGTTCAGGCCGGGGCGCTTGTCGGCGATGGCCCTGTCGATGAAGGCTTCGGCACGGGTGCGCTTGTCGGCTTCCTCGCGGGCGTTCAGCGCGGCCGATAGCCCGGCGACCTGCGTCTGCAGGGCGCTCACTGCGCCCTGGGCCTGCTGGAGCGATGCCTGCAAGGCCGCTTCGCCAACGCCCGCGTTCTTGCGGCCGATGGCGGCGATGATGTCGTCGGCGCTGGCGCCAGCCTGCAGCCCAAGGGCTTCGGCGATCTTGTCCATGGGTTTCTCCTGGTCTGCGGAATTCAGGGCGACGAGCCCCTTGAGATTCGGACGGTTGACAAGCGACGCCCGCGGGATCGCGTGCACGACCTTCTTCGCGTCATGCAAAAGCACCGGGCTGATGCCGCGATAGGCGCGATCCGCCACAAGCCTGCGGCCCTCGCCCGTCCACTCGACGCGGCCCCAGATGCCGTCGGCGCGCGCCTCCATGGCCACGATCCAGCCCCGCGCCGGGGCCGGAAAGCCCTGCGGGGCCAGTTTGTCGGTGGCATGCTCCTGGTCGATGATCAGCCGGTCGGCCCCGGCAAAGCTCGCCGCGATGATCGACTGCAGGCCGGCGGCCCGGTAGGGGCCGCGCTGGTCATCCGTCCGGATCGCACCATCTGCCGCGACAGGCAGGAGGTGAATCCATTCCGGCACGGCTGCTTCATCCCCGGAGGCAACCGGGGCAAACGCCATCATGACGGACGAAAGGGCTGTGGACTGGTTCGGGGTCATGCCGCGACAATCGCGGATCACCCTCGGCCGATACATCCGCAACGGTGTGCGGGGGCGCGGGGCCTGCCCTTGCCGACAGGGTGACGGCGCGGGCCGTGCCGGTCAAGGCGCTTCGACGGCACCCTCCAGCCACTCGGCCAGGTCGTCCAAGATCACCGCCTCATCCTCGGGCGACAGGCCCAGAAAGGGGCGGGCGGGAATGTTGCCCCAGGGGATGGCCGAGCCGTTCGCCATCGATCCGAAGGCGCCCTTCGCCGCGCCGAACTGCATCACGGCCGAATAGATCAGGTTCGACCCCCATTCGACGCCCGTGGCCGTTGGGAAGCTTGCGAACTGCTGCGACAGAAGGCCGGTCGGGCCGTAGAGCGGGCGCAGGGGTTGGCCGTCGCCCCGCCTGGCATAACGGGCAAGGGTCGTGGCGGACTTCGGCGCCCAGGGCGTGCCATCGGGGGCCTTGCCGGTCGGGAAGCGTTCGCGGGTCGAGGTGACCAGATACTCGCCGAGGCTCTGCATCACCGGCGTCATGTCGGTCATCCGGCCCGACAGCGCCGCCAGTGCGGCCACGGCAAAGCTCACATCGATCTCATGCCGGATCATCAGCATCCCCGCCTTCAGGCGGCAGTTCGTTCAGCTTCAGGACCAGCGCCTCCCACAGGGCGGGAAACATCGCCCGGTCCTCGACGCTGGCTTCGCGTTCTAGCGCCCGCATCGCTGCCTCAGGGTCTGGATGCGTGGCGGCGGCGTCGATCAGCTGGCGGGCGCGGTCGAAGATGTCGGTCATGTCTGCCGGTCCTTCCTCTGGAAATAGGCAAGCAGCTCCGGGTGTAGCCGGAAGAACTGGGTCGCGTCACCGCGCATGTAGAGGGCAAAGCTCTCGGCGATGAACTCCTCGCGGTTGGTGCCCGCATAGCGACTGATCAGCTTCGGCCAGCCGTCGGCGATCATGGCGTGTCGGTCGATCAGGTCATCGACCTCCCGGCGCCAGCTGTAATGCAGATGGTGCCCCCATTCATGGGATGCGATGTCCCTGACCTCGCGGACCACGCTCCAGCGGCGCGGCGCCATGCGGGTGGCGCGGTCCCGCACCTCCGAACTGGCGCGGGCCAGCTCGTCATGCCATCGCGCCACAGTCGAGGGCGCCTCATCCAGATCGAACAGGGCCTTCACCTGCGACGGCGAGACGCCCTTGGCCTTCACCCCCATGGACTGCATGCTTGCGACGTAGAAGGCTGCCGCCCGGCGCGCGCCGCGCACCCGGAACGGCAGGTCCGAGGCTTCGGCAAAATGCCGGAGTTTCGGCAGCCCAAAGCGCTGGGTGATCTCCGCACCTTGACGCAGATAGGCATTGACCCCGGCCATCGGCAGCGACGACCGCAGCGAGACGTTCTCGGCCACACCGGCGGCGACGGCCGCGCGGCGGACGTCCTCGAGGGTCCGCACCCGGGGCCAGTCCGTCCAGGCAAGGAACTCGGGCACCGGCGGCGGGGCGGGCTGGGGCGCGGGTTGCGGCGGCGGGGCGGGCGGCACCTGCGCGGGCAGGTCACGGCCCAGATCGCCCGCCAGCAACCCCGGCAGGCCGGGCAGCTTGGCCGCAACCTGCGCGATGGTCTCGGCCACGCTGGCGCCGGGCGCATAGGCCCAGCCCTTGTCGATGCCCGGCGGCGCGCCGGTCTTGGGCGACCGGACCGCCCAGCCGTCCGGCAGGGTCTTGCCGGGCTTGCCACCCTTGCGCACCGCGTCGCGCATCGACCGCGCGCCGATGACATAGCAGCTGCAGCCCCATCCGTTCGGCGGGGCGTGGGTCTGCCAGAAGGGATGGTCGGCGGGCAGAATCAGCCCGTCCCAGCCCAGATGCTGCAGGCGGGGCTCGAGGCTGCCGCCGTGCCTGTAGATCAGCAGCGGAAACCCCGCCTGCTTCAGCTGGGCCCAGCGCCCGGCCGCAAAGGTGGTCTGCATGTTGGTCTTGTAGATGACCCGCGTGCGCCAGGCCTCGCCCCGCTTCGACCCCTCGCCCGTCCAGCCGTGCCAGCCGCGCCGTTCCACGATCTCGCGGAACTCGGCCCGGAACCGCTCGATGCCGGTGCCCTCCTCGATCGCCGACTGCACGGCCGCCGCGAGATCGGCCAGCAGGTCCGCCTTCAGCGCGCCCGCCACCATGAAGGCGCGGTCATGCTCGGCCTGCCAGAGATCGGTCCAGGCCCGCGTCGGACGCAGGTCGCCCAGCCGCAGCCGGAACGCGGCCACCTGTTCGGGGAACGGGCGCCGGAAGACCGCAAAGGCGCGGGGCAGCGCCGTGTCAGCCATCGTCTTCCTCGGTGACAGCGACGCGACCACCAAGGTGCGCCGCCAGAAGCCCCTGTGCGATGACCCGGCCAAGGCTGGCCACGTCGAGATCAGGGAAGGCCGCCAGCATCATTTCACGCAGCTCCCCGAGCGAGGTGGCGGCCTGTGCCATCGCCTCGATCCGCGCGACGAGCCGGGCCATCTCGGGTGCCGCCTCGAGGGCCAGCTGGCGCGTCAGGGTCTCCGCCGGGTCCACCCCCGAAAACGGGCCGCCAGAGGCCATCAACGCCTGCGCCGCCGTCTCCATGCCCGGGAGGCGCTGACCCCGTTTAAATTCGCCGGATTCCCGTTTAATCGGCGAAGTCTGCCCCGGGGCCTCGGTGCCATCTGCACCCGGCGACACGTCATCAGCGGTTCCGGACGCAGGACCGGCCCCTTTTGGGCGCAGAAGCGCGTCCTCCCTGCCCGGCTCCGGCAAGGCGAACTTCTCGCGGATCGTCGCCTCGGACACCTGCAGCCCACGGTCGATGAAGGGCGTCACGGCCATGGCGAAGGCGGCAAGGTCCTCCTGCTCGGGGCGACCGATCTTCAACCGGGGCCACATCGGCTTCGGCACGCCGTTCAGCGCCATCCAGATCCCGACCAGTTCCCGGTTCAGGGTGGCCGACAGGGCCTTCGCGTCGGCCCGCTCGATGTCCTCCTGCACCTGGCGGTGTTCCTTGCCGGACCCGAGGCCACCGGTCACGGCATCGGTGGTGGCCGTCTGCCCAAGCACGGCCTTTGACACCTGCTGATCCAGCCAGTCGGCCCGATCCTTGTAGAGGCTCGACCCCGCTCCCACGTTCGCGGCTTCGATGAAGTCGATCTGCATCGTGTCGGGGATGATCGCGGCCATGTCGCCCGCGATGTTTGCCACCGCGCGGAACAGCTTTGACTTGTCCTCCTCGCTGGCCCCGGTGCCCCATTTGCCTACCCGGACAGGCTGGCCATAGGTCTGCGTGAAGATCGCCCAGTCCCGCTGCGTGTAGGCCTTGAACATCCACGCCCACGCGACGATCCGGGCAAGACCGGACCGCAGGGGCAGGCCAGACTTCGCGCGCATCACCGCCCAGATGAACTTGCCGGGCTCAAGCGGCACCTTCTCGCCACTGGGCTGCAGGCGCATCGGCGTCGTCAGGTCGCGGGTCTCGAACCGGAACCACCGCGGGTCGCGCCATTCCAGCCGCGCGGGTTCCCACTGCCCCTCCGAAGTGTCCCAGATGATCTCGGTCCCCGAGTAGCCCTTGCCGATCGCGTCGAGGATGTCGAAGAGGTCCGACTGCAGCTCCTCGCGCTGCAGCCATTTGCGCACGACCTTTGCCCAGCGCTCCCCTTCCGCGCCGCCCTCCTCGGCCGCCTCGACACTGATATCGAGCTGGCTGACCGACCGGCGCCGGGTGCCCAGCACGCCCACGTAATGCAGGTCGCGTTCCTCGATCGTCTGGGCGAGTTCCATGTAGCGGATCGGATCGCCGCCATCTGCCTCGCGCAGGATGCTGGCCAGCCGTTCGGGGTTCAGCCCGTCGGCAGGATAGCCTGTCAGCGGGCTGCGGACGCCACCCAGCGTGGCAGCCATGACCTCTTCGGTCAGGGCCGACCGTTCAAGCGGGCGGCCGTAGGCGTCGATCAGGAGGGGCTTCTTCATCACATCCAGCCTTTCAGCGCAGCGCCCAGCGGCGGTTTCCACCAGGCCCGCGCGGTATCCTCATCCGGCCCACCGAGAGGATCGGAGGCTGCCTCCTGCGGCTTGGCGGACTGGTAGTCGTATTCGGTCCAGGGCAGGCGACTGGCCCAGTGCGCCAGCGCCACCGCGACGGCATGGTCGCCATGGCGCTTCTTGCCGGTGTCGCCCTCGCGCAGCGCTGGCAGGCGCGCGATCCCGCGCACCAGCTTGATGGCGCGCAGGTCGGACAGATGGTCCGCATCGCGGATCAGCGCGATCTGGTCATCCTCGAACGCCGCCTTCAGGGGCGGCATCTCCAGCCGGTACCATTCCTCGGTGAACTTCAGGGCGATGATCAGTCCCGCGCCCTCGGGGGTTTCGCGCAGCCCGAAGATGCGCCCCATGTCCTCGGCGACGGTCCAGCCCATGCCGGTCGCGTCGAAGGCGGCCCCCACCAGACGCGCACGGACATGGCCCAGCACCTTGCGGGCGACGTCCTTCTGCTCGTTGCCCGGCACGTTGCGCAGCTCGTAGGCCAGCACCTCGCGGCGTTTAAGGCCCGTTTCAATGGCCATCAATGACCCGGTGGACAGGTCCACATGGCGCGCGAAGTCGGACCCGAAGGCAAAGCGCAGGGTCAGGTCCAAGCCGGCCAGCTGCGCGTCCAGCGCCTCGAGGAAGGGCGCCATCAGCGCCTCCTGACTCAACCGATCGCGGTGCAGGTAGTCCTTCGGCAGTTCCAGCCGCAGCACCGGCACCTGGACCGTCATCCGCGCCTCAATCAGGGGGGCGGGCAGCCAGGACCCGGACGACTGGCTCGGGACGCAGTAAAGTTCCTCGTCCGCATTGTCGCGATAGAAGTCGAGGATCTTCTGCCGCCATTCGGCCTCGGCCTCCGGCGTCCAGGTCTTGCCGCGCACAAGGCAGATGCGCCGAAAGAGGCCGTCGTGCAGCGCCTGGTCCAGATCGATCCGCATGTGGGCATAGGGCGACCGCCCGGCCAGGATGTCCTGTATCTCGGCGTTGAACGGGTTGTCCGCGCCCAGATGCGTGGAACAGACCACCACCTGCCCGCCCCACATCAGGAAGGCCATGGCGGATTTCAGGAGGGCGGCGAGGTCATCGACGAAGGCCGCTTCGTCGATGATCACCACGCCCTGCTTGCCGCGCAGGCCGCGCGGGCTCGAGGACAGCGCCATGATCTCAAAGCCGGAGGCGAACTTGATCCGGAAGGCGTTGATCGCGCGGCCGTCGTCGCCCTGGTCGAAGACCGTCTCCTCGACGGCCGCCGCCGCGCTGTCGAAGGCGCGCGCCCACATCGCGCAGACGTCGATGAACTCGCGCGTCATCTCGCGGCTGTAGCTGATGTACATGACGTCCATGCCGCCCGCCGACTTCTGCCGCGCAGCGCGCAGGACGGCATAGGCACCGAGCCCCCAGGTGAGGCCGATCCGGCGCGACTTCTCGATGAACAGCGCCTCGACGGCGACAGAGTCCAGAAGATGCACCGCGCGGGCCTGATAGGGCAACAGGACCGACGGCAGCCCCTCGGCCTTCACCATCCCCGGGATCGCATCCATCGCGGCCGCGCGTGCCGCCGCCCACTCGACCTGGCTGGGGATCGCGGTCATCCGGCCGCCCTCAAGTCCCGGAGCGTTTGAAGCCCGCGGCTGATCGACTTGGCGATCTGCGTGTCCGGCTGGCTGCGGAACCTGAAGTCGAGCCACGTCATCCGGTCCTGAAGGCCATGCCAGGTGCGCCCGTCCACATGCTCCCCGGCCAGGAGCTTGCGGATCACCCGCGCGGCTTCACGGCAGGCGCGCGCCACGTCCTCATCCCGGCGCAGGAAGAACGCCCCCTGCGCCGCCAGATCATTCGCCACTTCGGCAGGTGTCGCGGGCATCACACCACCCCCAGAATTTCGCGCTTGATCGCCTCGGTCGTGTCGCCAGTCAGGCCGCGCGCCCTGGCGACGGTATCGACCGCCTCGGCCATCCGGTCCTTTACCGCCGCCTCGATCTTCGCCCGCCGATCGGCGCTCATGTTCTGCGCCGCCTGCGCCGCGCGCAGGCCATCGGCCAACGCCTTCAGCTCCTTCGGCTCGACACCGTCGGCCGCGTCACCCAGCATGTGCAGGACGACGGCCTTGACCATCTCGGCCGCCATGATCGTCAGGTCGTCGCTGGCCTTGGCATCGTGCTTCTGGCTCAGGACCGCGACGATCTCGCGCGTCTGGTCCAGCCGTCGCGACAGCCGCGCCTGCCGCAGGCTGAAACGGTTGAACGAGGCGAATGCCGGAATGCGGAACTCAAGCTCGCCCCGATGTTCCTTCATCAGCGCCTCGCAGCGCGTCACGAACTCGGCGTAGATGTCGGTCTGCGTCTTTTCCCGGTCGGCCAGTTCCCCGGCCGCCCAGGCGACAATGTGATCGGCCTCCTTCGGCAGAAGGTCGAAACTCGACAGACGCCCGCGCCCGCTGGCCATGCCTATTCACCCGGCCGCGCGGGGCGTTTGACGCCTTCGATCACGACAGAGCGCCGCAGGTGGCGGGCGCCCTTTTCGGCAAGGGTGGCCACGACCACGCTGCCGGGCTTGGTCAGCGTGACGGCTCCCATCTCGGCCAGCCAGTCCAGCTCGCCGTGCACCCACTCGCGCGGCCGGTCGATGCCGAAGCGGCGCAGCTCCTCGCCGATGAACCCCGAATGCAGCCGCTCGTCCGTCTGGGCGGCCAGCGCCTTCAGGATGATCAGCCGGGCGTCTGGGCGGACACTCTCGTTCTCGTAATCGGTCATCGGGTCACTTCTTCAGCAGATGATCTTCGTGCCGCGCCACCAGGGCCTCGACGCGCCGCATGATCTCGTTCTGGCCGCGCATCGCCT
Source organism: Paracoccaceae bacterium (assembly GCA_019454225.1). NCBI lineage: Bacteria > Pseudomonadati > Pseudomonadota > Alphaproteobacteria > Rhodobacterales > Paracoccaceae > Paracoccaceae bacterium. The sequence goes on along the minus strand of CP075370.1, from coordinate 1,482,000 downwards.
CGGACATCGTCGCCATCTCGCCCTGCAGCCGGGTCATCGCGATCTCCAGCTCGTGCAGCTCCTCCTTTGCGGGGATCGCGCGCAGGGCCTGCTCGACATTGCCGATCCGCTCGCCATGCGCGCCAAGCCGCGCCATCAGCGCCTCGTGCTGTGTGGCAACGCGGGTTTTCAGCGCCTCGATCTCGGTCCCGTTCTTGCGCGAAGGCCCCGAGAAGACCCCCCAGATCAGCGAGATGAAGTTGAACAGCGTGGTCAGCGCCACGGCCCAGAGGACGAGCGACTGGATGGAGGTATCGGCGGGGGTCATGCCTTGGCCCCCCATTTCGCAGCCAGGTCCTTGACCGTGTGCCCGCCCATGTAGAGGCCCATGTACAGGCCGCTGATCTGGATCAGATGCTCGAAGGGCATGGGCGGAAGCGCGATCCGCCAGATGGCGTTCGCGACGTGCAGCAGCACGATGTTCCAGAGCCAGAGGAACCCGAGCAGGTACATGCCCGCCGGGCGCCAGGCGCGGGCCCAGAGGGGCTCGTCCTGCTCGCGCGCCTCAAGCGCGGCGCGGGCCTCGACCTCGGCCAGGTAGAGCGCCGTGCGGTCGGCGGCATCACCCGCCTCGACCGCGCGCAGCGCCTCGATGACCCGGCCGGGGGTGTCTGCCGCCAGCTGCTCCAGTGCCTCGGGCGCGGCACCGGCGCGGGCGGCGACGGCCCGGATGACGTCGCTGGCCAGTGCGCCGTTCGCGGGCCCGAGGCGGCCCGACAGGATGCGCTCGACCAGCGGCAGGCCCGCCTGAAGGGCAAGCGCGGCAAGTGCGGACATCGATCAGCCCTCCGTGCCGGGCGGCACCGGCGCGGCGGGCGACGCCGCAGCCCAGCCGGTGCCGCTTGCCATCATGCAGGCAATCCCGTCCGGACGGACCACCAGCGCCGTCCAGGTGGTGCCATCCGGGTTGACCAGGACCGCCATGGCGTGGCCGTTGGCTGCCCTGCCGTCGAACAGCAGCTGCTCGCCATAGCGGTCGCGCAGTTGCGCCTCGACCGCGTCGAGCGGCGCGCATTGCGCCTGCGCCTCCGCGTGCGATGGCCAGAGGATCGTCAGGAGCCACAGGCCAAGGGTCACGATCGCCCCCACCCCGAGCATCCACAGCAGGATGGCACGCGCGGCCCCCACCAGCGTTTCGACGGCTTTCATCAGAAGCTCCTCATCAGGGCCGCCAGTCGCGGCGAGAACGATTGGACAGCGGGGGCCAGGGCATCGCGATAGGTCCAGGCCAGCCAGATCAGGCGCAGCACCGCCGCAACCGCCACGGCCTCGCCCACCGGCAGCCCGCCAGTCAGGGCATCGAGATCGGGCACGGCACCCGATCCGCCCGCCACCGCCCCGCCAGCGGCGGCACCTGCGGCGGCCGGGGCAGACTTCGCCCGGGCGTCCAGGACGCGTTGCAGCACCGACGCCGTGGCCCGGCCGATGATCCCGTCATCGGTCAGCCCGTGGTCGCGCTGGAACTGCTGCACCGCGCCTGCGCGGACCTGCGCCGGGTTGAGCCCGACCTCGTAGCCCAGCCCCTGCAGCGCCTCGCGGATCGCGGGCACCTCGGCCGCGGTCACCGGCGCCGCGATGCGGGCAGAAGCCGCGGTCGTCGTCGGCCGGTCCGGGCGGACAGGGGTACCGTGGCCATAGTCGCCCTCGCGCAGCAGCGCGAACTCCTCCGCCCGGCGCCTGACCAGACCCGGCAGGACCTTGCCGCCGCCCTTCCTCCAGGCCGCCAGCGCGGCGCGAGCCTGGTCCCAGGCATAGACCCGCCAGTGGCCCACCCAAGTCGCCCGGCCGATCGCGCCGGTGTTGAAGTGAAAGGAGACGCCCGCGTCGAACTCATGCTGCTTCGCGCCTGCGGGCCGCGTCATGGCCTTGTCCACCGCGGGCTCGTAGTTCCGGGTCAGCGCCTGGATCAGCAGTCGGCGCGCCTCGGCCGCGTCGATCGTCATCCCCGCTGTCGGCTGCACCACACCGGAGGCAGCAGTCAGGCCAGCACCGATAGTCCAGACCCCGGCCGGGCAGCGGTAGGCGCGCAGCACCACACCCTCGTGCCTCTCAAGAAACGCGACGCCTTCCGCGCTTGTCCGCATGCCTGCCCCCGGGGATTGTGCCGCCGGTCGCCCCGACCGCAGCCCTGCCCCACCATGGCGGTCAGGCGGCATGCGGAAACACCCGCAACGGTGTGCGTTTCAGAGGAGCGACATCTGCCGGGGATCACCGCCCGTCGCGGCCGGGCCGGTGCCGTGGTCGGGGCGCTGCTTCAGCCAGCGGCGCACCGATACGTTCGAGGCGTGCAGCCTGCGCGCGATTTCGTCGCCGGACAAGCCCCGCGATTTCAGGACATGCGCGATCCACACATTCGCCGTCGGCACCCGCACCTTGACCGCGCCCACCGCCTCCGCCAGCGCGGCGGCGCGGTCAGGCCCATAGCGCTCGGCCAGACGGCTGCGCCGCGACGGGCGATCGGCCAGATAGAGGTCGCCGCCCCCGAAGGTCATCAGGAAGTCGACGGCGTCGTCGACGCCCAGCACCTGGACATAGGGCGCGACATGGGCCGGGGGCCGGGGTGCCTCGGTCATTCCGCGCCCCCGAACTTGTGCGCCTCGTCTCCCCAGGCGGCCCAGCCAGGGCGCGCCTGGCGCGAGAAGAGCTCGCAGCGCTGTGCGTTGGGCATCAGCCGCTCGGCCGCGATGAAGGCCGCTTCCGGCTTGCGGCTGTGTTCGCGCGCCTCCCCGATGATGACCGACCGCACGCCGCGCGTCGTGACCGGCGCGCCGCGCGTCCCGATCAGGAAGGGCTCGCCCGCACAGCGCAGGATGTAGCCGGTGCCGAAGGTCTGCTTGCCCGATTTCGTGACCTTGGCCCAGTGGCCGGCGGTCTTGAACGCGAACCCCCACGCCTCCATGACGGCAAGCGCCTGCGGCAACTGGGGGTTCACGGCCCAGAGCCACAGGACGCAGTCGGGGGCGGCCAGCAGCTCGACCGGAAGGCGGGAAATCGCCTCGACCGACATCGTGCGGTACTGCCCCTCGGGGGCCTTGGCATACCCCTTGTCCGACCGCATCGCATAGGACCAGGGCGGGTCGGCCATGATCAGGCCGAACCCGCCCGCCGGGCGCAGTGACAGGAATGCGGCCAGGTCGCTCATTCCCCGCGGCCCTCTGCCCGCTGGTGGCCTCCCGCCAACCACTCCGTCTCGATCACGGTCGTGATCACCGGCCCGTCCGGACCGTCCTTGACTCGGAAGGACACGCCCTCGATCTGCACGCCACAGGCCCCGGCCAGTACCGCGTCCTCGACCCGCCGCCCGATCTCGCGCCGCAGGCGCTCCACGTCGAATCCGCCCACCCGTTCCAGGTAGCGCAGGACGGCGTGATCGCTGACGCGGATCCGGGACTTCTTCACGGCTCAGACCTCGATTCCGGCGCGGGCGCACATCGCCTTCAGCGCCTCGATCAGCGTGGCGATCTTCCGCGCGTCGCGCAGGGAGTCCACGTCGATGGGCTCGGCCCCCCAGGCCGCGCCGAACCGGACACGAACGAAGGCATTGAGGCCCTTCGCCCCCGGCGTGGCGACCGCGCCCGCCTTCGAGAGCTTGCCCCAGAGGACATGCGCGAGGCGCAGGTCGCCGCGCGGGGCGGCTGCGCGCCTGGCGCGCGCCCCGCCCGACGGCTTGAACCCCCTCTTCTTCAGGGCTTCAACCACCGCTTCAAGGTCGGCCTCAGTCATGTCGGTCAGGCTGGCCTTGCCGGTCACAGTCAGCTGCAGGTCGCGCCGCGTCTCGGCATCAAGGCACAGGTCGCGCGCCGCCACATGGATCAGCGTCTTCAGGGCACGGGTCATGGGCGGCCATCCGGCCTTGGTAGCGCCAAAAGGGCCTTAGGCTTCGCCTTTTGCGCACGCGTCAAGTTGGCCAACTCTTTAAGCAGGAACGCGACCTCCATCGGATCGTCGATCTCAAGCTCGATCTTGAGGATGGAACGCTCGCCCTTCGAAGACGACGAGAACGATTTCAACCGGAAGCCCGGCCTTGGTTCGTTGAAGACGTGGATCATGGATTCACCCTTTTCCCATTGGGGCCGGGGGCCGCGCCTTCAGCACGGCCTCATAGGCGCCCTGCCCTATCGCCTGCAGATCGACGGCGAAGGTGGCACCCGACTGCGTGAACCGGACATGGATTTCCGCCGTCGTCACCGAGATCGTCACGCCGTCGCGGTCCGCCCATTCCGCCAGCACGGGGCCAAGCGGCGGGCGGCCGGACACCGGCCAGACCGGCACTGACAGCGTGGCGATGGGCTGGACGGCCGCCATGGTCATGCATCGACCTCAGCCAGCGCGGCCGTGACGTCGGCCTCGGTCACCCGCAGCCGGTGCGCCACGATCCGGCGCACGCCGCGCAGGTCGCCCTCGGTCGGAACGCCGCCGATCCAGTAGCGGACCCGCGCGCGGCATTCATCGGCGACGGCTTGCCTGATGGTCTGCATATCCGCCATCGCCTCAGGCCTTCGCCAGATCGATGCTGACCGGCTGCCACGGCGCGTCGAAGTGCGCGCGGGCATAGCAGCGGATATAGGTCCGCGACCCCACGATCCGCATCGCGTCGCGGATGGCCTGCATCGCGCGCTTCCAGCGCTCGTCCCCGATCTCGAGCCGCAGGAGCATGAAGATCTCCGACCGGTTGATCTGCCCGGCCTTGTCGGTGTTGAAGGCGCGGGTGACGATCGCCCTGATCTCGTCGCGGGCGTCGGCGGCCCATTCGTTCAGGCATTCGTCCACCAGCGTCTTGGCGATCTGCAGCTCAGGACCAAAGTCGATGTTGTCGGCCACCTGGACCTGCACCTTGTAGAGTCCGTCATGGCTCATCAGGGTCTTGTTGCCCTTGGCCCCGCCAACCTTCGCCCCGTATTCCTGCGCCAGCAGCGCCTCGAAGGCGCCGATGTCATCAAAGGTGTGGGCCTTGAACCGGGTCAGCTGCTCGGACAGGGCGATGGCATAGCCCATGATCTTGCGGACCAGCTCGTCCTGCAGCTGGTCCTGCGGCTTCACGAGGTCGACGGCCCAGAGGCCGCCCTTGCTGTCGCGCATGTGCGGCTTGCCTTCGACGAGGATGCGGCCATCGGGCACGGGGGCGGGTTCGAACTTGCTCATGTCGGGTCTCTTTTCAGGTTGGCGGGTTGCAGGAGGGCGGGCGGCAGCGCGCCCGACAGCGCGAGGACGGCCGCCATGGCGGCGACCTCGTCGCATGTCACCAGCGTCGTGCCGCGATGACCCAGAAGGTCGATCTTCAGGACGCCCCGCGCGGCCAGGCGCAGCATCTGGTCCTCGGTCCAGCGCGCAGGATCAGCCATGGCGCGGCCCCATCAGCTGCAGCGCGGCCTGGCGGGCGTCGGCATCGCTCAGCCCGGCGTCGGCCAGCACCGCCCGGACGGCGGTCAGGCACAGGTCGGGCGTCATGACCTGCTCCGCGCCGCGCAGGATCACGGCGCGGGCGAACAGCATCTCGCGCCGATAGCCCTCGTCGCTCGCGATCCGGTCGCTGATCTGGTCGATCCCGTGCCGCACGGTCTTGGCGTCGCGCCCGCCCACCACCTGCCCGATCTCGGCCAGGCTTAGATGGGTCAGGTCCCGCAGGAACCACATCAGCTCGTGGCGTGCCTGCACGACCGCCCGGGTGGCGGCGCGCGACTGGATCACTTCTTCGGCCGAGGCGTGGCGCAAGGACAGGAACGCCTCGACCACCTCGGCGGCAGGCCGGGTTTCCTTGAGGGGCGGGGGCATCATGTTCATGCGTGTTCCTCAGGTTTCTGGTTGCGCGGGCAGCCCTTGCAAGCGCGGAACATCCGAGTGCGCAGGGGGTTGCCCACCGCGAAGACCCGCGCCTTCGCCCGCCAGTCCTGGCATTCGTTCGCGGGCAGATCGCCCAGCGCGGGACAGATCACGCGTCCGTCGAGGAAGATCCCGCGCACCCGCTCCTCGATCCGGCCCATGTCGGCCCCGTAGCAGCGCCGCAGCACCTGGCTGACCACTGCGCCGGACCGCCCGATGTCCTTGGCCACCTTCGCCTGGCTCGACAGCGCGCAGGCCTGCGCCAGCGCCGCGATCCAGTCAGGCAGCGGCGTGCCCCATGCCTCCTCGGCGATCTCGACGGGCCCCCTCATGCCGACGCCCCGGTCACTGACAGCACCTTGACTGCTCGGGTGTTGGCGTCGACGACGGCACGCACCCGCCGCTCTCGCGGCGGCAGCGGTCCGGTGTTCTGGATCAGCCGGTAGCGCGCCTCGCGCTCGCGTGCCGGATCGGCCTTGCGTTCGACCCGCAGGTAGCCTGCCTGCATCAGCAGGCGGCAATAGGCGCGGGCATGATCGACGGGCACGACGATCAGGTCGTTCGTGGCATGGGCCGCGATATCTGTCGGCGTGAAGCTGACCAGGCCCCGCATCGCGGTCCAGAGATTGTCCTCCGGCGTCCGCCCGCGCGGGCGCTGAAGCGCCTCGACGGCGGTGCCGCAAAGCCGGAACAGCCTCGGCTGCGCGCCCCGCGCCTGCCGCACGATCTCTGCGAGTCCTTGTGCCAGCCAGCCGCGGACGATGTCGGTGGCGCGCTCGACGGGGATGTGGACCTCGGCGGCGATATGGGCATAGCCCCACTCGCCAAGCTTCCGAGCGGCGGCCATCGCGGCATCTTCGATCGCTTGCCTGTTGGCGGCCACGCGCGCCGCCCGCTTCTCGGACCGACCCGTCATGCTGCCCCCCGGCGCCGTCCGGCACGCTCTGCGGGCAGGACCGCGACGCCGGGCGTCGCGCGCCGCACTGCCGGGGGCTCGCCGGTGTGCATCGGCTGATCGCCCCAGGCGGCCCGGTCGACCGCCGCCAGACCGCGCACTGCGGCAAACTCCCGCACCGCCGCGAGGTTCGTCGAGACGTAGCGCAGCGATCCCCGGCTGGCGGCCAGGATCGCCGCCCGCAGGTCGGCATGCACCTCGACGCCCCGGGCGTAGATCGGCACCAGGTGCCCGACGTCCTCGATCGTCGCGGGCTCAGCCGCCACCCAGGCCAGCATCCGGCCATGCACCCGCTCCCAGCGCTGCAGCTTCTGCGGCAGCGCTTCCTCTCCACACAGGATCACCGGGACCTGGGTCGCCTCGTACAGCCGACGGATCGTCTCTATCGTCATGTCCTTCAGGCAGAGGTCTGCCTCGTCGATGATCAGTGGCCGACCGGTGCGCCCCAGTTCCTCGGCCGCCTGGTCGAACAGCCGGGCGGCTGTCGGCGTCGGTCGCAGGCCGAGTTCCAGGACGATCATCTCCAGGAGCTTGCGGATCCCGCCAAGGCTCATCGCCTCGACATGCACGGCGTCGAGGCGGTTCTGCGCGTAGATTGCGGCGGTGGTCTTGCCCCAGCCCGCCCGGCCGTGGAAACAGCCCATGCCGGGCAGGCCGTGCGCCCGGTCCCGGCATCGCATGATCAGCGCCTGCAGCCTGGCCACATTGGCCAGCGGCGCCACCGAGTTGAAACTTCCAGTCATGGTCATCCTCTGCCCTTGTTGCCGGGGCTCGCACCCCGGATCGTCACCCGAAGATCTCGTCCCCATAGTCCCGCCAGAGCAGGCGCTCGGCCTGGTAGGCCGATGACGCCTGGAAGGCGGCCAGCCAGCGCGCCTGTTCGATCGTCAGCACCTCGCCCGTCGCCTCGCGACGCTCCAGGTCCAGCGCGCGGCGGAACCTCTCGCGGTCCGTCTCCTCGGCCGGTGCAGTGGCGACGGGCGCGCGGCGCGCGGACAGGTCGGCGATGATTGCCGCCTGGTGCCGCGCGACATCGGCGCTGACCGGGGCGCCGGCGGGCGGCGCGGCGGGCCGCTCCGGCACGGCTGCGGGCTGCCCGAACACGGGCCGCACGACCTTGGCATCGGGCGGGGACGCAGGGGCGGGCGCGGTCGCATCCAGAATTGCCCCCAGATCGGACGCGGTCATGCGGCGGTGCGCCTCGGCCGCGCGCTTCTCGGCGTTGACCCAGTCACGGCGCGCCTTCGCATGGGCCCGCGCCTCGTCCATGTCGAAGAACCCTGCCTTCTCGCGGCACGCGGCATGTCCCAGATAGGCCCCGTCGGCCCCGTAGATGTGGACGCCCGCGTGCAGGTCGGCCGGGTCGAAGCGGATCACCACCCGCTTGCCCGCGATCTCGTGGCACCAGGGCTCCCAGAACCCGTTGCCCATGAACGCGATCTGTCCGGTGGTCGCGTGGGCACGCAGACCCTCTGCCCCCAGCAGCCAGAGACGACGCTGCGCCTCGGTGGCCTTGCGGATCGGCGCGGTGGCATAGCTCTCGTCGAAGACCTCGGCAAAGGACCGCCGCCAGGCGACCTCCGACCGCCGCCCCTGGCGGGAATTATGCTCCTCGATCCGCTCGGCCAGGACCGACAGGAAGTCGGCCAGCGGCACCGCGCGGCTGCCGTAGTTCTCGGGCTTCGCATCCGGGCTGTTGCCGGTATAGGCCCCTTCGAACCGCACATCCTTTGCGACAGACTGCGCCCAGTCGCGGAAGGCCCGCTCGATCGGCTTCGACTGGCCCGAATAGGGGGTCGCCCAATGGACCTGACAGCCGAGCGCCGTGAACAGGCCCGGGATGTCGTCCTCCTTGACCTTGAACCGGAACCGTGTCGAGGTGCCGCCGGTGATCGCCTTGGCCGCGAACTCGCGCCCGTTGTCGAGGACAACATGGCCGGGGATACCCCAGCGTTCGATCATGTCGCCTGCCGCCAGCAGGACGGCGGTACTGTTGGCGCTGACATCCACGCGCCAGCTCAGGATGCGGCCCGAATAGAGGTCCTGGAACGCCACGATCTGGGGCCGCAGGATGGTGTCAGGTTCCCCGTTGCGCCCGGGCCAGCGCACGAAGACGTCGATCTTGTGGAAGTCGGCGTTGACCCCCTCCATCGCCACGAGGCTGGTCTTGTCGCGCACCTGCGGCGGATAGAGACGCTTCAGCGCCTCCGGCCCCTGCCGCATCAGCACCTGCACCGGCTGGCTTACCGCCGCGTCCAGGCGCCGCCGCATCGTCCGTTCGGGCAGGACATCCCACCCTGCCGCCTTCGCGGCGCGCAGCGCGTCGCGGTAGGCATCGGTAAAGGCAGGCTCGCCCATCCGCAGATAGGCCGCCTTGAGGGCGTCGAAGAACGCCGGGTCGCAGTCGCGCAGGCGCGGCCGGTCGGCGCGCGCGCGATTGCGCGGTGCCAGGTAGGGCAGACGGTCGTCGGGGCGGACGCCCTCGACCAGGCCGAACCAGCTCCAGATGGTGCGGGCGCCCTGCCCCGATTCACGCGCCACCGACAGCACCGCCATGTGTCGGCCGACGGCAGGCTCCAGCGCCTCGACCGTCTGCAGGATCTGCAGACGGGCGGAAGCGCGGTCCTTCACGCCCTGTGGCAGGCTCTCGTACCAGGTCCAGGCCTCGTCCCGGGCGGGGCGGTCGGACGCTACCGGGGCGGCGGCCTGCAGCAGGCGCCGCTGCGCCCGCGCCGGGAAGAGACGCCAGGAATACTCCCAGCCCCCGCCCCGGCCCGACCGCCGCCGTGCCATGGTCGGAAAGCCGCGCCAGGACATCCGCGCTGCCAGCGCATCGACACCCTGCCGCGTTGCGGGAAGGTCGGGCAGGCCGCTCGTCGCGATCTCGTCGGTGGTCCACCATTCCTGCGACGGGGTCAGGCTCATTCCGCCGCCTCCCGCCAGTTGACCAGTGCCGGGCCCGCGTTCTGCGCGTGCCAGACCTCGCGGGAATGCTCCAGCAGGAACCGCTTCCTGGCAGCCATCGGCGCCCGCGACCACGCCTTTGAAAGGACCTTGAACGCCTCTTCAACGGGGTCCTTGGGCACCGCCACAGGTGACCGCAGCGCCCGGCGGGCCTCGGCGGCAGACTTGGCCCTGCCCTCGGCAAGCGCGTCGATCACCGCATAGCGCTCGGTCGTCTCGCCGACCCGCGACAGTTCCACCAGGTCCTTGAGGGTGACGGGGCGCGGCGCGGCGCGCAGGCGCGCCGCCTGGTCTGGCGCGATGCGGGCACCGGCGGCGGCGATCTTGTAGACCTGCCGCTCTGTCATCCCGAACTTCGCCGCCGTGGCGGGGACAAATGCAACTGAACTCGGTTCAGTTGCATCCCAACGCGCCAGCGCCCCGGCCACGCCCCGCTTCGTCTCGGGGTGCAGCCGTTCATAGACCGCCTTGCGCGCGGCGAGAAACACCGCCGTGTCCAGCGGCGACAGCTCGGCCCCGGCCAGGTTGTCGTCGATCTCCATCAGGCGCGACCAGTCATCGGTCACATCGGCCCAGACCTTGGCCTCAATATCGGGCCAGCCCAGCCGCCGCGCGGCCTCCAGCCGATGCAGCCCCGCGATCAGCACCAGGCGGCCATTCTTGCGGCGGCGCACATGGATCGCGTCCTTCATCACGCCGACCTCGGCAATCGACGCCATGATCGCGGCGATGCCCGCCTCGCTGGCCGGACGCAACCGCTGCGCGCAGTCGATCTCGTCAAGGCTGACGCGGGTGATCGTGGTCAGCGTCGGGGCCTTCATCGCGCACCTCCGGCCATGGCGTGCGCGACGCTGCGCACGGCCGCCTCGATCACGGCGGCCTCGTCCGCGAGCCCGCGCATCTCGCTGGCCAGAAAGGTCAGGTCCAGGTTGGCCAGCCCTGCCGTCCGCATGTCCTCGGTCGCCTCGGCCATCCGGCCGATCTGCAACTGGTGCGCCCGCGCCAGTGCGGCCAGCATGGCCAGCACCTGGTCGGGCCTCATGGCAGCGGGCGTGTCGAAGCTCGGCAGATCGGGGCGGGTCATGCGGGGGGCGCCTTCGTCATTGTGTAGGTGAATCGCCAGCCGACACCCCCGGGGGCGCGGGACCGGACGCAGGTGATCTCGGCGCCGTGGTGACGCAGCTCGGCGACGATGGCGTTGACCGCCGCCACATGGGCCTTGCGGATGATCCCGCGGGTCGTGTGCGGCCGCCCGTCCGACAGCAGGCGCAACACCCGCTGCAGACGGGGGCTCGACAGCGGCCCCGCATGGATATGTCCGCAAGGCCCGCTCATGCCCGCGCCGCCTCGCCGGGGCGCCGCGCCCGGGCCCAGCGCATGGCAACGGGTCCGGGATCCTTGTGGCGGCAGGTGCCGCACAGCCGGTGGCCAGGCCCGGTCGACTTGAAGGCAGAGCCGCAGCACATGCAGGCGCGCTCGCGCGGCTGCGATCCCGATGGCATCGCCTTGACACGCCGCGCCAGTTCCGCCTCGGCCGCCTTCCGGCTCCGGAAGGGCGCGATACGTTCGGCAAAGCCGACGACTTCCCATCCTTCCTTGCAGCTGCGCACTGCAGGTCCGCTCTCGCGCTGCCGCACCGGCTCGGCACGGGGGGCGGTCATGCCGTCCCGCCCGGCGCCGTCAGCAGCGCCTCGATCCGGTCCCACTCCGCCACATGCGTGTCGGCCGTCAGCAATCCCACAAGCGTGGCGCAGCGTGCGTCGTACTCCAGCCACGCCGCCTCCCGGAAATCGTCCGTCTCGGCCGAGGTCGCGTCGCATTCGGCATCCACCGCCTCTGCCGCAGCCGCCCGCAGTCGCCGCACCAGATCCAGCAGGCCGCCCATCACCACCCGCCCCCCAGCACATGCGCCGCGACCAGCGCCAGCCAGCCGCCGACGAACAGGCTGACGACCCCGATCAGGTCGCCCGCCCAGTGATCCTCCAGCCCCCGAAGGGCGCGCACGACCCGGCGCATCAGCCGCGCCACCGCTTCGCCGGGCGGAACCCCACCGTGGTGCTGGCCGCGATCTCGATCGTCTCGCCGGTCTGCGGATTGCGCCCCATGCGGGCGGCGCGATGGCGGGGCTCGAAGGTCCCGAAGCCCTGCAGCGTCACCGCGTGACCGCCCACGACTTCATCGGCAATGAAATCGAGCGCGGCGGTCACCGCGCGCCCGGCATCTGCCCGGCTCAGCGCATGACAGTCTGCCAGATGCGCAATCAGGTCGGACCGAGTTCTCTTGGTCCCCATGGCTTCACTCCTCTCTGTGGTGGCGGAACGTGCGGCCGCGATGGCCCGGCGCAGCGCGCCGTCCAGTGCCCGCAGATCGGGCAGCGTCATCGCGGAAAGGTCGGGGATGTCAGGGACGTCGGTCATTGGCCCGATTTCCCTTCGCGAAAGGCGGCAACCGATTTACCCTTCGCGGTGTGAACGATCGGAGCAGCGCCATGGCCGAACGTCCCAGCCCGAAGGGCAACGTCGAACAGATCGATGCGCAGCTGCAGTTGCTCGTCGAGGTCTGGATTGCGACGACCGCAATCGCCCACCCGGCAGGCTCCCTGCGGGCCGATCTGATCAACGACACGCTGCGCGACATGGCAGACGCACTGCGCGCCAGCGGCGGTGAGTACCTGGCCAACGTGCTCTACAGCTGGATACACCGCCTCGAATTGGCCGGACGCGGAAAGTCCGGAGCCAACTGATCGCCGCTGTTCGCGGCATGCCACAGCGGCCGCCATCACGCAGCCTCCTCACGACGCGCCGGACGCGGGATGTCCGCAGGCCACTCGAGATCGGCAGGCCAGTGCACCGAGAACCAGGCGAGAAGCCTGTTGGCCTTCTGAAGCGTGAGGCCCGAGTTGCCCTTGAGGTTCCTAAAGTACTTCCCGTCGGCTGCAGCGTATGTCGAGACCGTCGCCAATGTGAGTCCACGATGCCCTCCATAGAGCTCGGCAAGACGGATCAGCATTTCCTTGGTCATAAGCCTGCCTCGGTGTTCTCTCCGATCACGTAACCGGAGTTTTCACCGATAGTCAAGCGTGCTACAAGTCGGTATTTTCTCCGATTCGTGGATACAGCAGAAATGTCCTTTGCTAAGCAGGTTGAAGAGCGTCTCAAGGCGCTGAATTCAAATGCGTTTGCGGTTGAACGGCAGCACGGATTGCCAGCTGACGCGATCCGAAGCGTCCTTCGCGGCAATAAGAAGTCCGGAACAACCCTGAAGAACGCCCGCGCCATCTGTGATGCGCTGGGCTTGGACTTCTACATTGGGCCCCGGCGATCAACTGATCCGCCTCGGACAGTCGTCATCGACAGCTCCGACTATGCGGTAGTACCCCTGCACGATGCCGCCCTGTCCGCCGGGCCTGGCGCGTTGAACGGCGACTCGACAGTGGTCGGCGCGCTTGCCTTCCAGTCCGACTGGCTGCGCCGCCAAGGTATCGAGCCGGGCACTGCGGCGCTCGCCAGGGTGTCTGGCGACAGCATGCGCCCCACCCTTGTTCCCGGCGATGTCCTTCTGATCGACACCTCCGACGCCGCCCGCCAGGTGCCCGTGCGCCGCCCGAGGCCAGGCAAGTCCCGGCCGCCGATCTATGCGCTTGCCGATGGGTCAGAGGCGCTTGTGAAACGCCTGATCCGTCCTGATCATGGTTCGGTCATGCTGCTGTCCGACAATCCTGATTGGCCGCCAGACCTCCGCACCGGCCGCGCGCTGGAAGCTTTGCGCATCCTCGGTCGGGTCGTATGGTCCGGGCGCACCTGGGCCGACAAGGTGGACGGGTCATGACAAGCCCGGTCTTCGCGGTGACATTGTCCACCTTGCACCTGTGCCTTGCCTTGACGTCAGGCCCTGTCGCCGCCCAGTCGTCGCTGCCAGCATCCGCGCGAGCCGAGCTGATCGCCGCCTGCGCATCCGCCATCTCCACGGGCAACACCTCTGCTGCAGACACGGCCGCGAAGTCCATTATGCAGTTCCGCTATGTCTTCGACACCAAGCAGATCGCGGCAAGCCTCGACTGCCTGAACGCAGTTACGGGACAGGCGTGGATCTACAGCAGTAGTGAGGCCGCGTTTCTCACAGTCGAGGACAACCAGGCGCGCGCGTCGGCTCGGGAGGCCGAGGCTCGGGCGCGTGAACTGGCTGCCAGCGAACGTGCCCTTGAGGAAGCTCGGCAACAGGCCGCCCTCCGGATCGAACAGGAGGCCGAGGCCGCCGCCCTCCGGGCCGAGCGGGACGCCGAGGCCACCGCCATCCGGGCCGCGCGCGAAGCCGAACGCGAGCGCCGCGCCGACATCTTGTTGCGCACCTACCTCGCCTGCCAGACCCTCCTCGCCAAAGACGAAGTCGCGGCCCTCACGAACCCGGTCTGCCACCCGCTCTTCCTCGAGCTCGGCCTGGGTGACTGAGGCGGGCGGACAATGTGCGGGCGCTACATCGATCCCAACCTGCGCGGCACCGAGGCCGAGCTGAGCGAGATCAAGATCGATCCCTTTCCGGCTCGGCGGTTCAACATCAAGCCGACCGAACAGGTGCTGATCCTCGCCAGGACGCCGCTGACGGGCATGACGGCGCGGTGGTGGCTGGTGCCATCCTGGTTCGATGGCGCGGCGGCGAAGGACTGGAAGGCCACCACCTTCAACGCCCGGATCGAGGAGGCGCGCGACAAGCCCACGTTCCGCGCCGTCTGGCGCAAGGGCCGGTGCCTGATCCCGGCGGGCGGATACTATGAATGGACCGGCGAGCGGGGCGCCAGGCAGCCCCATGTCATCCTCTCGGCGGGCAATACCCAGACGCTCTTCTTTGCTGGGCTGGCATCCCGGTGGCGCGACCTGCTGACCTGCACCATCCTGACCCGCGCGGCCAACGACAGCATCGCCGGCCTGCACCACCGCATGCCGGTGATCCTGGACGCCGAGGAGCGCGACGCATGGCTGGGCGGCACCGACGACCTCGACATCGGGGCGGGCGCCCGCCTGCGGCATCACCCGGTGCGCCCCTTCGGCATTGCCGACGACGGACCCGACCTGATCGAACCGGCCTAGGTCAGGTTCGCGGAAACCGGCCCTCGGGCGCCAAAATCATTTGCATGTTCCGTCCGGCTCCGACACGCGACTTGGCACATGGGTTATCCCGCGTTTCCAACAGCTTGCAGGCAACATGCAAATGCAACATGCAACTCGCGGCGAGATTTGCATGTTCCGCCGCGCATGCCCGTCCTCACAAGCCCGCACCGCAGTGGTTCCGCACCGCTGTTTAATCCGTCTTTACAGGTAGTTAAACGCGCCCTGAACGCCCGGCCCACCGGCGCCGCTCCCCACCCCCAGCCGCCGTCCTGACCGCCTCCACGCGCCGGTGTGCCGACTTGCCGCCCCGGCACCCCTCCTTCGCAACCCAACGGCCAACCCCTTGGGATATCGCCTTTTCCCGGCTGTTATCACCTGTTCCCACATCGCCCCGGCTTCTGCCGATTAGGTTGTCAACGCACAGCTGGGCAACTGAGGCAGGCGGACAATGTGCGGGCGCTACATCGATCCCAACCTGCGCGGCACCGAGGCCGAGCTGAGCGAGATCAAGATCGATCCCTTTCCGGCTCGGCGGTTCAACATCAAGCCGACCGAACAGGTGCTGATCCTCGCCAGGACGCCGCTGACGGGCATGACGGCGCGGTGGTGGCTGGTGCCATCCTGGTTCGACGGCGCAGCGGCGAAGGACTGGAAGGCCACCACCTTCAACGCCCGGATCGAGGAGGCGCGCGAAAAGCCCACGTTCCGCGCCGTCTGGCGCAAGGGCCGGTGCCTGATCCCGGCGGGCGGATACTATGAATGGACCGGCGAGCGGGGCGCCAGGCAGCCCCATGTCATCCTCTCGGCGGGCAATGCCCAGACGCTCTTCTTTGCGGGGCTGGCATCCCGGTGGCGCGACCTGCTGACCTGCACCATCCTGACCCGCGCGGCCAACGACAGCATCGCCGGCCTGCACCACCGCATGCCGGTGATCCTGGACGCCGAGGAGCGCGACGCATGGCTGGGCGGCACCGACGACCTCGACATCGGGGCGGGCGCCCGCCTGCGGCATCACCCGGTGCGCCCCTTCGGCATTGCCGACGACGGACCCGATCTGATCGAACCGGCCTAGGTCAGGTTCGCGGAAACCGGCCCTCGGGCGCCAGCATCATCTGCAAGTTCCGCCCGGCACCGGCACGCGACCTGGCACATGGGTTACCCCGCGTTGCCAACATCTTGCAGGCAAGATGCAGATCTCGCGGCGAGCAGGCCACGCGCGACAGCCGGCGTGGCGGCAGACGCAGGGCGGGCCCGGGCCGCATGGCGCCCCTGGCCCGGCGCGACATGCGGCCTGCGGCGTGGCTGCCGGTGCGCCGGATCACGCGGGTGTCCGCGCTACACCTGGGACAGTGTCGCGATCAGGCACCGCGCCAGATCGGCCTTGCGGTAGGGCTTGCTCAGGAACACCGCGCCCTGCGGCATGCGGTCATGCGCGTTCAGGGTCTCCATCGCATAGCCGGAACTGAACAGCACCCGCAGGCCGGGCAACAGACGGCGTGCCTTTTCGGCCAGTTCCCATCCGCTGATGCCGCCCGGCATGACGATATCGGTCAGAAGGATGCTGATCGGATGGCCCTCGGCGATGACGTGAAGCGCCGCCTGGCCGCTTTCGGCGGTGACCGACCGGTAGCCGAGCGACTGCAGGCATTTCTCGGCGTAGTTCCGCACCAGCGGATCATCCTCGACGATCAGGACCAGTTCCCGCCGCCCGACCGGGTCGGGCGGTTCGTCGGCATGGTCGGACAGTGCCGGTGACCGCAGCCCCCGCGCCGACGGCAGGTACAGCCGCACCGTCGTGCCTAGGCCGGGCTCGCTGTAGATCGACACATGCCCGTTCGACTGCTTGGCGAAACCATAGACCATCGACAGGCCAAGACCGCTGCCCTTGCCGACCTCCTTGGTGGTGAAGAACGGTTCGAACACCCGCGCCAGAACCTCGGGCGACATCCCGTGACCGGTGTCGGTGACCGCGATCGCCACATAGTCGCCGGGCGGCACCTCCAGGTTGCGGTCGCGGTAGCTGGGATCAAGCGTGATGTTCGCGGTCGACATGCTCAGGTTGCCGCCATCGGGCATCGCATCCTGCGCATTCAGGCACAGGTTCAGCAGCGCCGATTCCAGTTGCGCGTGATCGACGACGGCGGCGTGCAGGTTGTCGGCCAGGCTGACGTTGACGACGATGTGCTCGCGCAGCGTGCCCCGCAGAAGGTCGCGCAGTTCCAGGATCAGCTGGTTCGGATCGATCGTCGTCGGCTGCAGCATCTGCCGGCGGCTGAAGGCCAGCAGCCGCCGGGTCAGTTCCGCGCCCCGATCGCCCGCCCGCGCGATGCCGTCGGCCAGCGCGTGCAGATCGGGGCGGGCCTTCAGGCCATGGGTCAGCAATTCGGCATTGCCGATGATGACGGTCAGCAGGTTGTTGAAATCATGGGCGATGCCGCCCGACAACTGGCCCACGACCTCCATCTTCTGCGCCTGGGCAAGGCGTTCCTCGGTCGTCTTCCGGGCCGTCAGGTCATGGATGATCCCGACGAATATCGACCCGCCGTCCTGCCTGGCCTCGCCGACCGACAGGTCCATCGGGAACACCGTGCCGTCCTTCCGCCGCCCTTCGACCTCGCGGCCGATGCCGATGATCTTGCGCTCGCCGGTGCGCAGGTAGTTGGCGATGTAGGCGTCGTGAACCTCGCGGAAATGCGCGGGCATCAGCATCTTGACGTTGCGCCCGATGACCTCTGCCGCGTCATGGCCGAACAGCCGCTCGCAGGCCGGGTTGAACATCAGCACCGTGCCCGAGGAATCGATCAGGATCACCCCGTCGACGGCGGTGTTCACCACCGTCTCCAGTTGCGTGATGGCCTCGCGGATCGCCTTTTCGCTGCGCAGGCGTTCGGTCAGATCATGGATGATCCCGACGAAGAACGACGTGTCGCCGCGCTTGGCCTCGCCGACCGACAGGTCCATCGGGAACACCGTGCCGTCCTTCCGCTGGCCCTGCACCTCGCGGCCGATCCCGATGATCTGCCGTTCGCCGGTGCGCAGGTAGTTGCCGATGAAGGCGTCATGCCGGTCCCGGAAATGCGCGGGCATCAGCATCTTGACGTTGCGCCCGATGACCTCTTCCGCGTCATGGCCGAACAGCCGCTCGCAGGCCGGGTTGAACATCAGCACGGTGCCCGAGGAATCGATCACGATCACCCCGTCGACGGCCGTATCGACCACCGCGCGCAGCATGTCTTGCTCGTGCTTGACGTTCATCAGGACCACCGCGCAGAAACAAGGGGGCGCCACACGCGACAATATCGGTCCGAAAAGATATTACCGAGATTCAGCAATAAATGAACCCCCAATCCGCGGCGCCCCGTTCGGCATGCCTTGGGGTTTGCCTCTGGCCGGCGGATTGCGCATGGTCGGCGCCGGAACATCGGCAGAAGGACCGGCGACGTGGCACTGAGCTTCCGGCAGAACGAGATTCTGGAGATCGCCCGCGCCGAGGGCCGCGTGGTGGTGGACGATCTCGCGCAGCGTTTCGACGTGACGTTGCAGACCATCCGCCGCGACCTGACGGACCTGGCCGATGCCGGCCATCTCGACAGGGTGCACGGCGGCGCGGTGCCGCGCAGCGGCATGGCAAACCTCGGCTATGTCCAGCGGCGCCGGATGAACGAGGCCGCCAAGACGCGAATCGCACGCGCCTGCGCCGCCGCCATCCCCGACAATGCCTCGATCATCTTGAACCTCGGCACCACGACCGAGGCCGTGGCCCGCGAACTGCTGGGCCACCGCAACATCACCGTCATCACCAACAACATGAACGTGGCCAACACCCTTGCCGCCAACGACGGCTGCGAGGTCGTGGTGACCGGCGGCGTCCTGCGCCGGTCCGACGGCGGGCTGGTCGGCGATCTGGCCAGCCAGACCTTCGAGCATTTCAAGGTCGACTTCGCGGTGGTCGGCGCCTCCGCCCTCGATGCCGAGGGCGACATCCTCGATTTCGACCTGGCCGAGGTGCGGGTGTCGAGGGCGATCCTGCGGCAGGCCCGCGCCGCCTTTCTGGTCTGCGACCAGTCCAAGATGGGCCGCTCGGCGCCGGTGCGCCTGGCATCGCTGCGCGATCTTTCCGCGCTCTACACCGACCAGCCGCTGCCCGCCGACCTGGCCGCGCGCTGCGCCGAATGGGGCACGCAGGTGGTGGTGGCCGATCCGGGCTGATCCGGGCCACTGGAAAATCGCCCGCAAAGGGCGTATCTGCGCGCCATGGCCCGCCTCGATACCCCCGCCCCCCTGCCGTTCCGCAAGATGCACGGCGCCGGCAACGACTTTGTCGTGGTCGACAGCCGGGGCCTGGGCGGCGGCGCCCGCATCACCGCCGACCTGGCCCGCGCGATCGGCGACCGGCATCGCGGCGTCGGCTTCGACCAGTTGGCCGAGATCCGCGACGACGCGCAGGGCGCGGGCATCGCGCTCGACTTCTGGAACGCCGACGGCAGCCGGGCGGGCGCCTGCGGCAACGCCACGCGCTGCGTCGCCTCGCTGGTGATGGACGGCGGCGACCGGCTGACCATCCGCACCGCGCGCGGCCTGCTGGCCGCCGAGCGCCGCGACGGCCAGCTCTGGGTGAACATGGGGCCCCCGCAGCTCGGCTGGGATGAAATCCCGCTGTCGCGGGCCGCCGATCCGCTGCATCTGCCCCTGCCGGGCGATCCGGTGGGCGTCGGCATGGGCAACCCCCATGCGGTGTTCTTCGTCCCCGATGCCGCCGCCGTCGACCCGGCCCTGCGCGGCCCGGGGGTGGAACATGACCCGCTGTTCCCCGAACGCACCAATGTCGAATTTGCCAGCCTGGCGGCCCCCGACCACCTGCGCCTGCGGGTCTGGGAACGCGGCACCGGCGTCACGCTGGCCTGCGGCTCGGGCGCCTGCGCAACCGCCGTCGCCGCCCACCTGCGCGGCCTGACCGGCCGCCGCGTCGCCATCACCGCCGATGGCGGCCTGCTGCATGTCGACTGGCGCGACGATGGCGTCTGGCTGACCGGCCCGGTCGCCACCGTGTTCGAGGGCGCGCTGTCGCCCGACCTGATGCGGGTGCCGGCATGACCGCCCCCGCGACGCCGGTCTTTGCCACCTTCGGCTGCCGCCTGAACGCCTACGAGACCGAGGCGATGCGCGAACTTGCCACCGCCGCGGGCCTGCCCCATGCGGTCATCGTGAACACCTGTGCCGTCACCGCCGAGGCGGTGCGCAAGGCGAAACAGGACATCCGGCGCCTGTCGCGCGAAAATCCCGGCGCACCCGTCATCGTCACCGGCTGCGCCGCGCAGACCGAACCCGAGACCTTCGCCGCAATGCCCCAGGTGACGCGCGTCATCGGCAACCGCGAGAAGATGGAAGCCTCCACCTGGGCGGCCCTCGCCGTCCCCGACCTGATCGGCCAGACCGAGCGGGTGCGCGTCGATGACATCATGTCGGTGCGCGAAACCGCCGGTCACCTGATCGACGGCTTCGGGCGCCACCGCGCCTATGTGCAGGTCCAGAACGGCTGCGACCACCGCTGCACCTTCTGCATCATCCCCTTCGGGCGCGGCAATTCGCGGTCGGTTCCCGCCGGGGTGGTGGTCGATCAGGTGCGCCGCCTGCGCGACCGCGGCTTCAACGAGGTGGTGCTGACCGGGGTCGACCTCACCTCCTGGGGCGCCGACCTGCCGGGAACGCCGCGCCTCGGCGATCTGGTGCTGCGGCTGCTGCGGCTGGTGCCCGACCTGCCGCGCCTGCGGATCTCCAGCATCGACAGCATCGAGGCCGACGACAGCCTGATGCAGGCCATTGCCACCGAACCCCGCCTGATGCCGCACCTGCACCTGTCGCTGCAACACGGCGACGACCTGATCCTGAAACGGATGAAGCGCCGCCACTTGCGCGACGATGCCATCCGCTTCTGCGAACAGGCCCGCGCGCTGCGGCCGGGCATCGCCTTCGGCGCCGACCTGATCGCCGGTTTCCCGACCGAGACCGAAGCGCATTTCGACAGCACCCTCCGGCTGGTGCAGGACTGCGGGCTGGCCTTCCTGCACGTCTTTCCGTTCAGCGCGCGCCGGGGCACGCCCGCCGCCCGGATGCCGCAACTGCCCGGCCCGGTGATCCGCGACCGCGCCGCACGGCTGCGCGCCGCCGGGGATGCGGCGCTGGCGCGGCACCTCGCGGCGCAGGCAGGCAGCACCCAGACCATCCTGACCGAAGGCCCGCGCCTCGGCCGCTGCGCCGATTTCACCGAGGTGGCCTTCGCCACCGACCAGCCCGAGGGCACGCTGCTGACCGCCCGCATCGCGGGCCATGACGGCACGCGGCTGCTGGCCGCCTGACCCCGCATTCCCCCGCCCGCCCGACCTGCCGCGCGCCGCCGGACCGTGGCGCGCGCGTTGCGTTAACCCGCGCCGCCGCGCGCGGCCTGTCGGGACGGATGCCATACGCGGAACGGACGCGGGCGGGACGGGAAACAGACGCGGAAATTCATCGGATTCCCGCCGTCAAACCCTGATTCGCGGGGGACGCGCCGGGCGCGGCTGTTCCGCCGCCCCGGCGCAACGCCTCAGGGCAGCAGCACCGTCGACCCGGTGGTGGCCCGCGCCTCCAGCACCCGCTGCGCCTCGGCCACCTCGGCCAGCGGGAACCGCTGGTCGATGCGGATCGTCACCGCCCCCGACACCACCTTGCCGAACAGTTCCGCCGCCATCGCCTGACAGGTCGCCGGATCGGCGATATGGGTGAACAGCGTCGGCCGCGTGATCTTCAGCGATCCCTTGGCCGCCAGCGTGCCGATATCGAAGGGCGGAACTTTTCCGCTGGCATTTCCAAAGCTTATCATCATCCCCAGCGGACGCAGACAGTTCAGCGACCCGTCGAATGTCGCGGCCCCCACCGCATCCATCACCACATCCACGCCCCGCCCGCCGGTCAGGTCGCGCACCCGCGCCACCCAGTCCTCGCGGGCATAGTTGATCGCCTCGGACGCGCCATGCTCCAGGGCAAGCGCGCATTTCTCGTCGGTTCCGGCGGTTGCGATCAGGCGGATGCCCTCGGACCGCGCCCATTGGCAGGCAATCAGGCCCACGCCCCCTGCCGCCGCATGGAACAGCACCGTATCACCCCGCCCGATCGGCACCGTCCGGCGGAAAAGATAGTTTGTTGTCAGACCCTTGAGCATCATCGCGGCGCCCTCTTCGAACGACAGCGCATCCGGCAGCGGGCACACCTGCCCGGCGCCCATCGTCCGCAGATCGGCCCAGGCGCCGGGCGGTCCGGCGGCATAGGCCACGCGCTGCCCCTCCACCAGATGTGTCACCTCTGCCCCGACGGCGGTGACCACCCCGGCCGCCTCCATCCCCATCGTGGCGGGCATCGCCAGCGGATAAAGCCCCGACCGCTGGTAGACATCGATGAAGTTCAGCCCCCCGGCCCGCAGCTCGACCGTCACCTGCCCCGGCCCGGGCGGGGGCACGTCCCGCTGCCCGATCTTCAATACCTCGGGCCCGCCATGGGCCTCGATCACAACAGCTCGTGTGGTGGTCATGGCAATCTCCCTGTTCCGCCGGCGGGATCATGGCGCCCCGCGGCGCCGGGTCAAGCCACCGCGGCACCCCGCCGGGCACCGCGCCAGTCGCCGCTATACATCCGGGCCCGCTTCATGTATGCCCCGCCGGTCGGCGTGATGGTTCCGCAGGCAGCGGGCAGGGAGGCCGCGCTGCCGCCGGGGGATGAGGCGCCGCCTCTTTCCGGGTGCCGCAGGCACCCCAGTGGGATCAGATGATGACAATGACGACGACGGGGATCGCCGCCCCCCTTGCAGCGGCTTTGGCGGAAAAGGGCTACGAAACCCTGACCCCGGTGCAGGAGGCCGTCCTGGCCGCCGACGCCGCCGGGCGCGACCTGCTGGTCTCGGCCCAGACCGGATCGGGCAAGACCGTGGCCTTCGGCCTGGCAATTGCCGGCGAAGTGCTTGACGGCAAGGACATTCTTCTGCCCGCGGCCAGCCCGGTCGCCCTGGTCGTGGCACCGACGCGCGAACTTGCGCTGCAGGTCCGGCGCGAGTTCGAATGGCTCTTCGCGGGGGCGGGCGCGATCCTCGCTTCCTGCGTGGGCGGCATGGACTATCGCACCGAACGCCGCGCGCTCGAACGCGGGGCGCATGTGGTGGTCGGCACCCCCGGCCGCCTGCGCGACCATATCGAACGCGGTTCGCTCGACCTGTCGGCCGCCCGCGCCGTGGTGCTGGACGAGGCGGACGAGATGCTGGACCTCGGTTTCGCCGAGGACCTGGGCTTCATCCTGGGCGCGGCCGCCCCGGGGCGCCGCACCCTGATGTTTTCGGCCACCGTCCCGGCAGGGATCGAGAAACTGGCCGCCGAATTTCAGCGCGACGCGCTGCGCCTGTCGGTCAAGGGCACCGGCGCACAGCATGCCGACATCGCCTATCGCGCGATCTCGATCGCCCCGCGTGACAAGGAACACGCCATTTTCAACGTGTTGCGCTTCTACGAGGCGGAACGCGCCATCGTCTTCGCCAAGACGCGCGCCAATGTGAACCATCTGTTCGCGCGCATGGTGAACCGTGGCTTCCAGGCGGTCGCACTGTCGGGCGAGCTGTCGCAGTCGGAACGCACCCACGCGCTCCAGGCGCTGCGCGACGGCCGCGCGCGCGTCTGCATCGCCACCGATGTGGCGGCCCGGGGCATCGACCTGCCGGGCCTCGAACTGGTCATCCACGCCGACCTGCCCTCGAACCCCGAGACGCTGCTGCACCGGTCCGGACGGACGGGCCGGGCGGGGGCCAAGGGCACCTCGGTGCTGATCGTGCCGCCCGCCGAGTTCCGCAAGGCCAGCCGCATCCTGCGCGATGCCAAGGTCGAGGCCGAATGGGGCAAGCCGCCCTCGGCCGACGAGGTGCAGGACCGCGAGGATGAACGCCTGATGACCCATCCGGCACTGTCCGAGGCGCCGGGCGACGAGGCGGGGATCGCCGAGGCGCTGCTGGACGCGCATGGCGCCGATCGCGTGGCGGCAGCCTTCGTGCGGCTGTGGCGGTCGGGCCGCTCGGCGCCCGAGGTGCTGTCGGATGCCGTGGACACCCCGCCGCGCACCCCTGCGCCGCCGCGCGACCGCGCGGCCTTCGGGCCGGCTGTCTGGTACGCGCTGTCGGTCGGCCATGAGGGCCGGGCCGAGGCCCGCTGGATCCTGCCCAAGATCTGCGACGCGGGCGGGGTGGCAAAGGATGCCATCGGCGCCATCCGCGTGCAGCGCGACCGCACCTTCGTGCAGATCGCCGAGGCGCAGGCCGGACGGTTCGGCGCCGGGCTGGACCTGGAACCGGGCCTCACCATGACGCGCATCGAGGGCGAACCGGCGATGGACAGACCGGAACACGGTGAACGCCCCGCCCGGTTCGACCGCGCCCCGCGCCCCGAGGGCAGCCGTCCCGAGCGCGCCAAACCCGCCTATGCGCCAAAGCCTCCGCGCATCGTCGACGATGCGCCACCCCCGGCGCCTGCGGCGGACGCAACCGCGCCCCGTCCCGCATCCAGGGGCCCCGCCGCCACGCGGTCGCAGGACGATGGCCGGAAACCCCATGCCCCCCGCCCGCAAGGCGAAGAGCACCGCCCCTACACTCCGCGACCCCAGGGTGACGCGCGCAAGCCCTATGCGCCTCGTCCGAAAGGTGACGACCGCAAGCCCTATACCCCGCGCGCCCAGTCCGAGGACCGCAAGCCCTACGCCCCCCGTGCCCAGTCCGATGACCGCAAGCCCTACGCCCCCCGTCCGCAGGGTGAGGACCGGCGCCCCTACTCGCCCCGTGCCGAGCGGCCCAAGGGTGATGCCCCCCGCCCCGCACGTGACAGCGCCGCAGCGGGGGCCGAGGGCGGGCACAAGCCCCGTTGGAAAGGCGGTGAACGCCCGGCTTCGCCCGCAGGCGGCGCAAAGCCCTGGGGTGCCAAGGCGGGTCCGGCCAAGACCTACAGCCCCCGGCCCCGCAGCGATGCGCCGCAGGGCGAACGGCCTGCGGGCGGCGGCAAACCCTATGCGCCCAGGACCGGCGACAAGCCCGGAGGGTTCAAGTCGGCCGGGTTCAAGTCGCATGGCGGCGGCGACGGAAAGCCCGCGCGCTCGGCGGGTTACAAGTCGCACACTGCGGCAGGCGGGGCGCCCACCGGCGACCGCCCGCCCGCCAAGCCCCGCGCGCCGGGCTTTGCCAAGCCCGCACCCAGACCGCCGGCGGACCCCGCCGACACCTCGCGCCGGTTCGTGCCGCCGAAAAAGCCGCGCGGCTAGGCGTCCGGCTTGGCCGGATCGGCGGCGCCCCGGCGCCCAAGGCCGATCCGCGCCAGCCCGGCATCGAACGCCGACCAGTCGTCCACCCGCAGCCGCACCGGCAGCGTCAGCACCTTGGGGCGGAAGGCGGGCGGCAGGCGAACGGCATCCTTTTCGGTCGTGACAAGCTGCGCGCCGAGCGTGGAAGCCTCGGCCTCGAGCCGCCGCAGCAGCGCGTCGCCCAGCGGTTGATGATCGTCCAGCGGCACCGCGCGCAGCACCTCGGCCCCCAGATCGCGCAGCGTGGCAAAGAACTTGTCCGGCCTGCCGATCCCGGCAAAGGCCAGCACGCGGGCGCCCGACCAGTCCATGCCGGTCGCCAGCGGTGCCAAGTGGCCCGTCAGATGCGGCAGCCGCAGCGCGGCACGCCAGGTCGCGCGCAACCGCTCCTGCGCCTCGGGCGGGCCGATCGCCAGCGTCAGGTCGGCACGGGCCAGCCCCGCCGCCACCGGTTCGCGCAGCGGCCCGGCGGGCAGGCAGCGGCCGTTGCCGAACCCGGCGGCCGCGTCGATCACCACCACCGAAAGGTCGCGGTGCAGCGCGGGGTCCTGGAACCCGTCGTCCATCACGATTGCCGCCGCACCGGCCCGCGCCATCGCCGCCGCACCCGCCGCCCGGTCGCGCGCCACCCAGACCGGCGCGAAGGCCGCCAGCAGCAGCGGCTCGTCCCCGACATCCGCCGCCGAATGGTGGCGGGGGTCCACCTGCACCGGACCGGCCAGCCGCCCGCCAAAGCCGCGCGACAGCACCTGCGCCGTGATGCCGCGCGCCGCCAGCCGCTCGATCACCGCCATCACGGCAGGCGTCTTGCCGGTGCCGCCGACGGCGATGTTGCCAAGGCAGATCACCGGCACCCCCGGGCGCATCCCGGGCCCCCGCGCCACCCGCCGCGCCGTCGCCGCCGCATAGACCGCGCCCAGCGGTGCCAGCAGCCGGGCCGCAAGGGCGGGCCGGTCGGGCGGGGTGAACCAGAATCCGGGGGCGCGCATCATCCCTGACCCCGCGCCAGATCCAGCAGCATGGCCGCGATACGGTCCGAAACCTCGCCCCCGTCCGAGGCCACGGCCCAGGCCGCCTGCGCCAGGCGCGCCGCCCGGTCCGGCGCCAGCAGTTCCCCCAGCGTCTGCGCCAGATCCGCCGCCGATCCGACAAGCGCCGAGGCCTGCGCCGCCGCCAGCCGCCCGATCGCGCCGCCAAAGTCCCCGGCACGGGGCCCGTGCAGGATCGCGGACCCAAGCGCCGCCGCCGCCATCGGGTCGAACCGGCACCCGCCCGGCGTCAGGCTGCCGCCCAGATAGGTCAGCGGCGCAAGCCGCAGCCACAGCCCCATCTCGGCCAGACTGTCCGTCACCAGAACCTGCACGTCCGAATCCGGCTCGTCATCGGCCCATCGGCGCGCCACCGTCCAGCCTTCCACCTTCTCCATCCGGTCGGCCAGCGGGGCCGCGCGCTCCGGCTGGTCGGGCGCCACGATCAGCAGCAGCCGGTGCGCCAGCCGCAGCGTCCGGCGATGCGCCTCGATGGCGGTCGTCTCCTCGGCCTCGGGCAGGGCAGCCGCAAGCCAGACCGGACGGGTCGCCAGAAGTCGCGCAAGGGCGGCACGCTCTGCCTCGGTGCAGGTCAGCGCGGCCGAGGGCTGTTCCATCCGCCCGGCCGACTCGACCCGCGAGGGCGGCGCGCCCGCCTTTCGGAAGACGCGCGCGGCGGGCTCATCGACCGCCAGCACGGCGTGGAACCCTGCCAGCAGGCCGCGCACGAGGCCCGGCCACCACCCCGCCCGATCGCGCGGCAGCGACGGTTCGCGGGCCTCTGCCATCACCAGCGGGATGCTGCGTTCCTGGGCCGCATGGATCAGCGCCGGGCGCAGCACCCCGCCGGCCAGCAGCGCCACCGAGGGCCGCCAGTGATCGAGAAAGCCGCGCACCGGTGCGGGCGCGTCGGCGGGCACGGCGTCGGCCGTGACGCCCGGCGGCAGGCGCGTCGGCGGGGCTTCGTCCTCAGCCGTCAGGACCACGGCGGCGGCGGCACCGCGCGTCAGCCGGGGCGCAAGCGCCAGCAGCGCGCGGCGCGCGTCGGAATCCGATCCGTGCAGCCAGATCACCGGGCCGGCGGGACGCGGCGGATGCGGCGGCACCGGCCCGGCCGGTGCGCGTGCGCGCATCATGTACAGCGTCAGGCCCAGCGAATAGGCCATCCCGTCGGGGCGTCAGCCGCCGAAGACTTCGGTGGCCGACCCGGCCTGTTCGGCATCGCGCAGGCGGTGAAGGTGGGCGATGAAATACCGCATGTGGGCATTGTCGACGGTGCGCTGCGCCTCGGCCTTCCAGGCCGAATGCGCGGTGGCGTAGTCGGGGAACATGCCCACGATGTGGATCTGCGACACGTCGCGGAATTTCGTGGACGACGGGTCCACCAGTTCGCCGCCGAAGACAAGGTGAAGGCGTTGGGTCATGGCTGTGTCCGCCCGTTGGGGCCGGTCTCCGGATTTTTTCTGCGGATGCAGCGTAACCGGTGCGCGCGGCGGGTCAAGCCATGGCGGCTGTCGCGCATGTCACGCGCGGATCGTGTCGCCCGGCTGCAATTGCGGCAGCAGTTCCACGACGGCCGGTTGCCCGGGCGGGGCCGGGCGGGGCCGCTTGCCCGACAGGATCTCGGCCGCAATCGTGCCGATCTCGCGGCGGCAGGCATCCATCGTGGCCAGCCGGCGCGGCAGGCCGTCCAGCAGTTCCACCCCGTTGAATCCCGCCAGCCCCAGCGACCGGGGCACGTCGCAGCCGTGGTCAAGGCACCACAGCAGCCCCCCTGCGCCGATCATGTCATTGGAGTAATAGAGGAAATCCAGATCGGGGCTGCGCCGCAGGATGGCCTGCGTCATCTCGCGCCCCTTCAGCAGGCTGGATGATCCGCCATAGTACTCGCGGTCGACCAGGGTCACCCCGGCCGCCTGCAGGGCCGCCTCGAACCCTTCCATGCGTTTGCGCGCACGGTGGTCATGCGGCATCATCGTGCCAAGGAAGCCGATCCTCCGGTACCCGGCCGCCAGGATGGCGCCCGCCATCGCCTCGCCGGCCCGGCGATGCGAGATGCCGATGGCCGCGTCGACAGGCGTGCCGTCGATATCCATGATCTCGACAATCGGGATCCCGGCGTTTTCCAGCATGGCCCGCGCGGCGGGGCTGTGTTCCAGCCCGGCCAGGATGATCCCCGAGGGCCGCCAGGACAGCATCTCGTACAGCACCGATTCCTCGCGCTCGGGCGAATAGTTGGTCACGCCGACCACCGGTTGCAGCCCGGTATCCTCAAGCGTGTCGGAAATGCCCGCCAGAACCTCGGGAAACACCATGTTGGCGAGCGACGGGATGATCACCGCAACCAGGTTCACCCGCTGGCTGGCCAGGGCACCGGCGATCCGGTTCGGAACGTAGCCAAGCCGCCGCGCCGCCGCCAGCACGCGTTCCCGCGTCGCATCCGACACATCGCCGCGCTGGCGCAGGACGCGGCTGACCGTCATCTCGCTGACGCCCGAGGCCTCTGACACATCACGCAGGGTCAGGGTCCGGCGGGCGTCATGCGCGTGATGCTTGGCCAAGTGCGGTGTCCTTACCATGCCTTGCCCCAGTGTTAGCGCCCAAACACGGGCTTGTCCAAGGCCCTGTGCGGCGTCGAGGTTTCGGTTGCATGGACTTGGGTTTTCCGCGAAGACAGGCACCGAAGGCCCCGTAGCTCAACGGATAGAGCGATCCCCTCCTAAGGGATAGGTTGCAGGTTCGATTCCTGCCGGGGTCACCACCCCGCCCGCATCCGCATCTCGATTGCACGCTGCGCCAAGACGTTCTACGGTGCTTCCAAAGCGCTTTGGAAGCAGGGAGTCGGACCATGGCCATCCGCGTGACCGTGTGGGGCGAGAACGTCCACGAACGGACGAACCGCACCGTCGCCACGATCTATCCCGACGGGATGCACGCGACGATCGCGGCCGCGCTGAACCTTGATCCGGCGATCCGGGCGACCACGGCGACCCTGCAGGACCCCGAGCACGGCATGACCGAGGCGCGGCTGGCCGAGACCGACGTGCTGGTCTGGTGGGGCCATGCCGCGCATGGCGAGGTGACCGATGCCGTGGCCGACCGCGTGGTGCGCGCGGTCTGGTCGGGGATGGGCGCGATCTTCCTGCACTCGGCGCATTTCGCCAAGCCCTTCATGCGGCTGATGGGCACCCCGTGCAACCTGACCTGGCGCGAAGCGGGCGAGCGCGAGCGTGTCTGGCTGACCGCCCGCGGTCACCCGATCGCCGAAGGCCTGCCGGATCATTTCGAGCTGGAGCATGAAGAGATGTACGGTGAGCCCTTCGGTGTTCCCGAGCCGCAGGAAACGGTCTTTGCCAGCTGGTTCCAGGGGGGCGAGGTGTTCCGTTCCGGCCTGACCTGGCGTCGCGGCCAGGGGCGCGTGTTCTATTTCCGGCCCGGGCACGAAACCTATCCGACCTATCATGATGCCCATGTGCAGCGGGTGATCCGCAACGCCGCGCATTGGGCGCACAACCCGGCTGCGCGGCTGGCCGATCCGCAGGCGGCGCCGAACGTGCCGGTCGACCGTGCCCCCGAGCCCCTGGTGGAACGCGGCCCCCGCCTGCACCGCGACGGCGAAGCGGGGTTGCGCTGAGATGGCCGCGCCGCTGCGTCTGCTGATCCTCGGCTGCGGCGGCATGGCGAAAAGTCATGCCGAGGCCTTCGCCGCCATCCCTGGCGTCAGTCTCGTGGCGGCGGTTGACACCAATGCCGAGCGGCTGGCGGCCTTCCGGGCCGACCATCGCATTCCGCAGGGCTTCGCCCGGCTGGACGAGGCGCTTGACTGGGGCGGTTTCGATGCCTGCGCCAATGTCACGCCGGACGCCGCGCACCATCCGACCACGCTTCCGCTGCTGGCGGCGGGCAAGCATGTGCTGTGCGAAAAGCCGCTGGCCACGAACGCCGCCGATGCGGCCGAGATGGCGGGCGCGGCAGCCCGGGCGGGGGTGGTGGCGATGGTCAACCTGACCTACCGCAACGTCCCGGCCCTGGCCGAGGCGGCAGGCCGGATCGCGGCAGGCGCCATCGGCAGGGTGCGCCACCTCGAGGCGAGCTATCTGCAAAGCTGGCTGCTGCAGCCCGCATGGGGCGACTGGCGGACCGAGGACCAGTGGCTGTGGCGGCTGTCCACCGCGCACGGGTCGAAGGGCGTGCTGGGCGATGTGGGGATCCACATCCTCGACTTTGCCACCCATGCCGCGGGCGAGGATGTGGCCGAGGTTTCTTGCCGCCTGGCCACCTTCGACAAGGCGCCCGGCGGGCAGATCGGGCGCTACCGGCTGGATGCCAACGACAGCGCGGTCATGCAGGTGCGGCTGGCAGGCGGTGCGCTTGGCACGGTGGCCGCGACGCGGATGGCGGCCGGTCACCTGAACGACCTGCGGCTGCGGATCTTCGGCGATCTGGGCGGGCTCGAGGTGGCGTTCGAGCGGGGGCAGAGCCGGTTGCGCGGCTGCATCGGCACCGATCTGGCGGCCGCCGGATGGCGCGACATCCCGGCACCGCCCGTGCCGACGGTCTATCAGCGTTTCGTCGCCGCGATCCGCGAGGGCGGGCCTGCGGAACCCGGCTTCGCCCGGGCGGCGGTGCTGCAGCGCGTGCTCGACGCCGCCGAGGCCTCGGCGGCCGACGACGGCCGCGCGCGGGCGCCCTGACCTTTCAGGGCCGCAGCGCGACGCGGCCCTGACGGGTCAGGACAGACACGTCGCGCCCTTCGATGACCACGGCGGTCAGCGGGCCGCCATAGGCCGCACCGGAATCGATGTTCACACGGTTCCCGTAATGTGCAGGGGTCTCGAGCGCGGTGTGGCCATGCACCACAAGCGCCCCGTGGTCGCGCGGGTCATCCAGAAAATCCCGACGTATCCACAGCAGATCGGTCTCGTTCTGATCCGCAAATGCGATGCCTGGGCGAATACCGGCATGCACAAACAGAACATCACCGCGCTGATGCCAGGTCGGCAGACCGTTCAGGAAATCCGTGTGCCGCGCGGGCACGGCGGCCAGGGCATCGGCATGAACCGCGCCCACCGGCCGGTCCCCTGGATGTGCGACGCCGTAGGACGCCAGCGTCGCCGCCCCGCCGAGGCGCGGATGCAGCCATGACAGATCGGACCGCAGGCCGGGGTCCTGCGCCCGCGCATCCGCGAGGAACAGGGTGAACATCCGGTCGTGGTTGCCCTTGAGCACCACCCAGTCCTGCCCCGCCGCGATGCCGCGCGACAGGTATTCGATCACCCCCTGGCTGTCCGGTCCCCGGTCCACCAGATCGCCCACATGCACGACCTGCCCGGGCCCGTATTGCGCGACATCCCGCGCGATCAGGTCATGCGCCTGGCGCAGCAGGTCCAGGTGGCCGTGGATATCGCCGATCGCATAGGTCCGCATGCAGGCTCCTGTGTCGAAGGGGGCGCGGCGGGCCAGGCCCTGCCGCGCCCTTCGGATGATCGCGCCGGGATCGCGGGGTCAGCCCACCTCGAAGGCCAGCGGCTTGACCTGCTGGAACATGCCGGTGCCTTCCAGCGTTTCCACCACCTTGGGGTCGATCCGCTGGTCGAGGTAGAGAAGGGCGATGGCGTCCTGCCCCTGCCCCGACCGGCCCAGCGTGAAGTTGGCGATGTTCACACCGTTCTTGCCCATGGTCATGCCCAGCAGGCCGATGATGCCCGGCACGTCCTCGTTGGTGGTGTAGAGCATGTGGGCCCCCACCTCGGCGTCGATGTTGATGCCCTTGATCTGGATGAAGCGCGGCTTGCCATCCGAGAAGCAGGTGCCCGCGATGGACCGTTCCCGCCGGTCCGTCACCATGGTCACCTTGATGTAGCCGTCGAAGGCGCCCGACTTGTCCTGCCGCGTGGTCGACAGCTGGATACCGCGCTCGCGGGCGATCACCGGGGCGGACACCAGGTTCACGTCAGGGTTCGTGGCCTTCATCACCCCGGCGATAACCGCGCAGTTCAAGGCATTGAGATTCATCGCGGAAACCGATCCGTCATACAGCACGTTCAGTGCCTTGATCGGTTCATCCGTCATCTGGCCGATGAAGGCGCCCAGATGCCCCGCCAGCTTGATCCAGGGACCCATGACCGCCGCTTCCTCGGCGGTCACCGACGGCATGTTCAGCGCGTTCTGCACCGCCCCGGTCAGCAGGTAGTCCGACATCTGTTCGGCAACCTGGAGCGCCACATTCTCCTGCGCCTCGGTGGTCGAGGCGCCGAGATGGGGTGTCACCACCACGTTCGGCAGGCCGAACAGCGGGCTGTCCGTGGCGGGTTCGACGGCAAATACGTCAAAGGCCGCACCCGCGACATGGCCCGTCTTCAGCGCCTCGGCCAATGCGGCCTCGTCCACCAGACCGCCGCGCGCGCAATTGATGATGCGCACGCCTTTCTTTGCCTTTCCAAGGGCTTCCGCAGACAGGATGTTGCGCGTCTTGTCGGTCAGGGGCACATGCAGGGTGATGAAATCCGCCCGTGCCAGCAGTTCGTCCAGCTCGACCTTGGTTACGCCCAGCACCTTGGCGCGTTCCTCGGACAGGAAGGGGTCATAGGCGACGACCTTCATCTTCAGGCCGAGCGCCCGGTCGCAGACGATGCCGCCGATGTTGCCGGCGCCGATCACGCCGAGGGTCTTGTTGAACAGTTCGACCCCCATGAAGCGAGATTTTTCCCACTTCCCGGCATGGGTCGAGGCGTTGGCCTCGGGCAGCTGGCGGGCAACGGCGAACATCATGGCGATGGCATGTTCCGCCGTGGTCACCGAATTGCCGAAGGGCGTGTTCATCACGATCACGCCGCGCTTCGAGGCGGCGGGGATGTCGACGTTGTCGACGCCGATGCCCGCGCGGCCGATCACCTTGAGATTGCTGGCCTTTTCCAGAAGCTTCTCGGTCACCTTGGTGGCCGAGCGGATCGCCAGGCCGTCATACCGGTCGATGATCGCGGCGAGCGCGTCCTTGTCCTTGCCGAGCTTCGGCATGTAGTCGACCTCGACCCCGCGGTCGCGGAAGATCTGCACGGCGGTTTCGGAAAGCTCGTCGGAAACGAGCACGCGGGGCGGGGTGTTCGGGAGGGCCATGTCGGGGCTCCTTGCGATGGAAAGGGTGGCGCGAAGGGCGCGCGGGGGTGTCTGTTCTGCGTCTGGCAGGTGTATGGCGCGCGTCCGGCATCCGTACCGACAGGGCGCGCGCCGCAGGGCTCTAGGCCGCAACGGGCTGCGATGCGATCTCGGCCGCGAAGGCCCAGTCGATCCAGGGCATCAGGGCGGCGACATCGGCCGTCTCGACGGTCGATCCGCACCAGATGCGCAGGCCGGGGGGGGCATCGCGATAGGCGCCGATGTCAAGCGCCACGCCCGCCTTTTCCAGCCGTGCCGCAACCGCCTGGGCGAAGGCCGCACCGTCCGCGATGCGGGGGTCGGCAAAGGTCAGGCAGACGCTGGTGGTCGATGCCGTGGCGGGGTCCTGCGCCAGGTTCGCGATCCACGGGCGGGTCGCCACGAAGTCGCGGATCACGCGGGCATTGGCCTCGGCGCGGGCGATCAGCGCGGGCAGTCCGCCGATCGATCTGGCCCAGTTCAGCGCCACGAGGTAATCCTCGACCGCCAGCATGGACGGGGTGTTGATGGTCTCGCCCTTGAAGATGCCCTCGATCAGCTTGCCCTTCGAGGTGAGGCGGAAGATCTTGGGGATCGGCCAGGCGGGTGTGTAGCTCTCCAGCCGTTCGACGGCACGGGGCGACAGGATGATGACGCCATGCGCACCCTCGCCCCCGAGCACCTTCTGCCAGGAGAAGGTGGTGACGTCGAGCTTGTCCCAGGGCAGGTCCATGGCGAAGGCCGCCGAGGTCGCATCGCAGAGCGTCAGGCCCTTGCGGTCAGCCGGGATCGCGTCGCCGTTCGGCAGGCGGACGCCCGAGGTGGTGCCGTTCCAGGTGAACAGCACGTCACGGTCGAAATCGACCTCGGCAAGATCGACGATCCGGCCATAGTCGGCCCGGCGCACCGTGGCATCGACCTTGAGCTGCTTGACCGCATCGGTGACCCAGCCCTCGCCGAAGCTTTCCCAGGCCAGTGCCTCGACCGGGCGTGCGCCCAGCAGCGACCACATCGCCATCTCGTAGGCGCCGGTATCCGATGCGGGCACGATGCCGACGCGGTATCCGGCGGGCACGCCCAGGATTTCGGCGGTCAGGTCGATCGCGGCCTTCAGCCGGGACTTGCCGACACTGGCACGGTGGCTGCGGCCCAGCGGGGCATCGGCCAGCATGTCGAGCGAATATCCGGGGATCTTGGCGCAGGGGCCGGAGGAAAAGCGCGGATTGACCGGGCGCGCGGCCGGGGTCTGAAGTTCAGACATGGTATCCTTCCAGATAGATGCCCCTCGTTGGGGAGGGGTGTCCCGCCGTCGCGTTTAGCGGTGGCGCGCGCGCCGTGCAACGGGAATGTTCGGGATGCGACATGTCGGGCGCGAAGCGCGACAGACCGGCGGCCCGGTCCTGCGATCCTGTCGTCGGCTTGTCGCGGACGGCGAGTCGGGAACCAGGAAAGGGCATCGCGATGTTCACGCGAATGGTGATGGCTGCCGTGGTCGCGGCCGGGGCCGCCGCCGCCGAGACGCCGATGGAACGCGGCGAATATCTTGTGCAGGGTCCGGGGGGATGCGGCAACTGCCACACGCCGTTCGGGGCGGCGGGGCCGGACTGGTCGAAGGACCTGGGCGGGCGGCTGGTCGAGGAAAGCGCGGCCTTCACCGCCTGGGCACCGAACATCACGCCGGGCGGCCGGGTCGCCGGGTGGAGCGATGCCGCGTTCGCCCGCGCGATCCGCGAGGGCATCCGCCCGGACGGCTCGCTGATCGGGCCGCCGATGCCGTTTGCGATGTACCGGGGGCTGAGCGATTCGGATGTGGCGGCAATGGTGGCCTATCTGCGCGCGGTGCCCGCCGTGCCGGGCGAGACGCCCGCCTCGACCTACAACATCCCGCTGCTGCCCGCCTGGGGGCCGCCGGTGGGTGCGGTCGCCGATGTGCCGCGCGGTGTGACGGCCGAGTACGGCGCCTATCTCGCGGGGCCGGTGTCGCATTGCATGGAATGCCACACCCCGATGGGACCGCAGGGTCCGATGCTGGACACGCGGCTTGGCGCGGGGGGGTTCGCGTTTCACGGGCCCTGGGGCACCTCGGTCGCGTCGAACCTGACGGGCCATGCCGACGGGCTGGCCGGATATTCCGATGCCGAACTGGCCGACATGATCGCCCGGGGCATGCGCCCGGGCGGGGTGCCGATGCTGCCGCCGATGCCCTATGGCTATCTGTCGCGGTTCACCGACGATGACCTGGCCGCCGTGATCCTGTATCTGCGCAGCCTGCCGCCCCTGCCCGATCAGGACTGACCCCTCTGGCCCTCGGGCGCGGGGCGGGCTAACGCAGGCCGCGCACGCCCGCGCCCCGAGGAGGCCCGATGTTCACCGCCACGCTGATCGCCGCCCCCGACCGCGCCGACCTGTCGCGCGCGACCGTCGAAAGCCTGCGGAATGCCTGGGGCGGCGGCGCGGCCCGCTGGCTGAACCCGGGGGTGGCGGCCGAGTTCGACCTGCCCGCGATACCCGGGAACCGCTGGGACGCCTGGTCCGGGTTGCAGGACCTGGAAATCGACCTGGCGGTGCAGGCCGCGGCGGGGCGGCGCAAGCGGCTGCTGCTGGCCGACATGGATTCGACGATGATCCGGCAGGAGTGCATCGACGAACTGGCCGACGAGGCCGGGGTGGGCGCGCATGTGGCCGCGATCACCGCGCGGGCGATGAACGGCGAGCTGGAGTTCGAGGGCGCGCTGCGCGAGCGCGTGGCGCTGCTGCGCGGGCTGCCCGAGGCCGTGATCGACCGGGTGTTCCGCGACCGCATCACGATGATGCCGGGGGGGGCGGTGCTGGTGGCCACGATGAAGGCGCACGGGGCGCGGGCGGCGCTGGTATCGGGGGGGTTCACCGCCTTTACCGGGCGGGTGGCCGGGGTGCTGGGTTTCGACGAGCATCGCGCGAACCTGCTGCACGTCGCCGACGGGCGGCTGACCGGCACGGTGGCCGAGCCGATCCTGGGGCGCGCGGCCAAGGTCGCGGCGCTGCACGAGATCACCGCGGCGATGGGCATCTCGCCCGCCGAGGCGGTGGCGGTGGGCGACGGGGCGAACGACCTGGGGATGCTGGGGCTTGCGGGAATGGGCGTGGCGCTGCACGCAAAGCCCGCGGTGGCGGCGCAGGTTGACCTGCGGGTGAACCACGGCGACCTGACCGCGCTGCTGTACCTGCAGGGCTATGCCGTGACCGACTTCGCCGGCTGACCGCGGCGCCCGGCCCCTCAGGCGCCCCAGTCGGCGGCCTGCATCTCGCGCAGGCGGCTGGCGGTGCGCTCGAACTCGAAGGCGCCCGCGCCCTCGATATACAGCCGCTCGGGCTCGTCGGCGGCGCTTGCGATCAGCTTGACCCGCGCCTCGTAGAGCGCGTCGATCAGCGTGACGAAGCGCTTGGCCTCGTTGTAGTTCGCGGCGGACAGTTGCGGGATGTCCTCGAGCATCAGCACGCGCACGGCCCCCGCGATGGCCAGATAGTCGGCCGGTCCCAGCGGGCGGGCGCAGAGTTCCCAGAAGGTCGCCCGGGCCACGCCACTGGCCACCCGCGACAGTTCCACCTGTCGGCCGTTCACCGCCAGCACCAGCGGTTCGCCCGGCGCGCCGCCGGTCAAGTCTGACCAGATCGAGGCCATCGCCGCCCGCGCCTTGCCCGCCGGATGGAAATAGACCTGCGCGCCCGCCAGACGGTGCTGGCGATAGTCGGTCGGGCTTTCCAGTTCCGCCACCTCCAGCCGCTCGCGCAGCATGGCGATGAAGGGCAGGAACAGGTTGCGGTTCAGCCCGTCCTTGTACAGGTCCTCGGGCGGGCGGTTCGACGTGGTGACGATCACGACCCCGCCGTCGAACAGTTTCTGGAACAGCCGCCCCACGATCATCGCGTCGGTGATGTCGGTGATCTGCATCTCGTCGAAGGCCAGCAGCCGCAGGTCGCGGATCAGCGCGGCGGCCACCGGTTCGAGCGGGTCCTCGACCCCCCGGGCGCGCGCGGCGTGCATGCCGCGATGCACCTCCTGCATGAAGGCGTGGAAATGCACCCGGCGCTTGGCCGGGCTGTCGGTCGCGGCCACGAACAGGTCCATCAGCATCGACTTGCCGCGCCCCACACCCCCCCAGATGTACAGGCCGCGCGGCGCCTCGGGGCCCTTGATCAGCCGGGCAAGAAAGCCGTGGCGGCGCGGCCCCTGCGCCTCGATCCAGTCGCGAAGATCCTGCAGGCGCGGCAGCAGGCCATGCTGTGCCGGGTCCGGGCGCAGGGTGCCCTGGGCCACGCGGGCATCGTAGATCTCGGTCAGACTGGGCATGGTGCGCATCTAGCGGGGCGGGGGCGTGCCGGAAAGGGGTCAGGGATCGCGGGCATCGACCGCCCCGCCCACGAGGTTCAGCGACAGCAGGTGTTCGGCGGTCAGGCGCGGCGCGCGGGCATGGGCCAGCCAGGCGGCAGCGCGCGCCTGCGCGTCCGCGCGGGCGCGGGCGGCGCCGCTGCGGTCGGTCAGCGCAAGGCGGACGGGTTCGCCCGGGCGGGTCTGCGCCAGGCGCGGCAGGTCGGCCGAGATCACGCAGGCGATCTTGGGATAGCCGCCGGTGGTCTGGCGATCGGCCATCAGGATGCGCGGCAGTCCGTCGCCGGGCACCTGGATCGCCCCCATCACCACGCCATCCGACACGATGTCATGCCCCGCCGCATGCACCAGCGGCACCCCGTCGAGCGCATAGGCCATCCGGTCGGACCGGGGCGACAGCCGCCATTCGGTGCCCGCCAGCCGGTCGCACGCATCGGCGGCAAACCGATGCGCCTGCGGCCCGGGAATCACCCGGACCGGACCGGCACCATGGTCGGGGGCGGGCAGGCCCGGCAGATCGGGCAGGTCGGCCACCCCGGCAGGAAGCCGGTCGCCCGGTGCCAGGGCACGCCCGCCGAACGGCCCGAGGGCGGAACGGACATGGGTGGCGCGGCTGCCCAGGACCGGCGGCACCGCGATGCCCCCCGCAACCGCCAGCGTCGCAAAGGCGCCCGCCGCGCCCGCGCGCATCGCCATCACCTGCCCCGGATGCAGCGTCAGGCGCAGGGCCGGGCCCACGGCACGCCCGTCCACCCGGATGTCGAAGGCGCCGCCCACGACCGCCAGCGTGACCGGGCCGCCCTCGACCCGCAGGGTCAGCCCGCCCGGCGTCACCTCGACCGCCGCCGCATCGGGCGGGTTGTGCAGCAGCGCGTTCGCAAGGGCATGCGATGCCGCGTCCATCGGCCCGGCCGGGGTCAGGCCGTGGCGCATCAGGCCGCGCCGCCCGCCATCCTGCACCGTCACCCCCGGCCCGGCGGCCATGACGCAAAGGCCGGTCACGCCGGGCGGCCCAGGAATTCGCCCGCCGCCGCCCGCGCGGCAAGCGCGGGATAGTCGGCGGCCGGAACCGGATCGAACCGCACACGGTCGCCGACGGCCAGCGGAAACGGGTCGTCGGTGCCCGGGCGGAAGGTGGCCAGCGGGGTGCGCCCGATCACATACCACCCGGTCGGCATCGACACCGGTGCAATCAGCGCCTGCCCCCCCGCGATCATCAGCGACCCCGGCGGGGCCGGCGGGCGCGGGGTCGCGCGGCGCGGGATCGCCAGCTCCGCCGGGCAGCCGGACAGATAGGCAAAGCCCGGCGCAAATCCGAACATCGCCACGCGCCAGTCGCGGCCCGCGTGGATGTCGGCCAGCCGCCCGGGCGTGATCCCGGCCAGGGCAGCAGCCTGCCCGATATCCTCGGCCAGGGCCGGATCATAGCAGGCGGGCGCGCACCAGAGCCGCCCGGCCGGGGCCTCGGTGCCCGCTGTCAGCAGCGGGCGGATCGCATCCTCCAGCCGCTCGGCCGGGATCGTGTCGGGGTCGAAATGGACCAGCAGCGACCGATAGGTCGGCACCCATTCCAGCACGCCCGGCAGGGCCGCGCGCGACAGCGCCGCATCAAGCGCGCGCACCTGCGCCTCGGCCGCCGGGTCGATCGCCTCGCCGAACTCCACGGCAAGGGCGGTGTCGCCCAGGTCGCGGAACAGTGGCCCGGTCACGGCCGGACAAAGGGCGCGAGCGTCACGCCCATGCCCGTCAGCCGGTCGCGCACCGCGCGGGCGGCGGCCACGGCGGTGGCGCCGTCGCCATGCAGGCAGAGCGAATCGAAGGGCAGCGGGCGGCGGGCCCCCGACAGCGTGGCCACCTGCCCCGTTGCCACCATGTCGGCGGCGCGTTCGGCGATGGCGGCGGGATCGTGCAGCACCGCGCCCGGCTGGCCACGCGGCGCCAGCGTCAGGTCATCGGCATAGGCGCGGTCGGCATAGGCCTCGAGCGCGATGGCAAGCCCGGCCTCGCGGGCCTCGCGTTCCGCCGCGGTGCCCGGCATCACCAGCAGGACAAGCGCCGGATCGACGGCACGCACCGCCCGCGCCACTGCCCGCGCCGCCCCGGCGTCGGTCTGGCACAGGTTGCTGAGCGCGCCATGCGTCTTGACATGCCCGATCCGGTGCCCGGCCAGCGCCGCGATCGCGGCGGCGGCGCCCAGCTGATAGGCCACCATCCGCTCCATCCCCTGCGCATCCATCGGGATGATCCGGCGGCCAAAACCCGCGCGGTCGTCATAGCCCGGATGCGCCCCCACGGCGACGCCCCGGTCGCGCGCCAGGGCGAAGGTCGCGGCCATCGTGTCGGGATCGCCCGCGTGGAAACCGCAGGCCACGTTCGCCGTCGTCACGATGCCAAGCAGCGCGGCATCGTCCCCCATGCGCCAGGGTCCGTAGCTTTCGCCAAGATCGGCGTTCAGGTCGAGCATGCGTGCCATGGCCGCCCCTCGCGGTGACAATCGCCCCTCCATGGGCGATCCGGCCCGCCAGTGCAAGATCGCGGGCGCCTAGCCCGCCCAGACCGCGGGCATCAGGCCGCGCAGCGCGTTGCCCAGCCACAGGCGGGCCACCGGCAGGTCGGCGGCGCGCAGCACCGCCTCGTGGCACTGCCCGGCCTCCAGCATCCCGGCACGCAGCACGCCCGGCAGCAGGCCCGAGGCGCGGGGCGGGGTGCTGAGGCCCCGGCCAAGGTCGAAGAACACCGTGGTGATGGTGCCGTCGCAGACCTCGCCCCGCTCGTTCAGGAATGCCACCTCGTCGCATCCGGCGGGCAGCGCGGCGCGCGCCGCATCATAGGCCGCGCGGCGGGTCGACTTGACCGCCAGCCAGGGATCGCCCGACGACAGCCGCGCCTCGGCCAGGCCGAGGCGCCAGACGGCCGGCGAGGCCGGCAGGTCGGTCGCCACGACCGCCACGGCGCCATCCGCCCCCAGCGTCAGCCGCACCCGGCGCGCGACGCCCGGGGCGACGGCATCGCGCAGCGCCGCCGCCACGGCGCTCCGGTCACAGGGCCAGCCAAAGGCCCGGGCGGACCCGGCAAGCCGCGCCATGTGCCCCGCGATCCGGGGAAAGGCCGCGCCGTCCCACAGCATCGTCTCGATCAGCCGCAGGTCGGGCGCGGTCAGATCGGCGCGGCGAAACGGGCCTTCCACAGCGCCTCCTCCCATTCTCCGGCCTCGGTCGAATCGGCCACCACGCCACCGCCCACGCCGAATTCGGCCCGCCCGTCGGGCCACAGGCTGATGGTGCGGATCGCGACCGAAAAGACCGCATCGCCATCCGGCGCCATCCATCCGAAGGCCCCGCAATAGGCGCCGCGCGGATGCGGCTCGACCGCGCGGATGATCTCCATCGCGCGGATCTTCGGCGCGCCGGTCACCGATCCGCAGGGGAACAGCGCCGCCATCAGCCCCGCGATCCCCGGCGCCCCCGCCAGCAGCCCCGTCACGGTCGATGACATCTGGTGCACCGTGGG
This sequence comes from Paracoccaceae bacterium, assembly GCA_019454225.1. Taxonomy (NCBI): domain Bacteria; kingdom Pseudomonadati; phylum Pseudomonadota; class Alphaproteobacteria; order Rhodobacterales; family Paracoccaceae; species Paracoccaceae bacterium. Next base: position 1,440,720 of record CP075370.1, on the reverse strand, counting down.
GAACGCCTCGACGGCGAACAGTTCGGGCACCCGCACCGACCCGACGCGCGACAGGCGCGCGATGTCGTTGCGCAGCAGATCGACGATCATCAGGTTCTCGGCCTGCGCCTTGCCGCTTTGCGACAGTTCGGCGGACAGGCGGCGATCCTCGGCAGGATCGGGCGACCGGGGCGCGGTGCCCTTCATCGGCCGGGCACGCAGCCTGTCGCGCTCGACCGCGAAGAACAGTTCGGGCGAACGCGACACCACCGCCGGGCCGATGCCAAGGTCGATCAGCCCGCCAAACCCCGCGCGGCCCCGTGCAGACAGCGCGCCATACAGCGCCGCCGCGCCCCCGTCGACACGCGCGGCCATGGGAAAGGTCAGGTTCGCCTGATAGCAGTCGCCCGCCGCGATCCAGTCCATCACCCGGGCGAAGGCGCGGCCATAGCCGGCCCGCGTGATCATCGGCTCGGCCGCCGTCAGCCGCACCGCACCGCCGGGCATCGCGGCCTCTTCGGGCCCGTCATGGACCCCGAAGGCCAGCAGCGGCCCCTGCCGCCCCGGCGGCATCAGCGGCGTCAGGCGCGGCTCCAGTGCATGACCCGCCTCATAGGCCAGGTAGCCCGCGATCCAGCCCCCGGCGCCGCGCGCCGCATCCAGCCGCGCCAGGGCGGGCCGCACCTCGGCCGGGTCCCATGCCAGGATCACCTCGCGCGGGTGCCGGAATGCCACCGGCCTGCCGCCCGGCCCTGCCTCCAGAAGGATCACGCCCGCCGCCCTCCGCCTGCCCTGCCGCGCATCTGGCACGCCCCCGCCCGCCCGGCAAGCGGCGCAGGCGACACCCTAGAACGGGCGATCGACATTGCCGGAGTAGAAGAACATCCCCAGGCCGAGCGCGAACACGATCTGTCCGGCAACCGCGTGCATCACCACCGCCATGACGAAGGACCCGCGCTGCGCATAGGCCCAGGCAAAGGCCAGCCCGCCGAAAAAGGTCATCGCCGCCACGATCCACGACCAGTACATCAGATGCGCGAACGAGAACACCGCCGCATTCAGAACGGCCGCCGCCCCGCCGCCCGGCAGCACGGCGCCGTAGCGGCGAAAGAACAGCGGGCGGAACACCAGTTCCTGCGGCAATGCCGACAGGAACGGATAAAGACACAGGATCATCACCAGAAGCCCCGGGTTCATGCTGGCAAAGGCCAGCGGCCGCCCCCCCGTGGTAACCCAGGACACCGCAAGGGCCGTCACCAGTGTCACCGCGGCGAAGGCCGCCACCGCGGGCCAGTCCACCCGCCCGCGCGCCAGTTCGCCCCAGCGGAAGCCGGGCGTCAGGTGCAGCAGGCCGATCCCCACGGCGGTTGCCGCGAACAGCGCCGTGAACATCGCCGAGGGCGGCAGGAACAGGGCGATGCCCAGCGGCACGGCCAGGAAGAACAGGATGAATTCCACCCGCAGCCGCATCCGGCGCTCCGGTTCCGCGATCACGATCCCTGTCATCGGCCTCTCCTTCGTGCTGGTCGCGACATAGGGCACCGATGCGCTCATGCGAAGGAATCCGTGGGGGTGCGCGAAAATTTTGGCCCCCGGCCGCACCGGCCTGCCCGGGGGGCGAAACCGCTTGCGCCCCCCTGCCGCCCCTCTATAAGGCGGTCGATTTACGCCGAACCGGGGGCCGCCCATGCCGAAACGCACCGACATCCGCTCGATCATGATCATCGGTGCGGGGCCCATCGTGATCGGCCAGGCCTGCGAGTTCGACTACTCCGGCGCCCAGGCCTGCAAGGCCCTGCGCGAGGAAGGCTACCGGGTCATCCTGGTGAACTCGAACCCCGCCACGATCATGACCGACCCGGGTCTGGCCGATGCCACCTACATCGAGCCGATCACCCCCGAGGTGGTCGCCATGATCATCGAAAAGGAACGCCCCGACGCGCTGCTGCCGACCATGGGCGGGCAGACCGGCCTGAACACCGCGCTGGCGCTCGCCGACATGGGCGTGCTCGACCGCTTCCGCGTGGAACTGATCGGGGCCAAGCGCAAGGCCATCGAGATGGCCGAGGACCGCAAGCTGTTCCGCGAGGCGATGGACCGGATCGGGCTGGAAAACCCGCGTGCCACCATCGTGGCCGCGCCGAAGCTGCCGAACGGCAAGTTCGACATTGCCGCCGGGGTCGCGCAGGCCATGGCCGCGATCGAGGTCGTGGGCCTGCCTGCCATCATCCGCCCCGCCTTTACCCTTGGCGGCACCGGCGGCGGCGTCGCCTACAACCGCGACGACTATGAGGCCATCGTGCGCTCGGGGCTCGAAGCCAGCCCGGCGGCGCAGGTGCTGATCGACGAATCCCTTCTGGGCTGGAAGGAATTCGAGATGGAGGTGGTGCGCGACACCGCCGACAACGCGATCATCGTCTGTTCGATCGAGAACGTCGACCCGATGGGCGTCCACACCGGCGACAGCATCACCGTGGCCCCGGCGCTGACCCTGACCGACAAGGAATACCAGATCATGCGCAACGGCTCCATCGCCGTGCTGCGCGAGATCGGGGTGGAAACCGGCGGCTCCAACGTGCAATGGGCGATCAACCCGGCGGACGGCCGCATGGTGGTGATCGAGATGAACCCGCGGGTCAGCCGGTCATCGGCCCTGGCGTCCAAGGCCACCGGCTTCCCGATCGCCAAGATCGCCGCGAAACTCGCCGTCGGCTACACGCTGGACGAGCTGGACAACGACATCACCCGCATCACGCCCGCGTCCTTCGAGCCCTCGATCGACTATGTGGTGACCAAGATCCCGCGCTTCGCCTTCGAGAAGTTCCCCGGGGCAGAACCCAACCTGACCACGGCGATGAAATCGGTAGGCGAGGTCATGGCGATCGGCCGCACCTTCCACGAATCCGTGCAGAAGGCGCTTGCCGGGCTGGAAACCGGGCTGACCGGCTTTGACGAGATCGCCATTCCCGGTGCCCCCGACCGCGCCTCGATCCTCAAGGCGCTGAGCCTCGCCACCCCGGACCGCCTGCGCGTCACCGCCCAGGCGATGCGCCACGGCCTGACCGACGACGACATCCACCAGGCCACCGCCTTCGATCCCTGGTTCCTCGCCCGCATCCGCGAGATCATCGACACCGAGAGGCAGGTCCGCCAGGCGGGCCTGCCCGTCACCGCCGAGGGGCTGCGCCGGCTCAAGACCATGGGCTTCACCGATGCCCGGCTTGCCAGGCTGACCGGCCGCGACGAGGCGCAGGTCCGCCGCGCCCGCCGCAACCTCGGCGTCACCGCCGTGTTCAAGCGCATCGACACCTGCGCCGCCGAGTTCGAGGCGCAGACGCCCTACATGTATTCCACCTACGAGATGCCGGTGATGGGCGATGTGGAATGCGAATCCCGCCCCACGGCGGCGAAGAAGATCGTCATCCTCGGCGGTGGACCCAACCGCATCGGCCAGGGGATCGAGTTCGACTATTGCTGCTGCCATGCCTGCTATGCGCTGACGGCGGCGGGCTACGAGACGATCATGGTCAACTGCAACCCCGAGACCGTCTCGACCGACTATGACACCTCGGACCGCCTGTATTTCGAGCCGCTGACGCTGGAACACGTCCTGGAAATCCTGCGGGTCGAACAGGACAACGGCACGCTTCATGGCGTGATCGTGCAGTTCGGCGGCCAGACGCCGCTGAAACTGGCCAACGCGCTGCATGCCGAGGGGATCCCGATCCTCGGCACCACCCCCGACGCCATCGACCTGGCCGAGGACCGCGAGCGGTTCCAGAAGCTGCTGAACGACCTGGGGCTGAAGCAGCCGGTCAACGGCACCGCCCGTTCGCGCGACGAGGCCTTCCGCGTCGCGGCCGAGGTCGGCTATCCGCTGGTCATCCGCCCGTCCTTCGTTCTCGGCGGCCGCGCGATGGAGATCATCCGCGACGATGCCCAGCTTGAACGCTACATCCGCGAGGCGGTGCAGGTGTCGGGCAACAACCCCGTGCTGCTCGACAGCTATCTTTCGGGCGCGATCGAGGTCGATGTCGATGCCCTGTCGGACGGCCGCACGGTGCATGTGGCCGGGATCATGGAACATATCGAGGAGGCGGGCGTGCATTCCGGCGACAGCGCCTGCTGCCTGCCGCCGCATTCCCTGTCGCCCGCCACGATCGACGCGCTCAAGGAACAGACCGTGCAGATGGCCCTGGCGCTGCATGTCGTGGGCCTGATGAACGTGCAGTTCGCGATCAAGGACGGGGTCATCCATGTGCTCGAGGTGAACCCCCGCGCCAGCCGCACCGTGCCCTTCGTGGCCAAGGCGACCGACAGCGCCATCGCCAGCATCGCCGCGCGCCTGATGGCGGGCGAGCCGATGTCGAACTTCCCGATGCGGCCCGCCTATGCCCAGGGCGTCGGCCCCGACACGCCGCTGCCGCTGATGGACCCGCTGACGCTTGCCGATCCGCAGACCCCCTGGTTCAGCGTGAAGGAGGCGGTGCTGCCCTTCGCGCGCTTCCCCGGCGTCGATCCCGTGCTGGGGCCGGAAATGCGGTCAACCGGCGAGGTGATGGGCTGGGACCGCACCTTCGCCCTGGCCTTCCTCAAGGCGCAGATGGGCGCGGGCACCCACCTGCCCGACAGCGGCCGGGTGTTCCTGTCGGTCAAGGACACGGACAAGACCGATGCCCTGGCCGCCGCCGCCCGCGATCTGGTGGCCATGGGGTTCGAGATCGTGGCCACCCGGGGCACCACCCAGTGGCTTGCCGCCCATGACGTGCCCGCAACCGCCGTCGCCAAGGTCTACGAGGGCCGCCCGAACATCGTGGACCGGCTGAAGAACAACGACATCGCCCTTGTGATGAACACCACCGAGGGAACGCAGGCGATCTCGGACTCGCGGGATATCCGCCGCGTCGCCCTGATGGACAAGATCCCCTACTTCACCACCGCCGCCGCGAGCATTGCCGCCGTGGCCGCAATGAAGGCGCGCGGCGAGGGCTATGGGGTGCGGACGCTGCAGGGGTAAGGCGCGGCCCCGCCGCCCGCGCCGGGGCGAAAGCAGTGGGCGGGGCCCTACTTCAGCAACTCGGATGCATAAACGACGTTGCCCGCGCGTTCCGTCACAGGCACATAGCAGGCATCCGCCCTCGGTGCCCTCTGTTTGCCGCTTAGTGTCGCCAGAATTGACGGCGGCACTTTCGAAAGGTCGCATTTGGGCAGCTCGGTCACACTGTACCCGCGGCGCGCCAGACATCTTGCGAAGAAACTTGCCCGCAAGTCAGAATTCGCGTCGTAGGAATACGCAGTCCCACCATAAACCTGCCCGCCTGTTGTATTGCATTGAACAGAGTAGCCAATTTTGTAGCAGTTCGTCTGCGTTGGTGTAACGTAGGTTGGCGTTACACCAATTCGCGTGTCCTGAGGAACACTTTGTGCCGCTGCCAACTCGCATTCGAAGTAATCATTGTCGGTCCGAGCGACCGACGCGCCACTCTTGAATACATAGTTATCTGTCGTTGGCATACAGGAGGCCAACAGAAGAATGAAAAGGCTAAGGTAGAATTTCTTGCTGCTCATTGTCCACAAAGCCAGTCACCTCGTGCGCGCATCTCGCTGAAACGTAAGGGCGACTCACGGGGTAAATCAAGGAAATTGAGGACGCCAAGATTCCAAGCTTGGGGCCGCTTTGACGTTGCCCCCTCCACCTAATCCAGTTCGAGATAGGTTCTGGCCCAACCGAGAGGACCAGAGATGAAGCGCAGCAGGTTCACTGAAGATCAGATCATCGGCATTCTGAAGGAGCATGAGGCCGGGGTTTCCGTTGCCGATCTGTGCCGCAAGCACGGCGTCAGCGATGCGACCGTCTACAAGTGGAAGGCCAAGTATGGCGGCATGGATGTCAGCGAGGCCAAGCGCCTGAAGGGGCTCGAGGACGAGAACGCCCGTCTGAAACGGCTGCTGGCGGACGCGATGCTGGATAATGCCGCGCTGAAGGATCTCCTTGGAAAAAAGTGGTGACGCCCGCCGCGAAGCGGCAAGCAGTCGCGCATCTGGTGGCGGGCCACGGGATGAGCGAACGGCGGGCGTGTCGGGTGATCGGCTGTTGCCGGATGACCATGCGCTACGAGGCGATCCGGCAGGACGACCCTGTGCTGCGCGAGCGGCTGAAGGAGTTGGCGAGGGTGCGCCGCCGGTTCGGCTATCGGCGGCTGCATGTGTTTCTGCGCCGCGAAGGCCACGAGGTGAACCATAAGCGCTTGTTCCGCATCTACCGCGAAGAACGGCTGCATGTCCGGCGTCGCGGTGGCCGCAAACGGGCCATTGGCACGCGAGCCCCGATGGCGCTGCCGCTGATGCCGAACCAGCGGTGGTCGCTCGACTTTGTCTCCGACCAGCTGACCGATGGCCGCCGCTTCCGGATCATGACCGTGGTCGACGACTGCACACGGGAATGCCTCGCCCTCATCGCCGACACCTCGCTCTCAGGCGCACGGGTGGCGCGGGAACTGGCCACGCTGTTCGAGACCCACGGCAAGCCAGGAACAGTGGTAAGCGACAATGGCACCGAGTTCACCTCGAACGCGATCCTGACCTTCGCGGACGACCGCAAGATCGACTGGCACTACATCGCGCCGGGCAAGCCGACCCAGAACGCCTTCATCGAGAGCTTCAATGGCCGCCTGCGCGACGAGCTTTTGAACGAAACGCTGTTCCCGTCCCTGAACCACGCCCGCGCCACGCTCGCGGCCTGGCGCAAGGACTACAACACCGAACGCCCCCACTCCCGCCTCGGATGGCAGACCCCTGCCGAGTTCGCCCAAACCTTCACCCCGCAATGGGGCCTGACGCTGCGCAACCCGCAAAGCTCCGCGCCAGCCCCCGTTGCCCAAACCGCCCAAATGGGCAAAACTCAAACCCGGAGTCTCGCTCACGCTGGATAAAGGTCGGGGGCAACGTCAGCTTGTTTGAGGCGCCGCCACCGAAGGATGACGCATATGAGAAGCGTTGCAGTTGATTGATAAGAGAAAAGCCGTTGATCCCCACGCGATCTGTCCCGCAACCGGTCGCGGCACGCTCGCCCGCCGGATCTTCGGCCCCCGACAACCGCAGACCGCCCGTCCACGCCGCAGGGCGGGCGCAGGCCCGGCGTGTCGCCGATCCCTAACAAATCCCTAACATCGCCACCCCAAGCCCTTGATTTCAAAGGGACCGCAAAGCGTCCCACCGTGGGACGCCGCAGCCATTCCGACGTCCGCCCCGAATCCGGCACTCCCCTGCCCCCGGCCAGGCCGCTCCACAACGGCCCTTGGATGGTTGCGTCGCGGGCGATATGGGGCATCATGCGGCATGGGGACGACAGGCCGCGCGGGCGCCCCGGCCCGACCGGCGACCCAACCGAAAGCAGCGATGCCGATGGCCGACACGGAAGACACGCCCGCGACCCGCCGCCAGCGACAGGCCGTAAGGACCGTGCTGATCGCCCTGGCGGTCGCGTTCTGCGGCGCGATGCTGGGCGTGGTGTTCGGCGTGGCCCTGGGCGAGGTCGCGGGCCCCGAGGCCTGGATCATCGGCCTCTGTGCCGTGGTGACCGGCGGGCTGCTCGTGCTGCTGTCCGTCAGGCCGGACATGGCGACCGGCGCCATCACCGGCACGCTCGCTGTCTATTTCGTGTTCCACCTGAACGTCGGTGCGATCCTGGCCTTCCGGACGTCGCAGGACATCGTGCTGATCGTGCCCTACATCATCTGGTTCTTTCCGCTGGTGATCTTCCACCAGTTCACGAACCTGGGCTTCCACAAGCGCGCCATCGGCCTGCTCGTCAGCCTCGGCCCGGTCCCGGTCGCAGCCTTTGTGCTCGGCTACCGGCCGGACGCGCTGGCGATCGCGGACATCGACGCGATCGTGACCTTCCTCGTCTGCTTCGCCGCCTTCATCCTGTTCGTCGGCATCTACGCGCGGCACCGCGATGCCGAGGTCCTGCGCGCGGCGATGACCGAGGAGGCGCAGCGCAGCGCCGAGGTGCTGCGGGTCAGCGAGGAACGGTTCCGGCTGCTCGGCCGCGCCACCAACGACCTGATCTGGGATGCCGACCTGAAGTCGGGAAGGATCTGGTGGAACGACCGCCTGCACGACATCTACGGCTATGATGCCGAGGCGCTTGGCACCAACATGGTGGCGTGGGAAAGCTGGGTGCATCCCGACGACCGCGCGCGCGTCACCGAAAGCCTGCAGTCCGCCATGGACAGCGGCAGCAGCAACTGGACCAGCGACTACCGCTTTGTCTGCGTCGACGGCCGGACGGTGGATGTGGTGGATCGCGGCCTGATCGTGCGGGATGACAGCGGCACGCCCATCCGGATGATCGGCAGCACGGCGGATGTCACGGAACTGCGGGCGCTGGAAAGGAAGCTGCGCCAGTCGCAGAAGATGGAGGCCATCGGGCAGCTGACCGGCGGCGTCGCCCATGATTTCAACAACCTCCTGACGATCATCATCGGCAATTCCGAGATCCTGGCCGAGATGAATGCCGACGACCCCAAGGCCCGGCGACTGTCCGAGGCGACGATGCAGGCGGCAGAGCGCGGGGCGATGCTGACCAGCCGCCTGCTGTCGTTCGCAAGGCGGCAGGCGCTTGAGCCAAGGCTTCTTGATCCGGGAACGCTGTTGCGCGGGATCGAGGGGCTTGTCCGCCACACGATCAACGAATCCATCGCCATCGACCTGCGTGTGGCCCACGGCATCTGGCCGATCGAGGTCGATCCGAACCAGCTGGAAAACGCCATCCTGAACCTCGTGATCAACGCCCGCGACGCCATGCCGAAAGGCGGGCGGCTGTCGATCGACGTCTCGAACGTGACGCTGGAAGACGGGGCTCCATGGCAAGACGAGGCCGTCGTGGCAGGCCGGTACGTGCTGATCGACGTCGCCGACAACGGATGCGGGATGCCCCCCGAGGTCATGGAACGGGCGTTCGAACCATTCTTCACGACCAAGGAGGCGGGCAAGGGTTCGGGGCTTGGCCTGTCGATGGTCTGGGGGTTTGTCCAGCAGTCGAACGGCTACGCCCGGATTTCGTCCGAGCTTCGCAAGGGCACGTCGGTCAAGCTGTACTTCCCCGCCATGGGCGGCCTGCGCGCCGACGAGGCGAAGCCCGGTGCCAGGACCGGACTGGTGGGGGGAACCGAGCGCATCCTTGTCGTCGAGGACGATGCACTGGTCCGCCGCCATGTCGTCACCCAATTGCGCGACCTCGGCTATGACATCACCGAAACCGCGTCGGCATCCGAAGCGCTGGCGGTCCTGGAAAGCGGCGCGGAATTCGACCTGCTGTTCACCGACGTGGTGATCCCGGGCGGCCTGAACGGCCGCCAGCTCGCCGATACCGCGCTGTGGTGGCAACCCACGCTCAAGCTTCTGTTCACCTCGGGCTACACGCAGGATGCCATCGTCCATCACGGCCGGCTTGATCCCGGCACCAACCTGCTGGGCAAACCCTACCGGCGCGCCGAACTTGCCGCGATGGTGCGGCGCGCACTGGACGAATGAACGGCACGCGCCGCGCCGCCCGGACCTTACCCACATCCTGACCGGCCGCGCGCCCTGTCGGGACGGATGCCATACGCCTGCCATACGCCGGCGGGACGCGGACCAGACATCGGTTTCCCCTTGACTTTGCGCCGCTCCGGCCACATCTCACCGCTGTCCGACAGCCCGTGCCGCGTGAGCATATGAAGGCCCGGACAAAGGTTCCCACCATCACGCAGGGGCGCCGCGCAGCGCACACGGCTTCCGGGGTTCCCCGGGGGCGAGGGTCGCTGGCCCTTTGACGTACGGAACGGACATGACCACTTTCGCCGATCTTGGACTTTCGCCCAAGCTTTTGAAGTCGCTTGAAAAAACGACTCTCCAGACACCCACGCCGATCCAGGCGCAGGCCATCCCCCACATCATGCAGGGCCGCGACGTGATGGGCCTTGCCCAGACCGGCACCGGCAAGACGGCGGCCTTCGGCCTGCCGCTGCTGCATCGCCTGCTGGACATCGGCCACCCGCCGGGCCCGCGCAACGTCCGCGCCCTGATCCTGGCCCCCACGCGCGAACTGACCCTGCAGATCAAGGACAATCTTGAAACCTTCACAAAAGGTACTGCAATCAAGGTGTTGATGGTCGTTGGCGGGGCCTCCCTGGTCAAGCAGTCGGCGGCTCTGGCCCGTGGCGCGGATGTTCTGGTGGCCACCCCCGGGCGGCTGATCGACCTGCTGGAACGCGGCGACGTCTCGCTGCAGAACTGCGGCTATCTGGTGCTGGACGAGGCCGATCACATGCTGGACATGGGTTTCATCCACGCCCTGCGCCGCATTGCCAAGCACATCCCGCAGAAGCGCCAGACACTGCTCTTCAGCGCCACGATGCCCAAGGATATCGAAGAGATCGCAAGCACTTACCTGCGCGATCCGGTGCGCGTGCAGGTGGCGCCGCCGGGCAAGCCGATCGAGCGGATCGTGCAGGGCGTGCATTTCATCCCGCAGGGGGACAAGGCGAAACTGCTGGAATCCTATCTGCTGAAGCACCCGGGCGAACAGGCCCTGGTGTTCGGCCGCACCAAGCACGGGTCCGACAAGCTGTGCAAGCTGCTGCTCGCCTGGGGCTTCAAGGTCGGCGCCATCCACGGCAACAAGAGCCAGAACAACCGCGACCGCACCCTGACCGAGTTCCGCAACGGCGAGCTTGACGTTCTGGTCGCCACCGATGTGGCGGCACGGGGCATCGACATTCCGACGGTGCGGCACGTCTACAACTACGACATGCCGAACGTGCCCGAGAACTATGTCCACCGCATCGGTCGCACGGCGCGGGCCGGGGCGGACGGCACGGCGGTCGCATTCTGCGCGCCTGCCGAGATGGGCGAGCTTCAGGCCATTGAGAAGCTGATGAAAAAGACGCTTCCGGTGGTGGGAGGGGCGGCATGGGCCGCCGATATCGTCGCCGCCGCGCCGAAGCCCGGGCAGGGCCGCGGAAGGCCGCAGGGACAGCGCCCCGGCCAGGGGCGGCCGCAGGGACAGGGGAAGCCCGGACGGGGTGGCGCGCCCAAGGCACGTGCGGCACAGGGCGGCACCGCCGCCCCGCGCGGCCCGCGCCCGGCAGGCAAGCCCGGCCGCGGCTGATCGCCCGGCGTTAACCCGGCGGTGACCGATCGCGCGCAAGCTGCGCGCACCGCCAAGGCGGACTGTCTGGACGAGTGCGCGGCACCCGCCGCACGTATCCTCCGCCATGCCGCGGCCCCCGCGCCGGGCATGGCGGAACCGCTCGGCCGCTTGTGCCGCCGCGCGCCGGTTGCTACCAGCGGCCATGGCCAAGCTGCACTTCAACTATTCGACCATGAACGCGGGCAAGTCGACCGCGCTGTTGCAGGCCTCCTACAACTATCACGAGGGCGGGATGCAGACCTATCTGCTGACGGCCCGTCTGGACGGGCGAGCCGGAACGGGCCGCATCGCCAGCCGCATCGGCATCGGCCAGGCGGCCGACACCTTCACCCCCGAGGATGACCTGCACGCCCGCATTGCCACCCGTCTGGCGCAGGGCAAGGTCGCCTGCGTCTTTGTCGACGAGGCGCAATTTCTGACCAAGGCGCAGGTCTGGCAGCTTGCCCGCGTGGTCGACGACCTTGGCGTGCCGGTCATGGCCTACGGGCTGCGGGTGGATTTCAGGGGAGAGCTGTTCCCCGGTTCCGCCGCACTTCTGGCCTGGGCGGACGAGATGCGCGAGGTCCGCACGATCTGCCACTGCGGCAAGAAGGCCACGATGGTGATCCGGCGCGGTCCCGACGGCCGGGCGCTGCGGGAAGGCGAGCAGGTGCAGATCGGCGGCAACGAGACGTATCAGAGCCTGTGCCGCCGTCACTGGCGCGCCGCCGTGGATGACCGGTGAAATCCCGCAGGGACCGCGGCCTCACGACATCGCGACCGCCGCAGTCCGCGCCCGCGCCGCGATCATCAGCCCGGCGGCCGTGATCAGCACCATGCCGACCCCGGCCAGCGGCGTCAGCATCTCGGCCCAGATCAGCCAGCCCCAGAAGGCCGACAGCGGCAGGATGACGTATTCGATCACCGACACGCGGCTGGCCTCGGCCAGTTGATAGGCGCGCACCATCAGCCCGACACCGACCAGCGAGCCTGCCGCCTGCACGAAGGTCCAGGCCAGCACGGCACCCGAGGGGCTGACCCATCCGCGCAGCACGAAACCTGCGGCGCCGTCGGCCGCAGGCAGGGGCACGACCGCCAGCACCCCCATGCCGACCAGGCCCAGGATACCCAGGGCAGCGAAGAACCCGGTGGTCAGCACAAGCGCGCTTTCGCCCGCGCACCATTCGCGCGTGGCGATGTTGCCCATGGCATACATCGCCCCCGCCACAACCGGCAGCGCGGCGGCCAGCGTGGCACCGCGCAGCGCCTCGGGGCCGAGGACCAGCACGACACCCAGGAACCCGACGGCAACCGCCGCAACCCGCACCGGCCCGATGGGATGCCCATAGACCAGACGCGAGATCAGCAGCACGAAGATCGGCGCCGTGAACAGCCCGGCGGCCACCTGCGCCACCGGCAGGAAGGCAAGCGCCCCGAAATACAGCAGCATCGCGCAACCGTGGATCGCCGACCGCCCCGCCACGGCCGTCAGTCGCCGGGGCCGCATGTCCAGCCGCAGCGCCACGGCCGCCACGGCGACCAGCACCGCGGCCATCGCCGAGCGCATCGCATGGAACTGCCACAACCCGATCTCGGCGGCGATCACCCGCACCCAGTTGTCGGTGAAGCCGATGATCGTCGCATAGACCAGGATCAGGCCGGCGGCGGCAAGCGTGCGGTCGGGGGGTGCGGCGAGCGGGGTCATGACCCTTTCCAACTGACCCGGGCGGGGCCAATATGCTGGCCGGAAAGCGACATGCGTGCCCCGGGCGCGGCACGCGCATGGGGGAGGTGTCGATGGGATGGCTGGCAGACGAGGACGGGCTGGGGCGGAATGCGGCGAACTTCCGCGCGCTGACGCCACTGGCGCATCTGCAGCGGGCCGCCGATGTCTTTGCCGACCGCATCGCCCTGGTCTATGGCAATCTTCACCGGACCTATGCCGAATACCATGCGCGGGCGACCCGGCTGGCATCGGCCCTGGCCCGGGCAGGGGTCGAGCCGGGCGACGTGGTGGCAACAATCCTGCCCAACATTCCCGCACAGGCCGAGGCGCATTGGGGCATTCCGGCCTGCGGCGCCATCCTGAACACTATCAACACGCGCCTTGATGCCGATACGGTGGGCTACATCCTGGAACACGGGCAGGCGAAGGTGCTGATCTGCGACACTGCGTTCCTGTCGCTTGCCGAGGCGGCCACGGCACGGATGGACGCCCCCGCCCCCCGCATCATCGAGGTGCCGGATCCGGTGGCGGGGATCGGGGCTTCGGGCCGCCACACGGTCTATGAGTCCTTTCTTGCCGGGGGCGACCCCCACATGCCCTGGTCGATGCCCGAGGATGAATGGGAAAGCCTTGCGCTGAACTACACGTCGGGCACCACGGGGCGGCCGAAGGGCGTTGTCTATCACCACCGGGGCGCGTTCCTGAACACCATGGGCACGGTGGTGTCCTGGGGCATGACGATGCACCCGGTCTATCTGACCATCGTGCCGCTGTTCCATTGCAACGGCTGGTGCCACACGTGGATGGTGCCGGTTCTGGGCGGCACCATCGTCTGCTGCCGCGACATCACGGCGCGGGCGATCTATGACGCGATCGCGGATCACGGGGTGACGCATTTCGGCGGGGCGCCGATCGTGCTGAACACGCTGATCAATGCCCCCGACAGCGATCGCCGCGCGTTTTCCCATGTGGTCGAGGTGTTCACAGCGGGCGCCCCGCCGCCTGCCGCGACATTGGCCGCCATCGAGCCGCTGGGATTCCACGTCAAGCAGGTCTACGGCCTGACGGAAACCTATGGCCACATCACCGAATGCCTGTGGCAGGACCGCTGGAACGACCTGCCGCAGGCCGAGAGGGCCGCGATCAAGGCGCGGACCGGCGTGGTGCAGCCGATGGCGGGCGAGGCCGTGGTGATGGATCCCGCCACGATGTCGCCGGTGCCGCGCGACGGTGCGACGCTGGGCGAGATCATGCTGCGCGGCAATACGGTGATGAAGGGCTATTACCGCAACCCGGCCGCCAGTGCCGAGGCGTTCAGCGGCGGCTGGTTCCACTCGGGCGACATCGCCTTTCAGCACGAAGACGGATACATCAAGATCACCGACCGGGCGAAGGACATCATCATCTCGGGCGGCGAGAATGTCAGTTCGGTCGAGGTCGAGGGCGTGCTGATGCATCACCCGTCGGTCCTGCTGTGTGCCGTGGTGGCGAAACCGGACGAGAAATGGGGTGAGGTGCCGTGCGCCTTCGTCGAGTTGAAACCGGGGGCCGCGACGACCGAAGGCGAACTGATCGCCTTTTCGCGCGAACGTCTGGCGGGGTTCAAGACGCCCAAGCGCGTGGTCTTTGGCGATCTGCCCAAGACGTCGACCGGAAAGATCCAGAAGTTCGAACTGCGGACCCGCGCCAAGGCACTCTAGCCGCTGCGACCCTATCGACAGCCCCGGGCCGCCCGGTATGATGCAGGCGCATGGCAGGACCCCTGGCAGGAACAATGCGGCAATGACCGCCCTGGCGAAATACCAGCGACTTGAGGCGCGGGGGCTTTGGCGCGACCTGCCCGAGGCGCAGCGCCGCGAGGTCGTCGTCAACCTTGGCCAGGCCTCGCTGGTGCTGTCGGACCCGCGCAGCGACACCGCGATCACGCATTGGTCGCTTCCCGCCGTGCGCCGCCTGAACCCGGGCGAGATGCCCGCCCTGTTCGCCCCCGGCGAGGATGCGGGCGAAACGCTGGAACTGCAGGACCGCGACATGGTGGACGCACTGGAGACGGTGCATGCCGCGCTGCTGGCGGCGCGACCGCGTCCGGGGCGGCTGCGCGGCGCGATACTGGGCGCGCTTGTCCTGGGTGTCATGGCCGTCGGGGTGACCGTATTGCCGGGCGCGATCCTGAACCATACCGCCTCGGTCCTTCCGCAGGTCACGCGGGCCGAGATCGGGGCGATGGCCCTTGCCGACCTGTCGCGGCTGACGGGTGCGCCCTGCGCGGCGGGGCGCGGCAGCGTCGTGCTGGCCGGTCTGGCGGACCGCCTGTTTCCCGGCCCGGCGCGGGTGACGCTGGTGGTGGTGCGCGAAGGCGTGCATGGCGCGGTAGCCTTGCCCGGCCGGCGCGTCATCCTGTCCGAGGCGCTGCTGGCCGAGGCAGACGGGCCGGACCTGCTGGCAGGCGCCGCCCTTTCGGCCCGCAGCGGCGCGGAAGTGGCGGATCCGGTGCTGCCGATCCTGCGCCACGCCGGATTGATGGCAACCTTCCGGCTGCTGACCACCGGGTCCATCGCCCCCGATGAGATCGCGGGCTATGCCGAGCGGCTGTTGCAGGAACCGCCTGCGAACCTGCCGCCGGACACCCTGCTGGACCGGTTCAGGGCCGCCGGGGTTCCATCGTCACCCTGGGCCTACTTCCGCGACCCGACGGGCGAGGCCGTGCTGCCGCTGATCGAGGCCGACCCCTTTCCCGCCGGGGCGCCGCGTCCGCTGTTGCCGGACGAGGACTGGATCGCGCTGCAGGATATCTGCGAGACCTGACGGCACAAAGAAAACCCCCGGCCGGGGCCGGGGGTCCTGAGTCTGTTTCTGCCCGACTTCTTGCCATGCGCCCGGGTGTCAGAAGGCCCGCGCGCCGGGGTGAACTATCGTATGAAGGCGTCCGCAAAGCCCGCGCCCCGGGCCACCGAAAGCGCCCTGCGCGCCTCGGCCTCGGTGGCGAAGGGGCCTGCGTGCACGACCTGCACCGCCTTGCCCTTTATGCTGCCGCGACCGGTTGCGACCGGAAGACCCATGCCGGCCAGCCGGCCCCGCGCGCCATCCGCGTTGGACGGAACGCCGAAGCTGCCGACCTGCACATAGAACCGCCCGGGAACGGCGCGGGCCACAGGTGCCGCACTGGTTGACAGGGTGACGGCCTGCGCCGCCTTGCGCGGTGCGTTGCTGGCCGACGTGGTCACCCGCGTCCGGGTGGCCGTGGCGACCTGGCGCGCGGGCACCTCGCGGCTCCACACGCCGTCCTGTGCTGCCTGGCCCGCCGCCGTGCCCAGGCCGCGGCGGGGGTTCAGCCTGTCGTCCTGCCAGGCAAGGCGATATCCCCGCGGAACGGTGACGGGGTCGATCGGTGCCGCGGTGCGCCCCGACGGGGCGACATAGCCCGCCACTGCCGCATCCATGCCGCCGCCGCCCGTGGTGCAGAGCAGCGTGCTGCCCCCGCCCTGCAACGGGAAGCGCTGCGCGACCGGCTGGCTGGCCGGGCAGGACACGCGACCGTCCGGATAGTAGCGCGGCCCGACCGGCGACGCCGGGGCGACGGGGGCAACGGTCACCGGGGTGCTGGCCACGCGGGCCACGGGCGCGGGTTCGGCACGCGGCGCCACGGCCACGGGCTGCGGCGCAGGTGCTGCGATGCGCCCCGTCGCGGCACCGAGACGCCGAGCGAAATCGGGAATGCCATCGGCGGTGGCCACGCACAGAAGGGCACTGCGACCGTCGGTGGTCAGCAACCGCTCGCCATAGGGCGCGTGCGCGGGGCAACCCGGGGTGATCGACGCTGCCCGCGCCGTCCGCACGACCGGTGCGGGTTCAGGCGCCGCCACCGGCGCCGCGGCGACCGCGCGCGGCGCGGGGGAAGGGTTCACGACGGGCGGCGCGGCATACCGTTCGGCCGGGATCGCCGTACGGCGCGACGTGTCGCGGATTGCCGGTGCGGTTGTCGTCGTGGCAACGGTGGCGAGAGGATCACCCGCACGGCGCGGTGCCACGGCCGCCGGGGGTTCGGCACGCGGCGCCTCGGCCACCGCGACGGGTGCGGGCGCCGGGGTGAAGCTGGGCGGCATCCCGCAGAGTTGACGGCGGTTCGCACTGACCCGCGGAACCCAGGTGGTGGTGCCCGCAACCCCGCCACGCAGGAACACGCAGCCCCGGCTGTCGACATACTGCTGGCCGGTGAACCCCGGAGGCGGCAGCTCGCGCGGCCCGCTCAGACCCTGCGCCTGACCGACGGATGCGAGACTCAGCAAGGAAAGGCCGGAAACGGCCAGAACACGAAACAGCATGCGGCACCCCCCATGGGTTTGGGAAAGAATGCGGCAGCTTTGTTTCCGAGTAAAGCAGGAATTCCCCTATTTTGTACCAAACATGCGGTCGCCCGCATCCCCTAGCCCAGGTACAATATATCCATGGTCATTCAGATGGCTGTCCACAGCCGCTGTGACGATGGGTACGTCAGGATGCGCGGCCTTCATGCGCTCGATGCCTTCCGGGGCCGCCAGCAGGCACAGGAAGCGGATGTTGCGCGCGCGCGCATTCTTCAGCAGATCGACCGCCGCAGCACTGGAATTGCCGGTGGCCAGCATCGGATCGACGACGATGCAGACCCGGTCTTCCAATGCGTCGGGCAACTTGCAGTAGTACTGGACCGGCTGCAGCGTCTCGGGGTCGCGGTAGAGCCCGACGAACCCGACCCGCGCCGCCGGGATCAGTTCCAGAATCCCGTCCAGCAACCCGTTGCCCGCGCGCAATATCGAGATCAGTGCCAGCTTCTTGCCCTCGATGGCCGGGGCATCCATCGCGCAGAGGGGCGTCTCGATCGCCCGCGTGGTCATCGGCAGTTCGCGCGTGACCTCGTAGGCCAGCAGAAGGCTGATCTCGCGCAGCAGCCTGCGGAAGGATGCGGTCGAGGTTTCCCTGTCGCGCATGATGGACAGCTTGTGCTGCACGAGCGGATGGGTGACGACGGTCAGATGGTCAGGCATCGGTGCTCTCCAGCCGCTTGAGGATGCGCTCCCGGGTATCGGCATCGCAGAAAGCCGCGTCAAGCGCGGTGCGGTTCAGCCGCGCGAACTGTCCCGCGTCCCAGTCCAGAGCCTCAGCCAGCCGGTCCCATTCGCGCGTCATCGTCGTGTGGAAGAACGGCGGGTCGTCGGTCGAGACCGTCACCTTCACCCCCCGGCGGTCAAGTTCGCCGATCGGATGCCGCCGCCAGTCCGGATAGAGGCCAAGCGCGATGTTCGAGCCCGGGCAAACCTCCAGCACGATGCCGTCCTCGGCCAGCCGGTCGACAAGCGCGGGATCCTCGATGGCACGCACCCCGTGCCCGATGCGCGTGGGCCGGAAGGCGGCGAGCGCGTCGCGGATGCTTTCCGGGCCGCCCCATTCGCCGGCATGGGCGGTCAGGCCCAGCCGGGACTCGCGGGCGCAGTCAAAGGCCCAGGTGAAATCGGCGGGCTTGCCTGACCGTTCATCCCCGGCGATGCCGAACCCTACGACGAAATCGCCCGCCGTCTCGGCCGCGCACCGCGCCGTCTCGCGCGCCTTGTCCGGGCCGAAGTGGCGGATGCAGGTGATCACGGCACGCAGCACGATCCCGCAATCCCGCTCGGCGTCGGCGGCGGCCTCGCGGATCGCGGCAAGATATTCCCGCCAGGCGATCAGATCCCGTCCGCCGCAGAAGTCGGGCGACAGGAAGGTCTCGGAATACACCACGCCGCTGGCCGCGCTTTCCTCAAGCACCGCGCGGGTCAGCCGGGCATAGTCCTCGGGCCGGGTCAGAACCGAGGTCGCAGCCTCGTAGACCCGCAGGAAATTCCAGAAGTCGGTGAACCGGTAGTTGCCCTGCCCGTCGAAGATGCCGGACAGGTCGATGTGCTTTTCCTTGGCCAGCCCGCGCACGAAGGCGGGCGGCGCGGCACCTTCCAGATGCAGGTGCAGTTCGATCTTCGGGGGCGTCACAGGCGGCTCCTTCCCGGTCCGGCGGGCGGCAGGCCCAGATGCATGGCCACGGTTTCCGCAACATCGGCAAAGGCGATGTGGCCCAGCGGCCCCGCCCCCGCCCCGGCGATCAGCACGGGAACCCGCTCGCGGGTATGGTCGGTGCCGGGCCAGGTGGGATCGTTGCCGTGATCGGCGGTGAATATCGCCATGTCCCCGGGTCGCAACCGCGCCAGAAAGTCACCGGCGACACCATCGAACCATTCGAGCGCACGGGCATAGCCGGCCACGTCACGGCGATGACCATAAAGGCTGTCGAACTCAACGAAGTTGACGAATGTCAGCGATCCAGGCTCCGCCTTGTCCGCAAGCGTGTGGATATGTTCGGAAAGATCAGCATCGTTTTGTCCCTTCCATTCCTGACCGATGCCCTTGTGGGCAAAGATGTCGCCGATCTTGCCGACCGCATGGGTCATCCGCCCGGCCGCCTGCGCCCGATCCAGGATCGTCGGCGCGGGCGGTTCCATTGCATAGTCGCGCCGGTTGCCGGTGCGGCGAAACGCGCCGGGCGCGCCGGTGAACGGACGCGCGATCACCCGTCCCACGCGCATCGCGTGCAGCCGTGGTGCAACCGCCGCGCACAGCGCCTGCAACCGCGCAAGCCCGAATGCGTCCTCATGCGCGGCGATCTGGAACACGCTGTCGGCCGAGGTGTAGCAGATGGGCCAGCCGGTCCGCAGATGCTCGGCCCCGAGCGCCTCGACGATCGGCACGCCCGAGGCATGGCAGTTGCCCAGGGTGCCCTCGGTGCCCGCCGCGCGGGACACGGCCTGCATCAGGTCGGCCGGAAAGGCGGGCACCTCGCGCGGGAAATAGGTCCAGTCCCAGGGCACCGGCACCCCGGCAAGTTCCCAGTGCCCCGACGGCGTGTCCTTGCCGCGCGACACCTCGGTCGCGGCTCCCCAGCGGCCCGAAGGCTCCGCGCTCATGCCCGGCATGTCGGCACCGGACGCCAGCCGCACCGCCGCCGACAGGCCAAGGCCGTCAAGCACCGGCATCCGCAGCGGCCCGCTGCGCCCCGTGTCGGCACGGCCCGCAGCACAGGCCGCCGCGATGTTGCCCAGGGTATTGGCCCCGGCATCCCCAAAATCGGCCGCATCGGGCGCACCGCCCGCACCGACGGAATCCATGACGATCACGAAGGCCCGCGTCATGCGATGCGCCCCAGAACCAATGGCGGCTCGCTCGGGGCGGCATCGTCGATGCGATAGGCCGCACGCACCGCAGCGACAGCAGCCTCGGCCTCGGCCTCGGTCGCGGCATGGACAAGCGCAAGCGGCACCCCCGCGGTGACATCCTCGCCGATCGAGGCGAGGTCGGACAGGCCGACCGAGGGATTCACCCGGTCGCCGTCGCGCAGCCGCCCGCCGCCCAGCCGCACCACCGCCAGGCCAAGTGCCTCGGTGTCGATCGCGCCGACAAAGCCCGCTTTCGGGCTTTGCACCTCGCGCGTCACGGGCGCGGCAGGCAGGCGGTCAGGCCAGCGTTCGGTGAAATCCGCGGGCCCGCCCTGCGCCGCGACCATGCGGCCGAAAACCTCGACCGCCGCACCGGATTCGAGCGCCTGGCGGATGCGTCCGGCGCCGTCCTCCGGGTCGGCGGCAAGCCCGCCAAGCGCAAGCGCCTCGCCGCCGAGGGCCGCGGTGATATCCCAGAGGGCCGCGTTGACCGAGGTGCCGGTCAGCGTCTCCATCACCTCGATCACCTCCAGCGAATTGCCCGCAGCCGTGGCCAGCGGCTGCGACATGTCCGTGACAAGCGCGGTCGTCATGCAGCCCGCCCCCTGCGCCGCGGACACGAGCGCGCGGGCCAGCAGGTCGGCATCGGCGCGGGTCTTCATGAAGGCCCCCGAGCCGCATTTCACGTCGAGCACGAGCGCCTCGAGCCCCGCGGCAAGTTTCTTGGACAGGATCGAGGCCGTGATGAGGTCGATCGACTCGACCGTGCCGGTCACGTCGCGGATCGCATAGAGCCGCCGGTCGGCCGGTGCGATGGCCTCCGAGGCGGACACGATCGCGCAGCGCACGTCGGCCATCTGCCGGCGCAGCGCGCTTTCGGACAGCTGGGTGCGGAAACCGGGGATCGCCTCGAGCTTGTCGAGCGTGCCGCCGGTATGGCCCAGGCCACGCCCCGAGATCATCGGAACATAGGCACCGCAGGCCGCGAGTGCCGGGGCAAGGATCAGCGACACGCAATCGCCGATGCCGCCCGTCGAATGCTTGTCGACCACCGGTCCCGGCAGGTCCCAGGACAGCACCTGCCCGCTGTCCCGCATGGCACGGGTCAGCGCGACACGGCCCGCCTCTCCAAGCCCGCGCAGGCAGACCGCCATCGCGAAGGCCCCCGCCTGGGCATCCGTGACCGCGCCCGACGCCAGCCCATCGGCGAACCAACGCAGGTCGTCTGCATCCGGCACCTCGCCGCGACGGAGCTTCGCGTTGATCGATCTGGCGTCCATCGTCAGTCGAGACCGGGCAGGAACCCGGCGTCGAAGGCGCCGGGCAGCAGGTCGGCCAGCGTGACCGTGCTGCGCCGGCCCCGGGTGGTGCACATCGTGACCGGGGTGTCGGGTGCCGCAAATTCAGCGATCTTCTGGCGACAGCCGCCGCAGGGCGGCACCGGCCGCTCCGCATCCGCAACCACGAGGATCTGTGCGATGCGCGTGTCTCCGGCCGCGACCATCGCCGCAATCGCCCCGGCCTCCGCGCAGGTTCCCTGCGGATAGGCAACATTCTCGACGTTGCAGCCCAGATGCAGGTTTCCCTCGACCGACAGGATCGCCGCACCAACCTTGAACCGGGAATAGGGCGCATGCGCATTCTCGCGCACTGTCATCGCGGCATCGAACAGGTCCATGGCCCCTCCGGATTTGATCATGCGGTCAGGATGCGGCGGCCCGAACGGCAATGCAAGCGCGGCCCCGCCGATCAGCATGGCGCGGTGGGAACCTCGGCGGGCAGGCTGACCTCCAGCAGTTCGAGGTCGGGCGACGGTTCGCCATAGCGTGTGGCAAGTCCGGGCGGGATGACGAAGGCATCTCCCTTCTCCAGCGGCACCGGCGCCCGCCCCTCGCCCTCCAGAACCAGGGTGCCGGCCATGACATAGGTGAACAGGATGTCGCCGGAATGCCGCATCCAACCGGCGACCCCGCCACCGGGCCGGACCACAAGAACCGACGCGACCCCGCCCGTGTTCGCGGCGATGGTCGTGTCCCTCGCGACAAAACCCGGCAGGCGATGCGGCGCGAACGCCCCCCGGTCGGCGGTGTTGTGCACGAACCGCTGGCCGCCCCATTGGCGATCGGGCCGCAGGTGCGGTGTCGGCAGGGCCATGTCGTGGTCGAGTTCGGTGATGTGCTCGGCGGGAACACCGATCTCGATCACCTCGATGCCGTCGCTTGCGTGCAGGACGCGATGGCGGATCTCGGGCGGCTGGATGAAGCAGTCGCCGGCGTGCAGGCGGATCGGCGGGCCCTGATCCTCGTAGACGACATCGACCCAGCCTGCGACGCAGAAGATGAGCTGAAAGCCGACCTTGTGGAAATGCACCATGTCGGGCACCGGGCCGCCCTGCGGAATCCGGATATGGCTGGCGATCATCGCGCCGCCGAGACGGGTGGGAACAAGGTCGCGATACTGCATGCCGGCGCGTCCGACCACCCAGGCTGCGCCATCCGCCAGGCGGCGCACGACAAAATCATGCTGCACCGGCGGCATCACCAGCGGCGGGTCGAGTTCGGCGATCTCGATGCGGGTGCCGCCCGGGGCCGTCAGGCGGCGCATTCCGCCGGCGATCAGCACCGGGTCGTCCGCCAGGATGCCGATCGTTCCGGGGGTGCCATCGCCCGTTTCCAGCCTGACGCGCAGGCCATGGCCCGAGAACACCGCCACCTTCGGGTCGTCGGCAGGAAAGATCCGGTCCATCCGCATTCCCAGCGTCTTGGTGAAGAAGGCGATGTCCTCGGACAGCGCGCGTGTGGGCAGGCGCACCTCGGCCCGGATGTTCTGCATGGAGTCCCCCGTCGTGACCGGCCCAGCCTGCGACTGGCGCGCGGGATTTGCAAGAATCCGGAAAACGCGCCAAAGGATGGCGGGAACGGCAGCGGGCTTGCGCCTGCCAGCCAATCGTTTAACGTTAAACAATCACGTCGGAGGGGCAGATGGAAACCGGAAACAAGGATGCCGCACGGCACCCGGCGCTCGACTATCACGAGTTTCCGAAACCCGGAAAGCTGGAAATCCGCGCCACCAAGCCGCTGGCGAACGGGCGCGACCTGTCGCTGGCCTATTCCCCCGGCGTTGCCGAGGCATGTCTCGAGATCAAGGCCGACCCGGCAACCGCCAGCCGCTACACCGCCCGCGGAAACCTTGTCGCGGTCGTGACGAACGGCACGGCGGTGCTCGGGCTGGGCAACATCGGCGCGCTTGCGTCCAAGCCGGTGATGGAGGGCAAGGCCGTCCTGTTCAAGAAGTTCGCCAACATCGACTGCTTCGACATCGAGGTGAACGAACCCGATCCGGTGCGGCTGGCCGATATCGTCTGTGCCCTTGAACCGACCTTCGGTGCGATCAATCTTGAGGACATCAAGGCCCCCGATTGCTTCGTCGTCGAGGAACTGTGTCGGGCGCGCATGAACATCCCGGTGTTCCACGACGACCAGCACGGCACCGCGATCGTCGTTGGCGCCGCCGCCACCAATGCGCTGCACGTGGCCGGCAAGCAGTGGGCGGACATCAAGGTGGTCAGCACCGGCGGCGGCGCGGCGGGCATCGCCTGCCTGAACATGCTGCTCAAGCTGGGTGTCCGCCGCGAGAATGTGTGGCTCTGCGACATCCACGGCGTGGTGCACCAGGGCCGCGAGGTCGACATGAACCCGCAGAAGGCGGCCTTTGCCCAGGCGACAGATGCGCGGGTCCTGGCCGATGTGATCGCGGGCGCCGACCTGTTCCTCGGGCTGTCCGGCCCCGGTGTCCTGACGCCCGAGATGGTGGCGCGGATGGCGCCGCGCCCGATCATCTTCGCGCTTGCCAACCCCTCGCCCGAGATCCTGCCGGACGTCGCCCGCGCCGCCGTGCCGGATGCGATCATCGCCACGGGGCGCAGCGACTTTCCCAACCAGGTCAACAACGTCCTGTGCTTCCCCTTCATCTTCCGGGGCGCGCTCGACGTCGGCGCGACGACCATCAACGACGCCATGGAACTGGCCTGTATCGAAGGGATCGCCGCCCTCGCCCGCGCCACCACAAGCGCCGAGGCCGCGGCGGCCTATCAGGGCGAACAGTTGTCCTTCGGTGCCGAGTACCTGATCCCCAAGCCCTTCGACCCGCGCCTGATCGGGGTAGTGGCAAGCGCGGTGGCGCGCGCCGCCATGGAAACCGGTGTCGCCACCCGTCCGATCGAGGACCTTGATACCTACAAGCGGCGCCTTGACGGCTCGGTCTTCCGCTCGGCGCTGATCATGCGTCCGGTGTTCGAGGCCAGCCGCATGGCCGCAAGAAAGATCGTGTTTGCCGAAGGCGAGGACGAGCGCGTCCTGCGCGCCGCGAACGCGATGATCGAGGAAACCACCGACGCCCCGATCCTGATCGGCCGCCCCGACGTCGTCGCCGCGCGCTGCGAACGGGCGGGCCTGCCGATCCGCCCCGGGCAGGATTTCGAGATCGTGAACCCCGAAAGCGACGGCCGGTATCGCGACTACTGGGAAAGCTATCTGGCGCTGATGAAGCGGCAGGGGGTCACGCCCGACATCGCGCGGGCCGTGATGCGTACCAACACCACGGCCATCGCCGCCGTGATGGTGCACCGCAACGAAGCCGACAGCCTGATCTGCGGCACCTTCGGCCAGTATCTGTGGCACCTGCGCTATGTGCGCGAGGTGCTGGCGCGCGACGGGCTGCATCCGGTAGGGGCGCTCTCGCTGATGATCATGCAGGACGGCCCGCTGTTCATCGCCGACACGCATGTGCACCCCGAACCCACCCCCGAACAGATCATGGAAACGGTGATCGGCGCGGCGCGGCATGTCCGGCGCTTCGGACTGTCGCCCAAGGTGGCGCTGTGCTCATCCAGCCAGTTCGGGAACCTCGACTGCGACACCGGCCGGCGCATGCGCGCCGCCCTCGAACTGCTGGACGCGCGCGAACCCGACTTTGCCTACGAGGGCGAGATGCACATCGACGCGGCGCTCGACCAGGCCACCCGCGACCGGCTGTTCCCCGGCAGCCGCTATGACGGGGCGGCCAACGTGCTGGTCTTTGCCAACTCGGACGCTGCGTCGGGCGTCCGGAACATCCTGAAGATGCGCGCGAACGGGCTTGAGGTCGGTCCGATCCTGATGGGCATGGGCAACAAGGCGCATATCGTGACGCCCTCGATCACCGCCCGCGGCCTGTTCAACATGTCGGCCCTCGCGGGGACGCCGGTCGCGCATTACGGATAGCGGCGGCATCGAGGCCGCGCGCGGACCGGCGCGATAGCGCAAACCGTGACACCGGGCCGCGCCCCCGCGACCCGCAACAGTCGCGCAACATTCTTGTGTCACCCCCCGCCGCGGCGTAACGAAGGCGCAGCGTGAATGGGGGCATACCATGGGATACCGTGAAACCTATGCGGACTGGCGGGCCGATCCGGAGGGGTTCTGGATGGATGCGGCAAAGGCCATCGACTGGTCCGCGTTTCCGACCCGCGCGCTGAACGACACCCGGGCACCGCTGTATGAATGGTTCGACGACGGCCTGGTGAACACCTGCTGGAACGCGGTCGATCGCCATGTCGCCGCCGGCCGGGGTGGCCAGCTTGCGATCATCCACGACAGCCCCGTCACCCACACCAAGCGCGGCATCACCTATGCCGAATTGCAGTCCCGCGTCGCCTCGCTGGCCGGGGCCTTGCGGGCGAGGGGCGTGGAAAAGGGTGACCGGGTCATCATCTACATGCCGATGGTGCCCGAGGCGTTGGAGGCGATGCTGGCCTGCGCCCGGCTGGGTGCTGTCCATTCGGTGGTGTTCGGCGGCTTTGCGGCGGCCGAACTGGCCGTGCGGATCGACGATTGCAAGCCGCGGGCGATCATCGCGGCCTCCTGCGGGATCGAGCCGAACCGCGTGGTGCATTACAAGCCGCTGCTTGACGGCGCCATCGACATGGCGGCGCACAAGCCCGATTTCTGCGTGATCTTCCAGAGGGAACAGGAGGTCGCGCATCTGGTCCCCGGCCGCGATCTGGACTGGCACGAGTTCCAGTTCGGAACCGACCCCGCCGATTGCGTGCCGGTTCCCGGCAACCATCCCGCCTATATCCTCTATACCTCGGGCACCACCGGCGCGCCGAAGGGCGTGGTCCGCCCGACCGCGGGGCATCTGGTGGCGCTGCACTGGTCGATGGGGGCGATCTATGGCGTCGGCGCGGGCGACGTGTTCTGGGCCGCCTCGGATGTCGGGTGGGTCGTGGGCCACAGCTACATCTGCTATGGTCCGCTGGTGGCGGGCTGCACGACCATCGTGTTCGAGGGCAAGCCGGTCGGAACCCCGGATGCCGGCACGTTCTGGCGGGTGATCGCGGAACATGGCGTGAAAAGCTTCTTCACCGCGCCCACCGCGATCCGGGCGGTCAAGCGCGACGATCCGGAGGGCAGGCTGGTCGCGCAACATGACCTGTCGGGTCTGAACACGCTCTACCTCGCGGGTGAGCGCGCCGATCCCGACACGATCGAATGGGCGCAGCGGCATCTGGGCAAGCCGGTGATCGACCACTGGTGGCAGACCGAGACGGGCTGGCCGATCGCGGCGAACCCGATGGGTCTGGGGCCCCTGCCGGTCAAGCTGGGCAGTCCTTCGGTCCCGATGCCGGGATATGACGTGCAGGTGCTGGACGAGGGCGGCCATCCCCTGCCGCCCGACACGCTGGGCGCCATCGCGGTGAAGCTGCCGCTGCCCCCCGGCACGCTGCCGACGCTGTGGAATGCGGAGGAGCGGTTCGTCAAATCCTACCTGTCGCACTTCCCCGGCTACTACGAGACGGGCGACGCGGGCTATATCGACGCGGACGGCTATCTGTACATCATGGCGCGCACCGATGACGTGATCAACGTCGCGGGGCACCGGTTGTCGACGGGCGCGATGGAGGAGGTTCTGGCCAGCCATCCCGATGTTGCGGAATGCGCGGTGATCGGGGTTGCGGACGATCTGAAGGGGCAGTCGCCGCTCGGGTTCCTGTGCCTGAACCGGGGCACCAACCGGCCGCATGACGCCGTGGTGAAGGAATGCGTGACGCTGATGCGCGAGAGGATCGGGCCGGTTGCGGATTTCAAGCGGGCGGTGGTGGTGGACCGGCTGCCCAAGACCCGCTCGGGGAAAATCCTGCGGGCGACCATGGTCAAGATCGCCGACAGCCAGCCGTTCAAGGCCCCCGCCACGATCGACGATCCGGCCATCCTGGATGAGATCGCCGAGGCGCTGCGGGGCATCGGGCTGGCCCGCTGACGGCGGGCGTCCCACCGTGGGACGCTTTTCCGACCCAATGATTCCAATGGATTGCCTTTTGGAATTCACCGTCTGTTAGGAATCTGACGGTCAGGGCACAAGCGCACCCCGCGCCCCGATCACCCGCGCGGCAAGCTCTGCCCCGGCCGCCATCGCGGGCTGAAGCCCCGCGCCTGCCAGCCACGCGCCGAGGAATGCCGCGTTGAAACTGTCGCCGGCCGCCGTGGTATCGACCACGCGCGGCACGGCAGCCGGCATGTGCCACGTCAGCCGCGCCGCCTGGCGCGCCACGATCGCGCCGGGGCCGTTCTTGACCACCACGAGCGAGGCACCCGCCGAAGCGTAGCGTTCGGCCGTCGCCTCGGGGTCGGCATCGCCGAAATGGGTGGCCTCGTCCTCGTGCGACGGAAGCACGACATCGGCCACCCCCGCACCTTCCGTGATCGCCGCGCGCATGTCGGCGGCCCCGGGCCAGAGGCGCGGCCGCAGGTTCGGATCGAACGCGACCACCGTGCCCGCCCCGCGCGCCCGGGACAGCGCGGCCAGCAGGCGTGCCCTGTCGGGTTGCGACAGGATCGCCAGCGTGATCCCCGACAGATAGGCCAGACGAACCCCTTGCAGCGCCGCCTCGATCCTGGCGGCATCCCGGGCCAGGCAGCGCGCCGCCGATTGCCCGCGCCAGTAGGCGAAACTGCGTTCGCCATCGGTCAGCTCGATCAGGTAGAGGCCGACGGTCCGGTCCGGCAGACGCGACACGGCCGACGTGTCGATCCCTTCCCGCGCCATGAAGGCCAGCATCCTGTCCGATACCGCATCCTGACCCACGGCTGTCAGATAGCGCACAGCCCACCCCGGGGGCAGGCAGCGCCGGGCATACCAGGCGGTGTTGAACGTGTCGCCGGCAAATCCCATGGCATAGCCGCCGCCGTCCTGCGGCGCCATTTCGACCATGCATTCGCCGATCGAGAGAAAGACGTCACGCCGCACCGCCGGCCCCCTCGAAATAGGCCTCGTGCTCGGCGCGGATGCGCCCGATCTGGTCCTTGATGCGGGCCAGGTGCGCCCGCATCGCCGCCACGGCCGCATCACCGTCGCGGACGCGCAGGGCATCCATGATCCGCACATGATCGTCAAAGGCGTCCTGGCTGGCGAAGGCGAGGGACAGGAACCTGACCCGATCCATGTGCGCCTTGTTCTCGCGGATGATGTCCCAGGCGAAGGCGTTTCCGCCGCGCGCGCAGATCTCGCGGTGGAACAGGTCGTCCAGATTGTGAAACACCAGCGGTTGCCGTGCCGCGACCGCCGCGGCCTGATCGTCGAGAATCCGGTCGAGCGCGTCCATGTCCTCGGCGGTCAGGCGGTGGCAGGCGACGCGCACGGTTTCCGCCTCGATGGCCGACCGGATGAACCGCGCCTGCATCACGGCGGCATCGGAGATCTGCGACACGGTGGTGGCGCGCTGCGGGCGAATCGACAGGAAGCCGAGCTTGGACAGGCGGTAGAAGGCATCGCGCACCGGTTGCCGCGACACGCCGAGCGCGCGCGCCACCTCGACCTCGGACAGTCTCGCGCCGGGCGGCAGTTCAAGGTTGAGGATCTGCTTGTGCAATTCGTCGAACACGGTGTCCGCGACGGATGGCCGCTGGATCGGTTCGAGCATGCGCAGCGCCACGGGTTCCGGCATCTGTCACCTCCGTTGACAGGTCACGCATACTAGCATATTACCATAGCGGTCCGATGGAAAGCACCTTCTGCGCCACGGCCAGACCGGGAGGAATTGACCACCGATGCCCCTGCTCGATCCCGATCGCCTGTTCCCGCCGGACCCGGCCACGCGCCGGGTGGCCCGGGACCTGTTCGATACGGTCGAGCACCTGCCCATCGTCAGCCCCCACGGCCACACCGACCCCCGGTGGTATGCCGAGGACGCGGCCTTTCCGGACCCGGCGCAGCTGTTCGTGACGCCCGATCACTACATCTTCCGCATGCTGGCCTCGCAGGGTGTGCCGCTGCGCGACCTGGGCGTTCCGCGCGCCGATGGCGCGCCGGTGGAAACCGACGGGCGCGCGATCTGGCGGCTGTTCGCGCGCCATTTCCACCTGTTCCGGGGCACGCCGTCGCGGATGTGGCTGGACCATGCGTTCCAGACGGTTTTCGGCATCGAGGACAGGCTGTCCGAGGCCACGGCGGATGCGATCTATGACCGGATTGCCGAGGCGCTTGCCACCCCTGCCCTGCGGCCGCGCGCGCTGTATGACCGCTTCGGGATCGAGGTGATCTCGACCACGGATGGCGCGCTTGATGACCTGCGCTGGCACGCGATGATCCGGGATTCGGGCTGGCACGGGCGCGTCGTTCCCGCCTACCGGCCCGACGCGGTGGTCGACCCCGAGATGCCGGGTTTCGCCGACAACGTGATGCGTCTGGGCGAGTTGACGGGCGAGGACACGGCCACCTGGCAGGGCTATCTGGCGGCCCACAGGGCGCGGCGCGCGTTCTTCCGGGTCTATGGCTGCACCTCGTCGGACCACGGCCACGCGACGGCCCGCACCGAGGACCTGCCGCAGGATCAGGCGGCGATCCTGTTCCAGAAGGCGCTGCACGGCACCTGCACCGCGGACGAGGCCGACGCCTTCCGCGGCCAGATGCTGACCGAGATGGCGCGGATGAGCCTGGATGACGGGCTGGTGCTGCAGATCCATCCCGGCAGCCGGCGCAACCACCATGCGGGGGTCCTGGCGAGTTTCGGGCGCGACAAGGGGTTCGACATACCCGGCCGCACCGACTATGTCGCCGCGCTGCGCCCCCTGCTCAATGCCGTGGGGCTGGACCCGCGCCTGTCGGTCATCGTCTTTACCCTGGACGAGACGGCCTATGCGCGGGAACTGGCGCCGCTGGCGGGGGTCTATCCGGCGCTGCGGCTGGGGCCGGCCTGGTGGTTCCACGACAGCCCCGAAGGCATGCGGCGGTTCCGCGAGATGACCACCGAAACCGCCGGGTTCTACAACACCGTCGGGTTCAACGATGACACCCGCGCCTACCTGTCGATCCCCGCCCGGCACGACGTCGCGCGGCGCGTCGACTGCGCCTTCCTGGCGACGCTGGTCGCCACCGGGCGGCTTGCGCGGGATGAAGCATTCGAGGTCGCGCAAGACCTCGCATACCGGCTTGCGAAACAAGCCTACCGGCTCTGAAAGCCACAACGGGAGGAGACCCAGATGACACAGTTCAAGACCCTTGCAGCGGCGCTGCTGGCCTCGGCGGCGATGACCGGCGCGGCGCTTGCGGAATGCGAGATCACGCTCAAGTCCTCGGACACGCACCCCGACGGCTATCCGACCGTCGACGCGGTCAAGCACATGGGCGAGCTGCTGAAGGAGCGTTCGGGCGGCCGCATCTGTGTCGAGGTGTTCCACTCGGCGCAGCTGGGCGAGGAAAAGGACACGATCGAGCAGACGAAGTTCGGCGTGATCGACTTCAACCGCGTGTCGATGGGTCCGTTCAACAACATCATCGAGGAGACCAAGGTCGTCTCGCTGCCGTTCATCTTCCGGGGCACCGACCACATGCACCGCGTGATGGACGGCCCGGTGGGCGACGAGATCCTGGCCGCCTTCGAACCCCACGGCTTTGTCGGGCTTGCCTATTACGACGGCGGCAGCCGCAGCTTCTACAACAAGCAGAAGCCGATCACCTCGATCGAGGATCTGGCGGGGATGAAGATCCGCGTGATGCAGTCGGACGTGTTCGTGGACATGATGACGGCACTTGGCGCGAATGCCACGCCGATGCCCTATGGCGAGGTCTATTCCGCGATCCAGACCGGCGTCATCGACGGCGCCGAGAACAACTGGCCCTCGTTCGAATCCTCGGGCCACTACGAGGTCGCGGGCTACTACACGCTGAACCAGCACCTGATCGTGCCGGAAGTCCTGGTGATGTCGAAGGTCAGCTATGACAAGCTGTCGCCCGAGGATCAGGCGCTTGTCACGCAGGCCGCAAAGGACTCGATCCCGGTGAACCGCGAGCTCTGGGCCGCGCGCGAGAAGGTGTCCGAGGAAAAGGTCCGCGCGTCGGGCGTGCAGGTCATCACCGAGATCGACAAGACGCCGTTCATCGAGGCGATGGCCCCGGTCTACCAGAAACACGCCAACACGCCGAAGCTGCAGGATCTGGTCACCCGCATCCAGGCGACCGAGTGAACTGACAGCGGGCGGCCCCGGGGCACGGGGCCGCCCAACCACGCGGGGGAGCATCCATGCAACCGGGATTGTTACGGCTGGCCCACGGGCTTGGCCTGCTGGCACGTTTTGCGCTCTGGACGGCCGGGGCGGGCCTGGTGGCGATGACGGCGATCATCGCGTCGCAGGTGTTCTTCCGCTATGTGCTGAACGACAGTCTGATATGGTCGGAACCCGCCGCCGTCATCCTGATGGGATGGTTCATCTTCCTGGGGGCCGCCGTCGGCATCCGCGAAGGCTATCACCTGTCGTTCGACGTGCTGCTTTACGTCCTGCCGCGCCGGGTGGTGCTGGTGCTGCACACGGTATCGGACATCGTGGTGCTGGGCTTCGGTTTCGGGATGTTCTGGTACGGCGGGCAGCTGATGGTCTCGGCCTATGGCGTGACGCTGCCGTCGCTGGGCGTCACCGGCGCCATCGACTTCCTGCCGCTGGTGATGGGCGGCGTGCTGATGATGATCTTTTCCGCCGAACGCATCGTCCGGCGGGCCGCCGGCCTGCCCACGGCCCGTTTCGGCGAAGACACGGCGGAGGCGGCCTAGATGGAACTCTGGGTTCTCTTCGGCACCTTCGGCGTGCTTCTGGCGATCGGCACGCCGGTCGCCTTCTGTCTGGGCGTCGCGTCGTTCGCCACGGTGCTGTACCTGGGACTTCCCCCGGTGGTCGTGTTCCAGCGGCTGAATTCGGGCGTCTCGGTGTTCGCGCTGATGGCAATTCCGTTCTTCATCTTCGCGGGCGAGGTGATGGTGCGCGGCGACATCGCGCGGCGGCTGATCGCGGTGGCCGGGGCCGCGGTGGGGCACCTGCGGGGCGGCCTGGGCCAGGTGAACATCGCGTCATCGGTGCTGTTCGGCGGCATCTCGGGCTCGGCGGCGGCGGATGCCTCGGCGATCGGCGGCATCATGATCCCGCAGATGAAGGAAAAGGGCTATGACGTGGACTACGGGGTGAACATCACCGTCGTGTCCTCGATCATCGCGCTGCTGATCCCGCCGTCGCACAACATGATCATCTATTCGATCTCGGCCGGCGGCCGGCTGTCGATTGCCGACCTGTTCACCGCAGGTATCCTGCCGGGCTTCGTGCTGGCGCTGTCGCTGATGATCGCGGCCTGGTTCGTGGCCCGCCGGAAGGGCTATCCGACCGAAGCCTTCCCCGGCTGGGGCATGTTCGGGATGCTGTTCCTGAACGCGATCCCCGGCATCCTGCTGATCGCCATCATCTTCGGCGGCGTCCGTTCGGGCGTGTTCACGGCCTCGGAATCGTCCTGCATCGCGGCGGTCTATGCCCTGGCGGTGACCACGCTGGCCTATCGCACGATGGGTTGGGCCGAGTTCACCGGCGCGGTCAGGGCGGCGGTGCGGACCACGGCGATGGTGCTGCTGGTGATCGGATGCGCGGCCTCGTTCGGCTGGCTGCTGGCCTTCCTGAAGGTTCCCGCCGCCATGGTCGCGGCCATGCAGGGCCTGACCGACAATCCGATCCTGATCCTGCTGCTGATCAACGTGCTGCTGCTGATCCTCGGCACCTTCATGGACATGTCGCCGCTGATCGTGATCACCACGCCGATCTTCCTGCCGGTGGCGCTGGCCTTCGGGGTCGATCCGATCCACTTCGGCGTCATCCTGATCCTGAACCTGGGGATCGGGCTTTGCACGCCGCCGGTGGGGGCGGTGCTGTTCGTGGGCTGCGCGGTCGGACGGATCAGCGTATGGCAGGCGGTGCGCACGATCTGGCCGTTCTATGGCGCGGCCTTCGCGACGCTGATGCTTGTCACCTATATCCCCGGGCTGTCGCTCTGGCTGCCCGCACTGTTCCGCTAGAGGCCATCATGGACACCGACACGCTGTTTCCCGAAACCGCAACCGCCCCGAACGTCACCCGGCAGGTTCTGGCCCACACGCCCGAGATGATGACGGTGCGGTTCCGCTTTGGCGCCAAGGGCGCCGAGGGCGCGCTGCACAGCCACGCGCATGTTCAATCGACCTATGTGCAATCGGGCCGGTTCCGGTTCTTCATCGGCGGCGAGACGCGGGTCGTCGGGCCCGGCGATGCCTTCGTGATCCCCGGCGGCGTCACCCACGGCTGCATCTGCATGGAACCCGGCGTGATGATCGACGCCTTCACCCCCCGCCGCGACGATTTCCTCTGAAAGGCCCGCCCATGCTGACCGTCGAGACCCGCCCCGCCGTATCGCCCACCGAGGCCCGCACGATGGACACCGCCGCCCTGCGCGCGGCGTTCCTGGGCACCGGACTGTTCGCCGAGGGCGAGGTGCGGCTGATCTACAGCCACTACGACCGGATGATCGTCGGGGGCGCGGCGCCCGCCGGGGGCAGCCTGACGCTGGACCATGTGAAGGAATGCGGCACCGCCGGCATCCTGGACCGGCGCGAGATGGGCGTGGTGAACGTGGGGGGCCAGGGAACCGTGGCGGCCGGGGGCGAAAGCTGGACGCTGGACAAGGGCGATGTGCTCTACCTGCCGAAGGGGGCCGGGCCGGTCACCTTTGGCGGGGCGGGCCGGTTCTACCTGACCTCCTGTCCGGCGCATGCCACCCATCCGGCGCGGCTGGTGCGGCTGGCCGAGGCGGTGAAGATCACGCTGGGGGCGCCCGAAACCGCGAACCACCGCACCATCAACAAGTTCATCGACCCCGACGTGATGCCGTCGTGCCAGCTGGTGCTGGGCTACACGCAGTTCCACGGCGGGTCGGTCTGGAACACGATGCCCGCCCACCTGCACGACCGGCGGATGGAGGCCTATTTCTACTTTGACCTGCCCGAACCGCAGCGCGTGCTGCACCTGATGGGCGAGCCGCAGGAGACGCGGCACCTGGTCGTGGCCAACGAGCAGGCCGTGCTGTCGCCCCCCTGGTCGATCCACTGCGGCGCGGGCACGGCGAGCTATGCCTTCGTCTGGGCCATGGCGGGGGACAATGTCGATTACCGCGACGTCGAGTCCGTGCCGATGGAGAGCCTGCGATGACCCCGTTCTCGCTAGCGGGGCAGACCGCGCTTGTCACCGGCGCCAATACCGGAATCGGGCAGGCGATCGCGGTGGCCATGGCAGAGGCCGGGGCGCATGTGATCGCGGCGGGCAGGTCGGACTGTTCGGCGACGGTCGCCCTGACCGGGGGCGAGGCGCTGCACCTCGACCTGTCGGACCCGATGGCGGCACGCGACGTCTTTGCCGGACGCCCGGTCGACATCCTGGTCAACAACGCCGGGATCATCCGCCGCGCCGATGCGGTGGATTTCACCGAGGCCGACTGGGACGCGGTGATGGACGTCAACCTGAAGGCGGTGTTCTTTGCCTGCCAGGCCTTCGGCCGGGCGGCACTGGCCCGGGGGGCGGGCGGCCGGATCGTCAACGTGGCGTCACTGCTGTCGTTCCAGGGGGGCATCCGGGTGCCATCCTACACCGCGGCAAAGCACGGCGTCGCGGGGATCACCAAGCTGCTGGCAAACGAGTGGGCGGCAAAGGGCATCAACGTCAATGCCATCGCGCCGGGCTATATCGAGACCAACAACACCGAGGCGCTGCGCGCCGATCCGGACCGGTCGCGGGCGATCCTCGACCGCATCCCGGCAGGCCGCTGGGGCCGCCCCGAGGATATCGGCGCGGCTGCCGTGTTCCTGTCATCGGCGGCGGCGGCCTATATCCACGGCGCGATCCTGAATGTCGACGGAGGCTGGCTTGCGCGCTGATCACATCGTCTGCCGCGACGCCGCCCCGGGGGAGGCGGACGGATGACCGCCGCGCGGCTGGGCCGCAGCGCGCCTGCCCGACCGGTGGGGATCGTCCATCTGGGCCTTGGCGCGTTCTTCCGCGCGCATGGCGCGATCTATGTCGAGGAGGCGGGGGGCGACTGGGGGATCCTGGGGGTTTCGCTGCAATCGCCCAGGATGCGCGACCAGCTGGTGCCGCAGGGCGGGGCCTATACCGCGCTTGAACTGGGGCCGCAGGGCGAAACCGCGCGGATCGTGAACATCGTGCAGGGCGTGCTGGTGGCGCGCGAGGACCCGGCGGCGGTGCTGGCTGCGATGACCGATCCGGCGGTGCGGATCGTGACGCTGACGGTCACGGAAAAGGGCTATTGCCACGAACCCGCGACCGGCAGGCTGAACCCCGGGCATCCCGACATCCTGCATGATCTGGCTGATCCGCTGCCGCTGTCGGCGCCGGGGTTCCTGGTGCGGGCGCTTGCGCTGCGGCGCGACCGGGGGCTGGCGCCGTTCACCGTGCTGTCCTGCGACAACCTGCCGGACAACGGCCGCGTCGTGCGCGGCGTGGTGCTGGATCTTGCGGCCCGCATCGATCCCGCGCTTGGCGACTGGATCGCGGAACATGCGCGGTTCCCGTCGTCCATGGTCGATCGCATCGTTCCCGCCACCAAGCCCGAGGATATCGCGCGCGTCGCCGCGCTGACCGGCCGCCACGATGCGGCGCCGGTGATGCACGAACCGTTCCGCCAATGGGTCGTCGCGGACGACTTTGTCAACGGCGACCGGCCCGACCTGGGCCGTGCGGGCGTGCAGATGGTGCAGGACGTGACCGCATTCGAGCACATGAAGCTGCGGATGCTGAACGGCACGCATTCGCCGCTGGCCTACCTGGGCTATCTTGCAGGCCATGAGACCATTGCCGACTGCATGGCCGACCCGCTTTTCGCGGGCCTGGTCGAGCGGCTGTGGCGGCACGAGATCATCCCGGCGCTGACCCCGCCCCCCGGCGAGGACCTGGCGGCCTATGCGGCGGCACTGCGGGCGCGCTATGCCAACCCCGCCATACGTCACCGGACCTGGCAGATTGCGATGGACGGCAGCCAGAAGCTGCCGCAACGCATCCTGGGCACGCTGGCGGCGGGGCTGGATCAGGGGCGGCCCTGCCCCGGCCTGATGCTGGCCGTCGCGGCGTGGATCGCCTATGTCTCGGGGACAGACCTTGACGGACAAGCCATCGACGTGCGCGACCCCCTTGCCCCGACCCTGCGCACCGCCGCCACCGGCCCCGATCCCGTGGCCGCCGTCCTGTCGCTGGCCCAGGTGTTTCCGCCCGACCTTGCCGCCCGCCTGCGTCCGCCGGTGACCGCGGCCTACAACGCGCTGCGCGCCCATGGCGTGCGCGGCGCCATCGAGAGGCTGACATGATCGAAAGCTGGCGTTGGTATGGCCCCTTCGACCGCATCGCCCTGCCCGAGATCGCGCAGGCGGGGGCAAGCGGCATCGTCACCGCGCTGCACGAGATTCCCTATGGCGAGGTGTGGCCGCGCGACCTGATCGCAAGCCGCCGGGCCGAGATCGAGGCGGCGGGGTTTTCCTGGGTGGTGGTCGAAAGCCTGCCGATCCATGAACGCATCAAGCGCGGCGAGGGGGATCTGTCGGCCCTGTTCGCCAACTACCGGCAAAGCATGGCGAACCTTGCCGCCGAGGGGATCACGACGATCTGCTACAACTTCATGCCGCTGCTCGACTGGACGCGGACGGACCTGACCGCGCCTGTCGCCCGGGGCGGCACCTGCCTGCGGTTCTCTGCCCCGCGCATGGCGGCCTTCGAAATCCACATGCTGGGGCGCGAGGCGGCGCGCGACGACTATCCGCCCGAGGCGCTGCAGGCCGCCGCGATCTGGCACCAGCAGGCGACCGAGGACGACCGGCAGGCGTTGCTGCATGCCATCATGTCGGGCCTGCCGGGCGCCTATGACCGCTATGACATCCAGGGCCTGCGCGAGGCGCTCAAGGGCTACGAGGATATCGGCCGGGACGCGCTGCGCGCCAACTTCCGCCGCTTCCTGTCCGAGGTGATCCCGGCGGCGGAAGACCTTGGGATGCGGTTCTGCGTGCATCCCGACGACCCCCCGCGCGACATCCTGGGCCTGCCGCGCATCGTGTCGGATGCCGAGGACATCCGCTGGGTGCTGGACGCGGTGGACAGCCCCGCGAACGGGCTGACCTTCTGCACGGGATCGCTGGGCGCCAACCCGGCGAACGACCTGCCGGCAATGGCGCGTGCCTTTGCGCCGCGCGTCCATTTCGCGCATCTGCGCAACGTGCGCAAAGACCCCGACGGCAGTTTCGAGGAAGCCGCGCATCTGGCGGGCGACACCGACATGGTGGCGGTTGTCGCGGCGCTGCTGGACGGGACGCGGGGCCGCGACGTGGCCTTCCGCCCCGATCATGGCCATGAACTGCTGGACGACGCCGCGCGCGGCACCCACCCGGGCTATCCGCTGGTCGGGCGCCTGCGCGGCCTTGCCGAACTGCGCGGCGTGATCGCCGCCCTGTCGCATCCGGGCACCCGCCATGGCTGAGCCGCTGGTGCTGCACCCGGCGGACAGCGTGGCCATCCTGACCACCCGCGCGCAGCGCGGCGACGATCCGCTGCGCCTGGGCAACGGGCTGCCCGGCCCGGTCGCGCCCGGCCACAAGATCGCCCGCAGAGCGCACGCGGCGGGCGCGCCGGTGATCAAGTTCGGCCAGACCATCGGCGTGGCGACCGCGCCGATCGCGGCGGGCGCGCATGTGCACAGCCACAACTGCGCCTTCGGCGACCATGACCGCGACTACCGGATCGGCGCCGACCTTGCGGCCGCCCGCGCCGCCATCCCGTCACCGGCCCCGCGCAGCTTCATGGGCTATCGCCGGGCGGACGGGCGGACCGGCACGCGCAACATGATCGCGCTGATCGCCACGGTGAACTGTTCCGCCACGGTGATCCGCCGCGCGGCGGATGAGATCGCGGCCTCGGGCCTGCTGGCCGCCTGGCCCGACATCGACGGCATCTGCGCCTTCGCCCACGGATCGGGATGCGGCATGGCGGCGACCGGGGCGGGGGCCGACATCCTGCAGCGGGTGCTGTGGGGCCACGCCACCCATCCCAACGTCGGTGCGGCGATCTTTGTCGGCCTTGGATGCGAGGTGATGCAGATCGAGCGGATGAAGGCCGCCTTCGGCCCCGCCGGAGCCGACCGTTTCCATGGGCTGACCATCCAGGACACCGGCGGAACCCGCGCGACGATCGACGCGATCAAGGCGAAGGTGGCCGAACTGGCGCCGCTGGCCGGCGCGGCGCGGCGGGTGCCCTGCCCCGCTTCAGCGCTGCGCGTCGCCCTGCAATGCGGCGGGTCCGACGGATTCTCGGGCATCACCGCAAACCCCGCGCTCGGCCTGGCCTCGGACATGATCGTCGGGCTGGGGGGCACGGTGATCCTGTCGGAAACGCCCGAGATCTATGGCGCCGAACAGCTGCTGCTGCGCCGCGCCGCCGATCCGCAGGTCGCCGCGCGCCTGATCGAGCGGATCCGCTGGTGGGAAGGCTACACCGCGGCGGCGGGCGCCAGCGTCGACAACAACCCCTCCCCCGGGAACAAGGCGGGCGGCCTGACCACGATCCTGGAAAAATCCCTCGGCGCGGCGGCAAAGGGGGGCAATACCCCGCTGACCGCCGTCTACGGCTATGCCGAGCCTGTGACCGCGGCGGGGTTCACCTTCATGGACACGCCCGGCTATGATCCGGTGTCGGTGACGGGGCAGATCGCCGGGGGGGCGCAGGTGGTGGTGTTCACCACCGGGCGCGGATCGGCCTTCGGATCGAAACCCGCGCCGACCATCAAGCTGTCCACCCAGACCGCCCTGGCCCGGGCGATGCCCGACGACATCGACCTTGATTGCGGTGACGTGCTGGCGGGGACCAGCCTGGCCGACAAGGGGTCCCAGATCGTCGAGCGCATCCTGGCCGTGGCGGGGGGCGCGCGGACCGCATCGGAACGGCTGGGCCTTGGCGATCATGAGTTCGTGCCCTGGCAGATCGGTGCGGTGCTCTGACCGTTTCCGTTCGGCAACAGCTGACGGGCCTGCCCGGGCCCGGGGGATTGCACGCGATGCGCGCGGCGGTATCCTGCCCGCCGGTCCTTTGCGGACAGGAGCCTTGATGTTGGAGCTTGCGACAGTCGCCTGACGCCGCCCCCGGGGGCAAGGCGTCATCCCCGTGCCGGGCGCGATGGCCGCGCGCCGGACGGTTGCGTCTGATCCCATCCCGACATCGAGACCACCATGAACATCTCACGACCCGAACAGCGCGTGCTGCACGTGCTGGCGCAGGGCGGCGTCATCCGGCATGACCGCGGCCAGGCGCGCAAGGTCCAGACCGTGCTTTGCGTCACCCGCGACGGCATGATCCTGGAAGACTGCACGCTGGACCTGTTCCGCCGCCTTCGCGCGCGGCGCCTGATCGAATCGCGAAACGGCGGGCCCTACCGCATCTCGCGCAGCGGGCGGCTTGCCGTCAGGGCGCAGCCCGACAACGCCATGTGACCGGAACCGGAAGGAAAAGGCGCGGCCCTGCGGGGCCGCGCCGACCCGTCACACCGACAGGCAGATGTATTTCATCTCGAGATAGTCCTCGATCCCGTGGCGCGACCCTTCCCGCCCGAGCCCCGATTGCTTGACGCCGCCGAAGGGCGCGACCTCGGTCGAGATGATGCCGGTGTTCACCCCGACGATCCCGTATTCAAGCGCCTCCTGCACCCGGGTCACGCGGCCGATGTCGCGGGCGTAGAAATAGGCGGCAAGCCCGAAGATCGTGTCATTGGCATGCGCAATGGCCTGTTCCTCGGTCTCGAAGCGGAACAGCGGCGCCACCGGGCCAAAGGTTTCCTCTTGCGCCACGGCCATCGCCTGGGTCACGCCGGTGATGATCGTGGGTTCGAAGAACGAGCCGCCGAGCGCGTGGCGCTTGCCGCCCGCGACGACCTTGCCGCCCTTGGATACGGCGTCGGCGATGTGTTCCTCGACCTTGTCGACGGCCGCCATGTTGACCAGCGGGCCGAACTCCACCGCCTCGGTCAGGCCATCGCCCACGCGGGTCCTGGACAGGGCCGCCGCCAGTTTCTCGGCAAAGGCGTCATAGACGCCCGCCTGTACATAGATGCGGTTGGCGCAGACGCAGGTCTGGCCGTTGTTGCGGAACTTCGAGGCCATCGCGCCCGTCACGGCCGCATCCAGATCGGCATCGTCGAATACGATGAAGGGGGCGTTGCCGCCCAGTTCCATGGAGCATTTCAGCACCTGGTCGGCCGCCTGCCGCAGCAGGATGCGCCCCACCTCGGTCGAGCCGGTGAAGGTGAGCTTCCTGACCTGCGGGTTCTCGCAGAATTCCTTGCCGATGTCGGACGACCGCTTCGAGGTGATGATCGAGAAGATGCCCCCGGGCAGCCCTGCCCGGTCGGCAAGCACGGCCAGGGCCAGGGCCGACAGCGGCGTTTCCGCCGCAGGCCGCCCGACAAAGCCGCATCCCGCCGCAAGGGCCGGGCCGCACTTGCGGGTGATCATCGCGTTGGGAAAGTTCCACGGCGTGATTGATCCAACGACGCCAATGGGTTGGCGCAGGACGGTGATGCGCTTGTCGCGCATGTGGCCGGGGATGGTTTCGCCGTAGATGCGCTTGGCCTCTTCGGCGAACCATTCGATGAAGCTGGCGCCATAGGCGACTTCACCCTTGGCCTCGGCCAGCGGCTTGCCCATCTCGGCGGTCAGGATCTTTCCCAGATCCTCCTGGTTTTCCATCATCAGGTTGAACCACGCGCGCAGCAGGTTGGCGCGTTCCTTGGCGGGGCGGGCGGCCCAATCCTTCATCGCCTCGGCGGCAGCGGCGATCGCGCGGGCGGTCTCGGCCCGGCCGAGGTTCGGCACATGGGCGATCACATCGCCCCGGGCCGGGTTCACCACAGGAAAAGTCGAGCCGTCGTCGGCATTTATCCATTCTCCGGCGACATAGGCGCGGGTCGCCAGAAGCGACGTGTCCTTCAGCATCGAGGCAAGATCGGTGACGGAATCGAGCATGGCAGCCTCCCTTGTTCGCGGCCATCCTGTCCTGCATCCTCGGGGCGGGAAAGTCCAGTTGGAGACGTCATGCCGTTCCGATCCGAAGCCGACCGCGCCTATGCGAACGGCGCATTCATCCCCGGGGCCGAGGCCTATCCGCTTCGCTGGGCGGTCGCCGCGCAGGAATTCCGCCATGGCCTGGGCGCCCGCGCCCGGCTGGGGCTGGCCTATGGCCCGGGCGAGCGGCAGCGGTTCGACCTGTTCCTGCCACCCGGAGACCCGCGCGGCCTGCTGGTGTTCGTGCATGGCGGATACTGGCTGGCGTTCGGCCGCGAGACCTGGTCGCACCTGGCGGCGGGGGCGGTGGCGCGGGGCTGGGCCTGTGCCATGCCGTCCTACACGCTGGCACCCGAGGCGCGGATTTCCGCGATGACACAAGAGGTTGCGGGGGCGGTGCGGGCGGCTTCGGGGCTGGTTCCGGGGCCTGTGGTGGTGACGGGGCATTCGGCGGGCGGGCAGCTGTCGGCCCGGATGGGCTGCGCCGGGATCGACCTGCCGCGGGTGGCGCGGGTGGTGCCGGTTTCGCCGCTGGCCGATCTCGCGCCGCTGATGGCGACCGAGATGAACGACCGGTTGCACATCGATGCGGCCGAGGCGGCGGCGGAAAGCCCCGCCGGGCTGCCCCTGCGCGCAGGGGTGCAGGCGCATGTCTGGGTCGGCGGGCAGGAACGCCCCGCCTTCCTGTGGCAGGCGCGGTTGCTGTCGGAAGCCTGGGACTGCCCCTGGACGGTCGATCCGGGGCGGCATCATTTCGACGTGATCGACGGGCTTGCCGACCCCGAGGGGGGCCTGACGCGGGCCTGTCTGGACGGGTTCTGACACGCGGCCCGCAAGCTGCTGGAAAGGAACGAAAACCCCGTATGTTCCGCGTCGGTTTCGCGTATGGCGGGCGTATGGTATCCGTCCCGACATGGTGTCCAGACAGGCGGGCGGCCGGACCGGTCAGAATCGCGCGGGGCGGCAGGCTTCCACTGCCGGGCCGGGGTCGCGGCCGGCGATCATCGCGGCCACCGCACGGGCCGTTGCCGGGGCCAGCGTCAGCCCGATGTGGCCATGGCCGAAGGCGAGGATCACATCGGCCCCGCCGCCCGCCGGCCCGATCACCGGCAGGCTGTCGGGGATCGAGGGGCGCAGGCCCATCCATGTGCGGTCGGGCGGGCCGAGATCGGGGAACAGCGCGCGCACCCCGGCTTCGAGCCGGGCCAGCCGGTGCGGCGAGAGGGGCGCGCCGATGCCGCCGAGTTCAACCGTCCCGGCGGCGCGCAGCCGCCCGGACATTGGGCAGAGGTAGAACCCGCGCGCCACCGGACAGGCCGGGCGGCCGAGGCGCGGCGCGGGCATGTCCCATTCGAGATGATAGCCGCGCTCGGCATCGAGCGGCACGCGCGAACCGGCCATCCGGGCCAGGGCGCGCGACCGCGCCCCCGCCGCCAGGACGACGCGGCGGGCGGTGCGGATGAAGCCCGGGCCCTTCAGCACGACGCCGGTGGCGTTGCGTTCCAGATGTTCGACACGGGCGACGACCTGTTCGACCCCGGCGGCACGGCAGGCCGCCGCGAGCCCGGCCATCATGGCCCCGGGATCGGACAGCGACACGGCGCCGGGAAAGTACGCAGCACCCCCCGCCATCGGCGGCAGCCCGGGTTCGAGCCCTGCCAGGGCATCGGGCGTCAGCCGGTCGACCGCCACGCCAAGGGCGCGCCGCGCGGCCAGTCCGGGTTCGGCGGCGCGACCCTCGGCCTCGGTGGCGTAGAGATACAGGCATCCGGTGTCGCGCAGCAGGCCAGCGGCACCGATGCCCGCCGCCAGGTCGCGCCACATCGGGGTCGCATCGGCCAGGAGGGCGGCCAGGGCTTGCGCCCCCCGCCGCGCCGGGCCGGGCAGCGACGCCCGGGCAAAGCGCAGCAGCCAGGGGACAAGCGGCAGAAGGCTGGGCCGATGGATCGCCAGGGGCGAGTCGCGGTCGAACAGCAGGCGCGGCAGGTCGCGCAGGACATCCGGCGTGCCGACCGGGCTGACGGCGTAGTCGGCGATGGTGCCCGCGTTGCCGTGGCTGGCGCCCGAGCCGGGCGGTTCGGGATCAATCAGCGCGACGGTGCGGCCTTCGCGCGCCAGGGTCAGCGCGACGGTCAGGCCGATCACGCCCGCGCCGATCACGGCGACCTCGGTCGTCTGGAGCGCACGGGCTGCGGGCGGAAGCGGCATGGCGGATCGGCCAATCGGGAGGGGATGCAGGGCCGGGGCGCGGGGGGTGTTCATCCTGCCCGCACCGGGGGGTGGAGGGGGCGCGCAGGCGCCCCCGCCCGCCTAGAGGCAGGCCTCGAACAGCGCGCGGGTGTTTTCCGCCGTCATCTCGCGCGGGTTGCCGCCCGCCGTGGGATCGGCAAGCGCCATCGCCGTCAGCCGGTCGAGATCGGCCGCCCTGACGCCCATGGCGGCGAGCCCGGTCGGAATGCCGAACATCGCGCGCAGTTCCATCACGCGGTCGCGGAACCCGTCGAACCCGCCACGGATGCCGAGGTAGTCGGCGGCGCGGGCCAGCCGGTCCTCGACCAGCGGGCGGTTGAAATCGAGCACCATGGGCATGACCACGGCATTGGTGGTGCCGTGGTGGGTGTTGTAGAGCGCGCCGACCGGATGGCTGAGCGCGTGGATCGCGCCCAGGCCCTTCTGGAAGGCCACGGCACCCATGGCGGCGGCGGCCATCATCTGGCCCCGCGCCTCGAGGTCGTCGGGGGTGTCGTAGGCGCGCGGCAGGTAGTCGTTGACCAGCCGCAGCCCCTCCAGGGCGATGCCCTGGCTCATCGGGTGGAAATAGGTGCTGCTGTAGG
Source organism: Paracoccaceae bacterium (assembly GCA_019454225.1). Lineage (NCBI taxonomy): Bacteria > Pseudomonadati > Pseudomonadota > Alphaproteobacteria > Rhodobacterales > Paracoccaceae > Paracoccaceae bacterium. The sequence continues at coordinate 1,396,370 of CP075370.1, read as the reverse complement.
CTTCGAGGCAATGCGCGAAGGCATCCATGCCGGTTCCGGCGGTAATGAACCTGGGCATCCCGACGGTCAGCTCGGGGTCGCAGATGGTGACCACGGGCATCAGCTTGGGGTGGAAGATCACCTTCTTCACGTGGTCGGCCGAATTGGTCAGCACGCCCGCGCGCCCCACCTCGGACCCGGTGCCCGCGGTGGTGGGCACGGCGATGACGGGGGCGATGGTCGCGGGGTTGGCGCGCGTCCACCAGTCGCCCACGTCCTCAAGCTCCCAGACGCTGACCGGCTGGTCGACCATCAGCGCGATCATCTTGCCGAGATCGAGCGCCGAACCGCCGCCGAAGGCCACGACACCGTCATGGCCGCCCGCGCGGTAGGCCGCGAGCCCCTCGGCCATGTTGCGGTCGGTCGGGTTGGCGTCGACCCCCGAGAACATCGCGCGGCCCAGCCCGCCGCCTTCCAGCACGTCGAGCGCGCGGGCGGCGATGGGCAGGGCGGCAAGCCCGCGGTCGGTGACCAGCAGCGGCCGCGCGATGCCCGCCGCCTTGCAGTGGTCGGCCAGTTCCGCGATGCGGCCCGCGCCGAATTTCACGGCCGTGGGATAGGACCAGTTGGCCTTGAGCTTCATTTCGTCACCTTCTTCAGATGGTAGGATTTGGCGCGCGTGACCGACTGGAACCCCAGATGCGACAGCGAGGTGCCGCGCCCGGTGTCCTTGACGCCCGTCCAGGTCAGCGCGGGGTCGAGATAGTCGCAGCGGTTCATGAACACGGTGCCGGTTTCCACCTGCGCGCCGATCGCGGCCGCGCGTTCGGGATCGGCCGTCCAGACCGAGCAGGTCAGCCCGTAGGGCGAATCGTTCATCAGGGCGATCGCCTCGGATTCGGTGGAATAGGGCATGATGCCGACGACCGGGCCGAAGGATTCCTCGCGCATCACCCGCATCGAATGGTCGACGTCGACGAGGATCTGCGGGGCCAGGTAGGCGCCGCCGTCATCGGCGGGGTGGTTGGCGGGGTCGATCAGGGGCCGGGCACCGGCGGCGATGGCCTCGGCCGTCTGGGCGCGCACCACGGCGGCAAAGCGGCGGTTGGCCATCGGACCGAGGGTGGTGGCGGCATCCAGCGGGTTGCCGAGGCGCAGCTGGCCGACCCAGGCCACCGACTTCTCGACGAAGCTGTCGAACATCGACCGGTGCACATAGACCCGCTCGATCCCGCAGCAGCATTGCCCGGCGTTGTAGAAGGCGCCGTCCATCAGGCTGTCGACCGCCGCGTCGAGATCGGCGTCGGGCAGCACCAGCCCCGGGTCCTTGCCGCCGAGTTCGAGACCGAGCGGCGTGAAGGTGCCCGCTGCCGCGCGTTCGATGGCGGCGCCCCCGGCCACCGAGCCGGTGAAGTTGACAAAGCCGAAGGACCGCGCGGCGATCAGCCCTTCGGTGGTGGCGTGGTCGAGCACGATGTTCTGGAACACGTCATCCGGCACGCCGCCGGCGTGGAACGCCTGCGCCAGCCGGTCGCCCGCCAGCAGGGTCTGGGACGCATGTTTCAGCACCACGGAATTGCCCGCGATCAGCGCGGGCACGATGGTGTTGATGGCGGTCAGGTAGGGGTAGTTCCACGGCGCCACGACAAAAACGACGCCGACGGGTTCGCGTGCGATCAGGCGGCGGAAACGGTCGCTGTCCTCGGCCACCATGGGGGCCAGCGCAGCCTCGGCGATGCCCGACATGTAGGCCGTGCGTTCGTTCACCCCGCCGAATTCGCCGCCATAGCGGGTCGGGCGGCCCATCTGCCAGGCGAGTTCTGGGACGACCTCGGGCTTCATCGCGTTCAGCGCCTCGACGCCCGCCCTGACGCGGGCAATCCGGTCGGCCAGCGGCAGCGCCGCCCAGGCGGGCTGCGCGGCCCTGGCACGGGCCACGGCGGCGGCGGCGGCCTCGGGGGTCAGGGGCATGCGTTCGGCATAGATGCTGCCGTCCACGGGTGAGATCAGCTGGATGGGTTTCATGGGGTTCCGTCCGGGTGTGGCGCGCGGCGGCGCGCGCCGTTGCAGGGGCGGTGCGTGCCTGGCGCACGCACCCGGTATCAGGCGCGTTCCAGAAGCCGCGCCAGTTCGAAATCGGTGACCACGCGATCGGTCTCGGCGATCTCCCAGCGGGCGGCGTGGGCGTAGTGGTCCACCACCGCGTCGCCGAGCGCGGCGCGCAGCATCGACGAGCCGTCCAGCCGGTCGGCGGCCTCGCGCAGGGTCCTGGGGATTTCGCGGATGCCGGTTGCCGAATACATGTCGCCGCGCTGTTCGGGTTCGAGCGCATAGTTGCCCTCGATCCCCGCCAGTCCGGCCGCCAGCAGGCCGGCGCAGGCGAGATAGGGGTTCAGGTCGGCCCCGCCGATGCGGCATTCGATGCGGATGCCCCGGGTCCCCTCGCCGCAGACGCGGAACCCCGCGGTGCGGTTGTCGCGGCTCCAGACCGCCTTGGTGGGGGCGAAGAGCCCCACGCAGAAGCGCTTGTAGCTGTTGACATAGGGGGCCAGGAAGGCCGCCAGTTCCTCGGCATGGGCCAGTTGCCCGGCGAGAAACTGCTTCATCGTGGCCGACATGCCATGCGCATCGGCTTCGTCGCGGAACGCGGGCTTGCCATCCAGCGTCCAGAGCGACTGATGGATATGGCTGGACGACCCGGCCTTGCGGTGGTCGTACTTGGCCATGAAGGTGACGCTGCGGCCCCTGGACCAGGCGATTTCCTTGACGGCGGTCTTGGTGATCGTGTGGTTGTCGGCGGTGTCGAGCGCGTCGGAATAGCGCACGTTGACCTCGGCCTGGCCTGCGTCGGCCTCGCCCTTGGTGCATTCGACGGGCACGCCGGCGCCGTAGAGGCCGTTCCGCACGGCGCGCAGCACCTCTTCCTCCTTGGTGGTCTGGAACAGGTGGTAATCCTCGTTGTAGGCGCTGACCGGACGCAGGCCGGTGATCGCGCCATGGTCGCGCAGGCTGTCGCGCAGACCCTCGTAGCTGTTCTCGAAGATGTAGAACTCCAGTTCGGTCGCCATCATCGCGTCAAAGCCGAGCGCGCGCGCGCGGGCCACCTGGCGCTTCAGGATCGCGCGCGGGCTGACGGCCACCTCGGCATGGGTGTGATGGTCCAGCAGGTCGCACAGCACAAGCGCGGTGCCCGGCAGCCAGGGCAGCGGGCGCAGGGTGGCGAGGTCGGGCTTCATGACATAGTCGCCATAGCCCTTTTCCCAGCTGGCCGACTTGTAGCCCGGAACGGGGTTCATCTCCATGTCGATGGCCAGCAGGTAGTCGCAGCAATGCGTCTCTTCGTGGTTGTCGACGAAATGCGCCGCGTGGAACCGCTTGCCCATCAGACGACCCTGCATGTCGATCCCGGCGACCAGCACCGTGTCGATCGTGCCCTTGCCCACCGCCTCGCGCAGCGCTTCCAGCGTCATCGTCCCCGGCATGTCGCGCATCCCCCTTGTCGTGTCCCTGGTCGGTTCGTCCCCGCCCCGCATCTTGCACAAGGCACGGGGCGCCCGCCAGAGGCCGCAGCGGGTGATTTGATCAGATTCGGGCAGGCCGCGCGGCAAGGCCGGACAGCGCGTTGAAGGCAACCGCCGTCAGCACCACCCCGCCGCCCAGAAGCGTGGCGGGCGTGGCGCCCTCGGCCAGCAGCACCCAGGCCCAGACCGGCGCCAGCAGCACCTCGATCATCGACAGCAGCGTGAGTTCGGCGGCAGGCACCACCCGGCTGCCCGCCGTGTAGAGCGCCATGCCGAAGGTCAGCAGCACCACACCCGCACCGGCGCTGATCGCGATGTCGCGCAGCGGCACGGCCAGGGTGCCGCCCTGCGCCGCCGACACCACGGCCGCCACCCCGATCGACATCAGCGCGCCGAGCAGGATCATCGGGAACATGTCGGCCAGCCGCCCCCAGCGCAGCGCCAGCGTGAACAGCGCGAAGCCCAGCGCCGAGGCCAGCGCCGCGGCGTTGCCAAGACCCATGCCGAGGCTGAGCCCCTCGCGCACCATCAGGAACATGCCGGCCCCGGCCAGCGCGATGGCCCCCCAGGTGGCCGGCCGGACCGTCTCGCGCAGGATCAGCCGGCCGAGGATGGCGGCAAGGAACGGCGAGGCGGCGAACAGGAACACCGCATTGGCAACGGTGGTGGTGCGGATGGCAAAGATCGCCCCTGCGAAGGCCAGCACCAGCCCGAAGCCCCCCACCAGCCCGGCCAGCCCGGTGGCGCGCATCGGGCCGACCAGCCGCCCCCCCGACCGCCAGAGAATCAGCAGGACCAGCGCCGGGATCATCCCGGCCGAGCGCCAGAACAGCACCGCCCAGGTATCGGCCTCGTCCACCAGCCGGATCGCGATGGCGATCAGCGACCAGAGCGTTGCCGCCGCAAGAACAAGAAGGACACCCGTGCCATACCGCATGCCGCCGTGGTGCCGAGCGCCGCGCGTGCTGTCTGTTCCGTCCGCGACACGCACCATGCCGGAGGCAGGCAGGGCGAGGTGCCGCCACTTGTGCGGCGCGCGACATTCGCCATAGGTTCGCGGCGTGGCGGTTGCCGGCGGAGCGGCAGTGTTGACGCCACGCAAAGGTGGAACCCATGCACATCCCAAGACTCGCGGCGATTGTCGTCTGCGCCGCCGTGCCGGCCGCAGCCCAGAACAACGTCTACGGCGGCTATGACATCGTGGCCCTGGCAGGACAGGAGACCTTCTATGGCGAGGCGCGCGGCTGGAACGTATTTGCCGCGCGCGCACCCTCGGGCCCTGCCTATTGCTTTGCCGAAGCCGTCCGCAGCGACGGTGCGGCCCATCGGCTCGGCTGGGACGGGATGCAATGGCAACTGGCCGTGCCGGTCGCTTCGACCCCCGAATGGGAGGGGACGCTGCGTGTCGACGGCCTGGGGTCGGGGCAGGGCTACGGCCGCGGGTCCGACCATGCCTCCGGAACCGCGGTCGGGGGCTGGACGATCGCCTGGCTGGGCATGGCCGAACTGGACGGTCTGCGGCAGGGGCGCGAGGCGATCCTGGGCCTGGGCCGGGGCGACTATGACTTCATGCTGTCCGGCAGCGCGGCGGCGATCCTGAAGGTCGAGGAGTGCATGGCACAGCCGGGCCCCCTGTCGGCCGGTGCGGCCGAGCCTTCGGAAACGACGCTGACCCGCGTGGCCGTCGCGGGCGACTGGGTCATCAACGAGATCCGGGCGGACGGCCGGGTGCTGGCTTGCGAAGCCCAGGACACGGTGCAGCCGACGCTGCGGTTCGAGATCGACCGCGACAATTCCTACATCGACTTCAGCGACAACGGCCCGATGGGCGGCCCCGGCGCGCGCGTCGCCGTCATGGTCAGTTTCGGGCCGGGCGACACCCCGACGCCCCACGATGTCGAGATCATCGAGGGCCGCGACGGCCGGGCCTGGGGCCGGATTACCGAAGGCCGCATGGACGGGCCGGGGCTGATCGACGATTCGTTCCAGAACGCCACGCAAGTATCGTTCCAGGGCCCCGGCATCATCCTCGAACGCGGCCTCTACGGCAGCAAGGCGGCACTGGACGCGTTCTTCCGTTGCAGCGACGCGATCCGGTGAGCCGGCGACGGCGCGCGGGTCAATAGCCCCGCGCGCGGTCCACCAGATGCAGGAACGGCAACCCCGCCTGCCCCCGCACGATGTTCTGCGCGATCACGCGGCTTGCCGTCTCGGGCCGCGTGTAGGCGGCGACATGCGGGGTGACGGTGACGCGGGGATGCGCCCAGAACGGATGGTCGGGCGGCAGCGGTTCCTGCCGGAACACGTCGAGCGTGGCATGCGCGACATGCCCGCTGTCGAGCGCCGCCAGCAGGGCGTCGTCGTCGATCAGCGGCCCTCGGCCGGGATTGATGACGAAGGCGCCGGGGGCCAGCAGGGCCAGGGTTCGGGCGTTCAGGATGTTCTCGGTCTGCGGCGTGCGCGGCACCAGCAGGATCACCATCGCGGCGCCGCGCAGCGCCGCATCCAGCCCGCCGGGGCTCGACAGGCAGCGCATCCCCGGCACCTCGGCGGGGCTGCGGCTCCACCCGGTCAGGGGAAATCCGAAGGGCGCGAGCACCCGCGCGCAGGCCCGCCCCAACTCGCCCAGGCCAAGGATGGTGACGGGGCGTTCGGGGGCAAGCGGCGGGCGGGCGGCCTTGTCATGCCGCCAGACGCCATCCTGCCCCCGCACGTGCACATCGGTGCCCAGATGGTGCCGCAGCACATGCGCGGCCACCCATTCGGCCATGCTGTCGGTCATCGCGGGGTCGACCATCCGGCACAGCGGCTGGGTCAGCGTGTCGTTCTGCACGACCCGCTCGACCCCGGCCCACAGGTTCAGCACCGCCCGGGTGCGCGTGTAGGGCCGGAAATCCTGCACCGTGCCGCCCGGCGAGAACACGATATAGTCGACCGTGGCGGGGTCGGCCTCGGTCACGACATCCGCGGCGATCCCCGCCTCGTCCAGCGCCTGCCGCAGGGGCGGGGCGTAATGGGGCCAGAGGTCGCGGTCGGCGGCAAAGAGGACGGTGATCACGGGAGGAACAGCCTTTCCGGTTCGTGCCGCTAGCGCGGCCTGTGGACATGCGCGCTTTGCACGATCCCGAAGGCGGCCAGCAGCACCAGCATCGAGGACCCGCCATAGCTGACCAGCGGCAGCGGCACGCCGACCACCGGCGCCAGTCCCATGACCATCAGCATGTTGATGGCGAAGTACAGGAAGAAGGTGGCGGCGATGCCGAGCGTGACCAGCGACGAGAACCGGTCCTTGTTCTGCATCGCCGCGACGATGCAGAACCCGATGATCAGCACATAGAGCACCAGCAGCGAGAAGCCGCCCACGAAGCCGAACTCCTCGGCCAGGGTGGTGAAGATGAAGTCGGTGTGCTTCTCGGGCAGGAAGTTCAGGCGGCTCTGCGTGCCCTGCATGTAGCCACGCCCGGTCCAGCCGCCCGATCCCAGCGCGATCTTGGCCTGGCTGATGTGATAGCCCGCCCCGAGCGGATCGTTGGCGGGATCGAGGAAGGTGTCGATGCGGCGGTACTGATAGTCCTTCAGCAGTTGCCATTCGCTGCCGCGCGACAGGAACACCGCCGAGACCGCCGCGGCGCCCATGCCGATGACCACCGCGAAGTAGAGCCAGTGGACCCCGGCGCAGAACATCACGATGCCGCCGCCGATGGCGATCAGCAGGCCGGTCCCGAGGTCGGGCTGGATCAGCGTCAGCCCGGCGGGCAGCAGGATCAGGAACAGCGGGATCGCGACATAGAGCGGGCGCGACGTCTTCTTCACGTCCAGCCAGTCGTAATAGGCCGCCAGCATCATCACGAGCGTGATCTTCATCAGTTCCGACGGCTGAAGCCGCATGAAGCCCATGTCGATCCAGCGCTGCGCGCCCATGCCCACGACACCGAAGAATTCCACCGCCAGCAGCAGCAGCAGCGACAGGCCATAGGCCAGGCCCGAGATGTTGCGCCAGAACCAGATCGGCACGAAGGCCACCGCGAACATCACCGCCAGGCCGAAGGCAAAGCGCTTCATCTGCGGCTCGGCCCAGACATGCAGCCGCCCGCCCGCCACCGAATAGAGCATCAGGAACCCGACCGAGGCGACCGCCGCCAGCAGCAGCACCAGGGGCCAGTTCACATAGAGGACCTTGCGCAGGCCCGTCGGCACCATCTTGACGCGGTATTCGAGGAAACTCATCGCCGCACTCAGGCCCGGGACGGCACGGGCGGCAGGCTGCCCGGATCGCGCAGCGGCAGGTTCTTGTGCATCGTCTCGATCCGGTTGCGCTGCGCCGCCGGATAGGCCGACACCGGCGGCACGCCATCGTGCAGCGCCCGCAGGATGGCATCGCGGCCGATCGGCGCGGCCGCCGCCGACCCGCCGCCGCCGTGCTCGACCACCACCGACACCGCGTAGCGGGGCGCATCGTAGGGGGCATAGCCGACGAACAGCGCGTGGTCGCGCCGGTTCCACGGCAACTGGTCGTTGCTGATGACGCCGCGCGCGCGTTCGGCGGCGCTGATGTTGCGCACCTGGCTGGTGCCGGTCTTGCCGGCAAAGCGCATCGTGCGTTCGTCGATGCGGCTGCCATAGGCGGTGCCGCGCTGGCTGTTCATCACCTGGAACATGCCCTGCCGGACGGCGTCCAGCATCACCCGGTCCAGCCCCAGTTCGGGTGCGGCCGCCACCGGCACCTCGCGCCCGTCCACCGAATGCACCAGGCGCGGCACGACCGCGCGGCCGCTGGCCAGCCGCGCCGTCATCACCGCCAGCTGCAGCGGCGAGGTCAGCACATAGCCCTGCCCGATGCTGGCGTTCACCGTGTCGCCGATGCGCCAGTCCTGCTTGTGGCGGGCCTGTTTCCATGCCCGGTCGGGCATGATGCCCTCGGTGATCGCCGACATCGGCAGGTCGTGCCGGATGCCGAGGCCCAGCCTGCGGCCCATCTCGGCGATCCGGTCGATCCCGACCTTCAGCGCGACCTCGTAGTAATAGACGTCGCAGCTTTCGGCCAGGCTGCGTTCCAGCGCCACCGCCCCGTGGCCGCCGCGCCGCCAGCAGTGGAACCGCCGCCCGCCCACCTCGTAGTGGCCCGGGCAGCGCACCGAGGTCTGCGTGGTGATCACCCCCGCCTCCAGCGCCGCCAGCGCCGTCACCATCTTGAAGGTCGAGCCGGGCGGATAGGCGCCCTGCACCGTCTTGTTGGCGAGCGGGCGGTGGTCGTTCTCCATCAGCGCGTTGAAATCGGCATGGCTGATGCCGCGCACGAACAGGTTCGGATCGAACGAGGGCGACGAGACACAGGCGAGGATGTCGCCGTTCTCGACATCCATCACCACGCAGGCCGCGCTTTCCTCGCCCAGCCGCGCCTGCACGTAGTTCTGCACATCCGCGTCGATGGTCAGCCGCAGGTCGGCACCCGCGTCGCCCTCCTGCCGGCCCAGTTCGCGCATGATCCGGCCCGAGGCGTTCACCTCGACCCGGCGGCTGCCCGCCCGGCCGCGCAGGTCGCTCTCCATCCAGGTCTCGACGCCGATCTTGCCGATCTGGAACTTCGGCGTCTGCAGCAGCGGATCGGGGGTTTCCAGCTTGGCAAGGTCGGCCTCGCTGACCGGACCGACATAGCCCACGACATGCGCGAAATCGACGTCGCGCGGATAGACGCGGCTGAGCCCCACCTCGGGCGAGACGCCGGGCAGCGCGGGGGCGTTCACCGCCACCTTCGACACGTCATCCCAGGGCAGGCGATCGGCCACGATGATCGGCAGGGGCGACCGTTTCTTGGCCTCTTTTAGCGCACGGTCCAGATCGTCGGGCGACAGCGGCACGACGCTGGCCAGCCGGTGCAGCACATCCTCGGCATCGCCCGCATCCTCGCGGCTGATGACGATGCGGTAGTTCTGTTCGTTGCCGGCGATCAGCTTGCCGTTGCGGTCATGGATCAGCCCGCGCGCGGGCGGGATCAGCCGGATCGAGATGCGGTTGTCCTCGGCCAGCAGGCGGAACTGGTCGGCCTGGTCCACCTGCATGCTGCGCATGCGCAGGCCAAGCAGGGCCACCACCGCCGTCATCGACCCGCCAAGGAACAGCGCGCGCCGGGTGACGCCCCTTGCCGCCTCTTCGGTGTCGCGTGCCGAACGTCTCACAACCGTCTCCCGAGGGCATCGACCTCACCGGTCGAAGGTTTGCGCAACTGCAGTGCCAGGTGCAACAGCCCGGTCACCACCGGATAACACAGGATCGTCATCACCGTCTGCGCAAAGGCCGGGCCGAAGGCGGGCTGGTCGACAAAGGCCACCGCCAGCACCAGCCGATAGCCCAGCAGCATGGCCAGCATCACGACACCCACCATCAGCCATTCGGCCAGGAACCCCAGTTCGCGCGTCAGCGCCTGGCGCGAACGCAGGAACTCGGTCGCCAGCACGACGATGGCGGTCCACAGCCCGGGTGGCCGCATCAGCATCAGGTCCTCGACCAGAACCATCCCGGCGATCAGCACGGCAGGCAGGTAGTCCGGGCGCCGGTTGACCCAGGCCAGCATCAGGCACAGCATCAGGTCGGGCCCCGGCCAGGCCCCCGCCGTGCTGCCGATGGGCAGGATGCGGATGAACAGGATGACCATCGCCAGCCCCAGGAAGGCCGCACGGTACAGCCAGATGCGGGCCGAGACCGGATCAACCACCGCCAGCCCCCACCTGTGCGGTATCGGGGGCGGCCTCGGGCAGCGGCACGGCCACGGGTTCGGCCACCAGACCGCCCGGGTCGGTGATCGGCTCGATCTCGTGGCTGCGCAGCACCCGCAGGAATTCCAGCCGCCCGTAGTCGGCCGCCAGCCGCACCCGCAGCCGCCGGTCCGCCCCCTGCACCACCGTTCCCACCAGAAGACCCGCCGGGAACACCCCGCCATCGCCCGAGGTCAGCACCTGGTCGCCGGGGCGCACCAGATCGGCCGCCTCCAGGAAATCCAGCGGCGGGGCCGGGGTGTTGTCGCCCGACAGCAGCGCATTCTGGCCCGAGGGCTGCACCGTCACCGGGATGCGGCTGTTCGAATCGGTCAGCAGGATCACCCGCGACGTGCGCTGCCCCACCCCCGAAATCCGGCCGACCAGCCCGATCCCGTCCATCGTGGCCCAGCCGTCGCGGATACCGTCGCGCGCGCCCACGTTCAGCAGCACCGACTGCCGGAAGGGCCCGCCCGCATCGGCCAGCACCACGCCGGTCACATGGGTCAGCCGGGGGTCCATCCGCACCTGGTTCAGGTCCATCAGGCGGGCGTTCTTCTGCTCCAGCTGCAGCGCCGCCTCCTTCCAGGCCTTCATCTGCTGCAGCTCGCGCCGCAGTTCCTGGTTCTGTTCGTAGATCCGCGTGTAGGACTGGAAGTTCTCGACCATCCCCACCGCCTTGGTGACCGGAACCAGCGCCCAGTCCATGTTGGGCACGACCGCATCGACCAGCGCGGTGCGGAACCGCTCGACACGCGGGCTGTCGACGCGCCACAGCAGGAACAGCACCAGCAGCACCAGCACCAGCACCCCGATCAGGATGCGGCGGACGGGGGTGGTGAACTCCTCTGGCGATACGCTTTTCCGTGCCACGGGGCGGGGTCCTTTCGCGCCTCGGGCCGCAGACCTGACAAGGCCGGCCGTCAGCTGTCGTAATCGATCACATGCCGCAACTGCTTTTCGTATTCCAGCGCCTTGCCGGTGCCCAGCGCCACACAATTCAGCGATTCATTGGCAACGCTGATCGACAGGCCGGTCTGTTCGCGCAGGCTCAGGTCAAGATCGCCCAGCAGGGCGCCCCCGCCCGTCAGCATCACGCCCCGGTCCACGATGTCGGCGGCAAGGTCGGGCGGGGTCGCCTCGAGCGCCTGCATCACCGCGTCGCAGATCTGCTGCACCGGTTCGGCCAGCGCCTCGGCCACCTGCGCCTGATTGATCTCGGTCTCCTTCGGCACGCCGTTCAGCAGGTCGCGCCCCCGGATATGCAGCGACATGCCGCGCCCGTCGTCGGGCATCCGGGCGGTGCCGATCGTCGTCTTGATCCGCTCGGCCGTGGATTCGCCGATCAGCAGGTTCTGATGCCGCCGCAGATAGGAAATGATCGCTTCGTCCATGCGATCCCCCCCCACGCGCACCGAACGGGCATAGACGATGTCGCCCAGTGACAGCACCGCCACCTCGGTCGTGCCGCCGCCGATGTCCACGACCATGTTGCCGGTGGGGTCCGTTATCGGCATCCCAGCCCCGATGGCGGCGGCGATCGGCTCGGCGATCAGCCCCGCACGCCGCGCCCCCGCCGACAGCACCGACTGCCGGATCGCGCGCTTTTCCACGGGCGTCGCGCCATGCGGCACGCAGACGATGATCTTCGGCTTCGAGAACGTCGTCCGCTTGTGCACCTTGCGGATGAAGTGCTTGATCATCTCTTCCGCCGTGTCGAAGTCGGCGATGACCCCGTCGCGCATCGGGCGGATCGCCTCGATGCTGCCGGGGGTGCGGCCCAGCATCAGCTTGGCATCCTCGCCCACCGCCAGAACCTGCTTCTTGCCGTCCTTGACGTGATAGGCCACGACCGAGGGTTCGTTCAGCACGATGCCCTTGCCGCGCACATAGACCAGCGTGTTCGCGGTCCCGAGGTCGATGGCCATGTCCGACGAGAATAGGCCGCTGAGTATCGACATGACGTCGTGATCCCGTTCGCCAGATGAATGCGCACCCGCGACTCGGCGTCCTGCGCGGGCGCTTTCCTATAGGACCGCCCCGACACAAGGGAAAGGGCCTTGCCCGGCCGGGCCACGCCAAAGCCCGCCGCGCGCGGCCCTGAAAGGCCCGCGATTGCAGCTATTGCGCACCCCGTGGCACCGAATACCGGCGCCATGGCGCGTTTGGGCCTGTGGACAGGTCGCAATTCCACAATTCTGCGGAATTCCGCCACAGGCCCCCCGACCCCGCCCCGCAGGTCACGAGTCGCGATAGCTCACACCCTTCACGTCATCGCCCGGCGCCGATTTCTGGCGCCGCAGGACCAGCCGGTTCAGCGCGTTGATATAGGCCTTGACGCTGGCGACCACGGTGTCGGTGTCGGCCGACTGCCCGGTCACGATGCGCCCGTCCTCCTGCAGCCGCACGCTGACCGTGGCCTGCGCATCGGTGCCCTCGGTCACCGCGTGCACCTGATAGAGTTCCAGCCGCGCCTGATGCGGCCACAGCTGCTTGACGCATTGGAAGGCCGCATCCACCGGCCCGTCGCCGGTCGCGTCGATGGTGTGGTCCACCCCGTCGATGGCCAGCGTCATCTCGGCCTCCTGCGGGCCCTCGGTGCCGCAGACCACGCGCAGCCGCTTCAGCACCAGCGTTTCGGCGCCCTGGTCGGATGCCTGGTCCTGCACCAGCGCCACGATGTCGTCGTCGTAGACCTCCTTCTTGCGGTCGGCCAGCGCCTTGAACCGCACGAAGACGTCGTTCAGCTGGTTGTCGGCCAGGTCATAGCCCAGTTCGCGCAGCTTCGCGCGCAGCGCGGCGCGGCCCGAATGCTTGCCCATGGCGATGTTCTTCGCCGTCAGGCCGATGTCCTCGGGCCGCATGATCTCGAAGGTCTGCACGTTCTTCAGCACCCCGTCCTGGTGGATGCCGCTTTCATGCAGGAAGGCGTTCTTGCCCACGATCGCCTTGTTGAACTGCACCGGAAAGCCCGACACCGCCGACACCCGCCGCGACAGGTGCATGATGCGGGTCGTGTCGATGCCGGTGGTGTAGGGCATGATGTCATGGCGCACGCGCATCGCCATCACCACCTCTTCCAGCGCGGTGTTGCCGGCCCGTTCGCCCAGCCCGTTGATCGTGCACTCGATCTGCCGCGCGCCCGCCGCCACCGCCGCCAGGGCGTTCGCGGTCGCCATCCCCAGGTCATTGTGGCAATGCGTGGCAAAGACGATGCTGTCGGCGCCCGGCACCCGTTCCAGCAGCATGGCGATCAGCTCGGCGCTCTCGCGCGGCGCGGTATAGCCCACGGTATCGGGAATGTTGATCGTGGTCGCGCCGGCCCGGATGGCGATCTCGACCACCCGGCACAGATAGTCATGCTCGGTCCGCGTGGCGTCCATCGGCGACCACTGCACGTTGTCGCACAGGTTGCGCGCATGGGTCACGGTGTCGTGGATGCGCTCGGCCATCTCGTCCATGGTCAGGTTCGGGATGGCCCGGTGCAACGGCGAGGTGCCGATGAAGGTGTGGATGCGCGGGCTTTTCGCATGGCGCACCGCGTCCCAGCAGCGGTCGATGTCCTTGAAGTTCGCGCGCGCCAGCCCGCAGATCGTGGCGTTGCGCGCGGCCCGGGCGATCTCGCTGACGGCGCGGAAATCGCCCTCGCTGGCGATCGGAAAGCCCGCCTCGATCACGTCCACGCCCATCTCGTCCAGGAGCGTGGCGATCTCCAGCTTCTCGTCATGGGTCATGGTGGCGCCGGGCGACTGTTCGCCGTCGCGCAGCGTGGTATCGAAGATCAGCACGCGCGCCGGGTCTGCGGGGCGGTGGGATGTGTCGGTCATCTGGATTGTCCTTCCTTGGCCTTTGCGTCTTCCCGGGCGCTGTTCACCTCCGAGCGGTCGCGCCCAAGGGCACGCTCAGAGGCGGCTAAGAAGAAGCAGGCCACGGGATTGCGCGCGCGGGCAGTCCGCGCGGGCGGCGCGGCGGATGCTCTGGCTGATCGGTTCCCGTGTCATGGCGCGTGACTATACGAACCCCGCCACGGAAGAAAAGCCCGAAATGCCGCGCGGGCCGCCGGGACGGTCGCCCCCGGCCCTTGCCCCGTCCGCCGCGCCGGGCTAGCTGCGCCCTGCCCCCCCGGTGGCGGGCACCGCAACCGTCAGGCCCGTTCCCATGACCTTCCTCGCCCTCCTGCCCATGGCCCGCGCGCCGCTCGCGGCCTTCTCGGCGATGGGCGTGCTCTGGGGCACCTTTGCCGCCGTCCTGCCCGACCTCAAGGCAATGCTGGGCGTGGACGAGGCGCGCCTCGGCCTGCTGATCTTCGCCACGCCCATCGCCGCCGTCGCGGCGATGCTTGCCGCCCCCGCGATCGGCGCGGCGCTGGGCCGTGTCGCGCTGCCGGTGGCGGCCTGCCTGATGGCGGCGGCCTTCGCCCTGCCCGGCCAGACCGCCTCGCTCGTCCTGTTCCCGCTGGCCATGATGTGCTGCGGCGCCGCGACCGGCCTGACCGACGTGCTGATGAACGCCCGCGTCGCGGCGCTGGAAAACGACCGGGGCGTGCCGCTGATGAACCTCTGCCACGCCGCCTATTCCTTCGGCTACGCCGGCGGCGCCATCGCGACCGGCGCGATGCGCGCCGATGGCTGGCCGCCCGGCGCCGTCATGGCCACGATGTCGCTGGTGGCCCTCGTCCTCGCTGCCCTGACGCGCGAGGCCGACGGCACCATCCACGGCCTGCGCCGCCCCGAGGGCGGGGGGCCGGGTCTGGGGCTGGTCCCGGTGCTGGGCGGCGGCATCGTGCTCATCGCCTTCCTGACCGAGAACGCGGCCGAGAACTGGTCGGCCCTGCATATCGAGAAGACGCTGGGCGGCACCCCGGCCGAAGGCGCCATGGGTCCGGCCGCCCTCGCGATCACCATGGGCGTGGCGCGGCTGGTCGGCCAGGGCTTTGCCGCCCGGGTCGATCCGCTGCGCCTGCTGGGGGGCGGCGCGATCATCTCGGCCTGCGGCGCGCTGACCGCCGCGATGGCCGGCACGCCCGCCATGGCCTATGCGGGCTTCATCGTCATGGGGATCGGGTCTTCGGTCATCGCGCCCACCGCCTTCTCGCTGGTCGGCCGCCATGCCCGCCCCGATGCCCGCGCCCGCGCGGTCGCCCGCGCCACGCTGCTGGGCTATTTCGGCTATTTCTTCGGCCCGCCGACACTGGGCTTCATCGCGGGCGCCTTCGGCCTGCGCATGGCCTTTGTCTTTGCCGCCGCCATGCTGCTCTGCGTGCTGGTTCTGGCACCGCCGATGCTGCGCCGGCGCATCGCCTGAAAGCAAAGGGGGCGGCCCCTGCGGGCCGCCCCCCTGTTCCGCAATGCGGATGAAATCACGCCAGCGCGAGGTTCATCGCCGACTCGCGGCCGTCACGGCCACGCTCGACGTCGAAGGTCACGGCCTGGCCATCGGCCAGTTCACGGATGCCCGCACGTTCCAGCGCCGAGACATGCACGAACACATCGCGCGAGCCGCCTTCCGGTGCGATGAAGCCGAAACCCTTGGTTGCGTTGAACCACTTCACGGTGCCATTGGCCATCGTGGATACTCCTGTCAGTTCGCCACCCGCAACATCGCGGTGGCCCGGCTCGGGATCAGAATCGCAGACTGAAGCCCGAAGGAGACAGAAGGTCGATCAAGAAAGCGTCGCCCGACGCTTATGCGCCCTTTCCGCCCCGAAGACAACCCAATTCGCCGTGATTGCGCCCCCGGCCGCCCCGCGCCATGGTGGCCCGCATGACCAGCCCCGGCCTCATCGTTCCCGACATCGGCGGCGCCGCCCGCCCCGGCCTCTGCACTGATTGCGGGATCAGCCGCATCGGCGACGGCCGGGCCTGCGGCCGCGCCTGCCAGTTCATCCGCCCCGACTATCCCGGGCTCGAACAGGCCGCCCACGGCCGCGCCGCCGATCCCGCCCGGGGGGACGAGGCGCATTTCGGCGTCACCCTCGCGATGCACCGCGCCCGCCTCGCCCCCCCGGCCCCGGGCGCGCAATGGACCGGGCTGACCACCGCGATCGCCGCGCGCCTGCTGGAAACCGGCGCGGTCACCGCCGTCCTGACGGTAGCCCCCCACCCCGATGACCGCTGGCGCCCGCTGCCCGTCATCGTGACCGATCCGGCCGATCTGGCCCGCGTGCGCGGCATGCGCATGGGCTATGCCCCGGTCGCCGCCCTGATCCCGCAGGCGGTGGCGCGCGGCCATCGCCGCATCGCCGTCGTGGCGATCCCGTGCCAGACCTATGCGATCCGGGCCCTGCAACAGGAATGGGGCCTCGAAACGCTGCTGGTGCTCGGCACACCCTGTTCCGACAACACCACCACCGAGAACTTTCACGGCTTCCTGAGGCTTCTTGATCCGCATCCCGAAACCATCAGCTATTTCGAGTTCCGCGCCGACTATGTCTGCGAGATGCGGTTCGACGATGGCCGCCCCCCGCGCACCCTGCCCTTTCTTCAACTGCCGATTTCGAACCTTCCCGCCGACTTCTTTCCGATGACCTGCCGCACCTGCGTGGACTATACGAACAGGCTGGCCGATCTGACCGTGGGCTACATGGGCGGTTCGGGCGACCAGTGGGTGATCGCCCGGAACCGGCAGGGCGCGGCCATGCTGCGCCTTCTGGGTGACCGGCTGGCCACCGCGCCGCTGGTCGACCGGGGAAGCCGCAAGGGGGCGGTCGCGGGCTTCATCGCCAACACCGCCCGCGCGGCGGGGGGCATGCCGCTGCGCCGGATGCCCGGCTGGTTGCGCCCGCTGGTGTCCTTCCTGCAGCCGCGGATCGGGCCGCGCGGGCTGGAATTCGCCCGCGCGCGGGTCGAGATGAAGGCGGCAGAATCGGTCCTGCACCTGCGCCGCGCCTATCCCGCGCGGCTCAAGAACATGCTTCCCGCGCATGTCTGGCGACTGGTGGCGGCCTACGGGCTGACCCCGAAGGATTCCGAGCTGCCGCCGGAACCCGCTGAAAAGAAAAACGTTATCCGATAGCAGACGGGCGTCTTTGCCTATCTTGCCCCGGCCGTCCATCTCTGGTCGCAGGGCAGACGAGGCGTGTCTGCCGCCACCCGGCTTCTGCTGCCACAGAAAAGGACGACACGATGACCATGACATTCGCCAAGACCGCCGCCGCCGCTGTCACCGCCTTCGCGCTGGCAGCCGGCACCGCCGCGCCCGCCCATGCCTGGGGCAAGAACGAACAGAACTTCCTCAAGGGCGTTCTGGCCGCCGCCGCCGTGGGCGCGATCATCAACCACAACCGCAACAAGGCGCATGCCCAGCCGCAGCCGCAGTATTTCGCGCCCGCCCCGGCCCCGCGCCCGCATCACGGCGCGCCGCACTACGGCAACCCGGCACCGGTCTACACGCCGGTCGCGGCGGCCTTCAACGAATACTCGCCCGCCTCGCGCCGGGCGATCCAGACCCGCCTGCGCGCCTATGGCTACTATCGCGGCGGCATCGACGGCACCTTCGGCCCCGGCACCCGCGCCGCGATCGAGGCCTATGCCCGCGACACCGGCAACGTCCAGGCCCTGCGCTCGCGCGACGGCACGGTGCGCCTGCTGAACGGCTTGCTGGTCTGATCCCTTTCGGCGGGGGGACGAGCAGCCCCCGCCGGACCAGCCCGGGTGCGCGGCCCCCGAAGCCCCCACGACGGGGTCGGGCGCCCGGGCGACCTGTCGATCCGCCCCGTCCGGCCGGTGGGGCGGCCGCACATGTCTAGACAACTTGTCGGGACGGATGCCAGACGCGGAACCGACGCGGGCGGGACGGAAACCAGACACGGTTTTTCCGCGATCTCAAGGAGTTGGGCCGTCTTCCTGCGGTTCGGCCAGTTCCGCCGCCAGAAACCGCTCCAGCCCGTCCAGGTCGACCGGGTCGAACTGCCCGAAGCCCTGCATCCAGACGCTCGCGCCGCGCAGCGCGTCGGGGTCCAGCTTGCACCAGGTCACGCGGCCCCGCCGCTCCTGCTGGATCAAGCCGGTTTCCGCCAGCACTTTCAGATGCTTGGAGATTGCCGCCAGCGACATCGCGAAGGGTGCCGCAACATCGGTCACCGCCATGTCATCCTCCAGCAGCATCGCCAGGATCGCCCGCCGCGTCGGATCGGCCAGGGCGGCAAAGACGGCGGACAGGGGGTCGGGTTGCACCTCGATCATGCCCCCGTCCTGCCCCCGAAGCCGCCAAAGGTCAACCGCCAGGTTGACAATGCCCCCAGCCGGCCGACCACTGGCGCGATCTGACGCACCCCAGTAAAATCATTGTTTTTCATCACCTTGTGGCATTCTGCCCTGCGGCGATCCGTGCTTGACTCCTGCCCCCGCCCTCTCTAGTCATCGCCGCGTCTGAAAGGTTTCGTGGAATGGCCGACGAACCCGACCCCGACCGACTGCGCGCCCTCGACGCGCGGCTCGCCCGGGCGAAAGGGAAGCCGACACCGCCCAAGGGACCCGCAGGCAAGGCATTCTCGCAGGGCGAGATGGCCTGGCGGATGGTGATCGAACTGGTGACGGGCATGTGTCTTGGCCTGGCCATCGGTTACGGGCTGGACTGGATGTTCGGCACGTTTCCCGTCTTCCTGGTGATCTTCTCGCTCTTCGGCTTCGCCGCAGGGGTGCGCACGATGCTGGGCACCGCGCGGTCGATGGGACAGGGCACGGACGGCGGAAACGCCGGAAAACCAAGGGGTTGACAGGTGGCGGAAGAAGGCGGCGGCGGCTTCAACATCCATCCGATGGATCAGTTCATCGTGAAACCGCTGTTCGGCGGGACCGAGGTTCACTGGTACACCGTAACCAACGTGACCCTCTGGATGGCGATCGGCGTGGCCTGCATCGCCGCGCTGCTGATCCTCGGCACCCGCCGCCGGGCGCGCGTTCCGACGCGGACGCAATCGGTGGCCGAACTGATCTACGGCTTCATCCACAACATGGTGGAAGAGGTGACGGGACATGACGGGGTGAAGTACTTCCCCTATGTCATGACCCTGTTCCTGTTCATTCTTTTCGCGAACCTGCTGGGCCTTCTGCCGATGGCCTTCACCACCACCAGCCATGTTGCGGTGACCGTGGTGCTGGCGCTCCTGGTCTTCCTGGGCGTCACGATCCTTGGTTTCGCCAAGCAGGGCATCGGGTTCCTGGCGATGTTCTGGGTCTCCTCCGCCCCCGCCCCGGTGCGTCCGGTGCTGGCGGTGATCGAGGTGATCAGCTACTTTGTCCGCCCGGTCAGCCATTCCATCCGTCTTGCGGGCAACCTGATGGCAGGCCACGCGGTGATCAAGGTGATCGCGGGCTTTGCCTCGCTGGCCGTGGTCTCGCCGGTGGTCATCGGCGCGGTTACCGCGATCTATGCCCTGGAACTGCTTGTCGCGGTGGTCCAGGCCTATGTGTTCACCATCCTCACCTGCGTCTACCTGCGCGATGCCGTCGGCGGCGCACATCACTGACGCACTCTGAAATCTCAACCTTTCCAAAGGAGTATCCATCATGGAAGGCGATATCGCTGAAATGGGCAAGTACATCGGCGCGGGTCTGGCCACGATCGGCCTCGGCGGCGCGGGGATCGGCGTGGGCCATGTCGCGGGGAACTTCCTCGCCGGCGCGCTGCGCAACCCCTCGGCGGCGCCCGGCCAGACGGCGACGCTGTTCGTCGGCATCGCCTTTGCCGAGGCGCTCGGGATCTTCTCGTTCCTGATCGCGCTTCTGCTGATGTTCGCCGTCTGATCCAGCGACCCTGACCTCGGGCCGGCGGGCATGATGCCCTCCGGCCAGACCCTGGTTCTGCGGGAGACGACGACATGGCAACCGATGCCCATTCCGCAGCGGCCCACGGCGGCGAATCCGCCGCCGGCATGCCGCAGCTGGATTTCTCGACCTGGCCCAACCAGGTGTTCTGGCTGGCCGTCTCGCTGGTCGCCATCTACATGATCCTGAGCCGCGTGGCCCTGCCGCGCATCGGGGCGGTTCTGGCCGAACGGCGCGGCACGATCATCAACGATCTTGCGGCCGCCGAGGAACTGAAGGCCAAGGCGGTCGAGGCCGAAAAGGCCTATAACGACGCCCTTGCCACGGCACGCGCCGAAGCCGCCAAGATCGTGGCGAAGGCGCGCGCCGACATCGAGGCCGACCTCGCGGCCGCAACCGCCCGCGCCGACGCCGAAATCGGCGAACGCACCGCGGTCAGCGAAAGCCGCATCGCCGAGATCCGCGCCGGTGCCGTGGAAAGCGTGACGGAAGTCGCGCGCGAAACGGCCGCCGCCATCGTGGCGGCGCTCGGCCAGCCCGCAGACCAGGCGGCGGTTGCCGACGCGGTCGCGGCCAGAATGAAGGGGTGACGCGATGATCCGGCTTTCCCTTGCCCTCGGGCTGACGGCAACCCCGGCGCTCGCCGCCACGGGCCCCTTCTTCTCGCTTGGCAACACGGACTTCATCGTCCTGATTTCGTTCCTGATCTTCGTGGGCGTGCTGGTCTATGCCGGCGTCCCGGGGATCATCACCAACCTTCTTGACAAGCGCGCCGCACAGATCAGCGCCGAGCTTGACGAGGCCGCGGCCCTGCGGGACGAGGCGAAGGCGATCCTCGCCTCCTACGAGCGCAAGAAGAAGGACGTGCAGGAACAGGCCGACCGGATCGTGGCGGCTGCAAAGGACGAGGCGACACGCGCGGCCGAAGAGGCGAAGGAAGAACTGAAGCGGTCGATCGCGCGGCGCCTTGCGGCGGCCGAGGATCGCATCGCTGCGGCCGAAACGGCGGCGGTGCGCGAGGTGCGCGAGCGCGCGGTCACGGTTGCGGTGGCGGCGGCGGGCTCGATCCTGGCGCAGCAGTCCACGCCCAAGACCGCGGCCGCAGCCATCGACGCGGCGATCGAACAGGTCGGCGCCCGCCTGCACTGACCGGACGTGCCATTGCTGAGGAACCCCCGGCCGCCGGCCGGGGGTTCCTCATTTCTGGGCCTCGTGCGACAGGCGCTGTTGCGCCACCGCCTCGTTCCGTTCGGCGCGCAACTGGTCCGAAAGCGCGCGCTCGATATAGCCCATGTGCGCCTCGACCGCCGCGCGGGCCATCGCCGGATCGCGGGCCTGTAGGCCGGTGTTGATGGCGCGGTGCTGGTCAAGCAGGGTGTCGCGCGTCACGCGATTGCGGAACAGCATCTGACGGTTGTAGAAGACCCCCTGCCGCAGCAGGTCATACATCGACCGCATCATGTGCAGCATGACGACGTTGTGGCTGGCCTCGATGATCGACATGTGGAAATCGGCGTCAAGCGCGGCCTCGTCGGTCGGGTCACGCTTGGCATGCGCGGCTTCCATCTTGCGGAAGATCGTGTCGACCACCTTGAGGTCGGTCTCGGAGGCAAGCCGCGCGGCACGCTCGGCCGCCAGCCCCTCCATGTCGCGGCGGAATGCGATGTAGTCGAACACCGCCTCGTCATGTTCGGCGAACAGACGGACAAGCGCGGGTGAAAAGGCAGAGCCCAGAACCTCGGCCACGTAGACACCGGCACCCGGCCGGATTTCCAGCAGGCCACGCGCCTCGAGGTCGGCCACCGCATCGCGCAGGCTGGGGCGTGACACCCCCAGCCGGTCGGAAAGGTCGCGTTCAGGGGGCAGCCGCTCACCCGGGCGAAGGATGCCGCGCAGGATCAGCTGTTCGATCTGGCGCGCGATCGATTGCGAGAGTTTCTCGGACAGGATCTTCTGGAACGGCATGGCACACCCCGGTTCCGGTCAATTGATATGACCAGTTCCGGGATGGCTCAATGCCCAAAAGGTCGGCAGGGCTCAGGCGGTCGGGCGGATGATGATCTCGACCCGGCGGTTCTGCGCGCGCCCCTCGACCGTGGCATTCGACGCAACCGGCTGGTCGAAGCCGCGCCCGAACGCCTGGATGCGGGCACCTGGAACACCGTTGCTGCGCAGTTCCGCCGCCACCGCGCCCGCGCGGCGCTGCGACAGGTCATAGTTGTAGGCGGCCGTGCCGGTATTGTCGGTATGGCCGATCACCTGCACGACGCTGTCGGGATAGCGGTTCAGGCTGCGCGCCACCGTTCCCAGATCGTTGCGCAGGTCGGGGCGAAGGGCGGCGCTGTCGGTCGCGAACAGGATGTCCTGCGGCATGACCACGCGCAACTCCGACCCGGTATTGATCACCTGCACGTTGTTGCCGAGTTCGCCCCGCAGTTCGGCGGCCTGGCGATCGAGCGTCGCGCCGATGGCACCGCCGACGATGGCGCCCAGACCCGCGCCGACCGCGGTCTTGAGCAGCTTGTTGTCGCCATCGCGGGTTGCGCCGATGGCGCCGCCGATCAGCGCGCCGGTGATCGCACCGGTCTGCGCCCGGGAATTGTCGGTCGTGCCGGTCACCGCCGGGTCGATGCAGCCCGCAAGGGCCAGGGTCCCCGCCATGGCGAGGAGGATCGGGGATTTCAGCATCATGTCTCGTGCCTCATGTGTCCTTGGCGCCCGCACGGACCGCGCGGGCGCGCGCGCAGTATAGCAGGCACCTCGCCGGGTCAAAATACCCGGCGCAGCATCGGCACGTTCCTGCGCATCACGGTTGCGGCACGGCACCCGCGTCGGCCCGCGCCGCTTCCCACGCGAGCATGGCGCGCTTGACCGGCAGGCCCCAGTGATAGCCGCCAAGCGCGCCGGACTTGCGCAGCGCGCGGTGGCAGGGGATCAGCCACGAGACCGGATTGCGCCCGACGGCGGTGCCCACGGCGCGCACCGCCTTTGCATGGCCGATGGCGCCCGCAATCTCGCCATAGGTGGTGACATGCCCCGAGGGGATGCGCAGCAGCGCTTCCCACACCTTGATCTGGAATGGCGCGCCGATCAGGTACAGGGGCGTGTCCGCGTTCTGCCCCGGCGCCGCGCCAAAGGCCGACAGCACCCAGGGCCGCAGCATCATCGGGTCTTCCACGAAATCCGCCCTCGGCCAGCGGCCGGTCAGGTCGGAAAAGGCCGCCGCCTCGCCCGTTTCGGCGGCAAAGGCCATGCCGCAGATGCCCCGGTCGGTGCCGGTGACAAGCGCCGGTCCGAAAGGGCTCTCGAACCAGCCCCAGAACACCCGCAGCCCCTCGCCCCCGCGTGCGTAGTCGCCGGGTGTCATCGCCTCCCACCGCAGGAACAGGTCGTGCAGGCGCCCGCCCCCCGACAGCCCGGTCGCCAGCGAGGTTTCCAGCACGGTGAACCGGTCGGCGAGCAGGCGGCGGGCATGGTCGAGCGTCAGGTATTGCTGATACCGCTTGGGGCTGACTCCCACCCATTGCGAGAATATCCGCTGGAAATGCGCGGGCGACATGGCCATGCGCGCGGCCAGGTCGTCGAGCGTCAGGGTCGGGCCGCCCGCGTCGATCTCGCGCAGGGCACGGCCGATCACCTGGTAGTGGTAGGCGGGGGAAAGGTCGGTCATGGTCGTGTCTCCGTTTCCCCCTGCATAGCGGCCAAGGCCCCCGCGATGCGACCCGCTTTCTGCGCCTTCGCGCCCTTGCCGCGCCGCAGCGGCTGCGCCATACCGGGCACATGCCCGCGCAGTTGCCCTATGCCAGCATGTCCCAGATCTTCGCCCGCTTTGCGGCGCGGGAGCCCGAGCCGAAGGGCGAACTGGAACATCTGAACGCCTACACGCTTCTGGTTGCCGTTGCGCTGTCGGCGCAGGCCACGGACGTCGGGGTGAACAGGGCGACGCGCGCGCTGTTCGCGGTGGCCGATACGCCCGAAAAGATGCTGGCGCTTGGCGAGGAGCGGTTGATCGAACACATCCGCACCATCGGGCTTTACCGCAACAAGGCGAAGAACGTCATGCGGCTGAGCCAGCTGCTGATCGAGCGGTTCGGCGGCGAGGTGCCATCGTCGCGCGCCGCCCTGACCAGCCTGCCGGGCGTCGGGCGCAAGACCGCGAATGTCGTGCTGCAGATGTGGTTCGGCCTGCCCGCGCAGGCGGTGGACACGCATGTGTTCCGGGTGGGCAACCGAACCGGCATCGCCCCCGGACGCGACGAGATCGCCGTCGAACGCGCGATCGAGGACAACGTGCCTGCCCCCTATCTGCGCCATTCGCATCACTGGCTGATCCTGCATGGCCGCTATATCTGCACCGCGCGCAAGCCCCGCTGTGGCGACTGCCTGATCGCCGACCTTTGCGCCTATGAGGAGAAGACTGCATGAAACGCTATGACGTCGTCGGCATCGGCAATGCCATCGTCGATGTGCTTTCCACCGCCGACGACAGTTTCCTCGACCTGATGGGGATCGAGAAGGGCATCATGCAGCTGGTCGAGCGCGAGCGGGGCGAACTGCTTTATGCCGCCATGAAGGACAGGCGGCAGGCACCCGGCGGATCGGTGGCCAACACGCTGGCGGGCATCGGCAACCTCGGTCTGTCCACCGCCTTCATCGGGCGGGTGCATGACGATGCGCTCGGCCGGTTCTATGCCCGCGACATGGCGGCCAGCGGCACCGACTTTCCGAACGCCCCGGTGGCAGGCGGCGAACTGCCGACGTCGCGGTCGATGATCTTCGTCTCTCCGGATGGCGAGCGGTCGATGAACACCTATCTGGGCATCTCGTCGGAACTCGGACCCGAGGACGTGAAGGACGAGGTCGCGGGGCGCGCCGGCCTGCTGTTCCTGGAAGGATACCTGTATGACAAGCCCAAGGGCAAACAGGCCTTCGAGCGCGCGGCGCGGCTGTGCCGCGAGAATGGCGGACGGGCGGGCATCGCCCTGTCCGACCCGTTCTGCGTGGACCGGCACCGCGCGGACTTCCGGCGCCTCGTGCGGGATCTGGATTTCGTAATCGGCAACCAGCACGAATGGGAATCGCTGTACCAGACCGATCTTTCGGCGGCACTTGAGGCGGCGGCGGCCGAAACCGGGCTTCTGGTCTGCACGCGGTCCGGGCATGACGTGATCGTGGTGCGGGGCGACGAGCAGGCGGTCGTGCCGGTGCGCTATGTCACTCCGGTGGATGCCACGGGCGCGGGCGACCAGTTCGCGGCGGGGTTCCTGTACGGCGTGGCGACCGGCGCCGATCTGGCGACCTGCGGTCGCATGGGCTGCATCGCGGCCGCCGAGGTGATCAGCCATTTCGGCGCCCGGCCTGAAACCGAACTTGCCGCGCTGTTCCGTGCCGAAGGGCTGATCTGACCGGGCCCTCCCCGTCAGTCGATGGCGGCCTCGGCCAGCAGATGCGCCCATTGGGCACCGTGCATGTCACGGTCATCGGCTGATCCCTGCACCACCGGGCGCGGGAACGAGAACTTGATGACCGAAAGGTCCGGAATGTCGAACCGTCTCACCAGTTGCATCGGCTGGCCATAGAGCGCCGCAACCCGGGCCGTCGGCAGCGCGCCGACGAGGCGCGCGAAGGCCTCGGGCGTGCCGCAGAACACGTCAATGGTTACCCAGAACGGTCCGGCGTTCTTGGACCGGACCTTGAAGGCCACGTCAGCGACCTGTGGCATTGCCCACCTCCGTCACGGTCAGGCGGAACGCCGACATCGGGTCATCCAGCATCATCACGTGGTTCAGCGCGAATTCGTACAGCGCGCCGCGGTCGGTGGTGGCGGGCGAATAGGGAAAGGCGAAGGTCGGCAGTTCCTCATCCTCGGTCAGGGGATAGTGCAGCACGAAAGGGTTCATCAGGCGCCCGATCTCGGCCGCGATGGCCTGGGACTGCGCGGTCACGATGCCAAGCACACCCACCTCGGCCGGATCGCCCGCGCGCCGCTCCAGCGGCCCGAGGGCGGCATCCATGCCGATCAGGCGAAACTCGATGCGATAGGCATCGGGACCAAGCCCCAGTTTGCGCGCGATCGAGTCGTGCAGGAAGGCCGTCAGCCGTGTCACCCAGTCACGCGCGCCTGCCACATATCGCGGCTCGCGCAGGACGGCCAGAATCGTCGTCTGATAGCCCGCGACGCGCGCGCCCTCCAGCTTGACGCTGTAGGGCGCCGTCACCCAGGCCGATCCCTCGACCCGCACGCGCCGCCCGTCAAGCGCGTGATAGCGCGCGCCGGTGACGTCGAGATGCCCGCCAGGTTCGTGCAGGATGAAGGGATCGGCGTTCTCGTACAGCATGTGCGCCGAGACCGAATGGGGCGTGCAGGCCGCCGCTTCGGCCATCGGCTCGACCGTGAAGCCGTCCCGGTCGAAGGCGACCATGATGACCCCGGTCGTCGGATGGGTCGAACACAGCGCCCCGCATTCGGCGATCTTGGCGCCGTGCCAGGCCGCGCCCGCGTGTTCGCCCCGGGCGATGGGCAGGGCCGCGATGATTGCCGTGTCCGTGGTGCGACCGCAGATCACGATGTCGGCCCCGGTGCCAAGGGCGGCTTGCACCTGCTCGATCCCGGCCAGGGCCACGATGTTCGTCATGGCGGCGACACCCTCGGGCGTGACCTCGGGCGCGGGCGTCAGGGGGCGCAGACGACCCTGTTGCAGCGCATCGGCCACCCGCGCCGCGGGCTGACCCGAATAGAGGCGGGCGACGCGCAGCCGCTCGCCCGTCTCGGCCGCGATCTCGGCGGTGATGTCGAACATCCAGTCGACGGTCGCGTCGGCGCCGCAGGTGCCCGCCGATCCGATCACCAGCGGCACGCCCGCCTGCGCCCGGGCCGCCATCAGATCGCGCCATTCCGATTTCGTGGCCGCGCGGGAATACTTGGACTGTCCCGCCCCCAGGCTGAATGGCCCCGAGTCGGTCGATCCGCCATCAATGGCAATGATGTCGGGGCGCTCTGCCACCCCGCGCGCCAGGGCCGCGCGGTCGAACCCCAGACCAAGCACCCCCGAAGGCACCAGCACGCGCGTGACCATCCATTCCCCCGTTTTCCGGCGGACCCTAGGCCAAAGGTCCGGCAGGGAAAAGCCGGAAGGTTGACCACCACCTCGGGGCCGGGCCAGTGTGGGGCGCCAAACAGGATCGGACCGGACAATGCCCGCCATGCCCCGCGAACTGGCCGACTATCTCGACGCCCATCCCGGGACGCGGTTCCTGGATGCGGTGATGTTCGACCTGTGCGGCACCGCCATCGGCAAACGCTATCCGGTGCGGGATGCGGCAAAGGTGTGGTCGTCGGGTGTGGCGTTCTGCGCCGGGATCACCACGCTGGACGCGCAGGGTGCCTGCTGGGACGTCGAGGGGATCGGATTTTCCGATGGCGATCCCGATGCGACATCGTGGCCGATCCCTGGCACGCTGGCCCCCGTGACATGGGAGCCCGGCGTGGCACAGGTGCTGATCGCCCCCGCGCCGCCGCCGGACGAGACCGGATGGTGGTTCGACCCCCGGTCAATCCTGTCGCGCGCGGTTGAACGATTCGGTGCGCTTGGCCTGATGCCTGTGGCGGCCTGCGAGCTGGAGTTCTATCTGGTCGACCCGACACGCGATCCGTCCGGACGC
This sequence comes from Paracoccaceae bacterium, assembly GCA_019454225.1. Taxonomy (NCBI): domain Bacteria; kingdom Pseudomonadati; phylum Pseudomonadota; class Alphaproteobacteria; order Rhodobacterales; family Paracoccaceae; species Paracoccaceae bacterium. The sequence goes on along the minus strand of CP075370.1, from coordinate 1,368,689 downwards.
ATTGCCCCCGCCCGCCCCGCCCGCCCGGGGCGCGATCCGTCATCGCCGCGCGTGCTGGCCTTCGACAAGCTGGCCGAATGGTCGGCGGTGCTGGCCGACATCGACGCAGCCTGCCTGGCGCAGGGCGTGCCCGCCGGGGCGGCGACCGCCGAGTATGGCGGGGCGCAGTTCGAGGTGAACCTGGGCCACCTGCCGGACCCTGTTGCGGCGGCCGACCACGCCCTGCTGCTGCGCCGCATCGTCAAGGGCGTGGCCCGGGCGCATGGGCTGGACGCCACCTTCATGTCGAAGCCCTTTGCCGACCAGTCGGGATCGGGGCTGCACATCCACCTGTCAGTGACCGACGCGGCCGGCAACATCTTCGATCCCGCGCGGGCGGATGGCGACCTTCGGCTGGGGCACGCCATTGCCGGTCTGCAGGCCAGCACCGCCGATGCGATGGCGATCTTCGCCCCGAACCTGAACGCCTACCGCCGGTTTGCGGTGAATCAGTTCGTGCCGGTGAACACCACCTGGGGCACCAACAACCGGTCGGTCGCCTTCCGCGTCCCGGCAGGCGAGGGCAGCGCGCGGCGGATCGAGCACCGCATCGCGGGCGCCGAGGCGAACCCCTATCTGGTGATGGCCGCAGTGCTGGCCGGGGTGCATGACGGGCTGGCGCGCGGGCTGACGCCGACGCCGCCCTCGGGGGGGAATGCGGGCGACACCGCCGACCCCGACATGCCGCTGCGCCTGTGGACGGCGCTCGACCGGATCGAGCGCTCCGCATTTCTGGCCGATTGGCTGGGCCCGCGCTATCCCGCCGCCTATGCGGCGATCAAGCGCGCGGAATTCGAGGCGTTCATGTCCGACGTCCTGCCGCGGGAATACGACTGGTACCTGTAGGCCGAACCGCGGCCGCGACGGGCCTGGTGTCCTTCCACGTGACGGAATTTGTCACGGCAAGGCGGCTTCCCATGCGGCACCGGGGATGGCATGTTCGCGTCATACGCCCGCAGGGCGGGTTCAAGGGAAGGACATGATACAATGCTGAAAACCTTTTCCATGGCACTTGCCACCACGGCGCTTGTCGCCCTGGCGGCACCTCTGGCCGCGCAGGACCAGTCGGGAACCAACGTCGACCCGGCCGGCACGGGCACCAAGGGCGGCGCGGGACAGATGGCGCTTGCGCAGGATCTTTACGCCGTGGGCATGGAAACCAAGGACGCGCTCATGGTGCTGACGGCGGCGCGGCTTGCCGCCGGGGTGACGCTGACGGATGTCGAGCGCGAACTGGAAACCAAGGGCGACGAAGTCGCCGAAGAACCGGATGTGGCCGACGCCCCGGTCGACGCGGCCGCGATGCTTGCGGCAGCCAGGTCGCTGGCGGGTGAAGACGAGGTGATCCTGGGCCTGATCGAGGATGCCGAGGCCGAGGGTTCGCGCGGCCGGATCGGCGGCGCCTCGCGCACGCTGAGCCGCCTGCCCGCCGGCCGGTCGGACGTCTGGAAGGTTCCGTTCTACGGCAAGTCCTATGCCGAGGTGGCCGTGGTGGGCGACGGCGACTCGAACCTCGACGTGCTGATCACCGACGAGAACGGCAACACGATCTGCTATGACGTCAGCTGGTCCGACAAGGTCTACTGCGACTTCGTGCCCGCGTGGAACGGCTACTTCTACATCACGGTCCAGAACACCGGCCGCAAGCGCAACAGCTATTACCTGCTGACGAACTGATCGGCAGCCGGGCGGCCCCGGCGAACCCGGGGCCGCCCGTCACGCGCCGCGCAGGCGCGGCACGGCGGCAAGCGACGCGAGGGCAAGTGCCATGAACACGGTTCCCGCCAGCCCGAGCGCGGCATAGCCGCCCGTTGCATCGAGCACCCATCCCCCCGCCAGCGTGCCGACCGAGGCCGCCAGATAGACCGCCGATGCGTTAAGGGCAAACATGACGGACGTGTTCCGAGGGTCGAGCGCGGCAAGCCGCGCCTGCTGCGCCGCCATGAACGACCAGCCGCACACGCTCCACAGAGCGACGAGCAGGGCCGTCGCGGCATAGGGCAGTGTCAGCCCCGAAACCAGCGGCAGCGTGACCCCCTGTGCGAGGCAAAGGATCGCCAGTGTCCGCCCCGTACCGATCCGGTCGGCCATGCGCCCGCCAAGCGCGTTCCCGGCAACGGCACCCAGCCCGAACACCATCAGAAGCATCGAGATTCCGGCACCCGACAGGTCCAGCCGGGTGATCATCATGGCGCCGAAGAAGCTGTAGACGCAGTAGATCCCGCCCAGGAACAATACCCCGAACCCGACCGCCACCATGCGCCAGCCGGACGCCAGCACCCGCGCCAGGGCGCCAAGGCTTGCGCCGGGAACGGTGATGCCGCGCGGCACGGCACGGGCCAGGGCAACTGCGGCGCCCGCGGCCAGCACCGCCACCGCAACAAAGGCCGCCGGCCAGCCAACCGCGAAGCCAAGCCACGCCCCGGCAGGCACGCCGATCACCTGTGCCAGCGTCAGGCCGCCGAACACCGTGGCCAGCACCCGCCCCCGCATCTCGGGCGCCGACAGGCCCGCCGCGATGGAGGCGGCGACCGGCGTCACTACCCCGGCCCCCAGTGCCATCACCGCCCGCGCCGCCAGCAGCACCGGGAACGACGGGGCAAGCGCCGCAACCGCCGCCCCGACCCCGAACAGCATCAGCCCCGCGACCAGCAGGTCGCGCCGGTCTGTCTGGCCGGTCAGCGCCACCATCAGGGGTGAGGCCGCCGCATAGACAAGCGCATAGAGCGTCATCACCCAGCCCGCCACCGAAGGTGCCAGGGCATAGTCCTGCGCGATCGGGGGCAGCAGACCGACGACGACAAAGGCGCCCATCCCGATCACGAAGTTCGCGGTCGCCAGCAGCAGCAGCAGACCTTGCGGCGGCGGGCTGCGGTCGGATGGGATCGGCGGTGTCATGGCTGGCGGCCCCTGTTGGTCGCCGCGCAGGCTGGTGCGGAACGGGCGGCGGCGCAAGGGCACAACCCCGCGCATCCGCGCCGGCCCAGAACGGCAGCGGGGGCCGGATCATCCGGCCCCCGCCCGTGCAGCCGTCGCTGTCCGACGACCCGCCGTCAGGGATTGGCCGAAATGACGCCTTCCAGCCAAGGCAGATAGTTGGACACCCGCGTATAGGCCGAGAACGGGGCCCGTTCGTTGCAGCCCTTGCCACCGCTGCCCGACAGGCCCCAGCTGACAACGCCTGCCTGCACATAGGTGCCGTCATCCAGAGCGACGACAAGCGGACCGCCGCTGTCACCCGAGCAGGCCGTCTTGCCGCCCTCGAACGTGCCCGAACACAGCATGTTCCCCGACATCGGCGCAGGCGCACTGGAAACGAGCTGATCCCACAGCGCGTAGGCGTCATCTTCCTTCACGCCAAAGACGTTGACAGCGTGCGAGAAGCCCTTGGCCGCCTCGTTCGCGCGCGCCTCGATCAACGCGGCATTGCACAGGTCGCGATCCATCATCTGGATCTCGGCCTGGCGCAGCGCGGTCGGTTGCGTGCCGCCCTCGATCAGGCCCCAGCCGGTCACCGTGGTCACGACGCCCGGCTGGTCCAGATAGTCGCCGAACTGCGCGTCGGGCACCTTGATCGTGGCATAGGCTGTCTGCGGCGCGCGGGCGAGGCGGATCAGCGCGATATCGTTGTCATACTCGGTGCCCACATAGTCGGGATGGACATGGACCGACCGGACCGGCACCGCATCGCCCTGCCCGGGCACCAGATCGTTGGCCCCCACAAGGATGCGGATGGCATCGGGCCGCAGGTTGCCCCAGCGGCCATCGGGCGCCTGCATGTGCACGCAATGCGCCGCTGTCAGAACCCATTCATCCAGAAGCATCGTCCCGCCGCAGAACTGGGCGCCTGGCCCGACCTCCTGAGCGGCGATCAGAAGCGCGACCTGCCAGGGCCATGCGCCGGGGGCCGCGATCTCGCCGCCGACCACGCGCGCGCCGCTGGCCTCGGCCTCGGCGGCGGCGGCACGGGCGGCCTTCTGGCCGGCTTCGGCAAAGGCAAAGGGCGACAACTGCACAGGATCGGCGGTGGCGTCATCGGGTAACGTGGTCTGCGCGGCCAGCGGCACGGCCAGCGCCGTGCAGGCAAGCAGGGTCAGGATCGGTCGCAGGGTCATGGTTTGCCTTTCTTCCTTGGGCATCGTCACGGTGCGGGAGGCGCGATCCGCAGGGGTTCGCGCAGGATCATCAGGGGGGGCCGCGCGGCGGTGAAGGCCCGCGTTCCCGCCGAGTCCGGGTCCATCAGCGCATCCACGGCGGCGAGCGTGGCATCCGATCCGGTCGCGCGCAGCCGGTCGGGCGTGGCAAGGGCCGCCAGCGGGGCGCTGTCGCCGCGCAGATCGGCGGCAACGGCGACGACCAGCAGTTCCTCGACGCCCGGTGCGGGCGTATCGGGGGTGATGCGCAATCCGACACGGGCAGTTCCGCCATGCGGCAACCGCCCCGACAGGCTGCGCGCGGGCCAGACCGGCGTCACGGTGAAGTCATGGCCCTGCCAGAACACGGTCACATCCTGCGCCTTGCCGGTGCTGTTGGTCAGCGTCAGCCAAAGTTCGTCGCAGGGCGAAGCCCCGACGCCCGACGCAACTGGCACGGCATCGCCGGCCCGCTGGCACTCGCCGCCCGCCAGCCGCCCCGGTCGCCGTTCCATGGTCATGCCGATCCGGCCAAGCGCGCCCGGCCCCCGGCCCGCAAGCCGGGTCAGCACCGCGCGCAGGCGCAGCGCATGGGCGGCCGTCTCGATGGTGCGCAGGGTTGCCTCGGCCTCGGTCTCGCCCTCGCGCAGGACGATGCGGGGGGTTGAGCCCGGTCCGGCGGGATCAAGCACGCCATCGCCACCGGCGAGCGCCACCGAACCGCCGGTCAGGATCGGCACCAGATCGGCCGGGTCCCCGCGCTCGGCCAGTCCTTCAGCCGTCGCCAACGAAAGCGCCGCCACCCATGGACCATAGTCGAACCCGTCGTCCGGCGCGGCGCGGACCGGCGTGGCCATGCGCAGGGGCGGCGGCGGCGCGGGGGCCACGACCTCGGCCCAGAGCGCGCCATCCGGCGGCGCAGGATCAAGCATCGCGGTGGTCGCCCTGGCCGCAGTCACCCGCGCCTCGGCAAGCGGCGTGCCACCCTGCGGCCGGTCGTAAAGCGCGACGCGCGCGCCTTCGTCCAGCCCGTCGATCAGCCCGGCGGCAAGGCCACCTCCCGCAACGGCCATCCGCGTCGCGCCTGCACCCTGGCCGAAAACCGGCGCGTCCATCAGGGGGCCTTCGCCATCGGGGTCCTGGCGCTGCGCGGCGGCAGCCAGATCGTCGCGCACAAGGCGCAGCGCCTGCCGCCAGGTCAAGTCAGGGTGCTGCGTCAGCGCGCGGGCCAGGGCAAGCGTGAAGCCACCCTGCCACTGTCCGGCCGGATCGGCGGCATCAAGCGGATACTCGAAGGACCGCTGATCGGATTGCGCGGCGTAGAGAAAGGCGAAATCACCCGGCAGCGGCGGCGGCGGCGGCGGCGCCACGGCGGGTGGCACGGCCTCGGGCACGCCCAGCGTTTCGGCGTCGATCACCCGCGCCACACCATGTCCGCCGACGGCGCGGAACCCCGTGCCCGAATGGCAGGCGTCGATCACGCCGACCACCCGGACGCCCCGTTCCAGCAGGCCGCGCGCCCAGACTTGCAGTTCGTCGTCGACGATGGCGTTCTCGACATCGCCGGTCGCCCCGCGCCAGCCCCTTGCATCAGCGGGCAGCAGGATCTGGTCCATCCCCGTCACCTCGTCGCCGTCGCGGTCGGGCGCCTGGCTGCCATGGCCCGAGAAATAGAACAGCACCGTATCGCCCGGGCGCGACGCGCCCGCCAGCCGATCCATCGCCGCAAGAACGCCGGCGCGGGTGGGCAGGCCCGAAACCACTCCCGTAGGCAGGTCGGGCAGGTCGGGCGCGGAGATCAGCGCCTCGATCGACCCGCCGGGAACGCCCCGGCCAGTCAGAACCCGCGCCATCAGGGCGACATCATGCGGGGGTCCGCGCAGATCGGCATCAAGGTGCAGGTAGTCACCCACGCCCACCAACACCGCCCGCACCTCGGCCATCGCCGGGGTCGCTGTGCAGAATGCCAGAAGTGCAAGGCGGTTCAACCACATGACGCAAAGATACCCGGACCGGGCGCGGCGACAAGCCTCTGCATCGCCATGACGGGATTTGTCACGCCGCCCTCAGTTGCCCGTCGGCGCGATGCGCCGCCCGCCGCGGGCGATGCCCGCCGCGATGCGCGCGTCGATGTCATTGCCGTCAAGCGCGGCGACAAAGCCGTTGAACTCGGGCGTGGCAAGCGTGGCAAGCCGCCCGGCCTCGATCGCAAGATCGACCTCATCCATCTTCAGCCGCAGCCGCGTCGGCACCTTGTTCAGCCGCGTCCGCATCGGTGCAGGCAACGAGTCGCCGTTCGCCTGCCCGACGAACAGCTTGACGTCCCGGCAATCCCAACCGGCCAGCGTTCCGCGCAGGCGCCGAACCTCGGACGGGGGCAACGCGCACCGCCATTCGATCAGGTCCTCATGCCATTTCCGCATCTCGCCGCGCATCGCGTCATACCCCGATCGGGTGGCGGCCGAGAGCGAGGCATTGGCAATCGACATCGCAAGCGCGGGCCCACCCGGCCCCCTGATCCGCAATGCCCAGGCGGGGTCACGTTCGACCCCCGCATCGGCGACAAGAAACAGCAATCGCTTCAGCCGCACCGCCTGTGCCGGGGTCATCGGGGCAAAGGCCGCCTGGGCGCGGGCCCGTTCAACGGCCAGTCCCGTGGTGCCAAAGTTGTCCGTCACCCCGCCGTCCAGCAGCTTGACGAACCTGACACGCTCGGAATCGCCATAGCTTTCGAGCGCACGGGCATGGGCACGCATCGCGCTTGAGGCCTCGGGGTTGAAGCGCGCTGCGGTCAGCCAGTCGGGTTCGCGATAGTCGCAGCGCCCCTGATGGGCCTCCAGCACGACCGGGCTGAACACTAGCGGGAAGGCCGCACTGGCCGCCACCGCCTCCGAGATCGGGAAGGACGCGAGGTCGGAGCACAGCGCGTCGAAGGTCTCGGGCGAGAACAGGAAGGGTGTGGAATTCGCCATGTCGGTGGCGTTGATCCATGTCTTGATCCGGGACCGTCCGGCCAGATCGCCAAAGGTCGCGCGGTGGAACAGGGTCTCGTCCAGATAGCGGGCAAAGGTGGCCCGCCCGTTCGCGCCGCCCGACAGCCCGCGCACGATGGTCAGCGGGTTCAGCGGCGAGTTCGCCATGTACTTCTCGGCATCCGTCACCAGATACCGCTCGCGATATCCGCGCAATCCTTCGGGCCCGTTCAGGCCAAGCTGTGCCGCCGTCACCGAACCGCCAGACACCCCCGAGACGAGGCGGACATGGTCCAGCAGGCCGTTGGGGCTGCCCGGGTCGGCGGCGCGCAGCGCCTCGGTCATGCCATAGGCGAAGGCCGAGGCCCGCATCCCCCCGCCCGAGAACGCAAGGCCGATCCAGACCTCATCCGCTGCGACCGTCTCTTCCGCAAGCATGGGCGGATTGGCGGCGGTGCTGAGGGGTGCATTGACCGGACTGTTCCAGGCAGCGCAGCCCGACAGCGCCAGAAGGGCAAAGATGAACGCGCGCAACAGGGTCCCCATCCCGTATCAGTCGGCTGGCAGTCTAGGCCACAGGATATGGATGGCAAAGCCCTGCGTGGTCGGGGGCAACACGATGCGCGCGCCGTGCCGCGCCGCGATCGCCCGCACGAGCGCCAGGCCAAGGCCATGGCCGGGCACCGGCGCCCCGCCGCGGGTGAACCGGTCGAAGGCGGTCTCGCGCAGGTCGGCCGGCAGGCCGGGGCCGGTATCGGCAAGGGTCAGACGGATGGTCTCACGTTCTGGCACAAGGGCCAAGTCGATGCGGTCGCCGGGGCGGCAGTACTTCACCGCATTGTCGAGCAGATTCGCGATCATCTGCCCGATCAGCGTGCTGTCGCCCAGCACGGTCAGCCCGGGCGGGGCCGCCGCCGTGACCGTCATGCCCGCATCCTCGGCCACCGGCCCGTATAGCTCGGCCATCTCGGCCACAAGCGCCGACAGGTCCAGCGGCAGAAGGCCGCCGCCGCCGGTGTCCGCCTCGGCCCGGCTGATGTCGAGCAGCGCGTCGAACACCCGCACGGCCGCCCGCATCTCGGCGCGCAGGTCGTCGACCACGTCATCCTGTCCTGCGATCGCACCCAGCTTCTGCGCCATGCGGTTCAGCGGCGTGCGCAGTTCATGCGCGATCGTGTCCGACAGCCGGTGCGTCGCCCGGTTCAGCGCCTCGATACGATCCAGCATGGCGTGGACATGGGTTTCCAGCAGGCCGAATTCATCATCCGGCCGCACCCCCGGCAAGCGCGCCGCAAGATCACCGCCCGCCACCCTGTCCGCCAGGCCGTTCAGCCGCGCGATGCGGCGCATCGGGCCACGCGCGGCAAGCCATCCGACGCCCGCCCCCATGGCCAGCATGCCGAGGGTGATCGCGGCCATGGCCCGGCGCAGCGCTGCCAGCGTGGCGTCCACCCCGGCCAGCGACCGCGCCACGATCAGGGGAAAGCCGCCCGGCAGGGTCCGCGCGACCCCCAGCCACCGGGTGCCGCCATCGGCAAACACCTGCGCCGCCTCGGCAGAAAATCCCTCACCCGCAGGCGTCATCGCGGCAGGCCATTCCGCGCGCGTTCCCGCCAGCCGCCCGCCTGCACGATCGCCCAGCCACAGCATCTCGTCCGCCAGAGCGGCGGCAGCGCGATAGTCGATGGCCTGCCGCAGCGCGATGATCCGCCGCTGGTCGTAGAGCGCCGCCAGTCCGTCCAGATCGGCCGAAAGCAAGGACCGTGCCTGCTCCATCAGGCGCGCCTCGACCAGCCGGTACTGCAGCACCATCCCCGCAAGCGACAGCACGGTGATGGCCACGGCCACCACACCAGCCAGCCGCAGCGTGACGCGGGGGCGCGGGCGGCTCACCCCGCCGTCCCGCCGCCCGGCATCATCGGAGCAAAGACATATCCTGTGCCCCGCGCCGTGTGGATGACCGGCCGTCCGGCCGCCTCCTCCAGTTTGCGGCGCAGACGGCCCACATGCACGTCGACGACGTTGGTTCCGGGATCGAAGCGCAGGTTCCACACCTGCTCCAGAAGTTGTGTCCGCGTCACCGGCTGCCCCGCGTTGCGGGCGAAGAAGGTGATCAGTTCGAATTCCTTGGGCGATACCGGCACATGCACCCGGCCTACATGCACGGTGCGGGCACGCAGCCGGATCTCCACGTCGCCGAACGCCATCACATCGTTCGCCGCCGACTGCGTCATCGCCCGGCGCAGCAGCGCGCGCAGGCGGGCGCGCAGTTCTTCCGGCTCGAAGGGCTTTGCAAGATAGTCGTCCGCGCCCTTCTCCAGCCCCTCGACCCGCTCGGACGCACGCCCGAGCGCCGACAGCACCAGGATCAGCGCCCGCGACCCGGCGGCGCGCAGGGCGGCAAGCGCCCCCACCCCGTCGCCCCCGGGCAGCATCCGGTCCAGCACGATCACCGCGTAGTCCCCGGACGCCTGCTCCAGCCCGGCATCCAGAGTGGCCACGACAACCGGCGCACAGCCGATGCCGCGGGCGATCTCGGCCACGGCATCGGCGGTGGCGGCATCGTCCTCGACAATCAGGATGCGGGCTGTGGGGGAAGGGTCGGTCATGTCCATAGCAGCCTCCATGTCAGAACACCGCGACCGAGGGGTCAAGCACATTCGCGCCACCCTGCGGGCGGAAACCCGCTCCGGCATCCCAGGGATCGAGCAGGATGTGCAGCGTGGCGCCGCCCCGCCGCTCCACCAGGATCAGCGCCGGCGCGGTCAGCCGCAGCTCGGCCAGGGCGGCCACGCCGACCGGCTTGCCGTTCACCGCCATGATCCGGTCGCCCCGCGCCATTCCGGCCAGGGCGGCAGGCGAGGCTTCGGTCAGATGGCCGACAACGGGGCCGTCGCGGTCGGCAACCGTCACGCCCAGATCGGCCAGCGAATAGGCCGACACGCGCGCCACGCCGACCCCCGGTTCGCGGGTTGCCAGCATCGCCTGGGGCGGGACCAGCGGCAGCAGCATCTCGACGGGACCGCCCGCCCGGATGACCGAAAGCGATACCGACCCGCGCACCACCGCCGCCTCGACGGCAAAGGCCAGATCGCCGGGCGAGGCGACGGCCCGCCCATCGGCGGCACGGATCACATCGCCCGCGACCAGGCCCGCACGCGCCGCCGGGCTGCCGGGTTCCACGCGGTCCACCAGGGCGCCGCCGGGCGTCAGGCCAAGCGCCGCCGCGATCTGCCGCGACACCGGACGCAGCATCAGCCCGAGGCGCGGCACGGGTGGCAGGGTTTCCGCGACCAGGCCCCCGACGATCCGCGAAAGGTCTGGCGCCGAAATGGCATAGGATATCCCCACATAGTGCCGCGACCCGTCGGCGATGCGGCTGTTCATGCCAACCACGCGCCCCTCTGCATCGATCAGCGGCCCGCCGGACGACCCGGGGTTCACCGCCGCGTCATGCTGCAGCAGGCGCAGGGGAACCGTCGGCTCCACCTGGCGCGCCGAGGCCGAGACCATGCCCCGCGTTGCCGTGAACTCTGCCCCGAGCGGCGCGCCCAGTGCCCAGACCGCCTCGCCCAGCACGGGCACGGGTCCGGTCGCCAGCCCGGTCCGGCCCGGCGGCAGCCCGATCACCGCGACATCCCGCAGCGGATCGCGCGCGATGACCGGCGCCACGATGGTCGCCCCCGCGCGATCCTGCAGCCGCACCTCGGCCGCCTCGCCCACCACATGCGCATTGGTCACGGCCACCTCGCCCTCTGTCCCCCAGACGAAGGCGGAGCCGAGGAACCGGTCGGCCGCGTCGGCGCTGCGCACCACCAGAACCGCTTCCATCGCGGTGTCGAGCATCGAGGCCCTGCCTTGCGCGGGCGCCAGCGCGGCCAGCGCGGTCAGCACGGCGAGCGCGGCAAACACCCGGGAAAGCGGCCGCATGAAGGCGGGCATTGGCTGGGATCGGGTCGCGGTCTGCATGATCGTCCTTTCGGCCTTGGGTCTTGGGCCGGACGTTACCGGCGGGTCGCGCAGGGGTCACATGACAAAGGCAGTCATCAAATAATCCTGCGTTTACAGACGACCACCCTGTCGCGCATGGTAATCCGGCACGCCTTCGCCCCGAAAGGACCGCCCATGCCGCGCCTGCCCGCCCTTGCCCTTGCGATGCTCCTGCCGGTGTGGCCCGTCATGGCCGAACCGCTGTCGGGCGTGCAGACGGCCGCCCTGTCGGCGCGGCTCTACGAGGTGGGTCTTGCGCAGGGCGATCCCCTGCTGGTCCTGTCGGCCGCGCGCCTTCGCAAGCAGATCGCGCCCGCCGAGGATACCGCCCGCCGCGCCGAGGATGGCGAGCCCGGCACCGAACCGCCGTTGACCTGGGAAGACATGGCCGAAGCGGCCGGGCGGCTGGCCGACGGCGACGAGGTGATTGCGGGCCTGATCGACGATCTGCGCGTGGAAACCACCAAGGGCGTGGTTTCGGGCCCGGTGTACAACATCGGCACCCTCGCGCCCCGCAGGTTCGACACCTATGCCCGCATCGACTTCAAGGGCGGCGAATATGCCGAGGTCTATGTCGAGGCGCGCAGCACCGTCGACCTGAACCTGACCGTCACCGACGCGCAGGGGCGGCTGGTCTGCGCCGATACCGACCGGTCCCACATCGCCTATTGCGGGTGGCGCCCGGATGCCACGGGGGCCTTCACGCTGAAGGTCGAGAACCGCGGCACCGCCGCGACCGGCTATGCCCTGATGACCAACTGACGGAGGATGCTATGCTGCGACACCTGCTTCTGGGCACGGCGCTGTCTCTGGCCGCGGTCCCGGCACTGGCGCGGGACAACCATGCCATCCTGATCGGCGCCAATACCTACGAGAACCTTGACCAGCGGTTCTGGCTGAAGGGCCCGGCCAATGACGTCAGGCTGGTGCAGACCTACCTGACCACCGTCGCCCCGGTCCGCTTCGATGCCGCGAATGTCGCCGTCCTGGCCGACGGGATCGACGGCGCGCCCGCCCCGACGCTGGCCGCGATCCGTGCTGCCTTTGCCGATCTGACGGCCCGGGTGCAGCCCGGCGACTTCGTCTATCTGCATTTCTCCGGCCACGGCAGCCAGGCACCCGCCCGCGATCCCGACTCGGAGCTTGACGGGCTGGACGAGCTGTTCCTGCCGGTCGACATCGGGCCATGGTCCGACAGCGTGGGCGAGGTCGAGAACGCCCTTGTCGACGACGAGATCGGCGCGATGCTCGATGCACTGACGGGGAAAGGGGCGGATGTCTGGGTGGTCTTCGACAGCTGCCATTCGGGCACCGCCACCCGTGCCGCGCCGTCGGGCGACGACGAGGTCGCGATGCGCCAGCTTCCCCCCGAGGCGCTTGGCCTGTCGGCCGACCGGATGGCCGAGGCCGAGGCAGGCGTGGCAACGCGCGCCCTGCCCGACCCGCGCGCCCGTCCGCCGGCGCCCGTGGCGGCCTCCGGCGCGGGCGGCAGCATCGTCGCCTTCTTCGCGGCGCAGACGAACGAGGTGACGCCGGAAAAGAACCTGCCCAAGGGCAAGCCCGGCCGCGTGCCGCAGGGCGTGTTCACCTGGACGCTTTTCGAGACGCTGGCGGAATACCCCGGCGCCACCTACGGCCAGATCGCGCAGGAGGTGCTGCGCAAGTACGCGGTCAAGAACCTCGCCCGGTCGACCCCCCTGTTCGAGGGCGACCTGGACCGCGTGGCCTTTTCCGGCGAGGCTGCGCCCCGGGTCGCGCAATGGCCGGGCCTGCGTGACGGCGACGATTTCACCCTGCCGGCCGGCACCCTGCACGGCCTTGTCGAGGGCAGTCGGCTGGCGGTGCTCGCCTCGGCGGCCGATTCCACCGAGGCGGCGCTCGGCTTCGTGACGGTGACCCGGGCCGATACCTTTGCGGCGACCGCCGCGCCCGACGCCGACGCCGCCCCGCCGGATGAACTGCCGCGGGGGATCGTGCTGCGCAAGGTGTCGTCGGATCTGGATTTCTCGCTGACCGTCGCCCTGCCCGAACCGGGCAGCGCCCCGGCCGACGCGCTGGCCGCCGCCGCCGAGGCCCTGCGCGGCGCCGCGGGCTCGCGGCTGGCCTTCGTTCCAAGCGGCACCGAGGCCGACCTGCGCCTTGCCGTGCTGCCCGAAAGCCCGCGGCCCGATGCGATCTGGATCCTGCCCGCGACCGGCATCGCCGACGACCTGTCGCGCACGCCCTCGGTCTCGACCGGCGACAAGACCCCCGAAATGCTGGCCGAAACCCTGGCCGACACGCTGACGCGGATGGCCAAGGCGATCAACCTGATGAAGCTCGGGGCGGCCGTGGGGACCGGCGACGCGGGGGTGGAGGTGGATCTTCTGACGCGCGATCCGGGGAACCGCACGCTGCGCGGTCTGGACACGCAGGGCGTGCCGCGCCTCGTGCCCGATGACGAGGTGCATGTCGAGGCCCGCAATACCACCGACGGTCCGATGGACCTGAACGTGCTCTACGTCGGGTCGGACTGGTCGATCACCCACATGTTCGCGGGCCGGATGCAGCCGGGCGACACGCTGAAGAAGGGGCTCTTGCGGATCACCGACGATGCCTTCGGACGCGACCGGATCGTGATGGTGATGACCCCGGCGAAACCGCAATCCGCCGTCGAGAACCTGGCCTACCTCGCGCAGGACGCCGTTGAAGTGACGCGGGGCGGCGGGTCCGGCCTGTCGGCGGCGCTGCGCGAGGCGGGCTTCGGCGAGACGACGCGCGCGGCCGTCAGCCTGGACGAAGAAGAGGACGCCGGGCCTGCGCCGATGATCCTGCAGTTCGACATCGACACGGTTCCGGCGGACTGACGGGAAGGGGCAGCGATCCGGTCCCGGATCGCTGCCCCTGCGCCGCCCGCCCGGGCCGACGCGCCGCGTCTATCGGGCGGCCAGGGCCTGCGCCAGGCGCATCAGCCCGATCGCCTCGGTCCGATAGCCGAACGGGTCGTCGCCGCGCCCCTCGAGCGCCAGGGCGATCGCCTCGTCCCAGCCCCAGTCACCCAGATAGCGGCCGCCGGTCAGCAACTGGCCGAAACCCGCCATCGCCGCCGCAAAGCGGGCCTCGGCGCCCGCCGGTGCCATGTCCGGCAGGATCGGCGTTTCCGCAAGCTGCGACACATCGGCCCCCGGATCCTTCCACCGCAGCCGCAGAAAGCCAAGTTCGTCAGAACCTTGCGTCGCCGCGGCCGTCCCGTAGCGCAGGGGGTCGGTGGCGCGCGCCGGGCTGTCGGGGGCGGTGATCTCATAGATCGCGGTCACCGCGTGGCCCGCCCCGATCTCGCCCGCGTCGACGCGGTCGTCGTTGAAATCCTCGCGGGCCAGGATGCGCGTCTCATAGCCGATCAGGCGATACTCGGCGACCTGCGCGGGGTTCCACTCGACCTGCACCTTCACGTCATTGGCAATCGGGAACAACGCACCGGTCAACTGGTCCACCAGCACCTTGCGCGCCTCCTGCGCGGTGTCGATGTAGGCGGCCATGCCGTTCCCGGCCTGCGCAAGGGCCTGCATCGTGGTGTCCTGCAGGTTGCCGCGCCCGAAGCCCAGCACCGACAGGTAGACGCCGGTGTCGCGCTTCTTCGCGATGTAGGATTCCAGGCCGTCGGGATCGGACAGACCCACGTTGAAATCGCCGTCCGTCGCCAGCAGGACGCGGCCGATCCGCCCCTCGCCCGCCATCCGGCCGGCCACGGCATAGGCCAGTTCCAGACCTGCGCCGCCTGCCGTGCTGCCCCCGGCCTCCAGCCGGTCGAGCGCGGCCAGGATCG